>NZ_JBIVTK010000002.1:0-538565 GCF_044756725.1 Paenarthrobacter sp. NPDC091669
CGAATCAACAGAGGGTCGCAATCATGCCGGGGTCAGCAGGCCAGCACACCCATATCCTGCACCAGGAAACGGGCTACGAAAAAGGTAACGAGGGTCGGGCCGGTACCTTTGAGACATGGCTATTCCCGACGTCGTTCTCCTCACCAAAGCTGACTGCCACTTGTGCACTGAGGCGCGTGCCGCCGTCGAGCGTGTCACTAAGAGTCTTGGCGTGCCGTGGAAGGAGCAACGGATCGACGGCGATCCCCAACTGCAGGAGCGCTTCGCGGAAGAGATACCCGTGGTGCTGGTGGACGGCGTCCAGCGTGATTTTTGGAAGATTGACGAGGAACGGCTCACCCGCACCCTGAAGAAGGTGCTGGAGGGCTGAGGGATTACCCGTTGGTAATGGCTTTTGTTGAGTCCGGCCGGGGGTCATAGAGTGGAACAACAAAGCGACGCAATGGAGAATACCGTGACTGCGCTGGAACCGTCCCCGGAGGCTGCCACCGGGGACAATGAACCTGCCACCAAGCAGATCCCGCCCGCGGCTGTGGCCCGGATGACGCTCTATTTGCGCGCGCTCAACTCCCTGCTGGCCGAAGGCGTGGAGCGGGTCTCGTCCGAAGCGCTGGCGGAAGCCTCAGGTGTCAGCTCGTCCACCCTGCGCAAGGATCTTTCCTACGTGGGCTCGTACGGGACGCGCGGTGTCGGCTATGAAGTCCAGTATTTGAGCCGCCACATCGCCGCGGCCCTGGGCCTGACCCATGACTGGAAAGTTGCCATTGTGGGCGCCGGTAACCTCGGCAAGGCCCTGGCCCGGTATGGGGGCTTTGAGTCCCGCGGCTTCGACGTCGTGGCCATCTTCGACGCCGACCCCATGGTGATCGGCAACGAAGTGGGCTGGCTGCGCGTCAGCGACTCCGCGGAGCTTGAGCGCGTCCTGGAGCGCACGCACACCAACATGGTGGTGCTGGCCTTGCCCGCCACGGTAGCCCAGGCAGTATGCGACCGCGTGATTGCCGCCGGGATCCGGAGCATCCTCAGCTTCGCGCCGGTGCTGTTGCAGGTCCCTCCGCACGTAAACCTCCGCAAGGTGGACATGGCCACGGAGCTCCAGATTTTGGCGTACCACGCACAACGGGCGCAGACGCCGGGCCAGGCTGTTTAGCCTTCGCCGGGTCCGCGCCCGCGCTTGAAGCGTCTGGAACTCTGAGTGTCTAGCGGCCGTACGGGTTCTGGTACGGGTTGCCGAACGGCTGCGCCTTGCGGAAGTACGGGGCCGACGCCGGCAGGTACAGCATGACGATCGCCGCGACTCCCAGCAGGATCACGATGAGCTGCAGGATGCCGTAGGTGGCGCCGAACTGGAACAGGCTGGTGAGGCCCAGGACGGAGATGGCCGCGAAGACGGTTCCCAGGATCCGTGCCCAGTTCTTGCCCTTACGGACGGGGAAAGCGACCAAGGCGTAGAGGCCGAGGGCCAGAATCGCGCCGACGACGGCGCTGACGCCGATCACACCGCGCATGCTTTCCATGGACCCTGCGGGGAGGTCGGTACCCTGCTGGCTTGCCTGCTGGTTCATGGCGTTGATGAAGGCATCAGCACCAGTGGTGGCCAACAGGAGCGAGCTGATGGCGGAGAGAACACCGGCGGCAACGATCATCCAGAAGGCGTAGTTGACCATGGGCGGCACAGCTGTGGGACCAGGCTGCTGGCTGGGCCAGTTGGTGTCCTGTCCGTATTGCGGAGCGCCGGGAGCCTGGCCGTACGGGGATGACTGCTGGCCGTACTGCGGCGCGGCGGGGCTCTGCTGTCCGTACTGCGGGGCAGCGGGCTGGCCGTACTGCGGCGCGGCGGGGCTCTGCTGTCCGTACTGGGGCGCGGCGGGAGCGGCAGGCTGGGTGCCCGGCTGCTCGGGCTGGTTGGCATCGCCCGGGTTTGACGGCGGGTAGGGAGGGTTGCTCATGGCATTCCTTTGCTTGTTCGACTGCTGGTGCGGCCGCCGGGATCAGCAAAATGACCCTGCCCCCAGCGTGGTTCTGCTTCCACCGTACCTCCCGGGTCTGACGCTGCAGGTGATCCCACGCAGGTATTTCCGGCTCACGGCAAAAATCATCATGTTGGCTTACGCCTTCATGATGAAAGCCGCGGCAATCCGGGAGGATTTACCGCGGCCTTCAGCCTGTACACCGTCGATAAGGCACGACGACGGCAGTTGCGTCAGCGCTAAGCGTGGCCCTTGACTGCCTTGAACCAGAGTTGTGAATTCGGGAGCCACATCAGGACTACGGCTACGGCGCTGACGAGGAAACCGAACCAGTTGCTGCCAAGGCCCGTGCTGGATCCGCCGGCACTGGCCGCACTGAAAATGGTGAGGAGCAGGGAGATGCCGGCCACGATGGTGAGGGCGAGGCGGGCCCACTCTTTCCCTTCCTTCATCTTCATCGCCAGGACTACCTGCGCCGCTGCCACGGCCAGGGTAAGAATCAGGATGATCAGCAGGATGGCTGCAACGCCGGGAGCGAACGCGAAGAGGGCAATGATCGCGAAGAATCCGATCAGCCCGAACAGCAGGCCAAGGAGTCCGGAGATCACCCAGATGAAGTAGGAAACCTTCAGCTCGGTGGGGAGGCCCTGGGTTTTGAACATTCCCGAGAATCCGCCCTGGGGCATGACGTCGTTGAAGTTGCGGGGCCCGTCGGTGGGCATTTCGAAGTGGAAACCAGGCTGTCCGGGGCCTGCCTGCGGTGGGCCGGGCTGCCCCGGGCCGGGCTGTGAATATTGGCCCGGTTGCGACGGCGGCTGGTAACCCTGGGGTGGCTGGTAGCCCTGCGGAGGCTGGTAACCCGCAGGAGGAACATTGCCGGGCTGCGGAGGCTGGGAGCCGGGCTGCTGTGGCTGTGGTGCTTCGTCTGGGGTACTCATGGCATCACTGTAGACCGCAGGTTGAGGGTTGCATAGGAACTTCGGAGCCAACTCGCAGGTAATTACAGGCTGTTTGCCGAACAATTGCGGGGTGACTTCCGGATATGCGAAACGGCGCCCCCACACAGCCGGGGACTGTGGGTGGCGCCGTTTGGCTTGCCTGGCTACGGATCCGCGTCTTGTTGGCCATCCTCTGCGAAGTGCGGTGTGGATGGCGAACAAGGGCGGGACCCGTGCACCTGGGCCGGGGGAGAAAAAGACTATGCAGCGGCCGGTGCGATGAAAGCGAGTTCCAGGTTGATGGCAACCTTGTCGCTGACCAGCACGCCACCGGCTTCGAGGACGGCGTTCCAGGTGAGGCCGAAGTCCTTGCGGCTGATGGTGGTTTCGCCGGAGACGCCGGCGCGGGTGTTGCCAAAGGGATCCACTGCGACACCGTTGAATTCGGTTTCGATGGACACTTCCTTGGTCACGCCCTTGATTGTGAGATCGCCCACGAGGTCGAAGCTGTTGCCGTTGGCCTTGACGTGGCGGGACACGAACGTGATCTCCGGGAACTTCTCCACGTCGAAGAAGTCTTCGCCCTTGACGTGGCCGTCGCGGTTGACGTCGCCGGAGTCGAAGCTGGCGGTCAGGATGGTGGCGGTGACCTTTGAGTCGGTCAGGGTTTCGCCAACTTCGAGGGTGGCCGAAGCGTCCTTGAACTGGCCGCGTACCTTGCTGATGCCTGCGTGGCGGACGGTGAAGCCGATCTCGCTGTGGGAAGCGTCGAGGGCCCAGGTGCCGGTGGTGACGGAAGCGGGGAGAGTCATCATGGTGTTGCTCCTATATCGATTGGTAGGTACTGCGTGCTTGCCTGGTCGAGCTCATTGCTTGAAACGTCAACCGAGCTTCGTGTCTAGTATAAACATGCATATGCATCTTTTATTCCAACTCCGGGGAACATTTCGGAAAAACTTTGAGTTCTACTAGCGGTAGAAGATTTCGGATCGCCCCGCTTCTTTGAGAAACTGGTAAACATGCCCCAAGCAACTGTCCACCTGCTTCGCCATGGCGAGGTCCATAATCCCGACGGCGTCCTGTACGGCCGCCTGCCGGAATTCCACCTCTCCGAGCGTGGCCGGGAGATGGCCCGTATGCTGGCCGACCACTTTGTGGCACGGGCCGGCCAGGGCGCCAAGATTGTCCACTTGGTGGCCTCGCCGTTGACGCGAGCCCAGGAAACGGCCATGCCCACTGCGGAGGCCCTGAACCTGGAGATCACCACCGAGCCCCGCATCATCGAGGCCGAGAACCACTTTGAGGGGCTGCACCCCACCAAAAGCGAGTTCCTGAAGCCCAAGCACTGGATCTACTTCCGCAATCCACTGCGTCCCTCCTGGGGCGAGCCGTACAAGGAGCAAGCCGCGCGGGTTCTGGCTGCGGTTGAAGACGCCCGGGCAAAGGCGGTTGAGTTGGGTGGCGACGGTGCCGAAGCCATCCTCGTGAGCCATCAGCTCCCCATCTGGTCGACCCGTTTGACGGCAGAGGGACGCCGGCTGGCACACGATCCCCGCAAGCGCGAATGCACGCTCACCTCCCTGACGTCCCTGACCCTGGACGGGAACGGCAAGATCGTGCGCGTTGAATACACCGAACCTGCTGCCGTCCTGCTCCCCGGCGCGGCCAGCACCCCGGGGGCATAGAAGCATGGACAAGAACCTTTCACGTCGCAGCGCGTTGACTGCCGGCGGCGTCCTCCTCGCAGGACTGACCATGGGCCTGTCCGCTTGTGCCCAGGAAGATTCCCTGGCTAAGCAAGCCAAGGCAGGCGACAACAAGAACTACGTAGCCGGCGATGGTTCGGTGACGGAGTTCGCCAAGGCGGACCGTGCCGCGCCAGTGGCACTCAAAGGCACCCTCTTTAATGGGGAGACGGTAAAGCCCGAGGACCTCAAGGGCAAAGTCACCGTCCTGAACTTCTGGTTTGCTGCCTGTGCACCTTGCCGCATCGAGGCGCCCCAGCTTGAAGCCCTGCACCAGGACTTCAAGGACCAGGGCGTCCAGTTCTTCGGCGTCAACCTGCGCGACGAACAAGCTACGGCTGAGGCCTTCGACAAGACCTTCAACATCACCTACCCGAGCTTCAACGACAAGGACGGGGCTGTGCTCCTGTCCGTGTCCGGCATCGTGCCTCCTGGCGCAGTGCCCACAACGTTGGTCCTGGACAAGGATGGCAAGGTCGCCTCCCGCGTGCTCGGTGAGATTGAGAAGAGCACGTTGAAAGCCCTCATTACTTCTGCAGTGGCTGAGTAGCACCCATGAACAGTCCCTTCGCCGAGACGATCCTCAACGGATCGCTGCTGCTGGCTGTGCCGGTGGCTTTGCTGGCCGGGCTGGTGTCCTTCCTTTCGCCATGCGTGCTGCCCCTGGTCCCCGGTTACCTGGGCTACGTCACGGGACTGACCGGCGTCGACCTCCAAAAGCAGCGGCGTGGCCGCATGCTGGCCGGAATCGGCCTGTTCGTCCTGGGCTTCTCGGTGATCTTTGTTCTCCTGGGTGGCGCCTTCGGGCAGTTGGGCACGTTGCTGACCGGCCCGCAGAACGCCTGGATTACGCAGTTGCTGGGCATTCTGGTGATCATCATGGGAGTGGTGTTCATGGGCGGCTTCGGCTGGTTGCAGCGCGACGCGAAGATCCATGCCAAACCGCCGGCCGGCCTCTGGGGCGCCCCGCTCCTGGGATTGACCTTCGGACTGGGCTGGGCGCCCTGCATTGGGCCGACGTACTCCGCGGTACAGTTGCTGAGCCTGTCCGGTGGTTCCTCGGCAGCCAAGGGCGCGCTCCTGGCGTTCGTCTACAGCCTTGGACTGGGCATCCCCTTCCTTTTGATTGCGCTGGCTGTCCGCCGAGGCATGGGAGTCATGTCCTACTTCCGCAAGCACCGTCTGGCCATCCAGCGGATCGGCGGCGGCATCCTGATTTTGCTCGGCATCCTGATGGCCACCGGCGTGTGGGGAACCTGGGTGACCGAGTTGCAGTACTGGTTCCAAAACGATGTGAAGTTGCCAATCTGATGAGCGAGTCCGTGAAAGCCAAGAAGAAGTCACCGTCCGCTGAAAACACAGCGGAAGGAAAACTCCAGCAGGCCAAGTCCGAGGCCGCACTTCCCGCCCTCGGGTTCAAGGGCATGCTCCGGTGGGCCTGGACCCAGTTGACCAGCATGCGCACAGCGTTGTTCCTGCTGCTGCTGCTCGCCGTGGGCGCAGTGCCGGGTTCCCTGTTCCCGCAGCGGCCGGCCAACCCGTCGGTGGTCACGCAGTACATCAAGGACAACCCGTCCTACGGCGAGCTCCTGGACGCGTTGCAGCTATACGACGTCTACTCGTCGGCTTGGTTCTCCGCCATCTACATCCTGCTCTTTATCTCGCTGATCGGCTGCGTCACCCCGCGCGCCATCGCCCACTACAAGGCCATGAAGTCCCAGCCGCCCCGCACCCCCAAGCGCCTTTCGCGCCTGCCGGAGTACGGCACCTTGGCGGTACCCGCCGACGCCGGGATCCCGGCGTCGAAGGCCATCAACGATGCCGCCGGGCTGCTGAAGAAGCGCGGCTACCGCGTGGAAGTCAGGGACGTCGACGGCGCCCTGCCGTCCTTGGGTGCCGAGCGCGGCTTCCTGAAGGAAGTCGGCAACCTGGTCTTCCACACCTCGCTGATCGGGGTGCTGGTGTCCGTGGCCATCGGCGGCCTGTACGGGTACAGCGGCCAGCGCATCCTCGTGGAAGGCGAAACGTTCGTCAACACCCTGGTGGGCTACGACCAATTCACTCCGGGCACCAACTTCCAGAGCAGCGCGCTCCAGCCGTACTCGATGCAACTGGACAACTTCGAAGCCAAGTTCGACCGTGAATCCCCGGGCAAAGCCGGCCAGCCGATCGATTACACGGCCGAAGTCACCACCAAGGAAGGACCGGATTCACCGGTCAAGAAGGAAACCCTCAAGGTCAACGATCCCGTTTCCCTCGGCGGTACCAGCCTCTACCTGACCGGCAACGGCTACGCACCCCTGGTCACCGTCCGCGACGGCGAGGGCAATGTTTCCTTCCAAGGCCCGGTCACGGCCAAAGTCCAGGGCGACAACTACTACTCGTCGGTGGTCATCAAGGTCCCGGACGCAAAGCCTGAGCAGCTCGGCTTTGTGGGCTTCTTCCTCCCCACGGCGTTCGTCACCGAAGACGGCACCTCGTTCAGCGCTTCCCCGGAGCTCTTCAACCCCCAGCTGAGCCTGAATTCGTTCTACGGAGACCTCGGCCTGGACAAGGGCGTGCCCCAGAACGTGTTCGAACTGGACGTCAAGGACTTGAAACCGCTCAATGCCCGCGACCTCGCGGCAGGGGGCATCACCTTGACCCCGGGCGCAACCGTCAACCTGCCCGAAGGCAAGGGCAGCATCACATTCGACGGCGTCAAGAAGTACATCGGCGTGGACATCCACCACAACCCCGGCCAGCTCTATGCACTGATCTTCGGCTTCCTCGCAGTGGGTGGCCTGGTCATGTCGCTCTACATCAACCGCCGCCGCGTCTGGGTCCGCACCGGAACCCACGCGGACGGCCGCACCATGGTGGAATACGGCCTGCTGGCCCGCGGTGAAGACCACCGCCTTGCCGGCGAAGCCGCAGCACTTCGCGAGATCTTTGCCCGGGAATGGAACATCCCACAGACGCAGGACACCGCTACAACAACAGCAGGATCTTCCTCAACCTCGAAGGACCAGTAATGCCCGTCATCAACGAAACCCTGGGCCAATACAGCGAGCTGTTCATGCTGTTGGCCGCCGGCACCTACACCGTGGCGTTCATCGCGTTTGCCTGGGACCTGGCCAAGAGCAGCAAGATGCTCCGCGCCGTGGACCTGAAGGCTGCGGCCAGCACTGCCGGCGAGAAGGTCACGGTTGCTGCAGGCCGCGTCGCGGGAGGCTTGGGAGGTCCCGACGCCGGTGGGCCGGCAGGCCGCGCCGAGCGTCCGACGTCGGGCCTCACCTTTGAGGGCGGCACCGCCGCCGGCGACATGAAGTACGCCGGCGAACGCCGCGCACCTGCCCGCGTAGCTGTGGCCCTGACGGTGTTGGGCGTCCTCATCCACGGCGCAGGCGTGGTCACCCGCGCGTTCGGTGCAGGCCGCGTGCCGTGGGGCAACATGTACGAGTTCCTTACCACCGGCGCCTTTGTTGCCGTGGCTGTGTTCCTGATCGTCCTCATCCGCCGCGACCTGCGGTTCCTGGGCACGTTCGTGATCGGCTTGGCCATCATTATGCTGGTGGCCGCATCGGCTGCTTTCTGGACCCCGGTGGGTCATCTGGTTCCGGCACTGCAGAGCTACTGGCTGATCATCCACGTCTCCATCGCAGTGCTCTCTTCAGCGCTGTTCACGCTGACCTTCGCCATGTCCGTGCTGCAGTTGCTGCAGTCGCACCGCCAGAAGAGCCTTGCTGCTGGCCGTACGGACAAGCTGGGCTTCATGCGCCTGGTCCCCAACGCTTTGAGCCTGGAGAATCTCTCCTACCGCATCAATGCCATCGCCTTCATCGGCTGGACGTTCACCCTCATGTTCGGCGCCATCTGGGCCGAAAAAGCCTGGGGTCGCTTCTGGGGCTGGGACCCCAAGGAAGTCTGGACCTTTGTGATCTGGGTGGTCTACGCCGGCTACCTGCACGCCCGGGCCACCCGCGGTTGGACCGGAACCCGTGCCGCCTGGTTGTCGATTGTTGGCTACGCCTGCGTCATCATCAACTTCACACTGGTGAACACGGTCTTTAACGGCCTGCATTCTTACTCCGGTCTCTAAATTCGGGGCAGAGTCCCAATCCGGGCCTGAGCAGGGGCGTTGTCCCTGGCCCGGGACCGACCCTCGGAAAACAACAAAACGGTGCACTCAACAAGCCTTTTGCCTGTCCAAGGCAGGTGCTAACTTGTTGAGGACCCGCTTGTGATGCAGCCCGCTAGCGACGCGCCGTGTTCTTTTGAGGTAGCTATGAACTATGTTCTCGCCATTGACGTCGGGACGAGTTTTACCGCAGCAGCCCTGGTTAAGCCGGACCAGAGTCCAACCCCTACACCGGAAATCCTCCCGTTGGGATTACATGGCAGCGCCGTGCCTTCGGTGTTGTTCTACGCCGACGACGGCCGGGTGCTGGTAGGCGAAGCGGCCGAACGCCGGGGCCTGGACGATCCCCACCGCATGGTGCGTGAGTTCAAACGCCGGATCGGGGATTCCGTCCCCCTCGCAGTCGGCGAGGGGTGGCTGGCCCCGGAGGATGTGTACGCCACCATGGCCCGGTGGGTGGTGGACAGGGCCGGGGAGCGGGAGGGGACGGCGCCGTCGTCGATCATCATGACGCACCCCGCTGCCTGGGGCCGGCACCGGACGTCGGTGGTCCTCGCAGCGCTCAACGTGGCGGGCCTCCAGGACATCACCCTGATCAGTGAGCCGGAAGCGGCGGCCCTGCATTACGCCTCCCAAACGCGGGTGGAAGACGGCAGCGTCATCGCTGTGTACGACCTCGGCGGAGGTACGTTCGACACCGCCGTCCTCCGCAAAGCCGGAGCCGGGAACTTTGAGCTGCTGGGACGCCCGGACGGAATTGAAACCCTTGGTGGCGCAGACTTCGACGCCGCCGTCCTGCGGCACGTGATGGGCCACGTCAAGGCGTCTGCGGACGTGGATCCGGAGGCACCGGACATGCTGGCTGCCCTTTCGAGGCTGCGGCGGGAATGCCGTGAGGCCAAGGAAGCGCTGTCCATGGACAGCGAATCCAGTGTGGCCGTTTCACTGCCGGGCACACAGCAGTCCGTGCGGCTGGTCCGCGCCGAATTCGAAGCGCTGATCGAGGAACCCCTCCGGGAAACCGTGGAAGCACTGGAACGAAGCTTGCAGAGCGTCAACGTGGACTCCCAGGACCTGAGCGCCGTGCTGCTCATCGGTGGGTCATCGCGCATTCCCCTCGTGGCCGAGATGATTTCGGTGGAACTTGGCCGGCCCATCGCCGTCGACGCCGATCCCAAGTCCTCCATCTGCCTTGGTGCAGCGGTGGCTGGTTTGCGCTCAAGGGGCGAAGACGCCGTGGATGCGGCGGCAGCGGTCGCTGGACGGGCGGCGGCTGCCAACGTGGTGGCAGGTGGTGCGCTGGGGCGTCCGCATACCGCGAGCCGGGCCCCGGCCCTGGGCGTCATCACAGCAGCGTCCGCAAAGCCCGGCCGGCACGCTCCCCGGCCGCGTGTCCGGATGGCGGCGGCCGCGGCAGTAGCGGCAGCAGCCTTGACCATCGCTACGGCGACGGCGGCACAGAGTCCCGAAGGCAGTGGGCTGCTGGCGACCGTATTCGGCAACCAGACCGCTGATGTCATGCGCGACGGCGGTCCTCAGGCTTCCGGGGGCCAAAGCAGTGATGCTGGTGGCGGGAAGACCGGGGAAACCCCGACGGCCGGCAAGCCAACGGGTGGACTTGAAGCCAGCGCCAGGGCTGGGGTTACCAAGGCAGGGAATGGGGCGGGGAAGAGCCCGGCCCGGACCGGCACCACGAATACCGGCACTGGATCGGGGGCCGCTGCGGGACCCGGCGCAGGATCTGCCGCCGGACCGGCTGCCGGCACCTCCTCGGGCACCTCATCCGGTGGAACTGCCACCGCCACTCCTGCCGCGCCGGGCACGGGAACCCCCGCTGCTCCGGGCACCACTCCAGCTCCCACCACCCCCACACCGGCACCTACTGGTGGCGCCGCCAGTGGGCCTACCCCGCCCCCCACCACGCCACCACCGGTCATAGAACCTGCGACCCCGGCTGATCCTGTCACGCCACCGCCGTCGCCCGAGCCAACAGTGCCGCAGCCTGAACCGACGCTCACGCAAGACCCCCCACCGCCGTCACCCGAGCCAACGCCGGAACCGGTACCCCCGCCTGTCACGGCTGATCCCTTACCCGAGCCCTCGGAAACGGGCACCATTCCGGATCCAGCGATGCTTCCGGCGGTGTAGCCCATGACGGGACATGACCCTAAGCCCGGGCACCTTCCACCCGGGCCGGACGATCACCCGTTCAAGGAACCTGCCGCCCTTCACGAGGCAGCGCCACACCCTGTTCCGGAGCTTTCCGGGGATTCCGCGAAAGTCCGCGAGCTGCTCCTCGCCCTATCCGTGGGGTTCACGCTGCCTTCACCCCTGCCGCGTGGCCTTGAAGGCCATGATGGCCTGGACTCGATTATCACTGCAGCCATGGATGCGGGCTTGCTGCTGGCCGACGGGTCCGTAGTGGGGACGGTCCAGCATGCCTTGCTGCATGGAACCCCGCCCTCCCGCATCCGCGCGCTGCAGCGGGAGCTCGTGGACAAGGTCCTGGACGAAGGCCGTCCCTTGGGAGACCTGGCCCGCGACCTCGCCAGGAGTGGGATGCAGGATGCCCGCGTTGCCGCGGAACTTGAAGAGGTGGCAAACAGCGTGCTGGAAACGGATCCGCGTCTTGCCGTGGATCTCTATGCCGAAGCGCTTCTTGCCGGGAACAAGGAGCTCCACATTTCCGCGAAGCGTGCCCAGGCTTTGGCCGCCACCGGGGATCTGGACGAAGCTGGCAGGATCGTTGACAGGCTGCTCGCGCTGCCCGAACCTCCCCACCTTCGCCTGGGGGTGGACGTGGCAGCCGCAGTGTGGGCACAGCGGGGAATGTTGTCGCGGAGCGCTGACACGTACAGCTGGTTGGGGCCGGACAGGTTGCAGGGGTCTGCGCCGCTGGCCGCAGTGGCCATGATCGGCACCGGAAACGCCGTGCGGGCTGAAGAGATCCTTGCAGCCGCCGTGCCGTCCGGTTCGCCAACGCTGCTGGCGGTGGCTTTGACGCTCACCCAGGAGGGCCTGCGGCAGACCCTTGGACCCAACCCGCAATTGGCCCTGCCGGAGCTCATCAGGGCCTCGGACATGATGAATGCCTCTGGCGCGGCGATTCCCTTGCCGGAGACTCCGGGGGCCTTGGCAGCCCTCTGCGCACTCCACAATGGGGAACCGGCGGTAGCGGACACCGTGCTCAGGGCGGCGTTGGCCGCGGGCCAGGGAGGGGATGCTGCCCGACCCCGGCTGTTCCTCCTGCAGGCATGGACCGCAATGCAGCAAGACAACGCTGACGAGGCACGGTTGGCCATCAACGAGGCCGTCAAGGCAAACCACTGGTCCTTGGCACCCCGCGACGAGTTGCTGCTGGCAGCGCTGGAGGTTGGGTTGGCGCGGCGTGGCAGCGACGTGCACGCGCTGGTCCTGGCCTGGGACCGGGCCCGGGAAGCCATGATGCACGTAGCTGTGGATCTTTACAGCCTTTTGCCGTGGGGCGAACTGATGGTTTCTGCTGCACGGTTGCGGGAAACACGTCGCGTCTCGCACTATCTGGACGGTGCCTGGGAGCTCTTACAGAGTTTGGGGAACCCACCGCTCTGGTCGGTGCCGCTGCATTGGGCGGCAGTGCAGGCTGCGCTGCTGAGCGAAAGCCCCGCTGAGCTTGCGCCGCACGCTGCCTCGCTGGTTCGGGCTTCGGAACACAGCCATCTGGCGTCCGTTCTCGCCGTGGGTGGCAAAGCCTGGGTTTCGGTCTTGGCCGGCCGGTTTGAAGCGTCCGACGTCGAAACGGCGGCCCGCGGGTTGGCCGCCGTCGGCATGCCTTGGGAAGGGGCACGGCTGGCCGGCCATGCCGCCGCGCACGCGGAGGAACGGCGTGACCTCGTAAGGCTGCTGGCCTGCGCCAGGGACATCCATCCCCAGGGCGCTCCGGCCGCAGCGGGCCACGATGGGGCGGAGGAGCCGCACCATGGCGTTGCGGGCACCCCTGCTCCGGACGGCGCCGGCCCGGGTGCAGGGGATCCGTCCGGGCTGAGCGCCAGGGAACGTGAAGTGGCCCGGCTTCTCCTTGAAGGCAAGACCTACCGGGAGATCGGTGAGGCCATCTACATCTCGCCACGCACTGCCGAACACCATGTGGCACGCATGCGCAGGCGCTTGGGGGCCGACAGCCGATCGGACCTCCTGGTCCGCCTGCGCCTTGCCTTGGGGGAGGGGTACCCGCCTCCGTGAGCGGCAGCCCCCTCCACCCCCTAACGGAAAATCCCGCGCCCCCCTAACGCCGGGGCAAGCGGTAGGGGGACCACCCCCGATGCCCGGGCCCTCACCACAGCCATACGTTGAAGGGGAGCCCGGCAAAGGCGCCGGGCCATTTACCACCCACCACAGAATTTGAGGGAGCATTCCAATGCCTACACTCGCACAACAGCTCGTGCAGTTCCTGATGAGCCTGTTCAACGATCCCGACGCAGCCGAGGACTTTGTCCGCGACCCCGAGGCTGCCCTTGCCGCAGCCGGCCTCCGTGACGTTTCCTCGGCCGACGTCGATGCTGTTCGCCCGGTGGTCCTGGACTACGCACCGATCAACGCCCGTTCGTCGTTCGACCGTGAATACAACACCGGCGGCAACCAGGGCTCCACCGGCGGCGGCGCCGGCTGGGGCGGACACGATGACGACGACGATCACGGCGGCGGTGGTGGTGGCTGGGGTGGCCATGATGACGACGACGATCACGGCGGCGGTGGTGGTGGCTGGGGTGGCCATGATGACGACGACGATCACGGCCACGGTGGTGGCGGCAGTGGTGGTGGCTGGGGTGGTCATGATGACGACGACGATCACGGCCACGGTGGCGGTGGCGGCGGTGGCGGTGGCTGGGGTGGCGGAGACGACCACGATGACCATGCCCACGCCGTTCAACAACTGGTCCACGTGGTGAACAACTACTCCTACACCACCACTATTGATGACCGCGATACGATCACCGACCAGTCGGTGAACCAGAACATCTGGGCAGACGGTGATGTCACACAGCTCTTCAACCAGGACGCTGTCATCGCCTCGGGCGACGGCGCCATTGCTGCCGGTGATGACGTCAAGGACTCCGGTAACACCACCACGACTACCACCACCACAAATACCGACGATCACTCAACGGACAACTCGGTGACCATCCGCGAGACGGGTCCCGGAGATGTCGAAGTGGGCAACACGGACATCGAAGTCAAGGATTCGTTCAACGACAATTCGGACAATTCGGTGACCAAGGACTCCTACAACACCGATGTTGATGTGGACGTGGACATCGAGGACTCCTTCAATGAGGACAACTCTTCACACACCGACAACTCCCACACCAACATCCACAACACCGATTCGTTCAACAAGGACTCCTACAACACGGAGAACGAGTTGGAGGTCGGCGACGTGGACGTGGAGTACACGAACATCGAGAACTCCACCATCATCAAGGACAACGAGGTGGAGCTGGAATACACCAACGACCACTCCACCAACGTGGAACTGGAGGACGTCCAGGTCAACTACGATTCCACGGTGATCCAGGACAACGAGCTCGAGGTTGATAAGTCGAGCTACACGAACATCGAGGACAACGAGGTTGACGTCGAATACAACGACATTGACCATTCGAACGTCATTGCCAAGAACGACGTTGAGATCGACTAGCAGCAAAACGGTCCACACGCCGTAGCGAGAGCTGCGGCGCAGAGCACCCCCAGCAGTGCCCGGCAGGCGGATGGACGCCTGCCGGGCACTTCGTGGCCTCTCCGGACGGCAGCACCGGAGCAGGCAGAACAAAGGACACACCGTGGCGGAAACTGTACGGATGACCACCTTGGTAGAGCAGGGCATGGCACTGGTGGGGGAGCGGAACGACCTTCGACGACGCTTGGAGAACACTCGAAACCGCCTCCAGGATCCCAGCGTTCGAGTGATTGTGGTGGGCGAATTCAAGCAAGGCAAGAGCCAACTGATCAATGCTTTGGTCAATGCGCCCGTCTGTCCCGTGGATGACGACATTGCCACCACTGTGCCGACGGTGGTACGGCAGGGGGATCCGGCGTCGGCCGTTGTCCTGGTTCCCGCTGCGGATGGTGGCGCGCCGGAAGGCACTCGTTCGGAACTCGAAAGCGACGGTCGCGAACGAACGCTTGAACGCCAAACCGTGCAGCTGGACCACCTTGCCGACTACGTCTCCGAAAAAGGCAATCCGGGCAACGCGAAGAACATCGTGGCGGCGGAGGTTGTCTTGCCGCGGAAACTGCTGGCGGGCGGACTGACAGTGGTGGATTCGCCCGGGGTGGGTGGGCTGGGGTCAACCCACACACTGACCACGCTGACGGCCCTCCCGTCAGCGCATGCCATGGTGTTCGTCTCCGATGCCTCCCAGGAATACACCGAACCGGAGATGCGGTTCCTGCGCCAAGCCATGCGCATCAGTCCCAACGTGGTGTGCGTGCTGTCCAAGACCGACCTCTATCCGAGCTGGCGGCAGATTGAGGACCTCGACCGGAAACACCTTGCCGAGGTGGGGCCGGACATACCCTTGTTCCCCGTCTCTTCGGAGCTTCGGCTTCAGGCTGCGCGTCTGCAGGACACGGAACTGAACGCCGAATCAGGGTTCCCTGCGCTGATCCACCACCTAAGGAACAACATCGTGGGGGAGGCGGCCAGAATTCAACGCCGGTCCGTTGGCCATGATCTCTTGTCCGTGGCCGAAAACCTGAGGCTCGCCCTGCAGTCGGAGCTTGGTGCCCTGGAGAACCCCGAGGGTACGCCGCAGATGATTGCCGGCCTCAACGCGGCCAAGGAGGACGCGGACTCGCTGCGCAAGCGGTCTGCGCGCTGGCAGATCACCCTCAACGACGGCATCGGTGACCTCATCGCAGACATGGAGTACGACCTGAAAGACAGGTTGCGCCGGATCCAACGCGAAGCGGAAATCGCCATTGACCAGGGGGACCCCGGCCCTGCCTGGGATCAGTTCACCCAGTGGCTGGAACAGAGCACCGCTGCTGCGGTCTCCGATACCTTCGTCTGGACCAGCGAACGGGCCCAGTGGCTGGCCACCCAGGTGGCGAACCACTTTTCCGAGGATGAGGTGGCCCTGCCGGCGTTGAAGGTGGCCGATACGGGCGGAGTGCTGGACCCTGTGGCTGACATCCAGAAGATGGACAACGGGCGCCTCGGACCCCTGCAAAAGGTGCTGATCGGTATGCGCGGCTCCTACGGCGGCGTGCTGATGTTCGGCCTCCTGACTGGCATCTTTGGGATGGCCCTCATCAACCCGCTCTCGGTCGGCGCCGGCCTCCTGTTGGGACGGAAAGCCTTTCGGGAGGACAAAGCAGCCCGGCTGAAGCAGCGGCAAGCCGAAGCCAAGATCCTGGTCAGGAAGCACGTGGACGATGTTGTGTTCCAAGTCGGAAAACAGCTGAGGGACAGGTTGCGGCTGGTCCAGCGGGCCACCCGGGACCACTTCACGGAGATCGCCGAGGAGCACCACCGCTCCCTGGCTGAATCCGTGGCGGCTGCCCAAAAAGTTGCCGCAACCTACGCCGTGGAACGGGACATGAGGATCAAGGAGATCCGGGGCCAACTCAAGGCAGTGGACACCTTGGCCAGGGAAGCACAGCAGTTGCTGGAAGCTCCGTCCATGGAAAACCAACCCAAACCCTCAACCGTCCCGGCCGGCTGATGGAACCGGGAATTGCCGGAGCCACGGACCTGCTTCGGCACGCACGGGAAGTCTTCAACGGTGACGCCGCCGCGCTCGCGGTGGTGGACGAGTTGGACCGCCGGTTGGAAGGGCCGTTGCGCATCGCTGTTGCCGGGATGGTCAAGGCCGGGAAATCAACACTCCTCAACGCGATCATTGGCGAGGAAATCGCTCCCACTGACGCCGGTGAATGCACCCGCGTGGTCACGTGGTACCAGTACGGTCACACTCCGAAAATCACGGTGTACCCGTTCAGGGGCGCACCACAAGACCTCCCCGTGACCCGTGCAGACGGCCGACTGGTCTTGTCCTTGGGCGATATGCCGGCCGGGGATGTGGAGCGTCTGGTGGTGGACTGGCCATCAGCCAGCTTGCGCAATCTCACCTTGATCGATACTCCCGGCATAGCCTCATTGTCCGAGGACATTTCCGGGAGATCGGCGGCTTTCCTGCTGCCGGAAGACGAACCTACGGCAGCGGACGCCGTCATCTATCTCATGCGGCACTTGCACGCCTCCGATGTCCGGTTCCTTGAATCCTTCAAGGACACCGCCGCCGGACGATCCGGTACCGTCAATGCCCTGGCTGTCCTGTCCCGGGCGGACGAGATCGGCGCCGGAAGGATCGACTCCCTGATTTCCGCAGCGGTCATCGCCGACAGGTACAGCCGGGACCAGAACCTCAAACCCCTGGCCCTGGGTGTGGTGCCCGTGGCCGGGCTGCTGGCACAGAGCTCACGGACCATGCGGCAGGCGGACTATGAGGCCATGGTGATGTTGGCGCAGATGGACCGGAACCAACGGGAACGAATGATGCTGTCCGCAGACCGTTTTGTCCGTTCAGAGGATCCGAAAGGCCTCAACCCGGACACCAAAGCATCGCTGGTGCAACGGTTTGGCCTGTTCGGGATCCGGTTGGGTGTTGCCCTGATCCGGGGCGGTCCCACTGATTCCAACGAGCTGGCCCATGAACTGGCACGTCGCAGCGGGCTGGGTACCTTGCTGGACGCCATCAGCTATCTCTTCCAGAGCCGTGCCGACGCACTCAAGGCGCGTGCCGTCGTCGTGGGCTTGGAGTCATTGGTCCGCGGCGCTCCCAGGGAGCGGGCGGCGCAGCTGGAAGCGGCGTTGGAACGGCTCCAGACCGGCGCTCATGAGTTCCGGGAGCTCAAGCTCCTCGCCGCGTTGCGTACAGGTGGGGTGGGACTGGGCGGGGAACAGGAAGCTGAAGCAGAACGGCTGGTGGGTGGCCGTGGCAGCACTCCCTCGTTGCGGTTGGGCGTGGACCCGGAGGCGGATCCCGGGCAGATCAGCGAGGCTGCCCGGAGCTCTTTGAGCCGTTGGCGGCTGATCGCAGAAAATCCGTTGACAGAGCCGTCGGCACTGGAAGCGTGCCGCGTGGTCATGCGAAGTTGCGAAGGGATGCTGGCCGCTATGCCGGCCGGTCGCTGAGCCGTTCGCTGTATTTTTCGCTCAGGAGCCAAGCGGTAGTCGAAGGGAAAAACAGCAGGATCAGCCCTGCCGCGGCAAGGATGAACTGGGACGCCAGCAACACCGTGGGCAAGATGCCGTCCGTGCCGGGAGCCACCACAAAGTCGGCAGTGATCACTGTCACCACCGCGTGCAGGAGGACCAGGGGCGCCAAGGTCCACCGTGCCCAGACGCGGCGTTTGAAAAGCACCGCGAGCAGGACAGCTTCCATGGCCACCACCAGCGCGATCATGGCGAGGCTGCCCAGGAAAACGACGGCGGTGGACCCCTCGACAGCTTGGGCGTCACCGTCGGGAACCATGCCACCGATGACGCCTTTCAGGCGTTCAAAGTGGGCGTCACGGCCGAGGAAACCAAAGACGACGACGGCGATTCCCGCCACAAAGCTGGCAACCCACAGGGAGCGGGAGAGCCGTGCGGTGCCTGGTGGCACTACGGCCGCGGCAATGGGAGGCGGCACCGACAGGGAAACACCTGGACGGGGTGGCGGTGCGGGACGCGCTGTGGGCCCGATGGCTGATGGTGTGGTGGAAGGTAACTGCCGTGAACCATCAGCTTGCTGGGCCATGTTTGCCTACTTCAGCTCGTCCGTGTCATGGGGGTCCGGCTCACTGCGCTTGGCATCGCCGGGTTTGAAACCGTTGCCTGTCGCCTCCTCGGAGCCGCCCGAGGGCTTATCGCCCAGCTCACGCTCCTTGGCTTCAAGGTCAGCCTTGAGTTTCTTCAGGCGGTCATCCTCGGCCTGGTTGCGGCGTCGGGTTTCCAGGTTCCTGAGGAATTCGGGGTCGTCGTCCGGAGCTGTTGGATAGCGGCGTACGGCCTTTGCCGTGGGCTTGCCATAGGGCCGGCCGAAGATGAACCACAGGATGGCACCCAGCAGCGGCAGGACGATCATCACGATGATCCACGCGGGTTTGGAAATACCGCGTGTTTGGTGCTTGTCCGTGCGGATAACATCCACCAGGGCATAGACGAAGATGACAAGGACAACGACGACGCCTACAACGCGGAGCATGCACCAAGTCTAGTCGCCGGAAGCCGTTCACTGGACGCCCTCTGCAGGCCCGTGATCAGAGTGCAACCATAGGGGCGGCTAAACTTGGATGGTGGCTTTCCTGAAGTATTCCCTCATTCGCCTGGCGCTCTTCGCGCCGTTGCTCGTGCTCTTCTACTTTTTGGGGGTTGGGCTGATCCCGGCGGTGATCTTCGCCGGGCTGATGGCGTTCGCCATCAGCTACCTGTTCTTCCAGAAACAGCGCGACGCCGCCACGGCTGCCATGCGCGAACGTTTCTCCGGGCGGGCCAAGCCCATCAGGACCGCCGGCGAGGTTGAGGACGCCGCAGCCGAGGACGGCTTGGTGGAAAAGAACCCGGACATCGCCGTCAACAACGACAAACGCCCGGGCTCCGTCTAGGAGTTTTTGTACAGCTAACGCCCCCAAGAAGCCTTCTTGGGGGCGTTAGCTGTACAAAAACTTAGAAGCCGCGGCTCAGGATCAGCCCCAGCGAGAACAGCAGGCTGTAGCCGAGGTTGATCATGCCGGTCTGCTTGAGCACGGGAATGAGGCTCTTGCGCTTCTTCCCATTGACCATCAGCCAGGCCGGCATCAGGCACGCGGGGATCAACAGCAGGACGATCAGCATCCACGGCTTGGTGGGCGCCAGCACGATGACCAGCAGGATGGCGACGGCCAGCATCAACACGTAGCTTTCACGGGCATGCCGGTCGCCAAGACGCACTGCCAGGGTCCGCTTTCCGGCGGCTGTATCCGTTGGAATGTCCCTGACATTGTTGGCCATCAGCAGGGCGCAGGCGATGAGGCCGGTACCAATTGCACCGATCACGGCGGCCAGGCTGACTTGGCCGGCCTGGGTGTAGGTGGTGCCGAGGGTGGCAACGAGCCCGAAGAACACGAACACGAAGACATCGCCCAAGCCCATGTAGCCGTAGGGATTCTTGCCGCCCGTGTAGCCCCAGGCGGCCAGGACGCATCCGATGCCCACCAGGATCAGCCACCATGACTGGGTGATGATCACCAGGATCAGCCCGCAAATCATTGCGGCGCCGAACAGTCCGAACGCTGCCCACTTCACTTGCTCAGGCAAGGCAGCCCCGGATCCCACGAGGCGCAGGGGTCCAACGCGGTCCTCATCGGTGCCGCGGATGCCATCGGAGTAGTCGTTGGCGTAGTTCACGCCGATTTGGAGCAGGAGCGCCACGAGCGCAGCCAGGATCGCGTTCGGCAGCCGGAACGCGTGGAGCTCGTACGCCGCTGCCGAACCGATCAGGACGGGCGCGATGGCCGCGGGCAGTGTGCGGAGCCGGGCTCCTTGGATCCATTGTGCAGCTGTCGCCACGTGTAGTACCTCGTGTATTTCGCGGTTGATCTAGAGTCAGTTTCGGGAGGAAGAACGTGTCTATTGTCCCTGATGCAGTTCGGAAAGCCGTTCAATCATGGCCAGCCTGTCCGGTTTCCCATTGGGCAGCATGAGCAATTCCTTATCAGCGAACACAGTTTTCGGTGCCAGGACTCCAAGCGCAGCCTCGCGCCGGGACGTGAAGCCCTCGATGCCTTCGGGGCTGGGATCGGTCACTGCTACGAAAGCTGCCACGGCTTGGCCCCACTCGCGCGACGGGACGCCGGTGACGAAAGCCGCGGTGACGCCGTCGAGCTCTTCCAGCTTGGACTGGATGTAGGCGGCGGAGGCTTTGACGCCGCCGGTGATGATCACATCGTCCGCCCGGCCCAGTACGGTGAGCCTGCCGTCGTCGTCCAGCTCGCCGAGATCGCCGGTGACGTACCAGCGGACGCCGTCCTCCTCGAAGAAGGCGGCTTTGGACGCGCGGGCGGCGTCAAGGTAGCCCGCGGCCACGGTGTCGCCACCGAGCAGGATGCGGCCTTCCAGCTCGCCCTCACCGATGCGGACCTCGACGCCGTCCAGCGGCTCGCCGTCGTAGACGCACCCGCCGCAGGTCTCGGCTGAGCCGTAGGTGGTGACCACCGTGAGTCCCTCTGCGTGGGCGGTGGCAAGGAGATCAGGCGACGCTGGAGCGCCGCCCAGCAGGATCGCATTGAACCGGCGCAGGACGGCCAGGGTTTCCGGCGCGGGGGAGTCCAGGAGCCGCTGCAGCTGCGTGGGAACCAGGGAGGTGAAGCGGATCTTGTCTGTCAGTTCCCCGGCCGCCGCGGTGAACGCCTCGGGCGTGAAACCGTCAGACTGATCCATGACCCATGGCCGGGTGCCTGCGTACAGCGAGCGGACCAAGACCTGCACTCCGGCCACATACTGCAGCGGGAGCGCGAGCAACCACTGGCCTTCACCGCGCAGGGCCATGGCGGTGGACACGGACGAGGCCGCGAGGGCGTCGATGGTCAGGACGGTTGCCTTGGGGGTGCCTGTGGAA
The DNA here is from genome assembly GCF_044756725.1 of Paenarthrobacter sp. NPDC091669. Taxonomy (NCBI): domain Bacteria; kingdom Bacillati; phylum Actinomycetota; class Actinomycetes; order Micrococcales; family Micrococcaceae; genus Paenarthrobacter; species Paenarthrobacter sp. NPDC091669. The sequence goes on from NZ_JBIVTK010000002.1 coordinate 21,397, forward strand.
CCGGAAGTGCGGACCACCACAGCGGCATCCTCGACGCCGGTCTCCACCGGGACCGCCTGCGGTTCGCCGTCGTCGCCGGTGACGATTTCGACGGCGGGACCCTCGCCGTGGAGGGCGGCCATCAGTGCTTTGAGTACGGGATCAATGTCCACAGGGTGAGTCCTAGAAGTAGTAGGGGAAGCTGGACCAGTCGGGGTCGCGTTTCTGGAGGAACGCTTCCTTGCCCTCCACGGCTTCGTCGGTCATGTAGGCGAGGCGGGTGGCTTCGCCGGCGAAGACCTGCTGGCCTGCCAGGCCGTCGTCGGCCAGGTTGAAGGCAAATTTGAGCATGCGGATGGCCTGCGGTGACTGGCGGGCGATGTCCGCAGCGTACTCCAGGGCTACTTCCTCCAGGCGTGCGTGGTCCACGGCCTCGTTGACGGCACCCATGCGGACCATGTCATCGGCAGAGTATTCGCGGGCAAGGAAGAAGATCTCCCGCGCGGCTTTCTGCCCGATCTGGCGGGCCAGCAGCGCAGAGCCGTAACCGGCGTCGAAACTTCCCACCGTGGCGTCCGTCTGCTTGAACTTCCCGTGCTCGCGGGAGGCGATGGTGAGGTCGCTGACCACGTGCAGTGAGTGGCCGCCGCCTGCCGCCCAACCATTCACGACGGCGATGACCACCTTGGGCATGGTCCGCATGAGCCGCTGTACTTCCAGGATGTGGAGCCGGCCGGCACGGGCGGGGTCGATGGTCTCTTGGGTGTCCCCTTGGGCGTAGCGGTAGCCGTCGCGTCCGCGGATCCGTTGGTCTCCACCTGAGCAGAACGAGTGTCCGCCGTCTTTTTCCGACGGTCCGTTGCCAGTGAGCAGCACCGTGGCAACGTCCGGCGTCATGCGTGCATGGTCCATGGCGCGGTAGAGCTCGTCCACCGTTCCCGGGCGGAAGGCGTTGCGGACTTCGGGGCGGTTGAACGCGATCCGGACCGTGGGGAGGTCCTTGACGGTGCCGTCCGCGGAACGCTCTACCTGCCGGTGGTAGGTCATGTCCTTGAAGTCATCAAAGCCGGAAACGGTGCGCCAGCGTGAGGGGTCAAAGATGTCGGAAACCTTGGCAGGGAGTTGGTTGTTCACACTCCGAGTCTAGTAATGGCCTTAGCTGATGCAGAACTCGTTGCCCTCGGGGTCGGCCATGGTGTGCCACTCGTGGGGTCCCTGGCTGGCGGTCCAGAGGTGCTTTGCTCCGCGGGCCTCCAATTGTTTCCGCACCTCATCCTTGTCCCGGCCGTCCAGGCGGACATCCCAGTGCACGCGGTTCTTGACGGTTTTTTCGTTGGCATCGGTCTGGAACAGGATGCGCCGGCCGGACGTGGGGTCCGTGTCCTCGGCAGGCACGATCGCGCAGCCCTCGGCCCAGACCAGCTTGCCGTTGTGCGTGATGGTCTGGTCCTCGGTGGCGTAGCCCTGCTCAATCATCGATCGGATGAACGCCTCATCCTGTGGTTCCACACTCCAGTCGAGGGTTTCGGCCCACCAGTCGGCGAGGTCATGCGGCTTTTTGCAATCGACTACTACCTGGATGTTCAGTGTCATGCCCCCAACGCTATTCCCGACGCCGGATGGCTGGTAGGCCTTTGCGGTCATGTTTGGTCCGGATTCCGAAGAGCCTGCTGGTCACGGGCCCTAGGACCCTCTCCAACGTTGGAGATGTACATACATTACCTTGACATATTGTCATGACATAGATCACAGTGGGTGCAGGAAAGGCTTTTCCTACCAAGGCAACGTGGCCCCCCGCGCCACGTCCTAGTTCCGCAGTCAGGCCCCGGCCGGCAGCCCCGTGAGAAAAGGACAGAGCATTGTCAGAGCAGACACGCATCTCCAGCATCAGCCGCAGGCAATTCGGATTGACGGCATTCGGCCTCTCCGCCCTCGCGGTCGGACTTTCTGCCTGTAGCGGTGGTGGCACCTCCGCCGAGGGCGGTGCCAAGACCCTCCAACTGGTCCTTTCAGGGGACACCAACCAGGGAGGCGCATTCGCCGCGGCTGCGGCCAAGTACAAGGAAGCCACCGGGATCACCATCGAGGTGGTGGACGTTCCCACTGCGGACATCACTACAAAGCTCAAGAATGCTGCAACCGCCAATGACCTTCCGGCGCTGGCACGCGTCACGGGCCTGGACCCCCTCTGGGTGAATCAGCTCCAGGACCTCAGCGATATCGCCAAGGCCCGGAACATTGATGAAAAGTTCCTGCAGACGGCCCCGGACGGAACGCTCCCGGCCATCCCGTCAGACCTCACCGCAGTGGGCCTGTTTGTGAACAAGAGCCTCTTCGACAAAGCCGGAGTGGCCTACCCCACGGCTATCGACAACAGCTGGACCTGGGACGAATTCGTAGCAGCCGTGAATCAGGTCCGCGAGAAGGCCGGGGCCAAGTACGGCATGGTGATGGACCGTTCCGGCCACCGCCTGCGCGCCATGATGTACGAGTTCGGCAGCGACGCCTTTGCAAAGAACGGCGACAAGTACGCCGCGGATGACAAGGCCGTAGAGACCTTGGAGTACTTCCAGAAAATTAACGACGACGCCACGATGCCCAAGTCAGTATGGCTCAGCGGAGAAGACGGCAACGCCATGTTCAAGAGCGGGCAGGTAGCTGCCTACTACTCCGGCAGCTGGCAGGTGGCGGACTTCAACAAGAACATCAAGGACTTTGAGTGGCTGTCGGTGCCGTTGCCCAAGAAGGAAGTCAACGCCACCAATCTCGGCGGCGGCTTCATGGTGGCCTTCAAGGACACCGGCGCGGACGAAGAAGCCAAGAAGTTCATCGACTGGTTCTACGACGACGCCAACTACACCGAGTTCGCCAAGCTGGGCGGCTACCTGCCGGTGAAGGAGAGTCTCAAGGTGGAGTATCCGTACCAGCAGGCCTCCTTTGAGCTCTACCAGCAGCAGATTGCCGGGAACCAAGCCAAGGGTGACAACGCCATCAAACGCGTCGTCGCCGAGGCCTATGCCGAGACCCCGTTCTCCGGAGACCCCTTGAGGGAGGAAACCGTGAAGATGTTGGGCGGCAGCCAGGATGCCAAGACCACGGTGGAGAACATCGTGAAGCTCTACAACGGCGCCTAAGCCATGGCCAATTCAACGCTCACCCCCGCGGTGAGGCCGGAACAGCCTGGCTCACCGGCGGTGCGCAGCAAGTCCCAGCAACGGCGGCGCAACCGTTACGTCATCGCTCCACTGATCCTCATCGGCGTCAACGTGGTGTTGTTCCTGGTGTTCTTCGTTTGGCCTGGTGCGCTGGGGCTGATCTATTCGTTCACGGATTACCGCGGCGTGGGCAAGCTGAACTTCATCGGCCTGGCCAACTTCCAAAAGCTCTTCGCTGACAGCACCTTCTACGCGGCGCTGACACGGACGTTCCTGTACACGGTTCTTTCGGTGCCGTTGGTTTACGTCTCATCCCTGGGCATCGCCTCGCTGCTGGTCAGCAAAGCCACGCGGGGGCGGACAGCGGCCAAGGTGATTATTTTCCTGCCGTGGCTGATCTCGCCGATCGTAGTGGGTGTCATCTGGAAATGGATGTTCGGCCAGGACTTCGGCTTCGTCAACTTCGTCATCACCACCTTGGGCGGCGGCCCGGTGCCGTGGTCCAGTAACGGCAACCTCGCGTTGATGGTGGTCATTTTCGCCTCGGCCTGGGGTGGTACGGCCTTCAACATGCTGCTGTTCATCGCGGCGCTCAAGAACATCCCCGAGGCACTCCTGGAGGCGGCCGAATTGGATGGCGCCAACGCCTGGCAACGGTTCCGGCATGTGATCCTGCCCGGCATCGCGCCGACGTCGTTCATGGTCATCCTGCTCTCCACCATCCATGCGATGAAGGAGTTCGCCATGATCCAGGCGCTCACCAACGGTGGACCGGGAACGGAGAACACGTTGATTGTCCAGTACATCTACAAGACCGGCTTCGAACAGTCCAAGGTGGGCTACGCGAGCGCGGCCTCCATGGTGCTCATGGTGGTCCTGTTGGCTATCGCGCTCATCCAGCTGCGCTTCAACAAGAAGAAGGGCTGAACCATGGCAACAGCTACCAAAATGCCCCCTGCTGCAGGGGCCAAACTCCCGGGCAAAACCCGCGAGGCCCGTGCCAGGCGGAAGAACCTGTCCGCTCCGCTGACGGCCGTGCTCTGGGTCATTGTGGCCATTTACGCGCTGCCGTTGCTGTGGTTCCTCCTGAGCTCATTCAAGCCCGGAAGCGAGCTTTTCAGCTATCCGCTGTCCATGATTCCCCGGGAATGGACGTTCCAGGGGTTCGTGGATGCCTGGGAACGGGTGGATTTTGCGCGGTACTTCCTGAACACGGCCACGGTTTCGCTGGTCACCACAGTCCTCACGGTGTTCTTCAGTGCCTGCACCGGCTATGCGCTGGCCAAGTACAACAACAAGGGAACGCGGCTGTTCTTCGTGTGCATCCTGGCTACCACCATGCTGCCCACCGAAGTGATCCTGAACCCCACGTTCTCGGTGATCCGCGACCTGGGGCTGTACAACTCCCTGGCGGGCATCATTGTGCCCTCCGTGCTGACAGCCACGGGTGTGTTCATGTTCCGCCAGTTCTTCCTGACGGTCCCGGACGATCTCCTGCATTCGGCCAGGATCGACGGCGCCAGCGAACTGGCCATCTTCTTCCGGATCATGCTCCCGCTGTCCAAGCCCATCCTGTTCACGCTGGCCATTTTCTCTTTCCAGTGGCGCTGGAACGACTACATCTGGCCTCTGATCGTGCTGAACGATCCCAAGTGGTACACCCTGCAGGTGGCACTTCGCAGCATTGTGGGCGCGGAAAACATCGACTGGCCCGTGCTGCTGGGTGCCTCCGTGATCTCCATCCTCCCGCTGGTGCTGGTGTTTGCGGTGTTCCAGAAATATGTGCTCAACGCTGACGTCAGCGCAGGACTGAAGGATTAGGGGCCCGGAGTGAATCACCAAACAGCGTCAGTTGCGGTGGATGCAGCGTTCCTCGGCGAACTGATCAAAGCGGCCGACCGCCAAGTGGACACGCTGCTGGAAGCGTCCGACGGCGGCGTGCCGGCTTTGGCGCACCGCCCCGCCATGGGCAGGTTGCTGGCTTTGGCCACCGTCTACACCCAACCCGGATCCGTTCACGCGGGCTCGGCCAGGCTGCCCGGGCTCATGGCGGACTGTGTGGCCAGGCTTGAGCACCTGCAAGGGCCCACCGGCTTGTTCGACGGCACCAACCTCAGTTCGCCGCCGGACTCTGCCTTCACCATCAATGACGCCTGCATGGCCTTGGACATCCTGGGTTCCCCGAAAGATGGCTTGGCCGGGACCGTCAGCCGGCTGCGCGCCGTCGTCGGGCGTATTACTGACGCCTTGATCAGCGGCGGCGTTCACACCCCCAACCACCGTTGGGAGCTGTGTGCCGCGCTGGCCCGCATCCACGCGCTGCACGAATCGGAGGGAACTCCGCGTCCGGACATCCAGCAGCGTATCGGCCAATGGCTGGCCGAGGGGATCGACCAACTGCCGGATGGAATGTACTCCGAAAGGAGCCCGCTCTACGCCACCGCCGTGACCAACCCATCACTGCTGGCGATCGCCGACCACGCCGGCCGGCCCGGACTCCTTGACCATGTCCGGGCCAACCTGACGGCGTTCCTGCCGTGGTTCGGCAGCGATGGCAGTGCGGAGTCCTTGTTCTCGCGCAGGCAGGACCAGTGGAACAGGTTTGACGGCGAAGCTTTCCAGCTGCTGTACCGCCGGCTGGCCAATCAGGACGGGAACGGCGACTTCGCTGCTGCTGCGGCCTGGTTGCGGCAATTCCCGCTGCTGGAACCGGCCAAGGCCCTGGCGAGGGTCCGGCTTGATCCGTGGTTGGCCGGGGAGCTTCCAGCCGTGGAGCTTCCAGCAGGGGAGGTGGGGGAAAGCCTCCCGGCAGCGATGGCTCCCGGGCATGCGGGCTTGGCCAGCTGTGGAATCCATCGCTTCCGCGGTGGCCGGAGTGCGGTCACGGTCTTTGGTGGGTGTGACGATGTCACGTCCGGCATCGGCTCGGGACTTGCCACCAATCCCACCTTCCTGCGCTTCAGTCACGGCGAGGCGGTCCTGACGGATGTGCGGCTCTCGCGAAGCTTCTTCGACCTCGGGCCGTTCCGCAGCCGGCGCGCAGTTGTTGATGGTCCCGCGGTTCGCCTGGGAGATGAGCTGAGCGCCAACTTCTACCTTCCGCTGCCGGTGGATGTGCAGCGTTCGGACGGCATCTACCCTTTGGTCAACGAAGGACGCTTCAGTGCTTCCATGGACTTCGGCAACAGGCCCACCGTGGAGCATCGTCTGGCAACGTCCATCACGGTCACGCCGAACGTGGCGGACGGAACAGTGGAATTGGAGCTGGACTTCAACGGTGCCGAAACCTCGTACGCCCTGGAGCTGACCTTCCGCGCAGGTGGGCAGCTCAGCGGGGTGGAGGAGGCCGGCGCTGGGTCCGGGACCTTCCAGCTGACCTCCGGGATGGGTGCCTACCGTGTGGGGAACGACGTGATCGGGTTCGGACCCGGCATCGCAGCAGACCCGGACAGCCCGCCCGTCTACAACCCGGGGGAGGCTTACCGCTATCCGGGAGGCTCGAACGCCAGCTACGGCGTGAAGGTCTACATCACGGGGCGGACCTCGCGCAGCCACCGGGTGGTGCTGACGGGCAAGAGCGTGGCTTAGCTGGGCAGGCCAGCTTCTAGCTGGGCAGCAGCTCGGACGGGATCGCGTAGATCAGGACAACGGCCATCAGGTTCTTGGCGGCGTGGACAAAGTAGGAGAACATCAGGTTCTTCCCCGTCCAGACATAGACCGCCACTAGCACCACGGCCATGCCCAGATAGGGCGCCAACGCTGACAGGACCAGTCCCTCGCGGCCCACCACATGGATGGAGGCAAAGACCACCACGGAGATCACGCAGCAGATCCAAATGTTCAGGTACCGCGACAGCTTGCCGATCAGCAAGTGCCGGAACAGATACTCCTCAACAAAGGGGCCCAGCAGCACCAGCAAGGGCGCCATGAGCCAGGCAGGCACCTGCTGCAGAAGGCCTTGGATGCCCAGCTGGTTCTCTGAGCTTTGAGCCGTGCCGAAGGCCGCCACCAGCAGGGCCGTGAGAATGAGCATCACCACGATCGCCAAGGGGACCATGCCCAGGGTGAACCATGGCCGGGTGCCAAGGATCTTGAGGTCCCTGCCCATCACCCGCCAGGCTGATGCCACCGCGAATATTCCGACGCCGGCATAGAAGACCGCATTGACGGCATAGGATGCGGTGGCCGGCTCGGGAAAGAGCTGGAGCATCAGCCGTTCCACGGATTCACCCGCGAACGTGAAGTAGACAGTGAAGGCGAGGTAGACAGCCACTGCGACGGCGTCAAGGGCAGTGAATCTATAGAGAGATGCTTTGGTGGAAAGAGTGCCCATGTAACCAGCCTAGCTTTGCCGGGTGGCCCTCGCTTGGCTACACTTTTCGGTATGCCTAACTTTTCGTTTCGGCGCGCCAAAGATGTCCGCCGTTTCGCTGCTGTCCTGACTGTCATCGCCCTTGCCCTGGGGATCTCCGCCTGTGGCGGGAATTCCTCCGCGGGAGGTGATGACAAACCCGTGGTGCTCACAACGTTCACTGTGTTGGCCGACATCGCCAAGAACGTGGCCGGGGACAAGCTCCGGGTCGAGTCCATTACCAAAGCCGGAGCCGAAATCCACGGCTACGAGCCCACACCCGGCGATATCCGCAAAGCTGCCCAAGCGGACCTGATCCTGGACAATGGGCTCAACCTCGAAGCCTGGTTCGCCCAGTTCGTCGAAGACCTGGACGTGCCGCACGCCGTGGTGAGCGACGGCGTCGAGGTCATGCCCATCGCCGAGGACTCCTATCAGGGCAAACCCAACCCGCACGCCTGGATGTCGCCCAAGAACGTCCAGATCTACGCCAACAACATGGCCAAGGCTTTCGCGAAGCTGGATCCATCCCATGCTTCAGAGTTCGAAGCCAACGCCAAGGACTACAACGCCCAACTGCAGACCGTGCAGGACGAGATGGTGTCCAAGCTGTCCGTCCTCTCGGAGAAGCAAAGGGCCCTGGTCACCTGCGAAGGTGCCTTCTCCTACCTGGCCCGCGACGCCGGCCTCAAAGAGGTCTACATCTGGGCAGTCAACGCAGAGCAGCAGGCCACGCCGCAGCAGATCACCCGGGCCATCGAGTTCGTGAAGGAAAACCAGGTACCTGCAGTCTTCTGTGAATCCACGGTGTCAGACGCCCCCATGCAGCAGGTGGTGGGTGCCACGGACGCCAGGTTCGGTGGAACCTTGTACGTGGATTCCTTGTCCGAAGCCGACGGACCGGTTCCCACCTACCTCGACCTCATCCGCCACGATGCCAAAGTCATCACCACGGCACTCACAGGAGGAACGTCATGAGCACCCCCGCGATCGCCGTAGAGAACGTCACGGTCCACTATGGTGAGGTCCTGGCCTTGGACTCCGCGTCCCTGACCCTGCAGCATTCCCGGATCTGCGGCCTGGTGGGGATGAACGGCTCGGGCAAATCCACCCTGTTCAAAGTCATCATGGGCATGGTGAAACCCGATTCCGGCCGGGTCCTCATCAACGGAGAGCCACCCGTGAAGATGCGCAAGGACGCCGGGATCGGCTACGTCCCCCAAAGCGAAGACGTGGACTGGGCCTTCCCCTTGTCCGTCCGGGACGTGGTGATGATGGGCCGCTACGGGCACCTCGGATTCACGCGCCGGCCGCGCAAAGCCGACCGGGACGCCGTCGGGCACGCCTTGGAACGGGTGGAACTGAGCGAGTTCGCCGACCGGCAGATCGGTCAGCTCTCCGGTGGACAGAAGAAAAGAGCCTTCGTGGCCCGTGGCATCGCCCAGGGAGCCACCATGATGCTGCTGGATGAGCCGTTCGCGGGCGTGGACAAACGGTCCGAGGCCACCATCACCCGGCTCCTCCGTGAGCTGGCGGAAGACGGCGCCACCATCCTGGTCTCCACCCATGACCTCCATGCCTTGCCCCAGCTCTGCGACGAAGCGGTGCTGCTGATGCGCAAGGTGCTCATGCACGGCAGTCCTGACACCGTGCTCCAGCCCGAAAACCTGGCCATGGCCTTCGGCCTCGACGTCATGAACAGGGGCTGAACCGTGGAATTCCTGCTGGAACCCCTGAGCTACGACTTCATGGTGCGGGCGCTCGCAACCACGGCCATCGCAGCGGTTGTCTGTGCGGTGCTCAGTTGCTGGCTCGTCCTGATCGGCTGGTCCCTCATGGGCGACGCCGTCTCGCACGCGGTGCTTCCCGGCGTCGTCCTCGCGTACATCGTGGGTGCGCCGTTCGCGTTGGGTGCGTTGGTGTTCGCGCTGATCGCGGTGACGTTGATCGGGGTGGTCCGCAACACCAGCCGGGTGAAGGAAGACGCTGCGATCGGCATCGTGTTCACGTCGCTGTTTGCCCTGGGCCTGGTCCTGATTTCGGTGACTCCAAGCCAGACCGACCTGAACCACATCATCTTCGGCAACCTGTTGGGCGTCAGCATCCCCGACCTCATCCAGGTGGTGGTGCTGGGCGTGGTTGCCTTTGCAATACTGATCCTCAAACGCCGCGATCTCACGCTGTACGCCTTCGACCCCACGCATGCGCACGCGATCGGCCTCTCACCCCGCAGGCTTGGCGCGCTGTTGTTGGGTTTGCTGGCACTGACCTCGGTTGTAGCCCTGCAGACGGTTGGCGTGGTGTTGGTGGTCGCCATGCTGATCATCCCGGGCGCCACCGCCTACCTGCTGACGGACCGGTTCTCGCGGATGCTGGTTCTTGCGCCGGTGATCTCCGTGGTGTGTTCCGTGGCCGGCATCTACCTCAGCTATTACCTGGACACAGCATCGGGGGCCATGGTGGTGCTCACCCAAGGCGTGGTGTTCGCGTTTGTGTATCTGTTCAGCCCGCGGCAGGGGCTGATAGGGACGCGGCTGGCCAAGGCTCGTCGGAAGCGGGCCCTGGCCACGGCGTAGGTTTAGGCGTGCGCTGTTGCGGGTGAACGCGTCACTGTGATGTCGCCGTAGGCGTTGCGGGCACGGATCTCCACTGTGTCCGTGGATTCGCCAGGTCCATGGGCGAGGTCGAGTGCGTTGCGTACCCGTCCATATTTGGTCTTGAGGTCAAGCCAGGCCGCGGTACCTTGGCGCACGCCGATGGACAGTGCGCCCGCTGCCGTCTGCACCGTGAGGGTGCCCGCGGCCACTTCCCCTACCGTGATGTCCCCGTTGGACGTTTTGACTGTCGTGGAGAGGCCGGCCTGCTCCAAGGAGACATCGCCGTTGGCGGCGCTGACGCTGAGTTCGCCGGAAGCGTGCGAGATGTAGGTGCTGCCGTTGCCGTTCTTTACAGTGGCAACCCCGTCGATGTTACGGACGCGGATCTTGCCTGAGCCGGTCTTGATCCTGGACCGTCCTGACGCGCGTTCCACGGTGACGTCACCCATGTCCGTGTGGGCTCGGAGCTCGCCGCAGTGGTCGATGCGGATGTGGCCCAAGTCGGTCTTCAGGTCGGCGGTGCTGAATTCGCCCTCGCAGCGGAGGTCGCCCATGGCGGTCTTCAGCTCCAGGCTGCTGCCGAAGGGAACCTCCACGGTTATTTCCACTGCGCCGCCGTCGCTGAACCAGCTGTGGCGGAAGGCGGGGTGAAGCCTGACCTGCAAGCGGCCATCCGAGTAGTCCACGGTGGTTTGCTCAGCCATCCTGACGTCCAGGCTTCGCTTTGCCTTGCGGGGCTGGACCGTTACCTCGGTTTCGGGGTGGTCGCGGGCCACGATCAACACATCGCCGCGGAGTGAGACGTCAACCACGACGGCGATCGGCTGGGGAGTCTGGAAGGTCGCCATCAGCGCGCCCATCCCGTGAAGTTCTGCTCGCCGGGTTCGCGGCGCTTGCTTTTGTTGGCCGGGTGGCTGCCGTGGAGCGCCTCGGCGACGGCCCGGACCAGCCACGAGTTCACGGACACGCCATCCCTGACGGCGGCCTCCTCAACGTGTTGTTTGAGCTGATCCGGAAGGCGGAGCGTAGTGCGCGAGATGCTGGTGGCGTCGAAGTCCTCCGGGGCTATGGTGCCCAGGATTGATTGCTCGATCATTGCTTCGAAGTCCCCGCTTGGCGGATTGCTGACCACGAATTCGGGGTCGCGGCCGCGGAGCCTCACCTCCACCGAGCCCGGGGCAAGCTCCAGGGTGATCTCGCGTGCGGCGTCGGAGAGGGCCTCGAGGAGGACCAGCCGGACTGTGGATTCCACTGCGGCCGTGAGTCGCTCGCTGAGGGCCCGTGCTTCCGGACCTCCGGCCTCGGCAGCGGTGTCCAGTTGATGCTGGACGGCGGTAACGTACTGATTTAGCTGCATGACACCATTGTGACGTCATTATGGTGTCACCACAACAAGGGTTTTCCGGTTCCTCCTGGTGTCATCCGTGGTGTCCCAGCTTGACGGCGCCGCGTTCGCCGGGCAGGCTGGAGCGATGAAGTCTTGAGCGCAGCCCTTATCTGCGGCTGCATCCCCAGTACCCACACGGCTTTGAGCCACCCACTGCGGACTTGCGAGGATTCCTCTTGACTGACCACCTTTACCTTTCCGGCGTTTCCCACGGCTATGGGGACCGCGAACTTCTCAACAACGTTGACCTCGTCATCCACCACGGCGAGCACGTTGCCATCGTCGGCGAAAATGGCGCGGGAAAGTCCACGCTGCTGCGGCTCTTGTCCGGCGTGGAAACGCCCGACGACGGCGCGGCCGGCCTGAGTGGCAACCCCGGCTATCGCGTGGGCTACCTGGCGCAGACCCATGGCTTCTCCGAGTCGGTGACCGTAGGAGATGCCATCGATTCCTCCCTGGCTTCACTGCGTTCCCTTGAAACCCGCATCCTGGACCTCGAATCAGGCTTGGCCGACGCCGACACCGAGGAACTTGAGCTCTACGGAAGCCTGCAAACGGAGTATCAACTCCGCGAGGGCTACGCCGCCGAATCCCGGGTGGAAGCAGCGCTGGACAAGCTGAGGCTGGGAGGCCTGGACCGCCGTCGAACGCTTGGTTCCTTGTCCGGCGGCGAGCAGGAGCGGGTAGCGCTGGCATGCTTGCTGGCCGATCCTGCCGAAGCGTTGCTCCTGGACGAGCCCACCAACCATCTCGACGCGAACGGTACCGCCTGGCTTGAGTCCCGGTTGGCTGCGCATCGCGGCACGGTAGTTGTGGTCTCGCACGACCGTGTCCTGCTGCGCAAAGTCGCCACCACCATCATCGAAGTGGACGCCGACCGTCGTGCCGTGAACCGCTACGGGAACGGCTACGAAGGCTACCTCCGCGAGAAAGCCGCCGAACGTGCCCGTTGGGTCCAGGAATACGATCAATGGCTGGACGCCATGGCTGCCGAACGGCTCCAAGCTGCCACAGTGGCCGACCGTATGGGCTACGGACGCAAGCGCGACAACGACAAGATGGGTTTCGATTTCAAGGCCGGAACCTGGCAGAGCGCGGTCACCAGCAAGGTCCGCAACGCCCAGGAACGGCTCCGCCGGCTCGAAGAGAACCCGGTGGACCGCCCACCAGTGCCGCTGACACTGGCAGCTCCGCTGGGTTCTGCGACCGACGTGATGTCCGAACCCGCGCTGGAAGCCCACGGCGTCAGCGTCCCAGGGCGGCTTCAGCCCACCGACCTTAGGGTTGAAACCGGCCAGAAGGTACTCATCACCGGGCCCAACGGAGCCGGCAAATCCACGTTGCTGTCCGTGTTGACGGGGAACCTGGAACCGGCCACGGGGTCGGTGGGCGTCCGCGGCAAGGTGGGCTACCTGCAGCAGGAGCTCGACGTTCCCACGCGGCCGGGGCTGCGGTTGCTTCCGGCATTCGCCGCTGGTCTGGGTGGCAACATCGATGAACACGCGGAAGGCTTGCTTCGCCTGGGTCTTTTCCGGCCCGCCGAGTTCCACGTGCCCGTGGGTGGCCTGTCCGCGGGGCAGCAACGCCGCCTCGCCTTGGCCCGGCTGCTCCTGGGCGGGTACCAAACCATGATTGTGGATGAGCCCACCAACCATCTGGCACCGGTATTGGTGGAACAACTTGAGGCAGCATTGGCGTCGTTCGCCGGGACACTGGTGATCGTGAGCCACGACCGCGCCTTGGCTGAGTGGTTCGATCACTGCGCCCGCGTCGACGGCGGCCGCGTCGACGGCGGCCGCGTCGACGGCGGCCGCGTCGACGGCGGCCGCGTCGCCGGCTCCGGCCGGGGCGCTTCGGCAGGTTCGTGGGTCCGCTACGGGATGCAGGGCGGCGAATTGCTGTAGTCCTCTGTGCTCCGGTGAGTTGTTCGCAAAGGGATCGTTACCCCCTGTCCTGCGGGCGGAAACACGGCATCGAGCGTCCTGAAACAACGGCGGAGCACCATGGGAAGGGAACCGGCCGAAAGGACTTGTCCCGTGATCATCCAGAATCTCTTCCTGCAGGGCATCTACCACTTCGAAGGCACCGGGCTGGATAAACCGGTTCCCATCCACGCTGAACTCTCACACTTTGTTCCGGATGGCGTGGTCAATCAGACGCTGTACTTCCGTGGCGGCAATTCCAGCCCTGAACTGATCACCGTGGTTTTGATGCGCGACCGCATTCCCCTGCGCTATTTCCCCATCGGGGCCAAGGGCGATGTCCATATCCCGCTCAGGGTGGTGGAAGACACCGAAGGCGGGTCCGTGATCGAACTGTTCCTCGTGGCTCCGGCCGGGGTACGGGGAACCGTGGTGGTGGATCTCGGAATGGTGGAGCACTGATGAAAAAGCGGCTGGTAGTGATCGGAAACGGCATGGCCGGCGCCCGGGCTGTGGAGGAGATCCTGGCCCGGGGTGGTGCCGATCTTTTTGACATCACCATGTTCGGCGACGAGCCGTACGGGAACTACAACCGGATCATGCTCAGCCACGTCCTCTCCGGCGAGGAAAGCGATGCGGGCATCTTCCTCAATGACCTGCCCTGGTACCAGGAGAACAACATCACCCTCCACTCCGGGGTCCGCGTGGATCGGATAGATAAGTTCAGCCGGCATGTTTTCGCCGCCAATGGCCGTGTGGTCCAGTACGACCACCTGATCATCGCCACGGGCAGCCGCTCCTTCCTGCCACCCATGGACGGCATCTACACGCCCAGCGGCACGGTGCGGCACGGCGTCTTCACCTTCCGGACCATGGATGACACCCACCGAATGATCCAGTTTGCCCGGCGCGAACACCACCGCGATCAGCAAAGCAAGGCTGTGGTGATCGGCGGTGGATTGCTGGGGCTGGAGGCAGCCCGGGGGTTGCAGGCCTACGGCCTGGACGTCGCCGTGGTCCACTCGGGCGGGCACCTGATGAGCGCCCAGATGGGGCCCGACGGCGGTGCAATACTGCGGCGAAGCGTTGAGGCGCTGGGCATCGGGGTGCACACCGGAAGCCGGACCACGGCCATCCTGGGATCGGACCGCATCACCGGGGTGGCCCTGCGCGATCAACCCACCATCGACTGCGACATGGTGGTGGTCACTGCAGGCATCAGACCCAACGTGGATGTCGCCGTCGTCAGTGGTTTGGCAGTGGAGCGCGGAATCGTGGTGGATGACCACCTGCGGGTGATGGACGAAGAGGAGATCTACGCGGTGGGGGAGTGCGTCCAGCACCGCGGCGAGGTGTACGGGTTCGTTGCGCCTTTGTGGGAACAGGCCGCCGTGCTGGCCGACCATGTGACGGGCGTGGACCGCTCGTCGATGTATCTGGGGTCCAGGACCGCCACCAAACTGAAGGTGGCCGGCGTCGACGTCGCTTCCATGGGGCTTCATGGTCCGGAACGGGACAGCGACGAGCACATCGTGTTCTCCGAGCCCAGCCGCGGTGTGTACAAGTCGATCGTGATCAGGGACAACAAAATGGTGGGGGCCACCCTGCTGGGTGACAGCCGCAAGGTGGCCTACCTGACCCAGGCCTTTGATCAAGGCTTGCCCCTTCCGGAGGAGCGGCTCTCGCTGATGTTCGATCTCGGGTCGCCGGGGGAGGCAGAGAGCGTCGCCGAACTGGCGGACAGCGCACAGGTCTGCAATTGCAACGGCGTCTCCAAAGGGGCGTTGGTCTCCGCCGTTCGTGGCGGGTGCGCTTCAGTGTCCGCTGCCATGGACGCCACCCGTGCTGGAAAAGGGTGCGGCTCGTGCAAGCTCATGGTTACCCAAGTGGTGGAGTGGGCCGCCGGCGGTGCTGTGGAGGAAGACCCGGCCGCCAACTACTACGTTCCCGGAATTCCGTTGGACAAGGCTTCCCTGATGGCGGAGATCCGGTCCCGTGGGCTCCGTTCCGTGTCAGAGGTCTTCGCCGCCCTGGCTCCGGGCAGTGCTGAGGATGCCAAATCCAAGATGGGGCTGGCGTCGCTGATGAAGATGATGCTGGCCGGGGACTATGTGGACGAACGGGACGCCCGGTTCATCAACGACCGCGTCCACGCTAACATCCAGCGCGACGGCACCTTCTCCGTGGTCCCGCAAATGAAAGGCGGGGTGACTTCGGTGCAGCAGCTCCGACGGATCGCGGACGTCGCCGAGAAGCACAACATTCCCCTGATCAAGCTGACCGGTGGGCAGAGGATCGACCTCCTGGGGGTGCCCAAGGAAGAGCTTCCGCAGGTCTGGGCCGATCTGGACATGCCCTCCGGGTACGCCTACGGCAAGAGCTTCCGCACGGTCAAGACCTGTGTAGGGAAGGACTACTGCCGTTTCGGAACAGGTGATTCCACGGGCTTGGGAATCGGACTGGAATCCAGGTTCCAGGGAATTGAAGCGCCGGCCAAGCTGAAACTCGCCGTCTCCGGCTGCCCCCGCAACTGTGCCGAGTCCCTGGTCAAAGACGTGGGTGTGGTGGCCGTGGAAGGTGGCCGCTGGGAAATTTACCTCGGGGGAGCCGCCGGTGCCCATATCCGCAAGGGCGATCTGCTGGTCACTGTGGATACTCCGGAAGAGGTCACTCTCCTTGCAGGCCGGTTCATGCAGTACTACCGGGAGAACGCGAACTGGCTGGAACGGACGTATGCGTTCGTGCCGCGGGTGGGGATCGAGCACATCCGCAGTGTCATCCTGGACGATTCCGAGGGGATCGCTGCCCGCCTGGACGCTTCCATGCAAGCTTCGGTGGACAGCTATGTGGACCCTTGGAGCGAACGCGATGATCCACTGACGCCCGGCCAGTTCCGCACCTCCCTGCCCCTGACAGTCCTGCCGCAGGTGCCGGTCCGATGAGTGCGCAGCCAGTGATCGCCGGGTTGAGTTCGGCCGGCGGGTCCGGGAGCGCCGCCGGGTCCGGGAGCGCCGCTGGATCGAACGTCCAGCACCTCCTGGGCCCCGTTGACCAAATCCCGTTCGGTGAAGGCCGGGCATTTGGAATCGACGGCGAGCAGGTGGCCGTGTTCCGCCTGCGGGATGGAAACCTGAGGGCCGTGTCCGGTGTTTGCCCGCACCAAGGTGGTCCGATCGCGGACGGCACCATCGACCAGCAAGTGGTGGTGTGCCCGCTTCATCAACACGCTTTCGAACTCCAAACAGGCTGCTCCACCACGGGCGCCAAGCCCTTGAGGTCCTACAAAGTCTTCGCAGATGAGGCCGGAAATATGGTGCTTGAACTGGGCTGAACAGCACCAATTCCAAGGGCAGCCCGGGCCCTTGTCCACAGCTCCTTGTTGCCTGCGTCACGGGCATTGGGGTTAATCCCGTAAGATAGACGGGTTGCGCGAAGCTTCGGCGTTCTGCGTTCTTTGTCACACTTCGGGTCCTCCAACGAGGAAAAGCTCGAATTTTGTGTGCCAAAGCCGCCTGTGTTCCGGCATGGGCGTGACACCTACAGCAACACCCCAACCCACAAGGAACAGCTGTGCCGCAAAGTACTCCCACAGATCTCCAGAGCTCCAAGGCCTCATCTGCAGCCTCGGACTCCAACCTCAGCGCCGAGGGATACCAGAAGACCCTGAGCCGCCGCCACGTCACCATGATCGCCATGGGTGGCGCCATCGGCGTCGGCCTCTTCATGGGTGCCGGTGGCCGTCTGGCCTCCACAGGCCCGGCCCTGATCTTCTCCTATGCCATTGCCGGCGTCATCGCTTACCTGCTGATGCGCGCGCTCGGTGAACTCATCATGTACCGCCAGACGTCCGGCTCCTTCGTGAGCTACGCCGGTGAAATGTTCGGCAAGAAGGGCGCGTTCCTTTCCGGCTGGATGTACTTCATCAACTGGGCCATGACGGGCATCGCCGAGCTGATCGCCATCGGCCTGTACTTCCAGTTCTTCTTCCCCAACGTGCCCATTGAACTGTCCGCCATCGCCGCGCTGGTGCTGCTGGTGGCCGTGAACCTGTTCAGCGTCAAGGCGTTCGGCGAGTTCGAATTCTGGGCTTCCTGCCTCAAGGTCGCGGCCATCGTGATCTTCCTGGCTGTTGGCACGTTCATGGTTGTCACCAACGCCAAGGTGGGCGACGGCAACGCGTCCGTCGCCAACCTCTTCCACGAAGACGGCGGCATGTTCCCCAAGGGCGGCCTGGTGATGATCCTGGTGCTCAACGCCGTGATCTTCGCTTACAACGCCATCGAGCTCGTCGGTATCACCGCAGGTGAGATGGAAAACCCGGAACGCGAAGTTCCCAAGGCGATCCGCGCCGTCGTGGTCCGTATTGTGGTCTTCTACGTTGGTTCGGTGACGCTGCTCGCAATGCTGCTGCCGTCCGACCAGTACGTTGCCGGCACCTCGCCGTTCGTTACCGTGTTCGGCCAGATGGGCCTCGGCTGGATGGGCGATGTCATGAACATGATCGTCATCACCGCCGCGTTGTCCTCCTGCAACTCGGGCCTGTACTCGATCGGCCGTATCTTCCGCACCATGGCCAACAACGGCCACGCCCCGCAGTGGCTCACCAAGATGTCCACCCGCCACGTGCCGTACGCAGCCATTCTCGCGATCGGCGGCGTCTACCTCGTAGGCATCCTCCTGAACATCTGGCTGGGTGGCTCGCACGCGTTCGACCTCGCACTGAATACCGCGTCCATCGGCGTGATCTTCACCTGGGGCTCCATCTTCGCGAGCCAGATTGCCCTGCGGAAGAAGCGCGGCAACGTCTCCAGCCTGCCGATGCCCGGTTCGCCGTGGACCAGCTGGGTGGGGCTCATTGCCTTGCTGGCGATCACCGTGCTGATCGGGTTCGATTCCATGACGGACGAGGAAACCGGCGAGGTCTTCCTGCTGGGCCTGTGGACCCTCGCTACCATCCCGTTCTTCGCCCTGGTCCTGTGGCTCGGCTGGCAGAAGGTCAAGAACAACGAACCCAAGAGCGAGCTCTTCAGCTAAGACTCGTCCGGTTCACTGCGTTTCAAACGTACGACGGCGCGTGCCTCCTTCCGGGGGCACGCGCCGTTTGCGTTGTGGGCCTGCTGTTGCGGGGCCCGCTGTGCGGCCTAAAACGGGTGTGAAGCGCGCAGAGCGGGCCCCGTAACGAAATCAGCCTGCGTTGCGAGGCCTGCTGTGCGGGCTAGCCGAGCTTGGGGATCAACACCGGGGTGCTCTTCTTGTACTCCTCATACACGGCCTCCCCGCCCCAGGTCTTGTCGGCCTTCTTCTCCAGCAAGGGGATGCCGCTGACCTTGGTGAGCAGGAGGGTCACGAAGATCGGGGAGACCAACGCAACCCACTGCCAGCCTTGGAGTACCGGGATGGCGATGATGGCCACTCCGGTCCACAGGAGGATCTCGCCAAAGTAGTTGGGGTGCCTGGACTTGGACCACAGTCCGTTGGAGATGAACTTCCCCTTGTTGGCGGGGTTGGCCTTGAACCGGCTCTTCTGCAGGTCGGCCACGATCTCGATGACGAATCCTGCCGCCCACACCACGAATCCGAGGACGGCCAGCCAGTCCAAAGCCACCCGGTTGGTGCTGGTGATGGCCACCCATGCCGCTGCGGCAGTGAAGACCACCCAGAGTCCTTGAATGGTCCACACGTTGAGGAAGCGAACGAACGATGGCTTGATCTCGTCGAAGCGGTCGTCCTTGCCGGCCTTGTGGATCCGCCGGGACAGGAACGTGCCCAGTCGGAGCGCCCATGCGGCAACCATGGCCGCAAGGAGCAGCGATCGGGCATCAACCCCGGGCGTGGCAAGCACCAATAGGACGGTGATGGCTACATAGGTCAGAGAGCCGGTGAGGTCGAAGTACTTCTCTGTCTGCGCTTTGAAGGAGGGGATGAAGACAAGCCATTGAATGATGAACGCGGCGGCGACTGCGGCGGCGAAGACCGGGATCGCGGCCAGGCTTGCTCCGTGGTGGCTTCCGGCCGCGGCGACGAGTCCGCCCATCAGTACCACCACCGGAAGGGCAATGAGGCCCTTCCTCTCTGAATCCTTCACAGTGTTCCTCTCACGGCGGCACCAGCGGCGTTTCCCTGACAGTGCCGATTTCCTAGCCTGTTTGATGTTCAAACTAATTTGATTACTATATAACCATGCAAAACCATGAAAAGGCTACCGGAGAGTTGGCCCACCCGACCTCCCGGACGTTGCAAGGTCTGTTTGGCTTGGCTAATGAGACCGAACGCGAGGTAGCCCGGGCGCTCGGACTCAACCTCACTGACTACAGGGCGCTCACCGTCCTGGCCGATTCGGGGCCCGTCACCGTGGGGGCCCTCGCCTCGGACTTGGGTGCTACAGCGGCCACCACTACTGCGCTGGTCAGTCGTTTGGAGTCGCACGGGTTCGTTGAACGATTCCGCAGCACGGAAGACCGGCGACAAGTGCACGTCAACGTCACCAGTTCGGCATCCCTCCAAGTCAAGGAACTGCTGCATCCGCTCCTGTCTGCCGCCACTGCGCACGTGGACGCGCTGCCCGCTGAACACCAAGCCGTCGTCGGGGATTTTCTCGAGGCCGTTCTGGGCTTGATGCAGGAGCACCTGCAATCCCTGTCTGCTGAAGGTGTCCGTTGAGAGAATTCACCTCCCCGCCGCTGGTTGACGCGGCCAACCACCGCAACGCCACCGAGTTGCTCATGCAGCGCGCCAGGACGAACCCCGGGCACATCGCTTTTGAAGTCCGTGCGGCAGATACGGCCATCACCGATCCGTGGCGGCAAGTCACCACGGAACAGTTCGTTGACGAGGTCCGTGCGCTGGCCAAGGGTTTCATCGCGGCCGGCATCCAGCCGGGGGAGTCCCTGGCCATTATGTCCCCCACCCGCTACGAATGGGCGCTGGCCGATATGGCCGCCTGGTTCGCCGGCGCCGTCGTGGTTCCCGTCTACGAAACCTCAGCGGCACCGCAGGTAACGGCGATCCTGGCCGATGCCGACGTCAGGCTTGCCGTGGGCGGCACGGCGGAGCACGCGGCTTTGCTGGAGCAGGGTTTCGGCAACGCAGGAATCCATCCCCTGGGGATCTGGACCATTGATGCCTGCCCCGGCGCCGACCTGGCAGATCTGGTGGCCCGCGGTGTCGGGATCCCGGACGGCACCGTGGAAGAGCGCCGCCTGCTGGCCGATCTCGACTCCGTGGCCACCATTGTGTACACCTCCGGCACCACGGCGGCGCCCAAAGGTGCGCTCATCACCCACGGCAACTTCGTGGGGCAGGTCCTGAACGTCGCCGGAGCCTACACCGAGGTGGTCCGCGAGGGTGGAAACACCATCATCTTCCTGCCGATGGCCCACGTCCTGGCTCGAGGCCTGCAACTGATCTGCCTGGCCAACGGCATGCGGATCGCCCACCTCTCAGATCCTCGGGACGTGGTGCCCGCGCTGGGCGCTTTGAAACCCACGTTCCTGGTGGTGGTTCCCCGGGTGCTGCAGAAAATCCAGGCATCGGCCGCTGCCGCCGCAACGCAAAAACGGCTGGGCCGCGTGTGGGCTTCGGCGCAAAGCACGGCAGTGGAGTGGGGCCGGTTTGCAGAAGCGCACGACGCCGACCCTACCGTCCGTGCCTCCGCCGCCCTTCGCGTCCGGCGGGCTCTGTTCGACCGCCTTTTCTACGCCCGGTTGCGGAAATTGGTGGGCGGACGCCTTGATTACCTGTTGTCCGGCGCAGGCGCGCTCGATGCGGACCTGTCACTTTTCTTCCGGGGACTGGGACTTCCCGTCATCGAAGGCTACGGCCTCACGGAAACTACAGCCCCACTGACGGGCAACCTGCCAGGGTCCATCAACTCGGGGTCCGTGGGCGTCCCCATGCCCGGTACCACCGTGCGTCTCTCAGGCCAAGGTGAAGTCCTGGCCCGCGGTGGGGGCGTCTTTGCCGGCTACCGTCGGCAGGCAGACAATGCCGAAGCGTTCGTCGACGGCTACTTCCGGACCGGGGACCTTGGCGAGCTGGACCACCTGGGACGGCTCACCTTGAAAGGCCGGATCAAGGACGTCATTGTCACGGCCGGCGGGAAAACCATCTCTCCGGCCATTTGGGAAGGCTACGTTGAAGGCGACCCGCTGGTTGCCCATGCCGTGATGGTGGGGGAGGGCAAGCCGTACCTCGGGGGCCTGGTGCTGCTGGACCCCGAAACCTTGGCGGCGTGGGCCGAGCGCGAGGGCATTGCAGATCTGAAGGGTCTCCGGATTCCCGACGACGGCGGTGCAGTCCAAATCGACGATGTCCGGCTTCTCGCTGTGATTGGCAAGGCCGTCGGTGCTGCGAACGCGAAAATCGCACGCTCCGAGCAGGTGCGCCGGTTCGTCTTGCTGCTGACCGACCTCACGGAGGCCAACGGAATCGTGACACCCACCATGAAACTCAAGCGGGGGGCTTTCACAGAACGTGCACGGCACATCGTGGACAGCCTCTACGCTGACACCCGGCGCCAGGGATGAGCCCCGGCATGAAGCGCTGGCTTCTGTCCTACGCGCTGGCAGCCGTGATCTTTGCAGTGATCGACGTCGTATGGATCGTCACCGTGGCGCAGCGGCAGTATCAAAGCCAGATCGGACACCTTCTTGCATCCAGTCCGCAACCCGTCGCGGCCATGCTGTTCTACGTGGTCTTCGTTGCGGGGATCGTTCACTATGGCGTGCGGCCAAGGAGGGCGGACCTCACGCTGGGCCGGCGGGTCGCGGGTGGAGCGTTGTTTGGCTTCTTCACGTACTCCACCTGGGCGTTGACGGCGCTCGCAGTCCTGAAGGACTTCCCGCTGATGGTGGCGGTGACCGACATTGCCTGGGGTGTTGGTGTCAGCGCTGTGGTCACCTGGCTGACCGCCTTAATTGGGACTGTCAGGGGTCGGGTCTAGGCTCGATGTATGGAACACACCACCACCCTGACGCAGCACATTAAGGCAGACCCGGAGAAAGTCTGGGCCGTTATCTCGGACATCCCGGGCTCGGCCGGCACCCTCTCCGGCATCGACTCCGTCCAGTTGCTCAGCGAGGGCCCGTACGGCGAAGGCACGCGCTGGAAGGAGACCCGCACCCTGATGGGCAAGCAGGAAACCGTCGAAATGTGGGTGTCCCAGGCAGACCCGCCGCGTAGCACTACCGTGAAGGCGCTGCAGGGCGGCGCTGATTACACCTCGCGCTTCACCCTGTCCGACCGCGACGGCGGTACGGACCTTACGCTGACGTTCGGCGCCGAGGTCCTCAAGCCGTCGTTCCTGAGCAAGGTGGGTATGGCTCTCTTCGGGAAAATCGGCATGAGCATGACGCGCAAGGCCCTCGCCAAGGACCTGACGGAGATCGCAGCGAAGGCGGAATCCCTCTGATGGCGGCTGCGAAGGTTGCGGCCCCTAAGATTTCACCGGTCCGTTTGGAAGAACTGCGCGACGACGACGCTCCGGACTTCCAGCGTGGCGAACGGTATGACGGTGTCAGGTGGACCAAGGTTTCCGCCGACGGAGAAGAGCTGAGCGGCTCCGACTTCATCGAATGCGAGTTGAACGGTGTCTCCTTCAACGAGGCGCAGCTTCGGGGCGCAACATTCCGCGAGTGCATTCTGGCCGAGCCGTACGCGCCCGTCTTCACCGCCGCACGGAGCTCCTGGCAGGATGTGGAAATCAGTAACCCTCGATGGGGCTCAGCTGAACTCTATGAGGGCAACTGGCGATCCGTCCGGATCGACGGCGGCAAGCTGGACTACGTGAATCTGCGCGGCTCCAAACTCATGGACCTCCAGATCTCGGACTGCATCATCAATGAGTTGGATCTCGGTGGCTGCGCCGGGACCAGGATCGCCCTGAAGAACTGCACCATCGGTACCTTGGACGTCACCGGGGCCAAGCTCAAGGATGTTGATCTGCGGACGTCCGAGTTCCGGGGCATCAACGGATTGGCCGGGCTGGCGGGGGTTGTCATCGACGACTACCAACTCAGCCTCATGGCGCCCCTTCTGGCTGGCCACCTCGGCATCCGGGTGGTGTGATCCCGGGTTCGGGACTGGTTCAGGTCCGCCGTGGGCCGGTCAACAGATGACGTCAGCTGTTGACCGGCCCGCCGGGCCGTGTAATCTTTATAGAACGAACGGTCGGTATATTATTCCGGGCCGGTCCCTTTCACTTTCGCGAAGGATGTTCTCATGGTCGAGGCTTTTCTTGTTGGCGGCGCACGAACGCCTGTAGGTCGCTACGGTGGGGCGCTGTCCTCCGTCCGCCCGGACGATCTCGCAGCATTGGTGGTCCGTGAAGCAGTGGCGCGTGCCGGGGTCGATCCTGACTCCATTGACGAGGTGATCCTCGGCAACGCCAACGGCGCCGGCGAAGAAAACCGGAACGTGGCGCGTATGGCCACCCTTCTTGCCGGACTTCCCCTCCACATCCCGGGCATCACGGTGAACAGGCTTTGTGCCTCGGGCCTCAGCGCGATCATCATGGCCAGCCACATGATCAAGTCCGGTGCCGCGGACATCGTGGTGGCCGGTGGTGTTGAGTCCATGAGCCGCGCCCCGTGGGTCCAAGAGAAGCCCACCACGGCGTTCGCCAAGCCCGGACAGACCTTCGACACCTCCATCGGCTGGCGCTTTGCCAACCCGCTCTTCACCAAGGGCGAGCTCTCACGCGACGGCAAAATGACCTACTCCATGCCGGAAACGGCTGAAGAAGTAGGCCGCGTGGACCAGATTTCACGTGAAGACGCTGACGCCTTTGCCGTCCGTTCGCACGAGCGCGCGCTGGCTGCCATTGCGGGCGGTCGCTTCAAGGACGAGATTGTTCCCGTGACGGTCAAGACCCGGAAGTCCGAGACCGTGGTGGACACCGACGAGGGACCCCGCGAAGGCACCACCATGGACGTCCTGGCGGGCTTGCGACCCGTTGTGCCCGGCGGATCCGTAGTCACAGCCGGCAACTCGTCCACGCTCAACGACGGCGCCTCGGCCATCATCGTTGCCTCTGAAGCAGCCATCAAGAAGTTCGGATTGACGCCACGCGCCCGCATCGTCGACGGTGCTTCAGCGGGTTGCGAGCCCGAGATCATGGGCATCGGTCCGGTCCCGGCCACGCAGAAGATCCTGGCCCGCACCGGGCTCACCGTGGACCAGTTGGGTGCTGTTGAACTCAACGAAGCTTTCGCCACGCAGTCGCTCGCCAGCATGCGCCGCCTCGGGTTGAACCCGGACATTGTGAACAACGACGGCGGCGCCATCAGTCTGGGGCATCCGCTCGGTTCCAGCGGCTCGCGTATTGCCATTACGCTGCTGGGGCGTATGGAGCGTGAACTCGCCTCACTTTCCGGACCTAAGCTCGGATTGGCCACGATGTGTATCGGCGTCGGGCAGGGCACCGCAATGCTGCTGGAAGGCGTGTAATGGCACTGAACCCGGAAGACTTCACCACCCTCCTCCTCGAGGATCGCGAAGACCGTCTCACTGTCCTGCTGAACCGCCCAGAGGTACGCAATGCGATTGACCAGACCATGGTGGACGAGCTTCACCAGGTGTGTGCTGAACTGGAGCGGAACCCCAAAGTCTTGATCATTGCCGGGACGGACGGGGTGTTTGCTTCCGGCGCCGACATCGGGCAATTGCGCGAACGGCGCCGTGACGACGCCCTGCAGGGGATCAACTCCACGATCTTTGTCCGGATCGCCAAGCTTCCCATGCCCGTCATCGCGGCCTTGGATGGATACTGCCTGGGTGGGGGCGCTGAGCTCGCCTACGCGGCGGACTTCCGCATCGGCACTCCGAGTGTCCGGATTGGAAACCCGGAAACCGGCTTGGGAATCCTCGCCGCAGCGGGTGCCAGTTGGCGGCTCAAGGAACTCGTGGGAGAACCGAAGGCCAAGGAAATTCTCCTCGCCGGCACTGTGCTCCGCGCCGAAGAAGCCTTGCGGATCAGCCTCATCACGGAGATCCACGAAGCCCCCGAGCTGATGGACGCAGCGCATAGGCTGGCCGACCGCATCGGACGCCAGGATCCCTTGGCAGTGCGCATCACCAAATCCGTGTTCCACGCCCCGGCCGAAGCGCACCCGCTGATCGACACCCTGGCCCAGGGAATCCTTTTCGAGTCCCAGGCGAAGTTTGACCGGATGCAGGCTTTCCTTGATAAGAAATCGGCGAAGGCAAGGCAAGACACGGACGCATCCGCCACTTCCGCTCCGACTTCCGGCACCGACGACAGGACCCAGAAATGACAGAAGCTCCCGCCATCCCGCACGTCGTCGGAGTCCTGGGCGGAGGCCGGATGGGTGCCGGCATCGCCCACGCCTTCCTCGTCAAAGGTGCCACCGTGATTGTGGTGGAACGCGATCACGAGGCAGCGGCCGGAGCGCAAGGTCGCGTTGCTGACGCCGTGGCCAAGTCCGCTGCCCGGGGCACCCTGAACGAAACCCCTGACGAAGCAATGTCCCGCTTCAGCACCTCCACGGACTACGAGTCGTTCATCCACTGTGGCCTCGTGGTGGAGGCCGTGCCTGAGGACTACGACCTCAAAGTTTCGGCGCTGAAAGCTGTGGAGGAGCACTTGTCCGCCGATGCTTTCCTGGCGTCGAACACGTCCTCGCTCTCCGTCACCGGGCTTGCCAACGAGCTCCGTCGGCCCGCCAACTTTGTGGGCCTCCACTTCTTCAACCCGGTGCCTGCCTCCACCCTCATTGAGGTGGTGCTGGCCGAGAAGACGTCTCCCGAACTCGCTGTTGCGGCGAAAAACTGGACGGAGGCACTCGGCAAGACCGCCGTCGTCGTCAATGACGCTCCCGGCTTTGCTTCCTCAAGGCTTGGCGTCGCGATTGCCCTTGAGGCAATGCGCATGGTGGAGGAAGGCGTGGCTTCTGCCGAGGACATCGACGCGGCCATGGTCCTTGGCTACAAGCACCCCACGGGCCCTTTGAAAACTACCGACATTGTGGGCTTGGACGTCCGGCTGGGTATTGCGGAATACCTCCATTCGACTCTTGGCGACCGTTTTGCGCCGCCGCAGATCCTGCGCGACAAGGTGGCTCGCGGCGAACTCGGACGTAAGACGGGCAAGGGTTTCTTCGACTGGAAAGACTGAACCCCGCGGGCGGTTAGGCTAACCGGGTGACTTCAATCGAACCCATCACCCTGACCGGAAAATTTGTGACGCTGGAACCGTTGAGCCAGGAACACCATGGCGGGCTGGTGGATGCAGCCCGCGACGGTGACCTCTGGAAGCTTTGGTACACCTCGGTCCCGACCCCGGAAGGCATGGCAGCTGAAATCGATCGCCGCCTGGACTTGCTGGCGAAAGGCTCCATGGTGCCCTTCGCCACGCGCTCCAACGCCACGGGCAAGCTGATTGGCATGACAACGTACATGAACATCGACGCCGTGACTCCCCGCTTGGAAATCGGATCCACGTGGAACGCCGCGTCGGCTCATGGCACTGGAACCAACCCGGATTCCAAGCTCCTGCTCCTGCGGCATGCCTTCGAGACGCTGGGCTGCGCGGCTGTCGAGTTTTGCACACACTGGATGAACCAGCAGTCCCGCGAAGCCATTGCCCGGCTCGGCGCCAAGCAGGACGGCGTGCTCCGGAATCACTCCCGCAGCGCCGACGGAGCCCTCCGCGACACCGTGGTGTTCTCCATCCTCGAACACGAGTGGCCGGCTGTGCGCAACGGCCTGGAGTTCCGGCTGGCGAAGTACGGCGCGTAGACGCGGAGAGTGGCCCGAGTGTTTGCGCCGAGGGGTGAGCTCTCGCCTGTAAGTGCTCTCGTTACCCCCGAGAGCTAACCCTTCGGCGAAGGTGGCGGGGCTTCGATGGTGTTGGGAGTGCGTGCGTCGAGGGGTGAGCTCTCGCCTGTTTGTGCCCTCGATACCCCCGAGACCTAACCCCTCGGCGAGGGTGGCGAGGCTTCGATGGTGTTGGGAGTGCGTGCGCCGAGGGGTGAGCTCTCGCCTGTTTGTGCCCTCGATACCCCCGAGAGCTAACCCTTCGGCGAGGGTGGCGGGGGAGTGCGTGCGTCGAGGGGTGAGCTCTCGCCCGTATCCAGGCGCCGATACACCTGAGAGCTAACCCCTCGGCGCACTGTCAAGGTCTTTCCACGGCACCCCCGCAGGCGTACTCTAGCCAACACATTGCCCCGGTATACGGCCGAGTGGTGGGGCGAGCCGTGACCTCCGCACCTTCGGAGTGCCGGAGCCCCATTTGAGCAGTACGAAGGGGAAAATCATGGCAACTCATCAAGCACGACGACGGCTGGCGGCTTTAGCGGGCGGGCTCGCTGTCTTGGGACTTTCGTTGGGATTCGTGGGGAGTCCTGCCACTGCCGCACCTCCACCATCCGCTGACTACGTGGCACTCGGTGACTCGTACACTGCGGGGACCGGGGCGGGCGGGCTGTACGCACCGGATCCAGTGGGTTGCTGGCAGAGTCATCCAGGGTACGTTGATGTGGTTGCTGACACTGGCCGGGTCAACTTACTTCGGAACCTCGCATGCCACGGAGCCCTGCTCGTGCCCGGTGGTCCTTTTTACAACGGTGCACCGTCCGTAATTGAGCAGATCGCACTGGGCCAGACCGCACTCCGAAATGCCGAGTTGGTGAGCATCACCGCCGGTGCCATCGATGCGGGAAGCCTTTTGGCACTTCAGGCTTGCGCGACTCCGGACACCGTGACGTGCGCAGGGACCGTCGACGCGATCATCGCCAACCTCCCCGTGCTTGAGGCCGGCCTTGAGGGTATCTACCAAACCATCCGAGCATCGGCTCCGCAGGCAACCATCGCTGTCCTGGGGTACCCGCGTCTCTTTGATCCCGTGAATGGTGTGCCGGTCATTCCCGTCCCGAACCAAATAAAGGTCAATCAGGCCATCGACGCCCTCAACTCCACCATCGCCAAAGCGGTCGCCGACAGCCGGACCAACGCGAAGTTCATCGACGTCACCAAGAGGTTCGCCGGCCACGCGGCAAATTCCTTGGTGCCGTGGATCGTCCTGGACCTTCGGCTGCCTCTCCCGGACGCCAACTTCCATCCGAACATTGCCGGGCACCAGGCCTATGCAGCCGCGCTGGTCTCCGCCGTCAAGCCTGCCCAGCTCGCCAAGCGGTAGGTCTACCCGTTCGTCAAGGGGCGGGCTTTCGGCAGTATGCACACCCGAAAGTGCTGAGAGCCAACCCCTCGGCGTACCCGAAAGTGCTGAGAGCCAACCCCTCGGCGCACCTCAAAGCTCACACTCGCGCCCTCCCATGTGCTTAGCTGGCTGCTATGGAGGGGACATCTGAAGCTCACCGAAGCGTCCACTGGGACGGCGCCGTGAACGCGTGGCGGATTGCCGGGGACGTCTACCGGATGGGCCGGCATGAGTGGGTCACCGAGGTCGGCTGGCAGCAGATGTACGACGACGGCGTCCGCACCGTGATCGATCTCCGCGCCTCCCGCGAGCGTCGCCAACGCGACACCGATCCCGAGGTACCGGAGGATGTGAAGGCGCGTATCGACGTCGTACATTGCCCCACGGAGGATCCGGATCACCGCCGCTTCAGCGAGCTGTTCGGCCCGTACTTGAAGGATCCGGCGAAGTACGGCGATTACGTGGAGCTGTTCGCGGAGAAGATCGCGCCGGTATTCAAAACCATCGCGGCGTCGCCCGGCAAAGTGGTGGTTCACTGCTCGGCGGGGAGGGATCGCAGTGGCGTGATCGCGCTGATGCTGCAGCGGCTGGCGGGTATGAGCGACGAGGACATTGTTAGCGGCTACGAGCTCGCGGCCCGGGGAATCAATGAGCGGCATCGAACGCATGGTGCCCCGCATGCCCATGATCCGTACCTCCCCGATGCCGAACTCGAGGCCATGCTGGAACAGAAAAGGGCGGGCCTGCGCGAGTTCCTCGAAGGGTTGGACGTCGTGGCTTTCTTGAGGGCGCACGGCGTTGCGGAAAACGAGGTTGACGCACTGAGGTCAAAGCTCGGCTCGGGAGCCACCACCGCTGCTAACATGCAGGATTGATCACACTTCCCCAACGGAATGGACCCGCCATGAACGCCGGTGCCCGCGTCACCATCGTGACCCGAACCAAGAACCGTCCGATTTTCCTGGCCCGGGCCCTGGACGATGTCTTCGCCCAGACGTTCCAGGATTTCGAGTTGGTGATTGTGAACGACGGCGGCAACCCGGCCGACGTCGATCGCCTCACCTCCCAGCGGACCGACGGCGAGCGGGAGCGAATCACCACGCTCCACCATGCCGAGTCCGTGGGGATGGAAGCGGCATCCAACGCGGGTATCAAAGCCGGATCCGGTGAGTTCATTGTGATCCATGACGACGACGATTTCTGGGCGCCGAACTTCCTTGAGCGCACTGTGGCTTATCTGGACGATCCTGGGCATGGTGCCGAAAGTGGCGTCATGGTCCGGACGGAGATTGTCATTGAAGAACTGCTGGAGGACCGGATTGAGCCGATCCGCCGGGAGATTTTCTGGGCAGACATGCAACAGATCACCCTTGCGGACATGCTGAAGATCAACCGGGCCGTTCCCATTTCCTTCCTGTACCGCCGGAGTCTGCACGACGCCGTGGGCTACTACAACGAGGACCTCCCCGTGGTGGGCGATTGGGAGTTCCATCTGCGCACCCTGAGCCACTCGCGCGTGGGATTCATCGACGGCGAACCGCTCGCGTTCTGGTCGCAACGGCCGGAGTCCGAAGGCCATGAGGGCAACAGCATTTTCGCAAAGGCCGCCGAGCATGCCCGCTACGATGCCTTGGTCCGCGACGAGCATCTTCGCGATGGCGTCGCCCAGGGAGGGCTTGGCGGGATGCTGTACCTGACGCGCGTCCTGGCTGAGCAGGAGGAGCTCATCCGCGCCCAGCAGCGACGCCTCGACGAAACCGGAGCCAAGCTGGACCATGTTCTGGAACGGCTGGATGCCCTGAACCAGACGGTCATTGCCCGGACCAGCGTGGGGGAGTTCCTCAAGAAGCCGATGTTGTTGGCAAAGAAGCTGGGTGGCCGGGGCTAAGGCCGCCCGCGAAATAACTGCTGTACTCCTCCGGGCATTCATGTACCCTGTATATATTACCGAACGGCCGGTCAGTAATGTTTGCCCTCGGGCAGCATGACAGACCGTGCCGATTTCACGTGCCTTGGAAGGACCCGTCGACGATGACCACTACCGCAGTCGCCCCGGAAACCACAGCCGTTGCAACCGTCCCCAGCTACGTCCAGGATGCCTGGTGGACGCCGGCGCCTGATGCCAGGAAAGTCCCGGTCCGCGATGCCAGCACCGGAGAAGTCCTGGCCAACGTGAGCACCGACGGACTGGACCTTGCCGCCGTCGTGGATTTCGCCCGCACCACAGGCCAAACTGAACTCGGCAAGCTGACGTTCCACCAGCGTGCGCTCAAGCTCAAGGAGCTTGCCCAATACCTCAACGGCCGGCGCCAGGAGCTGTACGAGTCCTCGTCCCAGAGCGGCGCCACCAAGATCGACAACATGATCGACATTGACGGCGGCATCGGCGTGCTCTTCACGTTCGGCTCCAAGGGCCGCCGTGAACTGCCCAACTCGCAGGTTGTGGTGGACGGCCCCATGGAGGTGCTCTCCAAGGATGGTTCGTTCGCCGGCGAGCACATCTACACCCGCATCCCCGGCGTCGCAGTGCAGATCAACGCCTTCAACTTCCCCGTGTGGGGCATGCTGGAGAAGTTCGCTCCCGCTTTCCTCGCCGGTGTCCCCACCATCGTGAAGCCGGCTACGCCCACGGGCTACGTCGCCGCCGCCGCGGTCAAGGCCATGGTTGAATCGGGCATTCTCCCGGCAGGTTCCCTCCAGCTGATCTCCGGCTCCGCCCGCACCATCCTGGATGAACTCGACTACCGCGACCTCGTGTCCTTCACAGGATCCGCCTCAACCGCGAACTCGCTGAAGGGCCACCGCAACGTGGTCCAGGGCGGCGTCCGCTTCACGTCGGAGACCGACTCCCTCAACGCCGCGATTCTCGGCCCGGATGCTGTTCCCGGTACTCCGGAGTTCGACGCCTTCGTCAAGGCCGTCGTCACCGAAATGACCGTCAAGGCCGGCCAGAAGTGTACGGCCATCCGCCGCATCATCGTCCCGCAGGCGCTGACCGCCGAGGTCGCCGCCGCCGTTGGCGCGCGCATCAAGGAGCGCGTCGTCGTTGGCGACCCCCGAGCCGAGGGCGTCACCATGGGCGCCTTGGCATCGCTGGAGCAGCTCGCCGATGTCCGCGCGGCTGTTCAATCAATGCTCGACGCCGGTGGCGAGCTTGCGTACGGTTCTCTGGATACGCCGTCGGTCACCTCGGTTGGGGGCACCGTGGGGGTCGTGGAGGACGGCGCGTTCATGTCGCCCGTTCTCCTGAGCTGGGCGGACGCCGAAGCTGAGGAAGTCCACTCGCTCGAGGCCTTCGGTCCGGTTTCCTCCGTGCTCGGTTACTCGGATCTGGCCGATGCCGTCCGCCTCGCAGCGCGCGGTTCCGGCTCCTTGGTAGCTTCGGTGTGCACCAACGATCCTTCCGTGGCGCAGGAGCTGGTGCTTGGCATCGCAGCCCACCACGGCCGCGTCCACATGCTCAACCGTGAAGACGCCCGCTCCTCCACCGGTCACGGATCCCCGGTTCCGCACCTGGTTCACGGCGGTCCGGGCCGCGCCGGTGGCGGCGAGGAACTGGGTGGCATCCGTTCCGTCCTGCACCACATGCAGCGCACCGCCATCCAGGGCTCCCCGAACATGCTGACCGCAGTCACGGGCCAGTGGCACACCGGCGCCGACCGCAACTTCACGGTGGAAACCGAGGGCGAGCACCCGTTCCGCAAGCACCTCTCCACCCTCCGCATCGGCGACGCTGTTCGCTCGGAACTCCGGGAGGTCTCGCTCGAGGACATCACTGCGTTCGCCAACTCCACGGGCGACACGTTCTACGCCCACACCAACCAGGAAGCCGCCGAAGCCAACCCGTTCTTCCCCGGCATCGTGGCCCACGGCTACCTGCTCCTGAGCTGGGCCGCCGGACTCTTCGTGGAGCCTGCGCCGGGCCCCGTTCTGGCCAACTATGGGCTCGAGAACCTGCGCTTCATCACCCCAGTGGCGGCAGGAGATTCGATCCGGGTCACGCTGACAGCCAAGAAGATCACTCCGCGTGAGACGGACGAATACGGCGAAGTTGCTTGGGACGCTGTCCTGACCAACCAGAACGACGAAATCGTGGCCACCTACGACGTCCTCACCCTCGTGGAGAAGTAACCCTCACTCACATCCCGCGGGTTTGGGTGGGTCCCTCTCTCACATCCCGCGGGTTTGGGTGGGTCCCTCTCTCACGTCCCGCGGGTTTGGGTGGGTCCCTCTCTCACGTCCCGCGGGTTTGGGTGGGTCCCTCTCTCACGTCGAAGAAACGCCTTTCCACGGCATGTGGGAAGGCGTTTCGCTCTTTCCAAGGGGTGCATATCTGCACGGTGAAGTGGTTGGTGTCTTCGGTGACTTGGATGGTGCTTCGTCCATTTACGTCGATGGCAATCGGGCTAACCCCTGGTTTCACCGCTGCTCGGACGCTTCCGAGAGGGCCTGCATGACGGCTGCACCGTTGCCGCGCCGCGCCACCGAGTGGGAGGTGAGAGAGGGTTCGGCTCAAGCCCGGGGGAGGTGAGCGAGGGTTTGGTTCAAGCCCGGGGGATGTGGAAGAGGGTTCGGCTCGAGCCCGGGGATGTGAGCGAGGGTTCGGCTCGAGCCCGTGGGATGTGAGCGAGGGTTCGGCTCAAGCCCGTGGGATGTGAGCGAGGGTTCGGCTCAAGCCCGTGGGATGTGAGCGAGGGTTCGGCTCAAGCCCGTGGGATGTGAGCGAGGGTTTGGTTCAAGCCCGGGGGATGTGGAAGAGAGTTCGGCTCGAGCCCGTGGGATGTGGAAGAGGGTTCGGCTCAAGCGCGTGGGAGGTGAGAGACGGTCAGGCGGCCGTGTGGAGGCCGTCGAAGGCCATGGTGATGACGTCGTCCGCGAGCTTCTCCGGGGACAGCGAGCCGCCCGGCTTGTACCATTCCACGATCGAGTTGATGGTGCCGAACAGCAGGCGCGTCACGGTTCGGGGATCGATGTCCTGCCGCAGGGAACCGTCCTCGCGGGCCGCGGAGATGAGTTCGGCTACCTTGTGGTCGAACGCACGGCGCCGTTCCAGGGCATCGCGCTCGATCTCCGTGTTTCCCCGCAACCGCAGCAGCAGGGTAACGAAGGGCAGCCGGTCCACCAGTACCGCGATGGTCTGCCGCAGCACGAACTCGAGCCGGGCGTCAGCGGGCCCGGAGGTGGCGGCGGGCTCCTCGAGGATGGCCTCAAGGCCACCCAACGCATGGTCCAGGGCGAGCTTCAGCAGATCGCCCTTGGACGGCACGTGATGGTAGATAGCTGACTTCGAGATCCCGAGGTTCTCGGCCAGAATGCCCATGGACGTTGCGTCGTACCCGTGGCGGTTGAAGACGTCGACGGCGATGCGGAGCACCGACTGCTGGTCATAACCGGGCCGTCCGCGCTTGGTGGTGGTCTCAGTAGGCATGCTGGCATTTTCTCACGATCTCAAGCAAGGTCAGCCCTTGGGGCGCATGTCGTAGATCCGGCGAAGCTTGCCGTTGGACCGCTCAAGGGAACCGGGCTCTACTACGTCGACAACGCAAGATGACCCGACGTGAATCTTGATCTGCTCACGCAAGGTGTGCGCCGCCGTCGTGCCTGCATCGGTGGAGACGTTCTCGCGGCGTTCGATTTTGACGGTCAGCGAATCCATGCGCTTGCCTTCGGGGCGGGTGATTTCGAGCTGGAAGTGCGGGCTGAGTTCCGGGATGCGGAGCGCGATTTCCTCGATTTGCGACGGGAACAGGTTCACGCCGCGGAGGATGATCATGTCGTCGCTGCGGCCGGTGATGCGGCCCATTCGGCGGTGCGCCGGGCGCGCGGTGCCGGGGAGCAGGCGGGTGAGGTCCTTGGTGCGGTACCGGATGATCGGGAGCGCTTCCTTGGTCAGGGACGTGAAGACGAGTTCACCGGGTTCGCCGTCGCCCAACACTGTGGAGTGATCGAACGGATCGATGATTTCGGGGCGGAAGTGGTCTTCCCAGATGTGGCAGCCGTCCTGGGTTTCAACGGCTTCCCCGGCGACGCCCGGGCCCATGACTTCGGAGAGGCCGTAGATGTCCGAGGCCTTGATGTTCATGGTGGTTTCGAGCTCGTGGCGCATCTCTTCGGTCCACGGCTCGGCCCCCAGAACGGCGTACTTGAGGGAGGTGGAGGTGGGGTCGATGCCCTGGTGTGCCATGGCGTCGGCGATGGTCAGCAGGTAGGTGGGTGTTGCAAGGATGGCGTCCGGCTTGAAGTCCTGGATGAGCTGGATCTGGCGTTCGGTCTGGCCGCCGGAGATCGGAATGACGGTGCAGCCGAGGGCTTCAGCGCCGGCGTGTGCGCCGAGGCCGCCGGTAAAGAGGCCGTAGCCGTAGGCGTTGTGGACCTTCATGCCGGGGCGGACTCCGGAGGCGCGGAAGGATCGGGCCACCAGGGTTGCCCAGTTGGCGAGGTCCTGCTTGGTGTAGCCAACCACTGTGGGGCGGCCGGTGGTTCCCGAGCTCGCGTGGATGCGTGCCACCTGGTCCTGGGGCACGGCGAACATGCCGAACGGGTATTCCAGGCGGAGGTCTTCCTTGGTGGTGTACGGGAATTTGCCGAGGTCGCTCAGTTCGCGGAGGTCCGAGGGGTGCACGCCGGCTTCGTCGAACTTGCGCTTGTACAGCGGCACCCGATCGTAGGCGTAGGCCACGGTGTGCTTCAGGCGGGTGAGCTGCAGGGCTTCGAGTTCGTCGCGGGAGATGGTTTCTTCACGGTCCAGCACGGGGTCAGTTGCCTTCGAGGAGGAAGCTGCGGGTGCGGCCACGGTGTTCTGCGTCATGGGGTTCCTACTTCTTGGAGATGGTGCGGCTGCGGCCACGGAACTCGGCAATGAGTTCTCCGGGCTGGGTGTCTGTGGCGGAAGGGACGTCGGGAGAGGCCGCGTAGATCTGGATGTCGTACAGGCCGCTTCGGCCGGTGCTCGCGCGGCGGTTTGCGACGGCGGTGATCACCTGGCCTTGGAACGCGGGCTTGATGAAGTTGATGTCGACGCCGGACGCCACCGTGATGTTGGCGGCTTGCTTGGGCGTGGGGTTGGCCGGGTTGCAGGCCAGTGCGAAGGCGGTGTCCCCGAAGGCGAAGATCATTCCGCCGTGGGCCATGCCGAATCCGTTGAGCATCTCCTGGCGGAGGTGCATGCGGATGGTGGCGTGCCCGTCGTCGAGCCTGAGGACCTCGATGCCCATCCATTCGGACGCGTAGTCGTTCGTCAGGATGTGGTGCGATGCACCGGAGAGGGTTGTTTCAACCATGCGTCATTGCCTCCAGCTTTATTTACCGAATGTTCATTAGGTAATCCCAGATCGCGCCACGTGTCAAGACTGGACCAGTATTCGCCCGCACCTAGTAGCCTCGGAGACATGCCCGAAATTGAGCTCCCCATCACCACCGACCGACTCATTCTGCGCCGCTTCGAAGCCGAGGACCTCGATCGCTTCCACGGATACCAGTCACTTCCCGAAACTGCCCGGTTCCTCCTGCGCAACGAGCTGACAAGGACCAAGTCCATGGAAGTCCTGGGCAGGTACGCCAACTTCGAGTTCAACCAGGAAGGCGACTGGATTTGCCTGGCCATCGAGCGGAAGGACCACCCGGGCCTCATGGGCGAGGTGGTGCTCAAATGGCTTGAGGGGACGGGGCAGGCAGAGGTGGGCTGGATTCTCCATCCTGATGCCCAAGGCCACGGCATTGCCACCGAAGCCGCGGAAGCCGTGCTGAGGCTGGCGTTCGAGACACTCTCATTCCACCGCGTTGATGCCAAGTTGGATGCCCTCAACGAAGGATCGGCCGGCATCGCCAAGCGCCTGGGCATGCGCCTGGAAGCGACGCTGGTGGACAACTGGCACTACAAGGGCCAATGGGCCACGGAAACTATCTACGCGATTCTCGACTCCGAGTGGCGAACCCGGCACCATCCGTGGACGCGGACCATCAACTGACGGGCCACGTCTTGTGGTGCTTGAGCTGTTCGGTCAGCTGCTCTTCAGGCAGTGGCCTGCTGAAGTAGTACCCTTGGCCGCTGGTGCACCCGATGCTGAGGAGATATTCGGCTTGCTCGGCACTTTCGACGCCTTCCCACACCGCAGCCAACCCGCAAGCCCGGATCAACTGCAGCACGGCGGCCAGCAGTGCGGGTTGCGAGGGGTCGCTGCCCAGTGCTGAGAGCAGGGTCCGGTCCACTTTGACGGTGTCCACCGGGAGCTGGCGCAGGTAGCTGATGGATGAGTAGCCGGTGCCAAAGTCGTCGATTTCCAGTCCCACACCCAGTCGGCGCAGACTGTTGAGCGTGTAGCGATCCAGGTCATTGCCTTGAATAACTGCGCTCTCGGTCAGCTCCAGGACCAGCAGCGACGGGTCCAACTCAGCCGAAGCCAAAGCCTCCCGGACGTCTTCGATGAACTCCAGGCGCTGCAGATCCGCCGCCGAAACGTTGATCCGCATGCTGAAGTTGTGACCCGACGTGAGGGGGTCGGTGCGCCATTGCTTCAACTGCCCGACGGCGGTGCGGAGCACCCAGCCGCCCAGATCGGAGATCATTCCGGTTTCCTCGGCAATGGGGATGAACTCGTCCGGCATGACGAGTCCGCGGGTGGGGTGGTTCCAGCGGACCAATGCCTCCACGCCCTCGATTTCGCGGGTATCCAACCGGATGATCGGCTGATAGTAGAGCACCAGCTGCGAGCCAGTGATCGCTTCTTTGAGTTCGCCCACCAGTTGGTTCCGCATCTGTCTGGTGTGCAGCATGGCTGGTTCGAAGACCTTGAGCTTGCCACGCCCGTCAGCTTTGGACTCGTACATGGCGATGTCCGCTTCCATCATCAGTTCCTCCGCGCGGTGGCCGGGGTCGGCCATCCGGAGGCCCATGCTGGCACCGCAACGCAGGTGCTGGCCCTCAATCTCCATGACGCCTACCACCGCGGCAAGGATGCGGTTACCGATGGAGGCCGCGATCGCGGGAGTCACGTCGGGGATCAGCACCGCGAATTCGTCTCCGCCCATGCGGGCCACCATGTCCTGATCGCGCACCGCGCCGGTGATCCGCTTGGCCACCGTTTCCAGGACCTTGTCTCCGATGGTGTGCCCCAGCGAGTCGTTGATCGCTTTGAACCCGTCCATGTCCAGGAGGAGGATGGCTGCCTTTCGGCCGCTCTGCGCCCCACTGGCCTGGGCTTCGCTGAGTGCCGTGGCAAATGCTGAGCGGTTGTTCAGGCCTGTGAGGGGATCAGTCATGGCCATATGCTGCATCGCCAGGTGGGCTTCGTTGAGCTGCTGGGTACGGGCCCGCACCCTTTGCTCCAGCTCTTCGTAAACGATCTGGAGATCCTCGGCCAGGAGGTTGGTACCCATGATCACGGCATCGATTTCATCGCGTGCCTCTGAGACCTCAATTCTGGTGTTGAGATCCCCGGCGGCCAGCCTCACGATTCCGTCCAGGAGCAGCCCGAGGCGCGGGTCGTTGCCGGAGTACATTTTCCCTTCGGACATGCTCACCCCCCGTGTGGCCCGCCTCGTTGTTCATCGCTATGGCGAAGGTACTCCCGAACAGCTGCGCTGCGTTCGGGCAATGCCGCCTGTTCGAACAGCATGGCAGCTTTTTCAAACGTCACCAGTGCATCCTGCCGTCTATCGGATTCAAGCAGGGTCCGGGCCAAAAGGAAATGTGCTTCCGCCGAGGTTTGCGTGGCCAGAATGGAGGAGCGGGCGCACAAGGGTTCCAGGATTGCGGTGGCTTGCTGCATATCGCCGCTGAGGAAATACCAGTGGGCGCGGACCAGCGACATTTCCAAGTGGTCCCGCTCGGAGCCGCCCACAATGTCCGTGGCGAGCTCTGCCCTTTCAATGCAGCGGAGGGTTGCAGCATCACTGAGTTTTGCCTGCAGGCGCATTTCCGCTGATGCCCTGTTGAACCGTGCCCATAAATCAACGTCTTTGGACGGTGAAAGCCGTTCGGCCGCGAGATCGTGGTAGCGGCCGCCGTCGGCAACACGATTGGCAAGGAACGCAACATTGCCAATCACCCAATAGCCTTTGCCGGCAGTGTCTTCATCGACGTCGTCGGTCAGCAAGGTTTCCAGGACGAGG
Organism: Paenarthrobacter sp. NPDC091669; assembly: GCF_044756725.1. Classification (NCBI taxonomy): domain Bacteria; kingdom Bacillati; phylum Actinomycetota; class Actinomycetes; order Micrococcales; family Micrococcaceae; genus Paenarthrobacter; species Paenarthrobacter sp. NPDC091669. The sequence goes on from NZ_JBIVTK010000002.1 coordinate 60,073, forward strand.
CATTCGCGCCAGGCATCATCCAGGAGCCGGCTCTCCGCCAAAGCGGCGATCAGGGCGCGCTGGGCGAGGATCTGAACGTACAGCAATTCGGCATCCCCGGCGGCAAGTTTGGCCGCATCCGCAGCCATGGCGGCAGCCTCGGGGAGCCTGCCCAGGCCTTGGAATGCCACGGCAACCATGGTTCCGGCTTTGGCCCCCAGTTCGGGTGAGGAAGCGGTCAGGCTGTGATTGTTGATCTCCATGGCAACGTTGAGGTATTCCTCAATGCGGCCTTGGTCCCGGAGACATTCCGCTTGCAGGTACCGCATGTTCCACCAGGACTCGTCATCTCCGGCGGCGGTGGACAGCCCGGCAGCCTCTCCGGCCAGGCGGTAGGCCTCGTCGAAGTCCCGTTCCTTCCACTTGGCGCGTGCCGTGAGACCGGCGACGAAGTGGGAGGCGAGGTGCGGACTTTGCATGTGCCCATTATCCATGTCATTGCAGACGAAAAGCTCGTATAGTTTGCACCGTGACTTTATTCAAGTCACAGACAACAAATTCGCATCAGTACGAAAGGGCATAGCGGATGAAAAAATTTGCGGCAACCCTGCTCATGGCGGCGGTTCTGGCAGTAACAGGTTTCGCTGCCCCGGCTAATGCCGAGCCTACGCAGGACAGCACGGCAATCGGCTGGTGGCCTAACAGCTACACCGCCACGAAGACGAACACCACCAGCATCGGTTGGTGGCCGAACTAAACTTTGGGGGAGCGCCTCTCAAGGCCATATAACGTCAATTGATGCCCCGGGCTGCTGCCCGGGGCATCAATTTTTTGTTTCGCAGTATGTCGAGCATTAGTGACCGTAGAGCACTTGCGCGGACCTTACGTTGACACGCTTGTCACACCGGGCAGGGTGTGACTACGGCCCACCCACCGGCAACTCCACGGACACAGTGGTGCCGGCCCCGAGGGTGGAATCCAGCAGGAGGCGGCCCATGTGGCGGCTGATGATGTCGTGCGCTATCGCCAGTCCAAGCCCACTGCCGGGGACCGCTGCGGATGTGGCGTTGGAGGCCCGGTAGAAGCGGGTGAAGATGTGGGGGAGATCGTGTTCGGGGATGCCCAGGCCGTTGTCTGCGATCCTTACCAGCGCCAGCCCGCCGCCCTCCGAGTCCGTGACGGAACTGGTGATGCCCACCCTGCCGCCTTCGGGCGTGAACTTGATGGCGTTGGCCACGATGTTGGTGAACACCTGCTCCAGCTTCGCTTCGTCGGCCGTGACCTCGATGTCGTCAGTCCCTTCGGTGAAGGACAACGAGACGTGGCGGGACTCTGCCAGTGGCCGAAGCGTGGCCACCACCACCTGGAGGAGCTTGGCAATATCCACCGGTTTGAGGTCCAGGTTGCTGCCGTCCTGCATGGACACGGTCAGCATGTCCTCGATGAGCCTGCGGAGGCGGGTGGAGTTCCGGGCGATGACGTCCAGCATCTTCCTGATGCCGTCGGGAACCGGCCCGCCGGATCCGTCCTGGATCATGTCCAGATAAGCGGTGATGGAGGTCAGCGGTGTCCGGAGTTCATGGTTGACGGTGGCCAGGAAGTCGGTCTTGGCTTTGTCCAGCTGCCTTAGCTGGTGCAGGACCCGCTGTTGGGCACTGATGAGGTGGCCTTGGATGAGCCCGTGGGCCACGTTCCCGGCCACGTGTTGCATCAACGCGATTTCGGGTCGGGTCCAATCGTGCCGTTCCTGGATGGTGGAGAGCAGGATGATGCCCAACGCGGTGGCTCCCTCACCCACGGGGAGAAGGACGGTGGACACAGGGTTGAGCTCGCCGGACCACTCCCGCAGGGCCTTGGCGATCCTGGAGTCGGGGTCTTCGCGGTGGTCCGCGACCGCCAGGACATCCGCATCCGCCCACAGTCTGTTGGCCGCCTCGATAATGGCGTTTTCGCTCTCACCCAGCCTCGCGGGAAGCAACGGAAGTCCGGGGCGGTTCCACTGTGCACGAATGCTGGGAACGCGTTCGTCGCGGAAGGTAGCAAACCAGACGTGGTCCACGTCCAGCGCCTCACCGAAGCCGCGCACCACATGGTCTGAGATCAATTGGGGATCGTTGGTCTCCCGGATCGCCGAGGAGACATTGCGGAGGCTTTCGCGCAGTGCTTCGATTTCGCCGCGGGAACGAGCGCGCTCGGCGGCGCGGCCGATCAGGGTTTCAACCCGGTGGACCAGTTCCCCGGATCGCACGGGACTGATGACGTAGTCCGCTACGCGCCAGGATTCCACTTCCTGGAGATCCAGGGATTCCTGGGAGTCAAGGATCAGCAGCATGGGCACCCCGGGGCTGCGCAGTCCGTGTGCCAGGGAACTCTCAGCCACCGCTACCGAGGGGGTGTAGTGCTGGAGATGGGCGGCCAGGGTCGCGGCATCCACGGCAGGGAAAATGTTGAATCCCGCTGCGGCAAGGGCGGCCGTCGTCGCGGCCAAGCGGTCCTGGTCTGAGTCCGCCACTACGGCGGAGCGGGCATGCTGTACGCCGGCAACGGTCTCGCCCACTGAGCCCCTTCCGTTCCAACGGTTCATTCACGGTGTTTTCATGATGTGGCAACACCCTATCAGCGGCATTGCGGCCAAAGGTGACCATGTGTCAAATGCGATGGATGAGTCCTGGGACACATCTTTACTTTGCCTTTGGGATTCGACAGCCTTGATGTGTCAGCAGAGGGAACCGCTGCAGCAGTACCAACCGCGCAAGGAGCACTGTGGACCACCCAGCAACACCGCAGGACCACCAACAGGTGACATTTGAGCTGGAGCTCGAAGAACCAGGCATTCTTCGCCTGACGTGGCCGCGCGGGGCAAAAATCAAGGAACCTGACGCTCAGCGGGCCATGGACCGGGTGAACGAGCTCTGCGGCGAGGAACGCCATCCCATGATCGTGGACATGGCCACCACGGACGATGTCACCCGGGGTGCCCGTTCCGTGTTTGCCAAACCGTGCCAGGCCAACCGCATCGCGCTCTGGGGCTCATCTCCGGTGGACAGGGTCATTGCCAACTTTTTTCTGGGCATCATGAAGCCACCGTGCCCCACCAAGTTCTTCACATCTGAAACAGAGGCGCTGGAGTGGCTGGTGGAGGCATAGCGCCACCTATATTTGGAGAATGTTCTCCGCTTTGAGGAAGTACCTGCTGATTCCCCGCCTCATCAGGCTCTCTTCCGCTGCGCCCAAGGATCCCCGCACTGCCTGGGACCGGTTCTGGGGCGATATCCGCTCGACCGGTGCCACTGGCGACGTCCTGTGGGACTCGGGCAGCGACCATGAACTCAACGGCTACCTCCCTCAAATGGCGCAGTTGGACCCTTCCTTGCCCGTGGTGGACGTCGGATGCGGCAACGGCAGTTTCACGCGCTTGCTGACGCAGCACTTCCCGCACGCTCTCGGGTTGGATTACTCTGCAAACGCGGTTGAGCGGGCACGGCAGGAGTCAACAGGAATCACGACGGCGTCATATGCGGTCTGCGACATGACGGCACCGGACGCAGCGCAGACTGTCGCTACGGCCCTTGAAGCGGCAGGCTGGACGGGGGACGCGAACGTCTTCATCCGTGGTGTCCTGCACGTTCTGGACCGAAGCGGCCGCGCCGCGTTGGCTGCGAACCTGCTGCCCGTCGTCGGGACCCGCGGCGGCGTGTTCCTGGCTGAAACCAATTTTCCGGGTACGCCGGTGGACTACGTCAGCCATCTGGGCGCCACCCGCAAGTCCATCCCCGCCCCGTTGGAGTGGGCCATCCGCGGGCTGCCGATGCCTGGCCGGTTCGGGGCGGCACAGCGGGCCAAAGCCTTCGCGGCGTCGGACTGGAGCCTTGTGGAGGAAGGCCCGGCGAGCATCGAGACGCGCCCGCTGAGCAACCCATCCACCCCGGACCTGATCCCTGGCTACTTCGCGCTGCTCCGGGCCCGCCGGCGCTGAGAGTTTTTGTACAGCAGATGCCCTCAAAAGGCCTTCATGAGGGCATCTGCTGTACAAAAACTCCTACTTCAGGCCGGCTCCCGGCAGGAGTTCGGTGGCTCCGAGGGAGTCGGCGACGAACGCGTAGTCCCAGGCCCGCTCACGCCACTGGACGTACCGGCCCGAGGCTCCGCCGTGTCCGCCGTCCATTTCGATCTTCATGACGATCGGCTCGGAACCCGTGGACACGGAGCGCAGTGCCTGAACCCATTTGGCAGGCTCGACATACAGCACCCGGGTGTCATTGAAGGATGTCACCGCAGCGATCCTGGGGTAGGCAACGGCCCCCACATTCTCGTACGGAGTGTAGGACTTCATGTAGGCGTAGGCCTCGGGGTCCGTGATCGGGTTGCCCCATTCCTCCCATTCCAGGGCGGACAGCGGAAGCTCGGGATCCAGGATGGTGGTCAGGGCATCCACGAACGGCACCTGTGCCACCACGGCAGCATATTTTTCCGGGGCCATGTTGGCGACTGCACCCATGAGCAAGCCTCCCGCAGACCCACCCATCGCCGCGATTCGGGACGGGTCAACCCATCCCGATCCAGCCAGCCAATCCGTGGCCGCGATGAAGTCCGTGAAGGTGTTCTTCTTGGTGAGCTTCTTGCCATCCTCGTACCACTGGCGGCCCAATTCGCCGCCGCCCCGGATGTGGGCGATCACCATGACAATGCCGCGGTCCAGGAGGGACAAGCGGGCCACGCCGAAGCCCGGATCCATGCTCATCTCGTACGAGCCATAGCCGTACACCAGGCCAGCGTTCCTGGAATCCTGCCGGACCGACGCGTGACGCAGCACTGACAGCGGGACCCTGGTGCCGTCGTCGGCCGTTGCCCATTCGCGGGTGGCCACGTAATCCTGCGCCGTGTAGCCGCCCAGGACGGGGCTTTCCTTGCGGAGGAGCAACTGGCCGGCGGGAAGTCCGGCGGTGGGGAGCACAAAGTCGTAGACGCGCGACGGCGTGAAGTAGGACGTGTAGCCCATGCGGATGACGGGAGCCTCGTAGTCCGAACCTGCCACCCCGGCGGTGTAGAGCTCTTCGTCAAAGGCCGGCTCCACCGGCGCACCCTGGGCCGCTGTGCCGAGGCCGGCCAAGGGCAGGACCTGGACCCGTTCGATGGTGTCCTTCCGGACGGACAGCACCAGGTGCGTGGACGTCACGCCGGCGCCGTTGACCCGGACGTCGTTGGAATGTTCGACGACGGTGCGCCAGTTCTGCTCTGCCAGCGGCTTGGTCACCTCAGCGGGGTTCACCAGGCTGACCATCGAGTTGATGGCGTCCTTGTTGTGGGTCAGGAGAAGGGTTTCCTTGCCGTCCAGGAGGAAGGGCTCGGCCTCGTACAGGATGTGGTGGTCGCGGGAGATCACCGTGCTGAGTCCGGCGTCGTAGTCGTCGAAGCGGAGCAGTTGCGTTTCGCTGAACTCCGAGCAGCCGATGCTGAGCACCAGGTGGCGGCGGTCCGCGGAGAGATCGAACCCCAGCCACATCGCGACGTCGTCCTCCTGGTAGAGAACCTCATCCTCGGCCACCGGCGTACCAAGGACGTGCGCCTTCACCTGGTAGGGGCGCCACGAATCATCCACCACGGTGTAGAAGAGACGCGTGCCGTCGGGGGAGAAGGCCACTCCATAGAAGATGTCCTCAATAACGTCCGGGAGGAGCTCCCCGGTGCGCAGGTCCTTGATCCTGAGGGTGAACCGTTCATCGCCTGAGTTGTCCACGGCGTAGGCGTAAAGGTTGCCGTCCACCGTCACCGCAGCACCGCCCACGCTGAAGAACGGTTGGCCCTCAGCTTCGATGTTGCCGTCCAGGAGGATCTGTTCGCCGTCGATTTCCACGCCGGGCTCCACGGACGGGGGCGTCCAGTCCGCTACGGGGTCCCCGGTGTTGTGGGCCAGGACGCGGCACTGGATGCTGTACTCCTTGCCTTCCACCGAACGGCTGTAGTACCACCAGCCGTCCTTGCGGCTGGGCACGGACAGATCCGTTTCCTGGGTGCGGCCCTTGATTTCTTGGAACATGGCTTCCCGCAACGGCTCCTGGTGCGCTGTGACGGCTTCCTGGTAGGCGTTCTCTGCCTTCAGGAGGTCCACCACTTCAGCGGATTCCTTGTCCCTGAGCCACTCGTAGTTGTCCATAAAAACGTCGCCGTGGTGTTCACGGCGCGTGGGGACCCGCTTGGCGACAGGAGGCACCGCTGTTGATTCCGGAGCAGCGGCAGGGACGGAAGATGTGTGGCTCATGTGGCCACTCTATAGACGGGCTCAGACAAGGAACCAGCAATTTCGCTCAGAGCGCCCGGCTCCGCTCCCAGTATTGAGAGTGGTCCATGACTTGGAGCACTACGGCTGGATTGGCGTCATGACTTCCGTGGTGCCCCCACTCCTTATATTGCGAGCACGTTTTTGTGCCGTACCCGGATATATGGAGGTTCAGATGGTCCTTCTTCAACAGCACAGTGTGCACATAGGCAAGAGAGGGAGTGTGCAGGCACGCCGACATTCAGACTCGCTGCGCCGCTCCCGCGTGGATTTGGAGGTGGTCATTCCCGCCTACAACGAGGCCGCGAGAATCCCCGACACCTTGAAACAGACGGTCGATTTCCTGGCCAACCAGCCGTGGTCTTCGCGGATTGTTGTGGTGGACAACGGAAGCGTTGATGAGACCGCTGCAGTGGTCCGCAGGATCTCCCGGGAAGAGGGGGACGCCGTTCCCATTTCCGTGGTGGGGTGCTCACGGAAGGGGAAGGGAGCGGCAGTCCGTCGCGGCCTCCTTAGCGGCACGTCCAGGTTCACGGGCTTTTTCGACGCCGACCTCGCCACGCCGCTGGAAACACTCACCGAGGCCATGGCCCATCTCTCCGATGGCGCGGCAGCGGTGATCGCTTCCCGCCATGCACCCGGCTCAACCCTGGTCCGGCCCCAACACCTCGGACGAAGGGTGGGAGGCTCTGCCTTCCGGGCGCTGACCAAGTCAAAGGTCAAGGGCATACGGGACACTCAGTGCGGCTTCAAATTCTTCGAACGCGATGCCCTCACCGCAGCCATGGTGCAGTGCCGCAGTACCGGGTTCGCCTTCGACGTTGAGCTTCTGCTGCGCCTGCAGGACAACAACGTCAGTATTGTCGAACTTCCTGTGGCATGGACCGATGGAGCTGCATCTACGTTCCGCCCCTTCCAGGACGGGGTAGCCAGTTTTGCCTCGGTGATCCAACTCCAGAGGGCAACACCATGATGTCCGGCCTTCCCGACATCAACTCTCCGACCCTTCTCGCAGGAAAGCACGTGCTGGTCCTGAACTGGCGCGACGTCCAGCATTCACAAGCCGGGGGCGCCGAGCAGTACATGCACGAGATTTCCAAGAGGTGGGTGCAGAACGGCGTCCACGTCACCTGGTTTACAGGGCGCGACGACGGCCAGTCACCTGAGGATGTCATTGACGGCATCCGCATTCTGCGCGGAGGCGGGGCCCTGTCCATTTATGGACATGCCGCGCTCCGGCTTGTGCGGACCGGCGGGCAATTTGATGCCGTGGTGGACTGCCAGAACGGGATACCGTTCTTTTCGCCCTTGTTCCTGCCACGGAACCTGCCGATCATCCAGGTGATCCACCACGTCCACCAGGAACAGTTCCGCACCAGGTTCTCTCCGCCTTTGGCCGCCGTGGGCCGGTTCCTGGAAAGTTCGGGAGCCAAGACGGTGTACGGCCAGCGTTCCATTGTGGCGGTCTCGCCCTCCACACGGCTGGAACTGAGGAAACTCGGGTTCTCCGGTCCTGTCCACGTGGTTCCGAACGGAACCATCGACATTCCGGAGGAGGTTGCCGCCCGCGCGCCCCACCCGACCATCGCCGTCGTCAGCCGCTTGGTGCCGCATAAGAGGCTGGACCTGCTGATGGGCCAGTTTGCCGTGGCAGTGCGAAGCATTCCCAAACTGAGGATGGACATCGTGGGGGACGGCCCGGAACGGGCCCGGTTGCAGCAGTTGGCCATGGACCTCGGCCTGGACCACGCAGTAACGTTCCACGGCTACCAGCCCAATGAGGTCCGTGACAGGTTGTTGAGCCGGGCTTGGCTGACTGCTTCCACCTCGGCGTCAGAAGGTTGGGGCTGCTCGGTGATCGAAGCCGCCGCATGGGGTGTGCCCTGCCTGGCCCTGCGTGTTCCAGGCATACGGGACTCCGTAGTGGACGGCAGAACCGGTTGGCTGGTGGATACTCCCCAGGAGCTTGGGACCGCAATGGTTGAGGCCCTCACCGCCTTGAGTGAGCCGGACTCGGAAGCGGTGGTCTCAGCGGAGTGCCGGGAATGGGCCCGCTGCTTCACCTGGGACCGCAGCACCAGACTGCTCACTGGAGCCCTGATGGAAGAGGAGAAGATACGGCGCGACGGCGGGGATCCTCGTTCGTTCCACTCTGACCTTTCCACCCTGGTCCGGTTCGTGTTGCCTGAAGATGCCGATCTTCAGTCCATCCTGCACCGGACGGATGAGGTTGCCCTTGCGGATGATGGACATGTCGCTGTGCTGCTGAAGGGACGTGACGAGTTCGAGGCCTTCGCGGCAATGCAGAAGATCGGCGTGACTTTTGCGGAACTCCGTTCGGCCGGGCGCACCACTCTGCTGGCCGGCCCCGGGAGCGCCTTCACTCCCGCCGATGCCCTTGATGGCCAGTAACGGACGTTCATCCATGGATTCATCCCAGAAAACAATGACTCTTGATGTGCAGGAACGGCCCAGGGCAAACCGCAGGGCGTCGGACAAAGACCCGGGAATTGCCGCGAACAGCAGCTTCCTCGCAGTGTCGGCAGGGGTTGTTGGCGTCATGAGTTACGCCTGCACCCTCCTCATGGCCACCAAGCTGGACACCGCGGACTACACGATGTTCGCCGCAGCGGCCATGATCCTTGGAGTTGTGGGAATCGTGGCCAATGCTCTGGTCCCGCTTCCTTTGTCCCACGTTGTTGCCGTCCACCCGGCAGGCTCCGAGGAACGGCGTAATGGCGTTGCCTTCTCGGTCTTCGTTTCCTGCCTGACGGGACTTGCCGCGGCAGCGATCTCAGGCAGCGTGACGCTCGCGCTCGCCGACCCCGGCCTGGCCGCAGTGGTGGCGCTTGCAGCCTTCGTCATCTTCATGGCCAATGCACCCGCGGGGTGGCTGCAGGGTGAACTCCGTTTCACTTGGTACGCACTTGCCACGGTCGGTGAGGTTCTCCTCAGGCTCATCTTCAGCGTCGTGGTGATTGCCATGGCCTGGGGTGCGGGGGGAGCGGTCTTCGGCTTCGTCGTGGGATGTCTTGCGCCGTTGGTAGTGCCGTGGTCCTTCTACCGGGACCTGCGGTGGCGTCCGCGGGTTCTGTTGGAGAAGTGGAGATGGGCCGAAACCAGTGACATCGCCTCCGTTCTCGGCGTTGTCTCTGTGTTGGTGGGCGTCGACGTCGTGGTGGTCGGCTTCCTGGACGGCGGCTCGGCCGATGCCGCAGGCTTCCAGGCGCTTGCCACCATCGCCAAAGGGCCGGTCTATGTGGCAGCCGGAACCGCTTTGGTGGCCTTCCCGTTGCTGCGCACGCCCGGTGCCAAAGCAGGTGAGGTCCTGGGTGCTGCCTTTGCCTCGTTCGGGCAACTAGCCGTGGTGGCCTTCGCCATCATCGCTACAGCCCCGCCGTTGATGGCCGGATTCATTGTTCCCCAGAAGTACCACGGCTCCTTGGGGCTCCTGCCATGGCTGGCTGCTTCCGGTCTTGGTTACGCGGTCCTCATGGTCCTGTCCACGGTTCTCCTTGCCGTGCGAGCCTACCGCCGATGCCAGATCGGCCTGGCCTGCGCGAGTGTCCTGGTAGTGGGCGGCCTGTGGGTGGGCTGGCAAGTCAACGCCGTCACCGGCATGGCTGTGGGTTCCGCCGTGGGAGCCGTCGTGGCCGGTGGTGTGCTGGCTCTCCTGGCACGCCCGGTACTCATTGCGGCACACCCCGGCCGGGGAGCCGGCCCGTTCCTGGTTCTGGCCGGCGCCTTGATAGTGGCGCTGGCTGTAGCCGCCCCAGTCCAGCCCTTGGTGTGGCTGGCCCTGGCCACTGTCAGCGGCCTCATGGTTCTCGCTCATCAACGGGGGCTGCTGCCGCACAGAAACGACTTCAAAATTCGACGACGACGGCATGTTGGCGGGCGGTTGGCTGGCACTCGTGCTGGCGGCAGCCGCCGTCGGGGTTTCAATCGCGGAGGTGACCGCCATAGTCACGGCGACCACAGTCCATGGCCTCCCAACGCCCGAAGAATGGAAAGACAGCTATGAGAGTTTTGCATTTGGGATTCGAAGATCCGCGCATGCCGGGGGCCGGCGGGGGATCCGTGCGGACCCACGAAATCAACCGTCGCCTTGCAGGCAAGGGTTATCACATCACGGTGCTCACCACCCGGTATCCGGGCTGGACGGAACGCGTGGAGGACGGCGTGCGTTACGTGCCGATCGGGTACGGATCCGGCCGCAACCGGCTGACCCGGTTGGTGGCGTACGTGGCACGGCTGCCGTTCGAAGTGAGCCGGCGCCGATCATCGGTTGACTTGGTGGTGGAAGATTTCTTCGCCCCGTTTTCCACCATGGCAGCCCCGCTATGGACCCAACGCCCCACCATTGGGGTTGTCCAGTGGCTCCATGCCAGGGACAAGGCCCGGCAGTACAAGTTGCCGCTGCATTGGATGGAGCGGCTGGGGGTACGGAAGCACCGAAGACTCATCGCTGTTTCGCAGGGCATAGCCGAACGGTTGAAGAAACTGAATCCAAACGTTCATGTGGACGTGATCGGCAACGGTGTGGACCCCTGTGTGTGGAGCAACCCGCCGCGCCATGGGAAGGATGTCCTCTTCATCGGTCGTCTGGAGTACGGGCATAAGGGGCTTGACCTCCTCCTGCAGGCTTGGTCCCAAGCGTGCAGCAGGGTTGAGGGAAATCTGCTGATTGCCGGCACCGGTCCGGACGAAGACAGATTGCGTGCAGCCGTCCAGGAAGCCGGTCTGTCCGAACGTGTTCAGCTGCTGGGCTGGTTGTCCGGGGAGAGGAAGTACAAGACCATCAGCGAGGCCCGTCTGGTGGTGGTGCCTTCCCGGCACGAGACGTTCGGCTTGGTGGCCATTGATGCCTTGGCTGCTGGTACGCCAGTGATTGCTTTCGATATCCCGTGCCTCAGAGAGATCCTCCCTGCCGGGACCGGATGGCTTGTCACCCCCTTTGACGTCACTGCTTTCGCCCATCAGATTGCCACCCGCTATTCCCAGCCAGGGCTGGAGCAGGCGGCTGTGGAAGGACGCCGGTTTGCCGCCGGCTACAACTGGGATGCGCTCGCAGACTTGCAGGCTCAGGCCTACGTCACCGCACTGGGTGAATTGAACACCTCCCAACCCCGGCAGGAGCAACTCCGCCGTGCAGAAAGGGCCTGAATGCCGTTCCAATCCAGAGTTGATCGTTCCATGGCCGGAGACGCTCCATGGCTGTTCTTGTCACCCCATCTGGACGATGCTGTGTTGTCCTGCGGGGCTCTCATCGAAGCGCAGGCCCAGAGGCGTCAGATCGTCGTTGCGACTCTTTTCACTGAGTCATCCCCGGCTCCGCACACCCGCGCGGCAGGGTCGTTCCTGCGTCAGTGCACCGTCCCGGATGCCGGGGAACTCTTCGAGGCCAGAAGGTCCGAGGACCGGGCCGTGCTGGAAGACATGGGAGTCCAGTCCCTGCATCTAGGGGAAGTGGATGCGCTGTTTCGACGCCGGAGCAAGCCACCGAAGATGGGAAGCAGTGCCTGGGACAGGCTTCTTCCTGAACTGACGCACAGATACCCCACCTACCGGTTCGACATCGCCTTGGGCAGAATCTCCCGGGGAGACCGGGACATGATACGTCTGCTTCGCACACGGGTCGCCGGGCTCTTGGAACTGACCGGGGCGGAGCTGCTCTTTTGCCCTGCGGGAGTGGGCCGTCACATTGACCATCTGATCACCCGCGACCTTGGCAGGGATCACCCGCTAAATCTCGTGATGTACTCCGACTTTCCCTACGACCTGGTGGCCGGACCGGATGAAGCATACCTGTCCAACAGAGGATTTGTGCGGTGGTCCTGGGACAGGGGCCTGGACACCAAGCCCGGCCGCATCAGGCAGTATGCCACGCAGGCCGACGCCTTGTTTCCCTCAGGGGAGATCCCTCTGATTCCGGAAACCTACTTTGTGCCCGCAGCGCCGTCAGGAGCTCGATGACTTCGCTTCACCGCGCTGATCCGGCACCACTAAGGTTCACTGCACGACGGTCTGCCGGGAAGCGGCGTCAGGCAATCCAGCACCCGCTCTGGGTCGCAGCGCTTGTGGGAGTGCTGGCTCTGGTATTTCGGGTATTCGGGGTCCAGCGGGCAAACGATGTCTTCATCGACGAAGTGACGTACGCAGATCTGGCCCAACAAATGGCAGACGGGCAGATGCCAACAATTCTGGGCACTCCCTTTTTCCTGCATCCTCCGGGCACCTACGCCCTCAACGCCCTGGTCATCCGTGGCTTGGGCCTTCAAGGAAGTTCGATGGACCTGGCGCTGCAATTGCGGTGGGTCAACGGCATCCTGGGGGCCGTGACGGTGGTCGTGTGCTTCCTGGTGGTTCGCCGCCTGGTGGGCATCGGAGCTGCCGCAGTGGCAGGAGTGGTCCTGGCAAGCGATCCCTTTGTGCTCCGCATGGATGGCCGTTTGATGATGGAGACGCCGGCAGGTTTGGCCGTTCTGACGGGCTGGCTCCTGGTCCTCGTGGTGCTTGACCGCCGGAAAGGACGGGCACGTCTGTGGCTGGAAATCAGCGCCGGCCTGGTGTTCGGGCTGGCCATCGTCATGAAGGACATGACGGCCGTGTTCACCGTGGTTCCGCTCGTCGCCGGCGTGTTCTGGCGCAGAACCATACCGCCATTCACTGCCTGGCGGATTCTCGCCTCAGCCTTGGTTCCCTATGCGGTGTACTTGGGCTTGCTGACCGCCATGGGACTTCTTCCACAGTTCGTCGACCAAAAATCGGTTGGCATTCTGAGGATGGTAGGTGCCGTTCAGATGACCGGTTTCAATTCGGTCTCCGAGGTAAGCCTCGCAGACCGCCTGGTGGATCTAGTGGGACGGTTCGGCACCAGCTACATGCTCTTGGGACTTTCCGTACTGGCCGGCGCCGTTGCCGCCACATCGCCTGCGGCAAATCGCCGCGTTGTCGGTTTGTTCTCGATATTCACAGGCCTGGTTGGGGTCTACTCGGTCTTTTTTGGTGCTGCAGAAGAACAATTTGGTTACTGCGTGGTCCTTGCAGGCGTGGTCTCACTACCCGTGGCTGTAGTGATGGTTGTGTCGTGGCGGCCCCGGCTGGGACGGTTGGTGGTTGTTGCGACGGCACTCATCACTGCCCTCAGTCTTTTCCTTGGGGTTCAAGCACGCTCCGTGGTGGATGACGGGCTCATCCAGGCCAGGAATTGGATGATTGCCGAGCTGCCCGCGTCGGCAAGAGTGGGCTTGACATCCGTGACGGGTGAATTCGCCTTGCTTCCGCATGAGAACTGGGAGGTCCTGCCCTCGTTGGAATCCTTGAGGGACGGGGACGCCCAGTACGTTCTGACCCAAGGCAGGCAGCTAAGCCAAGGGTACGGTTTTGCTTCTCCTGGCTTTTTGGACTGGCTGCAGAACAATGCCCGGCCCGTCTTTACCTTTAGTGGACCAACGTCGGGTGAGACCGTGGTGTGGCGATTGGATCGAACCAAGCTGGAGGCGGCCGTTTCAGGCGGACTGGTACTGCCGCCTGTATCAGGTGGGTACAGGTGAAGCGCGTGGCCCTTTCGCTGGTGCTGTCGATCGTGATGGCTGCCATGACTGCCGGATGCAGCGCTGGCTCCCAGCGTGCAGTACCGGAGCCTTTGGCATTTGGAGTTTTAGGCGCAACCTGTGAACCTCAACGCCTCGCGGCCCTTCGCCAGGCCGGGGTTTCGATCGTGGAACTGCCTGTGGCTTGGGACCGTTTCGAGCCTCGCCAGGGAAGGGTGGACGGCCGGTATGTTGCCGCCGTCGTGGCACAGCTGGAGCAGTGCCGTCAGGCCCGCATCAAGGTGATTTTGTCCCCCGGTCTGCACTACCCGCCCGCATGGGTACGAGGACTGCCTGGTGGTGAGTTGAGGGGAAGCAAGGGAGGCGTGCCACGGGGCAGCGGTGCCGAGCTGATCTTCAGCTCCGAGGTGAGAAAAGCCGCCCACAGGTACTTGTCGCGCCTTGTCTTGCGATTAGGGGTGGACCAAGGAATGGAGAATATTGCAGCAATAAGGGTCGGGACAAACTCGAGCGGGGAACTGGGGTATCCGGGGCCAGACGACGGTGGCAACGAGCGCGAGTTTTGGGCGTTCGGCGACGCTCCACAAAAGGGCACGGGTTTAGCCGAAGGGGTGGCACTCTCCCCGATGCCGGGATGGGTGCCCGGCTCGGCTGTATGGAATGGCCGGGCTGTGACTGGCCAACAGGTCCATGAGTGGTGGGATTGGTACACCGGATCGGCTGTGGAAGCAGTGGTCTGGCAGGTCAAGGCGTTGCGTAGTCTGGGTTATCAGGGACGGGTCCACGTTCCTGTCGCAGGCCGCGGCGTCCTGCCTGCTGACAAAGCAAAGGCTGTTGCCGGGCATCTGGATGGGCGGGCGAACCCTGATGGTGCCCAGGAGCGTGGCCTGGATTACCTGGCACAGTTCGCCGTCTTGTCGATGGTTACCGGCGTGGACGTGGACTTCACCGGGCTGGATGACGTCTCAGCAGCCGCGGCCCGTTCCACCGTTCCGCGCCAGGATCGGTGCAGCCCCGGCGACGAAGAGAAGGCGGTCAAGGAAGACGTCTCATCGTGGTCCTCGCAGCGGTATACGAGCGCCTTGGCCCGACGCGCGGGACTCGGCTTGGTGGGGGAGAACCCCGGTCCGCCGGACTTCCCGTTTACGGGCGGCTCCTCATTGTCGGACAGTCTTGCCGAACAACTGCGGACCGCTCCCGGCTACGCCGTGGACTGTGGAATGACCATGTTCCTGTTCGGCTTTGAAGAGAATTTGTTCGACGACGGCGAAGGTGGGGTCACCTTGGATGACTACAAAGAGGTCATCCAGCAGAGCCACTGATTCTGGCGGCAGTCCCCGGGCCGGGGTCATGTTCGGCGAGCTGCGCTCACTTATTAGATGAGTCGGCCGCGGACCCCGCTGCCGACCACAGGGTGGACGCCGGAATTGCGTACATAGCGTTGTCGCCTTGCTGACAAGGTTCGATGAGGAGAACATCCATGACCAATGGCAAAAATGCCGCCGTACCCATGCCCCTGTCACCCAGCGGTGCAGAGGGCGGCACTTCCTTCACAGCTGCCCGGCCATTGCGCCGTGAGGGTCGGCGGAAACAGGGTCCACCTCGACTCCTTTCGGCCGTAGGCCCCATGCTCTTGTTACTGACGTCGATGGCGCCCGTTGCCATCCCGGCGGCAGCGGCTATGCCGGTTCGGAGTTCGCTGCCCGTTGCCGCGGCGCCCGTTGCCGCGGCGCCCTCTGCCTGTGCCCAGAGCGGCACCACAGGCAGTAGTGCCACCAGCGCCTACGCAGTCACTGCCACCCCCAACGACTCCATTGATGACACCGCAAACATCCAGGGCAGAATCAACGCGGCGGGTATTGCCGGCGGAGGAGTGGTGAAACTCTCAACGGGAACCTACATCATCAATGGAAAACTGCAGATGCAAAACAACGTCACGCTTGAAGGCCAGGGGCCGGGCACAATCCTCAAGGCCGGTCCTTCGTTCACGAACAACACCGGACCTGCTGGCGGATATCCCCTGGTGACTACGGCGGGTGCAGACAATACAACGCTGTCGCACTTCACCGCGGACCACTCCGGGGACACCTTGAACGGCAATGTTGTGGGACGCCTCAATGAGTACGTGATTGATGTCCGCGAGTCCAGGAATTCACTCGTCCAAGACGTCCATACCAAGAACCCCTTCACTTACTCGATCGCCTTTGTTGGCGGTTCCGGATGGTGTGTCAGGGACAGCAGCACCCAGTCAGCCACCAACGGTAAGTACGTGGAGCTGGACGGCATCCACGCGATGAACACCAGTGACGGTGACATCGTGGGAAACATAGTGGATCAGCGCAAAGGCACGGATGGTGACGACGGTATAGCTGTCCACACATTTGGCGACGAAGACGTTCACGACATCCGGATCGCCAACAACAATGTGCGTGGAGGCCGGCATGGTGCCGGGATCGACCTCGCCGGAGGATCCGGCGTCATCTACAACATCAATCTCACGGGTAACACTGTCTGGGGCTCTCCGCGTGGGTTACACGACGCATACTATGACGGCACGGAGCACATCCACCACATACAAATTGTGGGCAACACCTTTATGAATAACGACATCAAGACAACGGGCGGTGCCGTTGACTTCGAAAGGCCAGTGACGTACGTGACGATGACGGACAACACCGCGTGCAACTCGGGGGACTATCGTCTTCCTTCAGGTACAGGGAACATCAACGCCCGGAATACCTATACTGCGTTGTGCTGATGAGATCCACTGACCCTGTTCATTCCATGCGGAGCGCGCTGGCCAGGTTCACCCGGTTTCGGCCGGAGGCCTTCGCCGCGTAGAGGGCAAGATCGGCTTCACGCAGGAGTTGCTCGCTGCCTGCCCGGTGCCCGTCCGTGAAGGCCGAGACTCCGGCGCTGATGGTCAGGACACCGTCCGGATCTCCGGAGTGCTCGATCCGCAGGTCATGGACCGCGGACCGGACACGTTCCATGACGGAAGCGGCGGTGGCAGGGGACTGGTCTTGCAGGACCAAGAGGAACTCTTCGCCACCAAAGCGGTAGACGGCGTCGGCTTTCCGGACTTCGCGGGCAAGGGTTGTTGCGATCGCCACCAGCGCGGCATCACCGGCCTGGTGCCCGTAGATGTCGTTGTAGCTCTTGAAGTTGTCCACGTCCACCATCGCAAGGCAGTAATCGTGATCATCGAGGCTGTGCAGCAGGCCCAGGTCCTCCGTGAGTTTCAGGCGGTTGTGCAGCTTGGTGAGGGGGTCCGTGCGCGCTTGCTCGGTCAGTGCCGATCGGTAGCGGGCAAGGTCTGCGTGCAAGGATGTGATCCGCTGGGCAGCCAGGAGCCTGATGTGAAGGCTGAACGGGTCCAAGGGCTTGGTGACGTAGTCGTCCGCACCGGCCTCCATGCCTGCCAGCACATCCTTCCGGGAACCGTGCGAGGTCACCAGGATGATGTACGTGTAGCTGTCCTCCTCGGACGCGCGGATGGCGCGGCAGAGGTCCAGCCCGTTGAGGCCGGGCATCATGAGGTCCGTAACTACGGCTTCGGGGCCGTGCTCCTGGTACAGCTGCCAGGCCGAGTCGCCATCCTCCGCCACGATGCACTCATGGCCGGACTGCTCGACGGCGGCTTTGGTGATCATCCGGGAGATCTGGTCGTCGTCGGCGATCAGGACTTTCATGAAGCTCCTTGGAGAGTGCGTTCGAGGGCAACGTCCACCTGCTCGAGTTCTGACTGCAATTGCGTGAGCACCGGCATGCCGATTGAAGCCAGGTCCGGTCCCGCCTCGCGGCCGAACCGCTCCAGATCCTTGCACAGCACCGCGGCGCCGGCTGCTCCGATGTTGGAGGCCGCACCGGCGAGTTTATGTGCGGCCGCTTCCACGGCAGCGGCTTGCCCCGCCCCCAGCGCGGTACGCAGTGCCTCCAAGGTGGTTTGGGCGTCCTGCCGGAAAGCCCGGATAGCGTCGGGCAAGAGGCCCAGGCCGTCCGCCGGCCCAAGCTCGCGGAGGATCTGCAGCCGGTCAGCGTCAAGAACCACAGCGTCGGGAACAGCAGCCTCTTCACTACCAGCGTTCGACGCCGATGCTGCCGCCGGCATACGTTCGACGCCCGCCGGCACCTCCGCGACGCCCACCGCCGCTCCGGGCACAGAGCCGCCCACCGCCGTCGACGTTTGCTCTTGATCCGGAACCCATCGCGTCAGCACCGCGGCGAGCTTGGCGAGGTCCACGGGTTTGCTGAGGTAGTCGTCCATGCCGGCGGCGAAGCAGCGCTCGCGGTCCTCATCCAGTGCCCCTGCAGTCATGGCGATGATGGGAATGCGGGCGGCGTGACCGTTCCGGGCGCGGATGGCCCGGGTGGCGTCGAAGCCGTCCATCACGGGCATGTGGCAGTCCATGAGTACGGCTGCGTACCTTCCGGACAGGGCTGCGGTCACTGCTTTGGCGCCGTCGTCCACAATGTCAACGTCGTAACCCAGCCTGTTGGCCATCCCTCGGGCTACCAACTGGTTGACCTCGTTGTCTTCGGCCACCAGGAGTTTGCCCTGCTGTGGCACCGGTTCGGCCAATGCAGCTGCATCCAACTGCACGGGTTGCGCAGGTGATCCCACGGTCCGGGTGGCCATCAGGCGCAGGAGGCGGTTGTAGAACTCTGAACTTCGCACGGGTTTGGTGAGGTATTCGCGGATTCCCGCGCTGACAAGATCCACCCTTTCCACCTGCATGGTGGAAGTCAGCAGGATGATTCCCGGCGATCCGGAGCCGTGACTCTCGCCCTTGATCTGGCGCGCCAGCTCCAAGCCGTCGGTATCGGGCATGCACATGTCCACCACGGCGATGTCATACGGGTGTTGTGTTAACACGGCTGTGCGGTATTCCTCCATTGCGGAAGCTGCGTCCGCGACAGCCACCGGCTGCATGCCCCAACTGGCCAATTGCTTTTCCAGCACCAGGCGGTTGGTGGCATTGTCGTCCACCACCAGGACCCTGCGGCCGGCGAGCGTAGCCGGCAGGGTCCCTGTGTCGGAAGCGTCCGGGCCAATGGGAAGGTCCAGGACAAACCAGAAT
This sequence comes from Paenarthrobacter sp. NPDC091669, assembly GCF_044756725.1. Taxonomy (NCBI): domain Bacteria; kingdom Bacillati; phylum Actinomycetota; class Actinomycetes; order Micrococcales; family Micrococcaceae; genus Paenarthrobacter; species Paenarthrobacter sp. NPDC091669. The sequence goes on from NZ_JBIVTK010000002.1 coordinate 78,966, forward strand.
TTGCTGCCTGTTCCCGGCTCGCTTTCCAGTCCGATGCTCCCGTCCATGACTTCGGTGAGGCGCCGGGAGATGGCCAAGCCCAGCCCCGTGCCTCCGTACCGGCGGGTGGTGGAGGCGTCGGCTTGGGCGAAAGATTCGAACAGCCGGTGATGGTCCTCGGCGCTGATTCCAATGCCGGTATCCCTGACTTCGAACCGCAGTGAGGCGTTGTCTGCATCCCGGCTGACCATGGAGATCTGGATTTCGACTTCGCCGGCAGGGGTGAACTTGACCGCGTTGGAGGACAGGTTCAACAGGATCTGCCGGATGCGTCCGGCGTCGCCCATCAGGCGTGCCGGTACGTCGGGGTGGCAGTAGGAGATGAGTTCCAGATTTTTGCCCTGGGCCGCCTCCGCAACCAACCCGGCCACCTCGTCCACCAAAGACCGGGGGTCGAAGGAGGTGACGTCCAGGTCCACTTTCCCGGCCTCCAGTTTGGAGAAGTCCAGGATGTCGTTGATCAGGGTCAGCAAAACCTCGCCGGCGCCTTTAACGCCCTGTGCGTATTGCCTCTGGCCCTCGCTGAGCGGCGTGTCCATCATGAGCGAGGTCAGCCCGATCACCGCGTTGAGGGGAGTGCGGATCTCGTGGCTCATGGTGGCCAGGAACTCGGACTTGAGCCTGCTCGCTTCCAGCGCCGCCTCACGTGCTGCAAGCAGCTCGACCTCGGCAGCCCTGCGCTCGGTGATGTCGCGGGAGATGGTGGCGACTCCGCTGATGCCGCCCTCGCCGCGGACGGGGGACAGGGTTACCGAGACGGGGATGGTGGCGCCGTCGCCGCGTTTGCGTTCCGTCTCATAGTTCTGCACTTCACCGCTCCGGGCGGTGGATTTCAAAGCTTGCCGTTCTTTCTCCAGCAGGTGGGCCGGGACAAAGAAATCGCCCTTCCTGCCGATGGCTTCCGACGCCTGGTACCCGAAGATACGCTCCGCCCCGGGGTTCCAGCTGGTGATGACGCCATCGGGTGTTTCACCGATGATGGCATCGCCGGAGGAGTTGACGATTGCACCCAGCCCTTCAAGTTGGGCAGTCCGTTCGGCCACCTTCGATTCAAGGTCCCGGGTCAGCGTCACATTTTCGACGACGATCAGCACCTGCCGCACAATCACGAAGACCACCACCACCAACCCGGTGACCAGCAGGACGGGATCCGTCCCAATAGGGCGGCTGCGGGAGAAGAACACTGCACTGAAGACGGGCAGGTAGGGGAGCAGTTCGAGGGCCGCGGCATAGGCCCTGCCGTCTTTGCGCGTACTGTCTGCTTCCGGAAGCAAAGGGCTGAGTCCCACCAGCAGGAAGGCGAGAACCCATCCGAACGCCAAAGGTGATCCCGTGACTCCGCTGATGCCTTGGATCGTGAAGCTCATATACGTCAGGTCTGTAATGGCGAGGATCCAGAAGCCAAGGCCCATGCTCAGCCAAGGCAATCTGCGTCCGCGGGCCGCGCGCATGGTCAGCACAATGACCACCGAGACCATGAAGACGTCTGCGATGGGATAGGCCATCTGCGTAATCCGGGCAAACGCGTCCTGGTTCGTGGCTCCGGCCAAGGGACCCAAAAGTGAGCTCCACGCTATGAAGAACGTGGAGCTCGCAACTACTCCGGCGTCCAGGACGGTGCGGCGCAGAGGAAGACGCAGCCCCTGGCCCCTCAGCAGCAGGATCAGGCCAACGGAGGTGGGCAGTGCGTACCAAACAAAGCCAATGTCCGCGAAGGACGGGAAGGGGTATTGGTGGTTCAGAGTGATGCCGTTGAAGGTCCACACCATTTGCCCGGCGCTCCAGATGGCCAGGCCCGCCACTATGAACCAGCGGCCCGTGGACTTGTCTTGTCCTCGCCGGGCCGCGATCGTGTGGGTGGTCAAGGCGGTGAGTACGGCGAGAAGGATCGCCAGGTCACCCGCGAGTTGCGCCGTCGTCGTTCCTGTTCCGCTTGCCAAACCGACGGCCAGCAGCACTAAACAGAACGCAACAGGCACCAAAATCAAGCGCCAGCCATGCCGAGCCGACGAACGCATCGGAAGAACCCCGTGCTTCACTCCTGCCACTGAACCCCTGCCTTCGAAAGTGGCCCCACCAAAAGCGAACAACGCGTCTTGCCTGCGCTGAGGAGAGCATACGCCGAAAACACGCCCGAAGAGCAGGGCAGGCCGCAAGGAATGTGGACGATCTCAAGGGGCGGACGCCATGGACCCCTATAGTTGATGGCTGCAGGCACGCACACGGTAGAGGAGGTTGCTGGTGGTTTACCCGAAGGTCGCCCGTCGCTGGATCCAGGTCATGTTCGGCGCGTACCTGGTGGCGTTGGCCTTGGTGGTCTTCCTGCCGGCGCGTGAAGCCAGCACCGTCACTGGGTTCGTGGGGGTCATTGCCGGGTGGCTTTCGCTGCTTGGCCTGCCGCTCGGCGCCGCCGCAGTGGGCGTGGAGTTCGCTGCCAACATTGTCCTGTTCATCCCGTTCGGGGCGTTTCTCCGCCTCCTCAGGCCCGCGCTGTGGAACTGGTGGGCGACGGGGCTGCTCGCCGTAGGATCGTCGGCGTTGATCGAAACGGTGCAGATGGTGGTTCCGGGGCGCGTCACAGCGTTGTCGGATGTTGTGGCGAACACCTTGGGAGCCTTGCTGGGCCTCGCGGTGATGAAGAGGCTTGCGACGACTTTTGCTTAGAGGTGCTTCCGGAGGATGTCGGCAACGTCCTTGCAGTGCCCGGCAATGCGTTGGGCAACGTCCCGGTGCACGGCCTCGCTGGCGTTGATGGGGTCCGGGATATCGTCCTCGTCGCGGAGTTCGGCGGTGGACCGGACAGCTGCCGTTCGGCTGACCAGACCGGCCAGGGGAGTGTTCGTCACTGCGCCAGTCACCGATGCCCAGCTGGCGGCGGCCGGAGCTGCCATGCCTTCGCTGGCAGGAACCTTCGCTGCCGCGCGGGCGAACTCGGCCATGGTGAACGCGCGCTGCGCGGCACCCGGATACTTCTGCACCAGTTCGTCGCGCTGCTTGCGGGTCATCGTCAACACCAGGCCGGCCGCCTCGACAACCTCGGCCGAGATCTGCCGGCCGACCGAGCCATCCGGGTTGCCGCCGTACTCCCTGGACAGGGCAGCGGGGAGAGGCTCCATGGGCGCCCCTGCCGCAGCGTGCAGGCCGGCGCTGACCACCTGAAAGGTGCTGAGGCCGTTGCCCTGGAGCTGGGCACGGATCAGTTGCTCGGCCAGCGGTGACCGGCAGATGTTGCCGGTGCAGACGGTCAGAATGGACGACGGCGGCCGGGAACCTTGATGGGTCAGGCTCACAGGGCGTTGGTGCTTTCGCGGCGGCGGCCACGGCGCTGGTCGGTCAGCTGGACCTGCTCTGTCGCAGCCACGGGAGTCGATTCCGTTGCGGGAACGTGGTTGGCTTTGGCCGCTTCCTCGCCGGTGTCCTTGCGGTTGTAGTACGTGTAGTACTGGTAGCCGTAGTCCTCGCCCTTGGAGGATTTGCGGGAAACGCCGTTGATGATCAGACCCAGGGGCCTGCCCTTGACGCGTTCGAGGTTCTGCAGGGCACGTTTCAGTTGGTCGTAGGTGGTTTTGCCTGCGCGGCTGACCACCAAGGCTCCGTCCGTGCGGGCGGTGAGGATGGCGGCGTCGGTGACGGGCAACAGCGGTGGGGCGTCCACCAGGACAATCGCGTGCTTGGCAATGTCTTCGAGCAGCGTCCGCATGACGTTGGAGCCCAGAAGTTCGCTGGGGTTCGGTGGGACTGAGCCGGCACCGAGTACAAAGAGGTCGCCGCTTTCGCCCCAGGGCTGGAGGACGTCGTTGAGGGTGGCCCTGCCGATCAGGACATCTGTGAGGCCCACGTTGGTCAGCAGACCAAACGTCTTGGCCACGGTGGGGCGGCGGAGGTCACCGTCCACCACAACAACGCGCTGCCCGGAGGCGGCGATGGTTTGGGCAAGGTTGGCCACCACAGTGGTCTTTCCTTCACCCGGGAGGGCAGAGGTGACAACGATGATGCGGGGAGGCTCATCCACGTCCATGAACTGGAGGTTGGTCCGCAGTTCACGGATGGCCTCGGCTACGGCGTAGTCCTGGTGGTTCTTGTTCTCAAGATCGTTGCCGCCGCGGGACAACACGAGGCGGTTGACGCCGTCGAAATTGTTGTGGAACGGAATAGTTCCAATGACGGCGACGCCGGTCTCGGCTTCGAGCTGGACTGCCGAACGGACGCGACGGTCGAAGATGTTCCTGAGCAGTGCGTACCCGATGGCCAGGAGCAGGCCGGCAACCACGCCAATCATCAGCGCGAGCCTGGTGTTGGGGGACGTCGGAGTGGTGGGGAGTTGCGCGGCATCGAGCGAGCGGAAACTGACGATGGACGTTTCACTGCTGTTGCTGCCCTTTTCAAGCTCGGCAACCTGCTCCCCGACGGCCCGGACCCAAGCCTCGGCAAGGTCGCGGGCACGCTCGGGGCTGCTGGCCTGTGCGGAGAATTTGAGGGTGGCGGTGTCCTGCGGGTTCTGGGCCGAAATGCGGCTGATCAGTTGCTCGGGAGAGGTCCCTTGGAGCTTGAGGTCCTGGATGACTGTCTCTGCCACGGAGCGTGATTTCGCTACGTCCAGGTAGGACTTTGCGCGGGATTTGGAGTAGCTCTCGCCGGCCATGGCCGTACCGAGATCTTTATTGACGCCTACCGAAATGATGCCGCTGGCATCGGCGCTGAAGACCTTGGTCTGGGTCAAAGTCCAGCCGAATGCGACTATTCCCCCCAACACGGTAATGGCAATCACTGAAATCCAGTGTGCCCGCAGGACCTTCCAATAGTCCGTGAGCTCCATGAAATTGGTCCCCCTGATGCTGTGTGGCGTCGACACGTCGACACAAAAAGAACGCAGTTCTTGCACTGCGTTGTAAGTATCGTAACGTGCTGACCTAAAGGGGATACCCACCTCTCGGTGGGATGGGGGGTTTATGACAAATGCAGGATACTGACTTTCTCCAAATGGGAGCGGTGTACTTCGCGCAGGATCAACATGGTCTTCAGAGGCATGCCGAATGCGTATTTGGTGAGCTGACCATTAGTTCACTTTCGGGGGATTTCAATGCCCCCGATGCCACGGGACACGAGGACACCGTGGACATTTACTTCGTCGCGTCCGGCCATATCCGGGACCCGCACTCAGGGACGCACCTCCCGGGCGGCGAATCGGTTGTTGTTGTCCCTGGCGGCAGGGGCCTGCCGTCGCCATTCATCGGGGAAGCGGACGCGAAACGGATCCGGATCCAGAGAAGCGCGGCGGAGACTTTCGTCCCCCATGCACTGGACAGCGTGACCGTCACTCCCGTCCGCTCCCGGCTCGATGCTGCTGCTGAGGCCTTCATCGGGGCCATCCTGAATCAGCCCGCCCGGCACGGTTCTGCCATCGAGCTGTACGCCACCGAGCAGATCCTTCTTGAACTGACGGGCAGCCTCCTGCTGGATCACTGTGGAGTTTCCTGGGATTCCACGTCCTTGACGTCGGTGCTCCGGGACCAGGCCATGGCGGTCATTGCCCAGCGTTGCGCTGACCGGGAGCTGAACCCGGAAGCCGTGGCCAAGGCTGTGCAGTCGTCACTTCGGAGGGTGCAAGCCGCGTTCGCGGAGGTGGGAAATTCCATTGCCGCGGAGATTCGCCGGCAACGCGGCAGGCTGGCGCGAACGTTGCTCACCGATGCCCGTTACGACATTCTCAGCATCCAACAAATCGCCGAGCAGACTGGATTCGGGACAACGGCTGCCCTGCGCCGGGCGCTGGATGAGCTATACGGCTGCGGGCCGCGGGATCTCAGGGAACGCCGGGGAATCGACGCTTCCCAGTCATGAAGATTCACGTTTGTGGCAGGGGCAGAGGACGTTCCGCGCAGACCTTGAACCGTTGAGCGACAAAACTTCCGGCGAGGGCCAGATCTGCGCTTTGAGGCGAAAATGCGTGGGTAATGTCTATCCCTGATGGGGGAACTCGGCACGTGCTGGATTCCAACCGATGGTTTTCATTCCGAGTTGAGAGAAGAACAATGAGCGACGAAGTCACCGTTTCCAAGCCGCACTCCCGCCGCGCCGTAGTCAAGGGTGCCGCCTGGTCCGTGCCGGTCATTGCCGCCGCTGTTGCAGCCCCGGCTGCCGTCGCGTCCGTGAACACTTTGAGTGTGGCTTTCTCGGCCTCCTCAACCAGCCTCCTTAGCCTCAACCTGCTTGACGGTGGCGGCACGCTCACCGCTCAGGTACTGGTCACCGTTCCAACGACGGTAACCTACACCAACGGCCCTGGCGCAGTCTCCCAAAACGCGACCATCACCGTAACTGTTGGACGTCCGGCTGGCATCAACCTTCCCGTGGGGCGTGCGCGCGGCTTCGGCGTCTACTCCTACAACGGCGTGGTCACTAGCTCCGCTGAGCGCACGGCCGTGTACCAGTCAGCCCCGATCGTCGGGCAGTTCGGCTTCCCGATCACCACCTGGACCAGCACGCAGGCAGTATCTATTGCAAGTGACGGCAGCTTGTCCCTGCCCATCGTGTTCGGTCTTGCAGGCACCAGCACCGGTGTGACTATCAGCGCTTTGTCGACGTTCCCCGTCACGATTTCCGTGGACTTGGGCACGAGGGTTATCACGGGCAGCGGCACCATTTCGGTCCCCGTTGGCGCCGGTATCCTCTAGGGCTCTTCGCTGTAGATTTCATGCGAAAACGCGTGAGCCATTCGGCTTACGCGTTTTCGCATGTCTGGATTCTCTGAAATAGGATCTTTCCGGGCCTGGTTCACACAGAACTTCAGAGGGCTCACGAATTTGGGGTGGGGGACATGCAGACCGATGACATTTTGGTGAATGCCTTGGGTGGCCTGGTCAGGATCCGTTTTGATTATTCCGGACATGGCTATGACGAAGACCTTGCCATGGAACTGCACAGGCCTTGGCAGGATGCAACCAACCACGATCCCGCAATTCGCGCTGCCGAAGATGAGATAGCAGAACTTGTCTGGCCATTTCCCGACAAAGGCGGAATTGCCGGCTCAGTGGCAGAATTGTCGACCCATGCAACATTGGCCGCAATTGAAGCCAAACGGGGCAACCTTCTTATGCTGCATGCAGCCGGAATCGCGGATGAGTCCGGACAGGTCCTGGCCTTCATCGGCCCATCCGGCAGGGGCAAAACCACCTTGGCCCGCGAGCTCGGCGCGGTGTACGGCTATGTCACCGATGAGACTGTAGGAATAGACCTCGACGGCACAGTCCATCCGTACCGCAAGCCCTTGTCTGTGATCCAGCCCGGTGAAATCTACAAGGCGCAGTTGGCACCCTCTGCCCTGGAGCTCAAGGAGCTCCCGGCCACGTCGCTACGACTGGCAGGGTTGGTGCTCGTTTCGCGCGTTCACGTGGTACTGGCCGAAGCGGAGCTAACAGATGTGGGGCTTTGCGAGGCGCTTGCAGCACTGGTCCCGGAAGTCAGCTATCTGGCTGACTTGGACAAACCACTTCAAACCATCGCCCAACATGTCGATCGGTGCGGAGCGATCCAGCGCCTGACCTACACCGATGCTGCACAGGTCCTGCCTGTCATATCGAATCTCTTGCGACGTTCGGAGCCAGAGGCCTGGGCTGCGGTGCTTCCCGCTGAATCTTCCGGCGTCCTGAATCCTTTTGCTCCAGAATCCTTCGTGCCGGCGCCCGTATTGGATGCCGTGGAAGCTGGTGGCCAGACAGCCATCTTGGACGTAGACCGTGTGGTCCATGTCCTTGACGGCGTTGGGCCTTTGGTCTGGAAGCTGCTGGGAGAGGGGCTGGATTTTGACTCCCTCGCAACTGAGGTAGACCGCCAGTTCGGTTCGCCCCCGGGGCTGTCCCTCAATGAAGCAGTTGTGGGAGTCCTCCAAGCCTTGGTTGACGCCGGCTTGGTAATCCGTGATCCGGTACCGGGCTCTTGAGCCCCGAATCAGTGAAGGGTATTTCCCGACGTAGGCGGATCCTCCGCTCACCATGGACCCACGTGCTGTTCTCGTTGATTGCGGTAGCCCTGGTTCAGGGTTTCCTGGTGAAGATTTACCACGTGCCATCTGCCTCCATGGAGCAAACACTGGATGTTGGTGACCGTGTGCTGGTGAACCGGACTGCGTATTTTTCCGCCGAACCGCAGCGCGGGGACGTTGTGGTCTTCCGTAAACCGTCCGGCTGGGGAAATGCTCCGGAGCACGGAGCGCTGCGAATGGCTATTGGTTGGTTTGGCGATCTCACGGGAATCGGACCGGGCAACACCGAGTTCCTGGTCAAACGTGTCATTGGCTTGCCGGGTGACACTGTGGAATGCTGCTCGGAAGCAGGGCAGATCAAGGTCAACGGCGAGGCGCTCAACGAACCCTATGTGGTCAAGGACTTGGCTTTCGAAGCCACTGCCTTTGACTGCTCAACGCAGGTATCCTCGCCGCGATGCTTTACCGCCATCCGGCTGGAACAAGGCCAGTATCTGCTCCTCGGCGATCACCGCTCCAACTCGGAGGACTCAGTTTCCGCCTGCCGGAACGCGGAAGCAGCCTCCGCATGCGTCAGAACGGCGGATCGTTCAGATCTGGTGGGGACGGTGGACGGATTCCTTTATCCGTTCAGCAAATGGGGCAACAACCAACACTTGAAGACCACCCTTGGGGGCAAGCAATGACAACTGGCCTGGAGACTACGCGGGAGAACAGGAAACGGGAAAACAGCTTGGGCAACTTCAACAGACTGCTGGCCGGGCATGCCGCGCCCACGCTCGTCACTGCCCAACGACGGTTGCTGGGGTTGGAAAAGCCGGCAAAGACCGTTTCAGGACGGACCGCGGTTCTTTCGCCCGCAAGTTATGGCTCCTTTGGGGACGAAGGCATGATTCAAGGGAGCCGCGACAGTATTCTGGCTGCCTCCGGGACTCCGCATTTGCTGACTCCCGGTTCGAACGAACCGTGGGCGGACATGGGCGTCGCGGGAATGGAGTCCTTTGACGGCGTCATCGGGTTTGGGCGGATGCATGTGGATGCTCGAAAACTGAAGAGACTCACTGATGCCCAGCGGATTGTGGTCCTGGGGGCGGACTCGATCGATGGGGCCTACGGGATCCGCTCCATTACCCAGAGGGTTAGTTTGCTCAACGTCGCTGCGGCCCAGGGTCGGCACGCCGAACTCGCCAACTTCAGTTTTCGTCGCAACGCCAGCGATGATGCCCTGGCAGCCCTTCGTCGTCTGGACCCACGGGTTCGATTGACCGCCCGGGATACGAACTCGCAGGCGAGGGTCGTCGAGGCGCTCCAACGGAAAGTCAATGTTTTCCCGGATGTGGCCGCCTACATGAAGCCTGCCTCGACGCCGGCCGTTGAGCAGTTGCGTGCGTGGGTAACGGCCCAGGACGGGCTCACCGCCATTGTTGTCCCCAATGCACACCTTGCCGCGTTCAATGGAGCGGGTATCCAAGAGGTCACTTCACGTTTCAAGACCTACACCTTTGCGTTGTTGGAGGCAGGCTTCTCCGTGGTGGTCCTGGCCCACGACGTCCGGCAGGATCCCGGTGACGTTGCCTTGTCCGAAACCATGGTTCGCGGCCGGTCCGGGGAGAGATTGATTTCGGCCGTCCCGAGAAATGCCCAAGAGGCCAAAGGGATGCTGGCCCTGGCCGCCGTCGTGGTGACAGCCAGGATGCACGCCGGTGTGGCCGCCCTGAGCCAGGGCGTGCCGTGTGTCGGCCTTGACTACGTCGACAAATTTTCGGGCCAGTTCCAGTGGTACGACGCCGACCGTTACGTGCTCTCGTGGGAAAGTCACCCTTCGGCGCAGCGCGTAGTAGAGCTTGCCCGACAAGCCGCCGGAGATTCAGGTAATACAGCGCGGAGCACCCCTGCGTTCGTGAACCGTCCACCATCATGGTTGCTGTAGCCACCATCAAGCGCGGGCACCATGTCATGAATGCACTGGGCTCCGTGCTTGTGCCTCTGAGCTCCTTGCTGGTAGCCCCGCTTCTTACCCGGTCTTTGGGTCCTTCTGGGCAAGGCGATTTCGCAACCAGTCAGTCAATCATCGTGGTGGCCGCATCGATTCTGGGGCTTGGAGCTTCTGATTCGCTTGCTGTTTACGGCAATTACTGGCTCCGGAAGTTCCGGCTGGGCGTTTGGGCGGCGGTGATCCTTGGGGCGTTCGTCATGGCCTTCTGTGCGGCGCTGGCCTTTACCCAAGCCGGCTTCCTCCGCGCTGATTTGTTGTTGGTCCTCGGAAGCGGTGCCGTAATTTTCGCCGCCGCGTTGCTCCAACGCGGTATGGCCCTGAACCGGAACATGATCCTGGCTATTTCAGTTGAAAAGTGGGTCACCGCCTTGTCCCGCCTGATGTTGACGGCAGGACTCTTTCTCACTGGTCATCTCACCCTGCAGAACGCCGTGGTGACACTGGTTCTCCCGCAGTTGCTCGGGCTCCTTTATCTCTTCTTCGCCGCCGCTGGAAAGCGCGGGACAGGGCCCTCAGAGCCGGCAAGGACCATGCGCCGGGCCACCATCCGGCCTATGAAGACCCTCAACTGGGCGGTCGTAGGTGGGCTTGGCGGGGTGCTGCTGGTCAACCTTGACCCGATGGTCCTTCGGCCCCTCATCGGCGCCGAGCAACTTGGCTACTATGCGATTGCGTTGCTGGTGGCGGAGCTTTTTACTGTCGCGGCCAAGCCGTTCCGGGATGCAGCGATGGCCGGCAGCAACGGTCTGCGAAAGCCCGCCGAATTCGCCGCGATCATCAAGTGGTGCTCGTTGGTTATGACTGCCGGGGTCCTTGTTTGCGTTGGAACGCTGTGGTTCATCATCCCGTGGGTTTTCGGAGAAGAGTTCCAGGGTGCCGTTGTACCTGCCGTTATCCTTGCTCTCGGAGGGTGGGCCAAGGGCCTGGGGTTCCTGGTTAATGGCATTTTGGTAAAGACCGGCCATGCCCGGATCAGGGCTTTTGCCACACTGACTGCGGTTTGTTTCAGCGTCGTGGGAATGGTGCTGTCGTCTCCATGGGGAGCCGTAGGGGCCGCCATCGCTGGAACCGTCGCATACGCCGTCATGCTTGTGCCGGGGCTTGCGTACCTCAGTGCACCACGGACGAGAAAGGAAAGGGTCTAAGAATGGAACCGGGCTCAGACGTCGTTGACGAAGTTTCTGTGACGCTGCCAGTGGCGGTGGCTACCCCTCTTGCCTATGCCCTGGTTGATCGGATTGCCACCGAGCACGGTGTGCGGGTCTTGGCCATCAAAGGCCCACTTCTGGAAAGACTCGGGCTGCGCGCCCATAAGATCTCCACAGACGCCGACATCCTGGTGGAACCATCAAGGATGACTGAATTCTGCGGGATCCTGTCCCGGTATGGGTGGAACGACCGCGATGTGAGGTTTTCTCCCAGCATTCTGGAGCCGCATTCCAGGACACTGATCCATGAAAAGTGGCCCAGCGACATCGACGTCCACAGCTATTTTCCTGGATTCTTTGGACCTGCGGACGAAGTCTTCGATTTCCTGTGGGAGTCGCGGATCCAGGTGGAGTTGGCCAATGTCCAGGTTTCCACGGCCAGCCGCGAAGCGAACGCCGTCATCGCACTCCTGCACCTTCTCCGGAATTCCCCCACGGCAGAAGAACATCAGCAATACGGTGAGTTGATGTCTGCCTTGCGGGCAACGAACGGCAGAGAACAAGCCTTGGCACTGAGCCGGTTGGCCGACGTGGGACGGTTCAGGAGCATCTTGAAACGGGAACTCATGGAACTCGGCATTACCGGGACGTTTGAGGACGTGGCACCCCAGGAGTTGGCCCGTTGGGAAATCAATCGGCAGACCGGCTCGGAAGCCACCACCGGCAGTTGGCTCTATGCCATTTCCGTGGCGGGCGGGAAATCGAAGATCAAGGTCTTCCTCAAAGCCATCTATCCAAGCAATGACGAATTGCGAAAGGACCCCGGCATGGCCGGATCCGACACTTCCAAGCTCATCGCTGCCCGCCTGCGAAGGCTTGCCAGAGGTCTCCGGACATTGCCGTCTGCTGCTTTGAGCATTTTCAGGAACTGGGGCACCAGATGAACGCGTGGTACAGGCCTGCGGACGTGGCTTTTGAGATTCTCGATGACACCGTTTTTGTCCTGGACCTTCGGGACATGAATGCAGGGCTTTCGCCCCAGGCGCTTCAGGGAGCGTCTGGAACCATTTGGCTGGCTCTAGGCACACCTGATGCCCCTATAGCCGAATCTGACATTGTCCGCGGGGTGGCGCAGGTATACGGAATGGAACCCGCGGATATCACGGAACAAGCCGCTGCCTTCCTCTACGAATTGAAGTCAGCTGGGCTGGCCCTGATGCTGTCCGTCAATTCCAAAGAGAGAAGCCAATAACGTAGAATTGCAGGGGAACCGGATAGCGGTTTTCCAATCTTGCCAGCCGGGAATTTTATCCGTTCACGCTGGCTGATTTCATGGGGGAGAAATCTATGACGACCATGCTCCGGCACTGCGGTGCCCGAAAGAACGAGGGCATTGGGGCTGCAGGCAAATGAGTACCACGCTCAAATCCGAGGTTGTCTCAGCAGGGGAGAAGTCTCCGGTCTTTGTGAGTTGGATTGATTTCCATGGACGAAGCGAAGGAATTGCCCGCACCTTGGGGATCAATGAGTGGTCGGAGGGTGGAGGGGCCGGTCCGCTTCCGCTGCGCTACCTGCGGTTGTGGACTTCAACTTGGAAGTATCTGCGGAGCGCAAAGCCCTCCGCAGTCATCGTGATGCAACCTCCGGTCGTCGCCCTGCTCGCGGTACGGGCCGCCGTCGGTAAGAACGTACGCATCTGCGGAGACCTGCACACCGGGACCTTTCACGATCCTAAGTGGAAATGGTCCACTAAACTCGTCGCCAGGCTGCTGGGAGGATCGAACCTCGCCATCGTCACCAATGACTCCCTTGCCGGCAAAGTGCGGAAGCAGGGAGCCGAAGCGCTGGTCCTTCACGACCTTATCGAGACGTACCCGGACGTTGAGAGCCTGGGTGCGTTTGACGATCCTGCGCTAGCGCCTCTTGTTGACGGCAAATACGTTCTTGTCCCAATTACATATTCCTACGATGAGCCCCTCTATGAGCTCGCCGCGGCAACGCACCTGGCACCTGATGTCTCCTGGGTCTTCACCGGACGCCCACCCAGCACGTTTGTTGACGCCTGCAACCCTGACAACACAGTCTTCCCGGGCTTCGTCTCACGGGAGGAGTATCTGAGGCTTCTGGGGCACGCCAATGTCCTGCTTGCCCCAACAACCGAGGAAGAGACCATGCAGCGCGCAGGCTATGAGGCCATGTGCGCGGGCAAAGCCCTGGTGACTTCTGATACCGCCGTGCTGAAGGACTTCTTTGGCGAAGCGGCGTTGACCGTCCCGCCCCAAGCAGACCGCTACGCCAGCGCTGTTCGGAAAGCTGCCCACCTGCAGGCAGAGTTCGAAAAGCGGATTACTGAGCTGAGGACTGACAGGGTGTACGAGCAAAGCAAGGCTCTTGCCCGTCTGTCGGAATGGATTCACGGAGATGACTGAGCAGGAAATGACTGGCACGGTTGCCGGAGGAAAACGCAAACGCGTCTTCGACCTTCCGCTGGATGCCCTGACCATGGCTGAGTCCGTTCAGCTGTGCCACCGGCTCATCGCCGAACGGGGTCATTGGCGGGCGGACCTGAATGCCTCGATCGTCCTAGCTGCGCTGGAGGATGACGAGCTCAGGGAATATGTGGAAACGAGCGCCATCATCAACGCTGACGGACAGTCAATCGTCTGGGCAGGCCGGCTGTTGGGAGCGGAGGCACCGGAGCGTGTTTCCGGAATCGATCTCTTTCTGGAGCTCATAAAGCTCGCCCCGGAACGTGGGGACCGTGTTTATCTGTTGGGTGCCCGGCACGATGTTGCGCAGGCCGTAGCGGAGAATTTCACGGCTCGTGGCGTGAACGTGGTGGGATTCCGTGATGGCTACTGGACCCCTGAAGAAGAATCGGACGTGGTTCGGGAAATAGCGGCAACCAGCCCGGACCTGCTCTTTTTGGCGCTGCCCAGTCCCAGGAAGGAACACTTCGTCCTTCAACACAAGCACCAGCTGAACACAGGGTTGGCCTTTGGCGTCGGCGGATCGTTTGATGTGATCTCGGGGCGGCTCAAGCGTGCGCCGCTATGGATCCAGAAACTCGGCCTTGAATGGTGTTACCGGTTTGCTCAGGAGCCACGCCGTCTCCTGAAGCGGTACCTGCTGGGGAACACCCAATTTGTCTTGCTGGCCCTCAAGGCCCGGCTCCGCAAGCGTTCCTAGTTTACAAGCCCCTTTGGTTAGCCCAGCGGGTCAGCTGTCTCCAGCGGGTCAGCGGCCTGAGACCGGGTCTGCTTCGGCCGCTCGGCTTTTAACTTGGTCTTGGGTCGCTGCAGTTTCAGTGTTCTGCTTGCCGGCGCCGAAGGCCGCGCCAACCAGAAGCCACAGGGGTACGGTGGCGTTCATGGACCCAGCGGTCTCCGCCAACATGGCGATGACCAAGGCGCCAAGCACGAGGTAGAACTCCCAGCGTCGAGGCTGTTTCAGGATGGCAAAGACGGCCACACAGAGGCCAGCGGCGTAGATAGCGACAGTGAGCAAACCTGCTGCAGAGAAGGCAATTCCTGCAAGGCTTTCAGAGGCCTCCTGTAGTTCGCCTGCCCTCCCCGCGAAGTTTCCGACATAGCCGAACCCACGTCCAATGACAGATTCGAAGGCGTGTTCAATACCCACAGTCAGACCATCGACGTGGGAATCCGAGTTACCCAGGTCTGCGATGTTATTACCGGCCATGACAACCGGAGCGCCGAGCAGAGGCAGGGCCAGCAGGGGGTGGATCTTGCGGGCGAGCAGGGGGCCAACGATGGCAATCAACATGAGGAGGATACCGGCGCGGCTAATGGTGGCTACCGTGGCCAGACCAAGGGCTACGACCAGCAGAATCCGCCCTCGGAAGCGGAGTGCGTGGAAGGCCAGTGGAGCAGCAGCGCCGGTGGCGATGCCGGTGGTTGGAGGGTTGAGATAGAGACCCCCAGCGCGGACGGCCAGCTCACCGTTCAAGTCGAATGACATGTAATAACCCGGTAATCCGTTGGGGTAAATTGCGGTCTTGCTGAGGACTGCGAAGGGTGCGGGATCGACCAGTCGGATTCCAAGCACCTCGAGCCCGATATAGGCGGCATTCAGTGTTCCGATAGCCAGGACCAAGAACAGAATCCAGCGCCATTCCCGCCGGGTCATCACCAAACCGCAGACAATGACCAGGACGGGCATGCAAATTTGGCGGAACAGGAAGAAAGCTGAATCTCCGGGGATGATGCTCTCATCCGTCGTTCGCCACAGAGCAACCATGCAGGCGATGATCCAGATAATGGCGAGCAGGGCGGGGACGTTGAACCGGTTAGCGAGCCGGGTCAGGGCCACAAGGAACATCAACGAAATGAACACGTCATCCATGAGGTTGAAACCCCCGAAGGATGAGTATGTGAGCAGAAGGTTCTGCCCCAAGCCCGTGACCAGTGCACCAATTGCCAGAACCCCCACCAGCCAACCTGACTGCGCCGGGGTGAAGGTCAATCCACGGAATTCAGCGGGTCTGCTCTGCCGCTTCTGACGTTCGGACGTCAAATCTGTCCATCCCCTCGTCCCCTTTAAGGACATCAGTAAGCGCCGTCTCGTGCTAGCACAGCCCGGAGTGTCCGGAACAGGATCATCAGGTCCTGCGCCGGTGACCAGTTTTCCACATAGTAGAGATCCAGGCGGATTGATTCCTCCCATGACAGATCACTGCGTCCACTGACTTGCCACAAGCCCGTGATGCCGGGTTTAACCATGAGCCGCCGGTGTTCGTGTTGCTCGTAGGCGGCGACTTCCTTTGGTAGAGGAGGACGCGGTCCGACCAAGCTCATGTCGCCCTTGAGGACGTTGATGAGCTGGGGAAGTTCGTCGATGGAGTATCGCCGGATCCACTTGCCTACCCGCGTTACCCTGGGATCATCCTTCATCTTGAAAAGAACGCCGTTGCCCTCGTTCTTCTGCGAGAGCGCGTGGAGTTGGGCTTCAGCATCTACTCGCATGGAACGGAATTTATACATGCTGAACGATTCGCCGGCTTTGCCAATGCGCTGCTGAAGGAAGAAGACGGGTCCGCAGCCATCGAGCTTGATGAGGAATGCTACGACGGCCATCGGAAGGCACAGCACCGCGAGGATTGCGGCGGATGCGACGATATCAAACCCACGCTTCGCGATGGCCTGCAACCCTTCAAGCTTGGGCGTGGTTACATGGACCAAAGGCAGCCCTGCTACTGGCTGAATGTGGATTCTGGGGCCGGAGACATCGGTGAGAGCGGGCGCCATGATCATTCCTACATCACGGGCTGACAGGGCCCAGCCCAAGTGGCGCAGAAAGGAAGGATCGGCGCCGCTTGAGATGGCCACAGTATCAACCTTCCGATTGCTGATTGCCTCAAGCACGGCTTCAACTGAGGGCGTGGTGCCCAGAACCGGCACGTTCTCACCCGTGTGTCCTGAGTCGGTCACGAACGCTGCGACGGGCTTGTATCCAGAGATGATGTGCTGGTTCAGTCTGTTCCACAAATGATCGACGCTATGTGAGGCTCCGATGAGCAAGACTCTGTGCAGATACAGGCCTTCGCGCCTGCCCTTGTGGAGCACCTGCCGCTGAACCCAACGGCTGGCCAGGAGAAGAGCGATGCCTAAGGGCAACGCCACCGAGACATAGCCGCGGGCCGTTTGCAATTGGAAGACGTAAGAGAACACGGCCAGTGCGCCGAAGAGCCAAAGCGATGAGGCGGTGACTCTCTTGTATTCTTCTGATCCAGTGCCCAGAACCTTCATGTCCTTGGTCCCGCTGTATTCCAGTATTGCTTTCCATGCGATAACGAGAAGAATCGAGACGGTTGCGTACGAGACTTCGGTCTCCGCAATGGAAGCGTCATCAGCACCGAAGCGAAGCATGTGTGCTCCACCGACTGCCAGCGATACACAGATCAAATCCACGACGCGCATCTGCATGCTTTGTGTTCGCAGCCAGCTGGCACTGCCAGAGACTTGGAGTGAATGAGGAGCCGAAACAGAAGTGGCCATGATGGAACTGCCTACTTATGTCGGAAAAGCGAGACGCAGGGGCAATGCGACCCATTGGAAGAGCTCAAAGAAAACAAAAACAAAGCCATAATTCAGCCCCCATAGCTGCCCCCACGCCTTCTCAGGCCTTAGCATCCGGCCAAGACTCGATGATCGGCGTTTGACTTGACACTTCAAGAGCCATCGTAAACGGACTTTAGTAACAGCACAAATTGCGTGAATAAGAAGGCCCCTTGCAATCTATATATATAGATTACAAGGGGCCTTATGTGATTCATTTTGTGCAAAAATTAGCAATTTCTGCGCAAATTCAATTTGCGGGACTCAAGCTACCTCGTTCATCAGGCACTGTGGTAAGCAACGCACCGGCCGGTGTCCCTCCGCCCAGGAAGATTCCCTGCCTACCGCTCCGGTGTAAGTGCCTTTGAATACAGCACCGCACCGTTGGCGTTACGGAGGCTCACAGTAAAGACGCCGTCGGCGGCCAGGTCCACATGCCCGAAGTACTGGTTCTCACCATCGCGGGGTGACTCGCCCGGGAAGCGCCCGGCCTTGGCAAACAGAACTTCCGGCCCAAAGGTCTTGTCCATGTCGCTCGGCCCAAAGGATCCGGCGTTGATCGGCCCGGCCACAAATTCCCAGAAGGGGTCGAAGTCCGTGAAGGAGGCCCGCTCGGGGGCGTAGTGATGCGCCGCGCAGTAGTGCACGTCAGCGGTCAGCCATACCGTGTTCTTGACGCCGTACTTCTTAAACGCTGAAAGCACGCCGGCGATCTCCAGTTCGCGGCCCAGGGGAGCACCGTGATCCCGGTTGGCCAGGCTTTCCTGGTTCACGGCACCGTCGGGGACGATGATGCCCAGTGGCAGGTCTGCGGCGATCACTTTCCAGGTCGCCTTGGATTTCCGGACTTCTTTGATCAGCCAATCCGCTTGCTCCTGGCCCAGGATGTTGGTGGCGTAGGGTTCCTTGCCGTCGGTGTTGGGCGATTTGAAGGTCCGCATGTCCAGGCAGAAAATGTCCAGTTGAGGTCCGCGCGAAATCTTCCGGTAGATGCGCGCCGGCTGGTACTGCCCGGCGTCGACCTTTCCTGGGCGCCAGAGCGCCGCGGCGTCGGCGATCGGCATGTTTTCCTGCCACGCCTGGCGGCCCCGGGCGGCAAGGACGTTGACGTTCCGTTCGGTGTAGCGGGGGTCGTCTAGGATTTCGCCGGGGTACCAGTTGTTGGTGGTCTCGTGGTCGTCCCACTGTGCAATCACGGGGACATCGGCGAACATGGCGCGCATGTTGGCATCCAGGGAGTTGTAGCGGTGGCGGCCCCGGTATTCCTTCAGCGTCTCGGCCACTTTGGTGACTTCCTCGGTGACGATGTTCCGCCACACTTGGCCGTCCTTTTCCGTGACAGTGGCAGCGATGGGGCCATCGGCGTAAATGGTGTCGCCGGAGTGAATGAAGAAGTCCGGCCGGGTGGCATGCATGGCCTTGTAACCGCGCATTCCGCCCAGTTCCTCGTTGATGCCCCAGCCTTGGCCGGCGGTGTCGCCGGTCCAGACGAAGGACTGCGCGGACGACGACGGCCTGCCGCCTCCGCGCGCGTCTTCCGTACCGTCGTCGTGCTTTCCGGGCGCTGTGCTGAACGTGCCACGGACTGCTTCACCTGCTCCGTTCTCGTCCTCGAAGTTCAGCTCCAGCGCGAATCGGGTGCCGGCGGGGAGTCCAGTGGCATGGATTTTGGCGGTGAAGTCGCTGGCTTCGGTGGCGAGGGGCCCACGGATGGTGCGGCTGAAACCGTACCGGCCACGCAGGATTTCGCCGGAGCTGTCTACTGCCTGCAGCAAGGCCGTGAGCCGGCCGGGTCCGGAGGCGCGGGACCAGAGGACGGCGGAGTCGGTGGTGACGTCTCCCGTTGCAATGCCGGTAGGGAGCGTCAGCCGTTTGCGGACCAGCGGCACAGCGGACGGCGCAACGGATGGTGCGGCGGATGCGGGTGCCGCGTTGGTGGCAAGGCCGGTCAGGGCCAGGCCGGCGAGGGACGTTGTGACGAGGGTTCGGCGTGTGAGGTCAGTCATGCAGTCCACTCTTGTCAGCGCCCGTGAACGGGAGATGAGGCTGAGGTAAAGGAACCCGGACCTTGACTGAAAACGTCCGCTCCGCATATTCTGAACGAACGGTCGGTAATTTATTAGGAGCAACCATGGCATCGCAGAATCTGCAGTCAGTGCCCGCTGAGCTGTCCCCGGAAGAGCAGGAGCGGGAGGCAGCCGGACAGGCGTATTTTGATCGCATCATTTCGGAGGACTCGCGCATCGAACCGCGCGACTGGATGCCGGCGGCGTACCGCAAGACTTTGCTGCGCCAGATCTCGCAGCACGCACACTCGGAAATCATCGGCATGCAGCCGGAAGCCAACTGGATCACCAGGGCACCGAGCCTGAAGCGCAAGTCCATCCTCATGGCCAAGGTCCAGGACGAAGCCGGCCACGGCCTGTACCTGTACTCGGCCGCCGAGACCCTGGGCCAGTCCCGGGACCAGATGATGGAAGACCTGATTGCCGGCAAAGCCCGGTACTCATCCATCTTTAACTACCCCACGATTTCCTGGGCAGACATGGGAGCCATCGGATGGCTTGTTGATGGTGCGGCCATCTGCAACCAGGTTCCCCTGTGCCGTGCCTCGTACGGTCCTTACGGTCGCGCAATGGTGCGCATCTGCAAGGAGGAATCATTCCACCAGCGCCAGGGTTTCGAGATCCTGCTGGAGCTCGCCAACGGCACGCCTGCGCAGAAGCAGATGGCCCAGGACGCAGTGAACCGCTGGTACGCGCCGTCGCTGATGATGTTCGGTCCGCCGGATGACGATTCACCCAACTCCAAGCAGTCCATGGCCTGGAACATCAAGCGCTTCAGCAATGACGAGCTGCGCAGCCGGTTCGTCGGCATGATGGTGGAGCAGGTCCGGGTCCTCGGCCTGACCTTGCCTGACAAGGACGTCCGTTTCAACGAAGAAACCAAGAAGTGGGAGCACGGACCCCTGGACTGGAACGAGTTCAAGGAAGTCCTGGCCGGCCGCGGTCCCTGCAACTCGCAGCGCATCGAGCGCCGCCGTGAGGCACACGAGAACGGTGCCTGGGTTCGCGAAGCCGCGGTGGCCTACGCCCGCAAGCAAGCACAGAAGGAACACGCAGCATGAGCCCCCACGGTAACCCGGAAGCACCGGCAAGCGCCGCCAGCGAAATCGCCCGCGAGGCCCCCAAGGTTGCGGCCACCAACGCTGACAGCACGACGCCGGCACCCGCCTCAGGCCCGGCCGTCACCCCGCGCGGCGCCACGGAAGAAACGCCGTGGTCCCTGTGGGAGGTCTTCGTCCGCTCCAGCCGCGGCCTGTCCCACGTGCATGCCGGCTCCTTGCACGCCCCGGATGCGGCCATGGCCCTCCGGAACGCCCGCGATCTCTACACGCGCCGCAACGAAGGCGTCTCCATCTGGGTTGTCCCCGCCGAGGCGATTTCCTCCAGCGATCCCGACTCCAAGGGTTCCTTCTTTGAGTCCCCGCAGGGCAAGGATTACCGCCACGCAACGTATTACACCAAGAGCGAAGGCGTGAAGCACCTGTGACGACCAAAGATACTGACTTCGCCATCGACGGCCACGGGGACATTTCCGTCGGCGTCCACGGAGCCGGCGCGTCCGGCGACGGTTCTGCCAGCGCCACCCGCATCACGCCGGGCAACGCACTGCGCCCGGAGGACATCGCGCTCGAGATCAGCCGGGGGCAGGTCAAGCCCACCGAGGATGTGGCAGAGTTCGCCCTGCGCATCGGCGACGACGGCCTGATCCTCGCCCAACGCCTGGGTCACTGGATTTCCCGTGCCCCTGAGCTCGAGGAAGACATCGCGCTCGGCAACATTGCGCTGGACCAGCTGGGTCACGCACGCTCCTTCCTGACCTACGCCGGCGCCGCGTGGGGCAAGTCCGAGGACGACTTGGCATACTTCCGCCGCGAGCACGAGTTCCGTTCCGCCCACCTTTTTGAACAGCCCAACGGCGACTTCGCGGTCACCATCGCCCGGCAGTTCATTGTGAGCTACTACCAGTACGAGCTCTACACCAAGCTCATGGAGTCCACGGACGCCACCCTTGCAGCCATCTCCGCAAAGGCCGTCAAGGAAGTGGATTACCACCGCGATCACAGCGCGCAGTGGGTGCTTCGACTGGCCGGCGGCACGGATGAGTCCCGCGAACGCATCATCCAGGGCTTCAAGCTCGTGTGGCCTTACGTGGACGAACTCTTCGAGGACGATGACCTGACCACCCGCCTGGCCGAGGCCGGCGTGACCGTTCAGCCCTCCAGCCTCCGTGCTGGGTTCGATCGCCTCACAGGCGACATCATGGCCGAAGCGGAGCTGGAAATTCCCGCCGTCCCGCAGTCCCTGGGCGGCGGTCGCCGTGGCAAGCACTCCGAGTTCCTGGGCTACATCCTCGCTGAAATGCAGGTCTTGGCCCGCGAACACCCGGGCGCGAGCTGGTGACCAGCATGGCCACCCTGTCACGAACTGAAGAACAGCGGGCCTGGGACATCGCATCCACGGTCTGCGATCCGGAGATCCCGGTCCTCACCATCGAGGACCTGGGCATCCTGCGCGGTGTGCGGGTTGTTGAGTCGCCTGAGGCGGCCACCGCGGATGACCAGCACGACGGCGGTACGTCGAGTACCGCCGTCGAGGTCACCATCACGCCCACGTACTCCGGTTGCCCGGCGATGGACGCCATTGGTGACGACTTGCGGACAGCCTTCGAGAAGGAAGGCTACGCGAGCGTGCGCATCAACCTGGTGTTGTCCCCGGCGTGGACCACTGACTGGATGACGGATTCGGGCAAGGCCAAGCTGGAGGAATACGGGATTGCCCCGCCCAGTGGTATGGCTGCCGCGGGTGGCCATTCCGGTCCCGTCCGGTTGAGCCTGGCCGTGAAATGTCCGCAGTGTTCGTCGTTGAACACCAAGGAACTCACCCGCTTTGGTTCCACGTCCTGCAAGGCGCTGTTCGTCTGCCAGGACTGCAAGGAACCGTTCGACTACTTCAAAGTCCTCTAAGGAATTCCATGACCACCGAAACCCAGACAGCCAGCCGCCGTCGTGCGTCTTTTCATCACCTGACCGTCTCGGAAGTCCGGCGCCTGACCGACGATGCCATTGAGGTCTCGTTCGGTGTTCCCGCCGAGCTGGCAGGGCAGTACGACTACCTTCCCGGTCAGTACGTGGCCTTGCGCACCTCGTTGCCGGATGAGAACGGTGAGCCGCACGAGGTCCGGCGCAGCTACTCGATTTGCGCAGAGCCGCGCAGCTTCGAGGACGGCAGCAGCGAGATCCGCGTAGCCATCAAGAAGGACCTGGGCGGCGTCTTCTCCACGTGGGCCAATGCCGAGCTGAAGGCCGGTGACGTCCTGGACGTGATGAGCCCGCAGGGCGCGTTCATTTCGCGGCACGGCAAGGACGGCGCGGCCGTTCAGCACAACGTCATGAACTCCATGAACCACCCGGAGGAGTTGGCGGGGGAGCCGGGCAACTTCGTGGCGATCGCCGCCGGCTCGGGCATCACCCCGGTCATCGCGATTGCGCGCACGCTGTTGGCGGCCAATCCGGAGACCACCTTTGACCTGGTGTACGCCAACAAAGCTGCCATGGACGTCATGTTTCTTGAAGAGCTGGCGGACCTGAAGGACAAGTATCCGTCGCGCCTGGCGCTGCATCACGTGTTGTCCCGCGAGCAGCGGATCGCACCGCTGATGACCGGGCGTATTGATTCCGAGAAGCTGCAGGCGCTGCTCAGCAGTGCCATCCGTGCCGAGGATGTGGACGAGTGGTTCCTGTGCGGGCCGTTCGAGCTGGTTCAGCTGTGCCGCGACACGCTGGCTGCCCGTGGCGTTGAGCCCGAGCACGTCCGTTTCGAGCTGTTCACCACTGGCCGTCCGGACCGCCCCGAGGGCAACGCCGGCCGCCCCGTTGTGGAGGACGAGTCGCAGGATACGTACAAGATCACCTTCACCCTGGATGGTCTGACCGGTGACGTCGCCAGTCCCACCCATGCCCGCGAATCCATCCTCAACGCAGCTTTGCGTGTCCGCCCGGATGTTCCGTTCGCGTGCGCCGGTGGTGTGTGTGGCACCTGTCGGGCCAAGCTGGTCACCGGTACGGTGACCATGGATGAGAACTACGCCCTTGAACAGGACGAGTTGGATAAGGGCTACGTCCTGACCTGCCAGTCCCACCCCACCAGCGAAGAAGTGACCGTCGACTTCGACGTCTAAGGAGTCCCCATGATCGAGCTCTCCATTGCCAACGGCATTGCCGAAATTGTCCTCAATGCCCCAGAAAAGCTGAACTCGCTCAACGAGGACGCGCTGGCCGAACTGGATAAAGCGTACGACGACGCCGCTGCCGCCGCCTCACGTGGTGAGGTGCGGGCACTGCTCCTTCGCGGCGAGGGGCGCGCCTTCTGCGCGGGCCGTGACATTGCTGCTGTTACTCCCGAAACCGATGACGCCCAGGCTTACCTCGGCGGTCTCGTGGAGCCGTTGTTGAAGAAGATGGCCGCTTTCCCGACACCCACGTTCGCTGCCGCTCATGGCGCTTGCCTCGGCGTTGGGCTGGGGCTGTTGTTGGCCAGCGACGTTGTGTACGTGGCGGAAAACGCCAAGTTCGGCTCACCCTTTGCCAAGCTGGGGGCCACGTTGGACTCGGGCGGGCACTGGTACTTCACCGAGCGCCTGGGCATGCACCGCACGCTGGACCTGATTTACACGGCCGATCTCATCTCCGGGGCCGAAGCCGTGGCGCAGGGTATGTTCAGCCGTGCCATGCCGGCCGATGTTTTGCTGGACCAGACGCGGGAGATTGTTGCGCGGGTGGCCGTCGGCGCCACTGAAGCTTTCAATGCGTCGAAGGAACTCGTGGCCCACATCCGCGATCAGCGCCTGGGCCTTTGGGCTTCCATGACCGAGGAAAACGCCGAGCAGGCACGGCTGTGCAAGACCGACGACTATGCGGAGGGCTTCCGGGCGTTCCAGGAGAAGCGGGCGCCGGTTTTCAAGGGGTAGCCGCAGGTTCCTCCAAGGTAGTTGGGCCTAGCATTGGTCACATGATGGCTCCCCAACAAGTGCGCTCAGCGGCCGTGGTGATTAACGCGGCATCACGTCGCGGGGCCGCAGCGAGCCAACTGGCCGTGGACGCAATGAAGAAGTCCGGCGTGCCAGTCCGTTCCGTGCATCCGGTGACGTCGGGCGCGGGATTGTTCGAGGCCCTGCGCCAAGTGATTTCAGAAGGACATGACCTGGTGGTTGTGGGTGGTGGTGACGGCACCGTGACCTCTGCCGCCGGACTCCTTGCCGGGACTGACGTCATACTCGGTGTCCTTCCGTTGGGTACCGCCAATGATCTGGCCCGAACCCTTGAGATACCGAGCGGTCTCTCTGAGGCCTGCGCCGTTATCGCGGACGGAAAGGTGGTGGACATCGACCTTGGGCGGGCCAATGGCGAGCCCTTCCTCAACGTCGCCTCGGTGGGGCTGTCGGTGGGTGTCACGGAGGCTCTTAGTCCCCGCCTGAAACGGCACATTGGGCCCTTGGCCTACGGCATCGCCACCGTGCGGGCCTACGCCCGGCACCGGCCTTTCCGGGCGCGCCTGGAATTCCCGGACGGCGACCACGAGCCGATGAACCTTGACCACGTGCTTCAGGTGGCAGTGGGCAACGGCAAACACTACGGCGGCGGCAACATGGTGGCGCCGATGGCGGGGATCGACGATCACACCCTGGATATCTACGCGATCCTGGCGGCATCGCTTAAAGAGCACGTCAAGATTGCACGGTTACTCAAGGACGGCAGCTTTATTGATCACGATCGGGTTCACCACCTGGCGACCCGAAGAGTCCGTTTGGTCACGGAACCGCCCATGTCCGTGAACCTGGATGGCGAAATCGCTGCGGTAACTCCCACCGAATTCAGTGTTCAGCGCAACGCCGTCCACGTCATGGTGCCGCAGAGCAGCAACAGCGCCTCGCTGGATGGGCGGATGCGGGGCTGACCCTGCTCAGAGTACTGCCGCCGCAGGCATCAGCGGCTTAAACTTTGAGGACACGCATCGAACGCAATTTGCGGGTTAAGCGTGCGTTGAACGGAGATGGCCATGCTCCAGATGATCATGTGCAAACTGAACCTCCACCACCACTGGCATGTGGAGTCAGCAGAGGATGGCAGCGGGCGTTACAGGCGCTGCACCCGGTGCGGCAAATACGATCGTGACTGGGACGGCAGCGGTTTCATGCACTGACTTCGCCGACACCCGGTTGCCGCGTGGCAGAGGGAGGCTCACTTTATAGCAAACACGAAAGCTTCCATCCGGAGACCCTGGCCGGTTGTGCCGATTGTGACGTGCTGTCCAGCGTATGAGGTTGCCTTCTGGATCCAGCCGATGTTCTGGACGTGTGCCGTTGCCCCGAGGTTGTAGCCCGGGGTCCAGAGCTCGACCGCTTCAATCGCCAGGCTCCGCCCCTGGGTCCCGAGTGTGATCTGTCTGTTACTGGTTGAAGTGCACTGGACGGCCTGCCACCCCAGTGTGGCAACGTGCGCTCGACCGCAAAACTGACGGCTGTTCACCTGATACACACGGATCGCTTCAAGCCGTAGCCCTTGCCCTACCGTTCCGCTGTTACTCGTCCACCCGACGTTCTGCACGTGAGTATAGACATGAAAATCGCCCGAGTTGTAGGCCACCGATGCCGGCGCAGAACCCATCACTGAACCAACGCTCAATGTCAGCACCGCCAGTAAGGTACTAAGTCGGCGTCGGCCGCGTCGTACAGTTTCCAGGTTGTCGCGAACTCGCATGCTTGATCCTTCGGTTAGGGGGCAAAAACAGCCAAGCGGGGTGTACCCGTCACTTCTATGAGTGACATCCAATTGCAAAACGTGACGCGCGTGGCAAAACCAGATGTGAGGCAAAACTATATCCTTGAGTGATGAGTGACATAGCGCGTTCCACCATCGCTTTCGAGGGGCACTTCGCCCGGGAATTTCCGGAGCTCGCTGTTCGCTGGCGGGCGG
This sequence comes from Paenarthrobacter sp. NPDC091669, assembly GCF_044756725.1. Taxonomy (NCBI): domain Bacteria; kingdom Bacillati; phylum Actinomycetota; class Actinomycetes; order Micrococcales; family Micrococcaceae; genus Paenarthrobacter; species Paenarthrobacter sp. NPDC091669. The sequence continues at coordinate 105,241 of NZ_JBIVTK010000002.1, forward strand.
AGGAGGCTCCCGAACCGCAGCTTCTGGCACTCAACGAGCCACTCGCCGTCGAGCTGGGTTTTGATCCTGCGTTCCTCCGCAGCCCAGAGGGTATTGGGCTGTTGATTGGTAATGCGGTCCCGGAAGAGGCAACTCCGGTGGCACAGGCCTATTCCGGCCACCAGTTCGGCTGGTACTCACCGCGTCTTGGCGATGGGCGGGCGCTGCTGCTCGGCGAGGTTGCGGGAGCTGACGGGAAACTCCGCGACATCCACCTGAAGGGTTCGGGGCGCACGCCTTTCGCACGGAATGGGGACGGCCGGGCGGCTGTTGGTCCGATGCTGCGGGAGTACATCCTCAGTGAGGCGATGCATGCCTTGCACATTCCCACTACCAGGAGCCTTGCCGTCGTCGGGACAGGACGTCAGGTTCCGCGTGAGTCGCTCCTTCCGGGAGCGGTTCTGACGCGGGTTGCCAGCAGCCACTTGCGGGTAGGCAGTTTCCAATACGCCAGGGCCACAGATGACCTGGATGTGCTTCGCCGGCTTGCTGACCATGCGATCGAACGCCACCACCCGTCGTCGGCCGGTGAGAACAACCGCTACCTGGGGCTCCTCAAGGGCGTCATTTCAGTCCAGGCAACCCTTGTGGCGCAGTGGATGCTGGTGGGGTTTGTGCATGGGGTCATGAACACGGACAACATGACAGTGTCCGGCGAAACCATCGATTATGGTCCGTGCGCCTTCATGGAAGGCTTCGATCCAGGAGCCGTGTACAGCTCCATTGATGAGATGGGACGCTATGCCTACCGTAGCCAGCCAGTGGTGGCGGAGTGGAACCTGGCCCGTTTCGCCGAGTCGATCGCGCCGCTCATCCACGAGGATGAGGAGCAAGCGGTGGCCCTTGCCGTTGAGGCGCTCAATGGATTCCGCCAGCAGTACAGCGCTGCCTGGTTCAACGGCATGAAAGCCAAGCTTGGGTTGCCGGAGGACATTGACGACGACGTTGCCTCACCTTTGGTGGACGACCTGCTGGAGCTGGTCCAAGAGGCACGCGCGGACTACACCTCGTTCTTCCGCAGCCTCGGCAAGGCGGCCCGCGGGCAGGTTGAACCCGCCCGCGGGGCCGTTCTTGACCTGGCAGCGTTTGATGCCTGGCTGGCGCGTTGGGGTGCACTCACGCCGGACGCCGATGCCATGGACTGGGTCAACCCGATCTATATTCCACGGAACCACTTGGTGGAGGAGGCGCTTGCTGCCGCAACCGGGGGAGACATGGGACCGGCAGGGCGGCTGCTCACAGCCGTATCCGACCCTTGGAACGAACGTCCCGGACTGGAAGAGTACGCCACTCCGGCGCCGGAGAGCTTCGGACCTTACCGAACCTTCTGCGGCACGTAAGGGCTAGCTCCAGGCGGCTCGAACCACCATGTCTGCACCCGCCGCCAGATGCTGGCCGGTATGTCCTGCATCCAGGACGCAGACGTCCTCTGCTTCAGGGGCGCCTGTCGATACAAGGCATTCTGTTGCCCTGAAGCTCAGGAGATCTACTGGAAGGGTGTCGCCGATTTGAAGATCGCTCATGGTGTCCTTTTGTTCGCCGGGTGTCACCATACGTGAGGCTGGCCCGGTGTGGTGGTGGAGATAAGTTTCTCCTGGAGACGCCGGACTTCATCAGCGGATAACTCCATACTGCCCTGATGGATGGCTTCCGTCTACGTGGGACTGCCTAACTTCAGCTGAAGTTGGAGTGGCGAACGATTGCCAACAGCTCTTCGCGCAGATTTCCCGAGTCCGACATGATGGCGGAAAGAACACTGCTCTCCAAATGGTGGGACTGTTCAAGCAGCGCCAACCCCGAATCGGTAATCGATATCAGTTGGCCGCGGCGGTCGAAGCGATTGGGTTGTCGGTGGATGTAGCCCCGGGCTTCCAGCCTGGTCAGCAGCGGTCCCATGGTTTGCGCTTGAACGCGGACGCTCTGGGCAAGTTTTCCTGGCGCTATGGGTCCCGCCGTCGCCACAGTTTCCAGCGTCAATACTGCCGGGTACGTCAACCCCAGAGGGCGCAGCTTGTCGTTCCAAGCGAGTTCCACCAGCCGTGCTGCCGTGGACAGCAGCCGGCTGGTTGGCCATCGGTCCATGTCAGGCATTCAGGCCCCCCAAGGCTCTCCAGAATAGTCAGCTTCCTTACTAGATTACATCAGGCCGGGGCAAAAGCTGGCTGCGTTTAATTGGGGGATACGCGCGGTGGGACTCACCGTTGGGTTCAGGAGAGGTCGAAGGCAGAACGTCCCACGGCCCGCTCGGCTCCGTGCACCTGCAGGGCGTGCCGCATGGCTTGGCGGTTGTCTTCGGCAAGTTCAGGGTGGCCGGCCACCCGGTAGAGGTCCGCTGCCCACTGAAACTCATCGGCAGCGGCACGGAAACGGGCTTCGTCGAAAAGACGTCGGCCGATGTGGTGACGAACGTAGGCCTCTTCTTCCGGAGACCGGACCGTTCGCAGAGCCTTTTCGTGGAGTACGGCTGCGTCGTGCCAGCGGTATTGTCGTTGGTTGACCTGCGCAAGTATCAGCAACAGCTCGCGGCGGTCGGGCGTGTGGGGCAGCAGCTTGAAACCCTCGTCGAGGGCTTCAGTGTCCCGGCCCAGCAGCGCCAAGTACCGGACGCGCTCCACCGGCGGACACTCACCAGCCAACGCCGCTTCCACCGATTCGCGGTTGATCGCCACGTCGCGGAACGTCGTAGGGTCAGTACGCCAAAGACTCGCAGTATCTTCCACAGTGATGTGCCCCCCACAGGCTTGTTTTGGAGCCAACTGAGTTGCAGCACTGTTCAATGGCAGGCCGCAGGAAACTCCATAATCTCATGAACGAAGGGACCCGCAACCTCGTTCCGCCCTGACGGCATCAGTGGAGTTGGCTGTCCGCGGTCGTAGCCCGCCAGGAGTGAAAGGGTACGGTCAACCCTGCGCGGGTTGGCGCGCAGGTGAAGGGCCCGGCGGCGGCGACCACGTCAGGCGCCAATGGCACAACCCGGACCAGCTGGAGTTCGTTGTCGCCTGAGGCCGCCCGGATGGTCAGTGCATCGCCCGAACGGCTGACCCTCATGCGGACCCGCCCGCCATTCCATTGCGGGACCGGCGCCAAGGACCAGTCAGAGAAGCGGTCCGTGACCACGGCACCCAGTTGAGCGGCGCCGTCGGCGAATTCAACGCCCGCCTTGATCCAATGCTCGGCGGTGACCCGGATGAAGATGCCCGCTTGGTCGAACTGGTGGGAGAACGCAGCAGTGAACTCAACCTCCATGGCGCTGTCCTGGGGAAAAGGGGCAAGCAGCGCGTGCTCTGTGTCGTGGATAAATCCGTAGGACGTGACGCGCCAAGCGTCGCTGCTTTCGGCCGCAGTCACCAGCAAGTCACCTGCCTGCTTGACGACGGCGGCCGGCTGGTTGGTCCACTCGCCGCGGTTCCAGGGGATCTCGATGTTCACGGGGCTCCTCGGGGTTGTGGCACGTACAGTTCCACAGCTTAAGGGCCTCCAGCCTCGTTGCCCTTCAGGGACTCAGCAAACTGCGTCTCGGGACGTTGTTTGGCCGCGGGCAGGTCGGTCCGCTGGCGCCGCTGAATCCATCGCGTAACGAAAAAGAGGACGAGCCCGATTCCCAAGAGGATGCCTGCGCGCAACCAGATTTCCGGGCCTTGCTGGAACAGGAGGAGAACGCAGGAGGCCAATGCCAGGCATGGAATAACCACTGGGACGCGGAAGTGCTGGTGTTCCACCTTGTCTTTGCGCAGCACCAGAACAGCCATGTTGGTACTGATGAAGACGAACAGGAGAAGCAGGACCACCGTTTCGGCGAGGGAGCCGAGGTCGCCGGTGGCGGTCAGTGCCATTGCCGCCAACGTGGTCACCAGAATGGCTACCCACGGGGTGCGCCGCTGGGGGAGGACCTTGCCCAACCCGGCGGGAAGCAATGATTGCTCTGCCATGCCGAATGCCAGGCGACTGGCCATGATCATTGTCAGCAGGGCACCGTTGGCTACGGCAATGAGGGCGACCAGACCGAAGAGCCAGTCCGGAACTCCAAAACCAGTGGCCTGGACAACTTGCAGCAACGGACCTGAAGAACTGTTCAATTCACTCGAAGGCAAGGCAATGGATGAGGCCAAGCCGATGAGAATGTAGATGGCCCCGGCAGTCAACAATGCCCCGAAGAGTGCCTTGGGGTAAACGCGGTGAATGTCCCGGACCTCTTCGGCAACGTTGGCAGAGGTTTCAAAGCCCACGAACGAGTAGTACGCCAGCAGGGATGCGGCGAGGATTCCTGCTCCGGGGGACACTGCGGGGTTGAACTCAAGAACGCGGGAAGCATCGCCGTCTCCGCGGCCGAACATCAGGCCCACCAAGACGATCACCAACACCAGGCCTGATACTTCAATGATGGTCATGACCACATTCGCCCTGACGGACTCCTTGACCCCGCGTGCGTTCAGGAGAGCGATCAACAACAGAAACACCAGAGCCGTGGGGGTGGCTGGTACGTCCAGGAAGGGCTTCAGGTAGTCCCCGGCGAAGGCGAGGCTCAACCCTGCTGCGCTCGTCACCCCGGCGGCCAACATGGAAAAGCCCACCAGGAACGAAACCAGTGGCACTTTGAAAGCCCGCTCAGCAAAGACTGCAGCCCCGCCGGCCTTCGGGTACTTTGTCACGAGCTCCGCGTAGGAGGCGGCGGTGAGCATGGCCAGGAGCAGGGCCAACGCCAGCGGAATCCAGACGGCGCCTCCCACTTCGCCCGCAACCTTCCCCATCAAGGCGTAGATGCCCGCACCCAGTACGTCGCCGAGGATAAAAAGGAAAAGCAGTGGGCCGGTAATCGACTGCTTGAGTTTTGACGTCTGGGGCTTTGCCGGGCTGTTCATGGGAACAGATAGTACATGAAGCTAAGTAACCTTACTAAATCAGTTGGTGCGCCCGGATGCGCCGTGACGCCTCAGTTCCCACGTGGTTTTGACCCCGCGCACGGCCAGGACCACTGCCAACGTTGACATCACCAGCACAACGGCCGAAACGGCCACGATCATCACACCCGCGATGTGAATCAGCAGGACGGCGGACATTACCAGGGTGTGCGCGTCGAAGAGTTCCATGATCATTTCTCTCGAGATGTGGGCGTTAGCGGTCCAGGGGCAGACCTGAGGAGGTGCCTCGATGCCCGCACACCGTTATGAGGGGTGCGGGTATCGAGCCAAACTGAGTTGCTACTCCGCGTACTGGATGCTCGTCATGAGGGCTTTGAGCTTGCTGTATTGCTCGGTTTCCATCCAGGTCGCAGCACTTTCAGTGGACATTGAAACCTCGATGTTGGCAGTCGCTTGGGCTGCACCGTTGCCCATGACCATGAAGCTGTGGGCTGAGGCGCTGCCCGGGCCCTCGGTCATGAATTCCTTTGTCACCACCCCCATGAAGTACCGGGATATTGCGGGGTCGAAGGGGTATTCGTCCCTGAAGAACGCGAAGTGGGATGCTCCGTCCCGGCTTTCGAAATCGGTCAGTTGCTGGGAGTCGAGGATGGTGCGGTTCACGGGGCCGGCCACGATGCCGCCGAAAACACCGCTGGCGATCTCCGCTACCTTAACGCCCATCTCGTCATGGATATCGGCTATGACCGTGTGGCGGCCGGCACCGTAGAAGTCCATGGGTATTTCCTCAGTGTGGACGGTCCAGCCCGCCGGCAGCAGGAAGGAGATGTGTCCGTCGGGGAAAGTGAACAAGCCGGTCTGCGGGTAGCTGGGCGAGACGTGTGGCGTCGGTACGGCGGGAGTCGCCGGGGTTATTTCAGGAACGGCGGGAGGAACGGTCGACGGCGGAATGGTTGCCTGCGGCGCCGGTTCAACCTGCGGTGCCGGATCAACCGGCGGCGCGGGAACTACAGGCGCGGCCGGTACAACGGGTTCCGCTGCCACGGCGGGAGCTGTCGGCGCTGCCGGGGCTGGGACAATTACTTCCCGCACGGGAGTGATCACAACAGGATCCCCGGGTAGTGGTAAGACCTCCGGCTGGCTGGGTTGCGCTGGGGCGCTGTCTTCGAAAGATGTGGCAGCGAGTGCTTCTTCCAGCGGAGCTGCAGGGAGCTCGACCACGCCGCTGGTTTCTTCTGCTGCTGTTGTGAATGAACTGCTTGCGACCGGAGCGGACGGCGCACAGGCTGCGAGCGTGAGTGCAAGGGTCAGCGTTGCGAGGGTGGCGTACTTGGCATATCCGGATCGGCGGTACTTCATTTTGGGTTCCTTCCCCCACGGAGTGATCGAGCAATTCTTGCGCTCAAACATGTTGTTTCCGGCAAGGAACTTTTGATTACACCCTTTTAGAAAGTCTTTCGATTGAGCGTTCCACTTGCACGGGCGTGGCCATCGCGGCCGGCACCTTGGGAACGGGCCGGGCTCCGACATGACGCTCGCGGGCAAGGCGCTCTTCAAGCCACTGTGTGGATAGGCTTGGCGGAGTTCAGCTGATGGGGGCAACGGAATGCGTCGTAAAACAAAATTGGGCTTCGCCCTGCTCGCGTTGCTCACGCTCACAGCCGCGGGCTGCGACGAGCGGTCATTTACCCGTGACTATGCCCGGTCCGTGCCAAACTCCGTCATTCAGGTCGGCGAGAAGAGGGACAGGACCTGGGAGTACGTGGACCGGGACGGCGTATCGAGGGAACTCAACACCTGCGAAGACTTGAGCCCGTGGAACGGCGCCTACAGCTGCAAGTCCCCTGACGGCACAGTGGAACTAACCTTCAGTTCGACTAAACGCATGCGGAATCCCACGCTTCACGTCGGCGACGAACAGGTGCCTCTCTACTGCACTAACAACGGATTCTGGGGCGACGGGCTGAGGTTCTGTGTACCGGCATCGGACCCTGCCGTCCCGCCACAGCCGGTTCCTCGCCGCGACCAGCGCTAACGCGGCTGAAAAGCCAAGCGTCGACGGCGGCTGGCCGCCGCTGTGGTCAACCAGTGCTTCTGCCGGATTCGGGTGACGCCCGGATCGACTTCCTTTCCGCTGCCTAGGGCCGCCCCGGAAGCTGCGCGGCAAACAAAAGGACGGGCCCGAAGTACGCGAGGTATATGACCGTAATAGCCAAACCGACAAGAAACCAAAGAGTCAGCTTGCCTCGAAGCGTCGTCCGGGTCTTCTCTTCATGGAGGAGTTCAGAAACGACGTAGTCGTCTTTGTACCTCGGCAGGGCCATCCGTGTACTCCTCACCAAAAGCGTAAGGAACAGCATCGCTACCAGTAAGAGCAGGCATACAGCGATGAGCACTATTGCCCCAACAATAATTAGTTCCAGAGTCATTCCGCCCCAAACGGATTGTGTTTTCATCGTTGACGCCACCATACTGTGGAACGGGCAAGGCGACGTCGCAAAACCGCGTGAGCGAAATGGGGATAGGTGGCGTGGATTAGTTAAGAGCCAACCTCAGCCATCAAAACGAAGAACGGTCCGCCACGCACGAAGATGTGGTGACGGACCGTTCTCGGTTGCTACTCGATGATAAGACGTCGAGTGAAGTCCTTGACCTTAGAGCCAGACTCCCGTGCTGGAGTATCCAATCTGGATGGTCGAGCCAGTGGGCAGAGCCCCTAGCGGCTGGCTGATGACGACTTCAATCATCGTGACGATGATTGCATTGGATGACTTGGTGACCTTGTGCAAAGTCACTTGGCCGAGCCCCGGGACCTGCACCACGGTGTTCGGGGCAACTGAGGCACTGATAGCCGGAAGCCCGGCAATCTTGAGATTTGTGAAAGTTGATGTGTCCGTCAGCGTCGCTGTGGCTGCACCCGCCGCTCGGGTGGCGCTTGTCTCAGCCTTGATGGCATCAGCCCGGATCAGGCCGTTGAGCACGTTAAGCCCTGAAAGGGAGTTCGTCACCACGCTCTTCGGTTGCGGGGTCAGGACGCCGCTGGTCTTGGTTGAAGACGCCCCAACTGTTAGGAGGCCAGGGATGTTGACTCCAGCTACGTTCGCGGACCCGGCTCCGCCGCTGCACCCGACGTAAACCACTGCCGTCGGACCAGAATTGAGGAGTCCGGAGGCCAGCACCGCCTTTGTGGTGAAACCTGTACCGGATAGGAAACCCGCCTGGGCAGGAGTCAGGTTTGCGCTGCTAACACCAAGTCGGATGTCCGTTCCGATCTTGAGACCAGGCAGACCGGCTTTCAGGACTTCAACACGAAGCGCTGTGGTTGACACTTGATATACCCCGTTGACCAGGCGCTTCTCCTGACCGTTAAGCGTGATCTTGCCGACCGATCCCACCAGGGGAACGCTAAGATCTAGCACTGTGTTCGCGCCGGGGTTGGCACCAACCGCGACGCCCAAAACCTTCAAGTCAGCAATGGTCGTTTTGTTCATGCCGGAATAGGCGCCGGCGGTGTTTTTCTCGGCAGCACTTTCGGAAGTAATAGCGCCAGCGGTAACGAGGCCACCCAAGAGGTTGGTTCCGTTGATGGTGGATCGGCTTTCGATACGCTTTCCCGTGGTTGTTAGCAGAGTCTTAACACTGGTTGTTGCTGCCCCGACGTTGCCTACGGCAGGAACTGCTAGAGCCGCCGCGGTATTCGAGGAAGTTCTTCCGGTGGCACCGGTGCAACTCATACTTGAACTCGCCGTCGGACCAGACGTCAATGTCTTATCAGTATTGAAAATGTAGGAACCGTACGCAGTACCGGAGAATCCGGTGGTGATCTGCGCTGGTGTGGTGGCGGCAAAGGCCGGGGTAACCGACCCGGCAAGGGCAAGCGTAAGTGCGCCTACCAATGAAACCCGCAAACGTTTCATGTAGTACTCCCCAGAATTTATTACACGATCCCGTAAGGTGCTTACGATTGTGCTCACCGTACAGCCCGAGAATAGTCCCGAACAAGAGTTCTCCCTCTTTCTGCAGAAAATTCAACTTCGGTTTCGTAAAACGACGTTTGGGATGAACACTCACTCCATTTGGGGGGAGGGCTTTAAAGGCGTGCTCTACGCCGTGGACGGAAAGTCCTGGCCCTCTGCTCTGGTTCATAGCCCCCTTGTCCGTCCCGAAAGCACTTGAGGCGCGCTGGTGGGGCATTGGCGAGCATCAAGAAGGACTCTATTACTGCTTTCCGTGAGGGGAACGTACGGCATCGATGAGCCCACAACCCAACGCCAGGGTCAAAGACGTGCCCGTGCTGTCCCAATATCGGATCTAAGAGGGCGATTTCGTTGAGATTCTGCCAGCAGGGTTGGACTCCGCCGTAGGCGATAGACAGTCCCTCCGCGACTGATTCATGTCCCGGTCCTCGGATCCATCTCGAAGCAACGCGCCAAGACAAAAGTCCGGATACAAACGACACGAGTGATATTACCTTCTTTGCCGGAACGGCAAATCCGACGAGACCGACGCCATGCCCAGTTGAAACGAAAGTGTCCCGCCTGATGGGGGATCAGGCGGGACTCATCAACCATAGCCTCGCTAGCTGGTGGTTCGCCGGGTGCCCTTTGCCCTCGTCCCGCGAAGGCTCTGAGCGTACGCTGGCCCTATGGAGTCCGAGGTCCGGACTGTCGCCGTGCGCACCGGTATCAGCGTCCCCTGTTTCGTACAAGGTCGCCTTGAACAAACAGCCAACGACGGCGGCACGCCCTTAGTCCTGTTGCACGCCTGGAGCGAGTCCTGGCGCAGTTTTGAGCGGCTGATTGCCTCAGTTCCGGACATGACCGTTGTGGCACCGGATCTTCGTGGGCATGGTCTTGCCGAGAAGCCTCCCGGCGGTTATTCGCTGGTGGAGGTGGCCGAAGACGTGGTGGCTCTGTTTGATGCGTTGGGTCTTGTTCGTGCCCACGTGGTGGGTTCGTCCAGCGGGGGATATGTTGCCCAACAACTAGCCGTGATGCATCCGGAACTGGTGGCTTCGCTGATTTTGGTGGGGGCGCCCTTGAGCCTCCACGGGAAGCCGGCGTTCGCCGCCGAAATGGAGTCGCTGACTGATCCAATTTCAGAGGAGTGGGTGCGCGGGTCTTTGTCCTGGTACCGGCTGCTTCACACAGTTCCTGCTTCCTACATTGAAGACCGGGTACAAGACGGTCTGGCCATGCCGGCGGCTATTTGGAAGGAGTCGCTGCGCGGCTACTACGAAGCGGTGCCGCCGACGGAATCAGGCACAATTTCAGCACCTGCCTTGATTCTTTGGGGCGCCCACGACCATCTGGTTCCTCGGCATCATCAGGAGACCCTTGCCAGCCGCATTCCGGGATCGCGCCTCAAGATCTATGAGGAGACCGGTCATCTGGTGCTGTGGGAGTGCCCGGAGCGGGTGGCGGGGGACGTGCGGGAGTTTCTGGGTGGCGTGCGGGGCGGCTGGTCCTGATCATTTAGGGCCAGCCGTCCTTTACCTCTGATGGCTGAGTGCGTTAGAGAATGGCCGTCATGCCGTTCCAACCGACGCCAATTTTGCTCGCCGTCGGCCAGTAGAACCCCCCGTGCCCCGAATACAGCCAAAGCTCGCCTGATGAGTTTCGGGCGAGGATGTCGGGCCATCCGTCACCGTTGAAGTCGCCTGGCCAAGCTAAGGAGTTCATCACATTCCAACCCTGACCAATTGTTTGCCGGGGAACCCAATAACCTGGTCCGGGGTAGAGCCAGAGCGCACCGGCGCCATCACGGGCGGCCATGTCAGGCGAACCATCACCGTTGTAGTCCCCGATCCCAGTGATTTCAGACAGGCTGTTCCAATCAGCAGCATGCCAGTGTCGCGGCAGCCAACCGCCGCGCCCATCTGCTCTGTACAACCAGATAGTGCCTCTGCTGTCACGCGCAGCAATATCAGGTGGTCCGTCGCCCTTAAAATCGCCGACGGCCGTGATCTCTGTCATGACGTTCCAACCCTGCCCCACCTGACTACGGGGCAGCCAACCGCCGGAGCCGTCGCCTGGGTACAGCCACAACGTTCCGCCGCTGTCGCTGGCCAGAACGTCGGACTTTCCGTCGCCGTTGAAGTCGCCAGGAGAAATTATGGTGGTCATGACGCTCCAGCCCTGTCCCACCCTGCTGCGAGGCAGCCACCAACCCGAGCCGTCGCCGGGATAAAGCCAGAGCACGCCTGCACCGTCCCTGGCTAAGACATCGGATTTACCGTCGCCGTTGAAGTCATTTTTTACCGGGGCGGAAACGGACCCATCAATGATCGTCATGTTCCACCCCTGGTCGGTGATATAAGCCCTATGAGTAATTTCGTTGACAGCGCCAACGCCAGCACTACCGCCAGTATTGACGATTGAGGTGCTGTTGTTTGAACCGTTGAAGATAGTGGTTCCGCTCCCTGACGGGGCGTAGACCTTGTTGTTGCCTTCATTCACAATCAGGTCGGTGATTCGCGTCGGGGTTCTGAATTCAGCCACGTGCGTCGCATTTCCCCCGTCAATGACCTGAACGAACCTGTCTGCGGAGCTGCGTTCTACTTCTACGTAGATCTTGTTGGTCGTCTTGTTTATCGCTAGCCTGCCCACGGGGTACGACGATGGGATGGAAGTCGAGACAGTGTCCGACGTGCCGTCAATGACGCGGATACCGGCGCCGTACTTGGTGGACGTCGTGAAATAAATCATGTTGGTCGCGGGATTCACCGCGATGGAGAGTATTCCGCCGGTGCCGATGTTGATCGAGGAGCTGACGGCCCCGGAATTGATGATCGTGATGGTGCCGTCACTTACAACATAGACCTTGTTGGTCGCGGAATTCACCACGATGTCCTCCACGACTCCGGCAATTGGCAAGAGCGTGGTGGCCTGCGTTGCACCGTCGATGATCGTGAGGGTGTTGGTGCTGCCGAGGTAGATTTTGTTGGTATCTTCATCAACGGCCAGAACGTTCCCTTTCGCGAGAATCCGCTCGGGCTCGCCGTGAGTAGCGCCATCCACCACAGCAACATAGTCGTAGTTGGTGCTGACATAAATCTTATTTGTCGCGGTATTCACAGCGACATCCGAGGTATAAAAAACCGGAATGTGGCGGCCTCCAGCAGGACCACCGTGCACATACATTCCCTCTTGAGTGGTGACATACACCGTATTGGTCACGGGGTTCACCGCAATGCTGTCCGGCACATGGCCCACTCGAAAATTGTCCGTGACTCTATCGGCGTGCGCTGTCGAAACAGGACTTGCCAGCAGGGATGCGCACGCCAATACGAGGATGAGTTGGAGGGCAAGCATTCGGCGACGAAGCCGACGTTTGTTCCTCGCTGCATGCGAGCTATCCAATAGAGCAGCCACTTGATCCCCCAATTTGAAAACGGAACGCTTCACTGTTGGAATTCTAAGGGGCTCAAGTCCTGACTGTGTCTAGAGACAGACGCGAGTCAACGACAGAACATGCGGTGGCCAAACGTCCCGCCTGGATGCGAAGGACAAATCGTCACACCAAACAACGCTGGCGGAGGCCAGCTAGACAGTCCTCCATTATTGCCGGCTATGCAGATGCCAGCCGCGTGAGCTCTGCAAGGAAGTGATGGTTGGCCGCCTGGGTGTAGTGATACGGTTGGCGACCCCACCGGTGGTCGGGTGCAGCCATGGGTGCTCCCCCCGGGTAGTCTATGAATCGAACTCCGGGGGCCTTTCCAATTTCTTGGTACAGGTCATAAAGGAGTTTGTTATTTCTGTCGAACCACCGTGATCGTGGGAACGGCACTCCGTCTGTGTCAACAGTTGCCCAGTAAACCCGGTTTACAACGATCTTCTTAGGGTCAACGACATTAAGAAGTGCCTGTATCCCCTGAAATCTTCGGGCAATCCCAGTTTCGCTCCACGGCTCGTGGACGTCGGCCGGCACCACCGAGTATCCAGTTGCCTTAAGTTCAGCAGATTCAGTAATTGTCGTCCCGCTGAGCTCGATCGTATTCATGCGTTCATCAATAAAATCAACAACAAGGACGTCATAATCCGTAGATGTTAGAAGGCCGGGAAGAGACTTGCTGATATCGGATTGAAGCATTCTCTGCTGGAACTGGCTCTGCAAAGAGCCGACTTCCGGCAAGGGGGTCTCTGGGGGCAGGGGATCGCTAAATGCGCTGCCCAACGACGAGCGAGCGAAGTAGCCCTTTAGCTCAAAGTCGTTTGGCGTTTCAAATGGATCCCGGGATACGCAACTCCCGTAAATGAAGACTGATGGCACTGGCTCAGCCTACACGACAGCAGATTGTCCACCTTCACCGATGCCCGGAAGAGGTGGAGGACTCGAACGACATCAGCACTGTCATGCGGGGGCGAGCTTCAGGCTGTTAACACCAGCAAATGCTCAGGCGTGGTGTCATCAGTTCAGGCAGCAAGGGCGGCTGTACCCCATCCGTACTATCCTTGGCTGATGACCACCGAAACCCGGCCCAGCAGTAATTATGAAGCATGGCACATTGACCTGACCCGCTGGGACTCGGTCTCTGAGTTCGCCGCCAACGGGCCATGGGCTGACGGCGTGCATACAATCAGCTTGGGCGACGGGCCCTCCTTGGACTTGATGATCGTGGGACAGCCTCACACGTCAGGTGCTGTCATTCCGGTTTTCTTCAACGGTGCTGTATCGGCGCGTGAAACAAAGACTGGGCCCTTCTTCTCTGGATCCCGATTGGCAACCAAAGGCGGATTTGGGTTCATCGCAGTTTCCGACCCTTCACTTGGTCTCGACCCTTCGGTTGGGCTGGCATGGTATGCAGGCAACCGGTACAGCGACGTTCAAGACCAGATAACGGCAGTTCTGGCCTCAATCGCTGCCAGAACTGAACGGGAGCTACTGTTCATCGGGGGCTCGGGTGGAGGGTTTGCGTCCCTCTACTACGGAGGAAAGCTAAGTACGGTTGCATCCGCCATCGTGTGGAACCCCCAAACGGAGATTCAGAAATATAATCCAGCTTTTGTTGAAAATTACATGCAGCATGCCTGGGGTGGGGAAGAGAACTGTACTGCGCAAACGTCAGTCGTTGGCTCGCTCCCAAAACGGCTCGTCTATATGCAGAACGCAAATGATTGGCATGTCTCCGGGCACACGCAGCCTTTCCTTGAGGCCGGACATTTCACCCACCGTGGCCGTGGTGTCTTCGTGAAGGACTCCGCAGTGGTGTGCTTCGCCTCGTATGGTGACGGTCATGCACCACTTCCGGAAGGGCCTCTGACGGCGCTCATACACCAGTTCCTTGACCCGGGGACTACTGCGAGTCAAGCTGTTGATGCCATGCTCGCGCGCCATGCGACTTCCTGGAGAACCCCCGAGTGGTCACACCCTCATCTCATCACCGTTGAGCAAATGGAAGTGCCGCTTATCTCTTAGTCAGGGCACCCAGCCTTTGACCGCCTTGTGGAGTTGCAGAGCCAGACCCCGTAGACGCAGCGTGCCTACGGGGTCTGCTGTCACGGCGAGCCGTCCTCGGCAGTTTAGTTGCCTTTCTCTAGGGCGTGTGATGTTACATACGCCCCGAGCTGATCCTTTGAGAGGGCCGTGGCAATCTCTGAGATAGCAGTGTTGTCCGGTACAACGATTGACTGGCCGTCAGCTGAAGTACCGGTTCCAAGGGTAGGCAGGGTGAACATCACGGTGTCACTGGCGCGGAGGTCTCTCATTCCCAAGGCGAGGGTACCGATTGCAGCGGCGTCGAAACTCTTGTCAACGCTAACAAAGGGCGAAACTGCGCTGACCATGCTGTTGACGGTCACAGGGTTAGTCAGCGTCTCGCGGGCGATGGTCTTGCTGATGATTGCTTTCATGTAAGCCTGCTGGTTTCGCACTCGCTGATAGTCCCCATCGCTGAAGGACATACGTTCACGGACAAAAGCCAGCGCTTCGTCACCATTCAGGGTCTGCTTGCCAGCCTCGTAATAGTGGCCCTTCATTGGCCCCTTTGCTGGTGCGAAAGGAATCTTGACATCGACTTCTACTCCACCCACGGCGTCGGTGAGCCCTTTGAAGCCTTCGAAGTCGACCATGGCCACATGATCGATCCGTTGCTTAAAAAGCGATTCGACGGTTTGCACCATGAGCGGGACGCCGCCTTGGGCGAGAGCCGAATTAATCTTCGACTCGCCCTTTCCGGGGATGTCCACCCAGAGGTCTCGCATTAGGGACACAGCGTAGACGTTTTTACGGTCAGCCGGAATATGTACGAGCATCAAGGTGTCAGCCCGCTGATCAGTCGACGCAGCAGTGTCAACATCGAGTTCAGCTGAGCCGCGCGTATCGCTGCCCATCACCAGGATGTTCATCGCCGCGGTGCCATTGATGGGTTCTGTTTTTTGAGGCCGCGTGGACTCTTCCGGAAAAGCCGTCTCGATCTTAGTGGTGCCCGAATTGAACGTCTGTGCCAGGTTTGCCACGTATATGCCGCCAACGAGGCCAGCCACCAGCACAGCTGCCGCGAAGCCCAGGAGCACGTTGCGCGCGGTTTTCTTACCCTGTTTCTGCCGCCTGGGACGGGACTCGGCAGGGGTATTTTCGGTGTCTGTCGGGAGCGTCATGAGTTCCTAGGTGTCGGCATCAGCAGGGATGATTCTATCAAGTGGCAAAAGCAAGCGGAGCATCGGAGATGTCGTCATATCTGCTGGGTGCCGCATCTAGGGAAGTTGGGAATGAAACTCGACAGATTCGACGCCCCAACCATTGATGACCCTAACGGAGTAAACTCTCGAGGCGTTAACGGTAGTTGAACCGACAGAGAGCGTGATTTTCTCCAGTTTGGGATTCAGGCCTCTCCGGAGTCCGTAGGTGGCATCTGAGTCGCTGGCCACTGCCGATTTTTCGAGCGGCTGTCCTCCGCCTCCGGTCCACTTCACACGTGCACTGCCTCCCCGTATGTTAAAGCCGACGATTTGCAGTTCACCAGTTCCCGGCCGGAAAGACGTATCCGTAATGATGGGCGTCGTGAGACTCCTCTCGACTTGGCCTTTTAGCGGCGTACCGGTGCCCTTGCAGGTGAAGTAGGAGTCCCACATGAACGAGATAACCTTCTTGGCGTTGGCCACTTGCTGAAGTTGGCGATCGATCCGGGCCTTGGTTGTCTGCCCTCGCAGACTATCGCCACAGGTATTCAGTTTTGTAGCTGGCGCCATCCCTTCCAGATTGGCCCAAAGTACAGCGTTCGTTCCGACCGTCCCAGCAGCGGCCGCTGTGTAGTAATCACGGTTTGGTGCCAAGTATTTAGCACCCCAAGAGCCGTTTCCCACGATAGTTGCTGCGAATGGGTCAACCAGGGAACCAGCTTCGCGGCTGGTGAACGCCCCTCCTTTGCCGGTGCCCATGCCGTCCTGCACGGCAATGTTAAGGACAAGACCCTCCGCAGTCTGAGCAATTCGTTTGGTACCCAGGCGAGCCTCCTCGGCGCTGATGCCGGATTTCCCCACCCGAGCCTCAATATAAGGACTGACAATTGCTTGTCTTGTCGGGAGGATGCGCTTGATGGCGCGGTTCTGATTCTTGTAGAGGGCCAGGATCGAGTCGAACGTCAGGCTGTCTGTCAAGGGCATTTCAGTGTGATGGTAGAAACCAGCCAAGCCTCCAACGTTGTTAGCGGACGCTTGATACTGCAGGAACCTCTCGGTAAAGAGACTAAGAGTCGTCTCGTAGGAAAGATCCGGAAGATACGTCAGATCCTTCCTCTTCACAGGTGCAGGCATACCAGCGAAGTACTTCATGCCGAGTTTCGTGGCGGCTGCCGCTAGAGACCGGGAAGGGTCCGAAGCCGACGAACTACTCCCACCGGTGACAACAACGTCATATTCTCCGTTGGGAGAGTTGCATGAACTCCCGACGGCAGGCAGCACCAGAAGTAAGTAGGACTGGCCTTTGTTTGTGACTTTGCGGTCTCTGGGGCATTTAAGGGCAGTGTCGTTCCAGTTGCTGCCGTCCAGAAAAGTGAAGTAGCGATTAACACTTACGGAATCTGCGGCAACCGAGGCGCAGTTCCTCCCATCGATAACGCAATCCGAGGGGATCGTCTCGAGCGACGCCGGGCGGAGAGACGTTCCGAAAGTGATTACCGTGTCACCCCCGAACTCCTTGATGTCTGCCAGCTTCTTGTAGTTAGTGGCATCTCGTGAGCTCCCAGCAATGAAATACCCGCTAATGGGATATCTGGGCTCTGATGGTTTTTGATTTGGAACGTCTGCCTTGCCTGGGGCGGGCGTTGTGGTCGCCACAATATCGCCGGGCGCTTCACGTTCAGTGATGCCCGCGCCGGCTCCCAAGACCAGAATGATCAGGAGACACATTAAGGCTGCGATGAGAGGCAGAGTTCCTTGTGAAAGCCGCTTCAAGACCGATCGTCGGGACAGCTCTTCAGTGTTGTGAACCTTGCGTAGCGACATGGATTCCTTGCTATCGGCTTGTGCAGCTTCGACTCTAGCAAGTGCCGCCGTAGGTGGCGTGGAGGAAGACAGGAGACATCCCGGTGAGCTCAGCGTCGGTAACCACATCGCGGAGGTGACACTAATCCATACGGTAAACTAATCCGGGTCGCCCTCCGACGGTGGACGTCCGCTGTCGCCGTGACTCTGGCGGTCAGGGCAGAACTTGTGTGCTTAGCGCGCACCGACGAACGTACAACGGGGGAAAGATGGGTAAGGTAATCAGACGCGTTCAAGCCGTAAGTGCCGTCGTGATGCTGGCTGCTCTTGGATTCTTTGGCGTCCACCCTGCGATGGCCACGCAAACGGAACCTGGCCCCGGGCAAGAGACTGAACAGCCAGTCGGCCCGACGCTGCCCACGCTGCCAGCAGTGACACCTCCGGTTTTTGAACCAGAGCCCAGCCCGTCTGCTCCAGCCCCTGAGACACCTGCGCCGCCGGCAGATCCCCCTGTGGCGCCTCAGCCGGTTGCTCCACCTGTCGTGGAGCCTGCTGCCCCTCCAGTTTCACAGCCGATAGCTCCGGCAGTTCCGCCGGAGACAAACCCCATCCCGGCCGAAGTCGAGGTCCCGAGTTATGTGGTAGAACCGCAGGCACCGGCTGAGGTAGTCTCGCCCGTGCCTACTGAGACGGCGCCCACTCCGACTCCAACGCCGGTAGCCACCCAGGCAGCAGCCCCTCCCGTTGCCAGCGCCGACATCGCGGGACCCCTCAAAGTTGCGCTGGCGCCGGTTTCTGATAGCAACCCATTGGTTCAGGGACTGACGGTCCTGGTTCTTATCCTTCTGGGCGTTGCTTATTTCCGTGCGTTGCGTTCAAAAGGGGTTCCCGGCCCCCGCACCAACGGCAAATAGCGCATGCCCAACTCCCTCGCCGGGGACAATGCTGCTGAAAATCCTGCATTGCCGATGCGTCTCATGGTCCTCACGCACTCCTACTGGCCCGAGCACAGCCCCCCGCAGCGACGCTGGCTGTCCTTAACCCGGGAATTCCGCAGGGCAGGATGGGACGTCGATGTTGTCGCTCCTGTGGCGCACTATCCGAACGGTCGCCGGAATTTGCCCCGCAGAGAAGCCGGCCTTGCCTTCTCGTATCATCGTGGACCGCACGGGGAAACCATCCGACGCGTTCCGTACTTGCGACATTTAGGCACGTCGTCCTTGGCGCGCTTCGTCGATCAACTATTTTCCGCCGTCGTCTCTGTTCCAGTCGGCATGGGAGGAAGGAAACCCAACGCGATCCTTGCAACCGCGCCGAGTCTCCCTACGCTGGCCACAGGGTACGTGCTTTCCAAGTTACGACGAGTCCCCTTTATCGTGGAGATGCGGGATGCCTGGCCCGATCTGGCCCGGGACGCACGGATGGTTCAGGGCAGCGTAAAGAGCCTGGTGGAACGTGTTGTGGAGTTCGTGCAACAACGGGCCGATCTTGTCGTGACGGTTACAGAAGGCTTCGCGGAAACATTGCGTGAACGTGGCTTGAAAAACGTGGTTACCGTAAGCAACGGGCTTGATTTGAACTCGATACCGTTCTTGGATCCGCCGTCGTTGGAGCGCGGGGTCTTTCGCGCCTTGTATCTGGGCAATCATGGCAAGAGCCAACGACTGGACATATTGATCCGCGCCAGCGCACTTCTGGGTGACGGTTTTCAGCTGACGCTCGTTGGGCACGGCACCACGCGTCCGCAACTTGTGAAATTGGCTCGAGAACTCAATGCACCAGTGACCTTCTTTCCCTCTCTACAGGGGCCGGAGGTGGTTGAAAAATACCGCGAAGCTGACACATGCATAGTGTCCCTTCGTGACGACTGGAAGTCGTTCGAGACAACAGTTCCCTCCAAAACGTACGAGGTTCTTGCAATTGGGCGGCATGTCACGGCCATTGTGCGAGGGGAAGCGGAACGCATCATTATCGAGGCTGGCGGGGGAGATGTTGTACCCGCAAATCCAGAGGCAGTGGCCCAGCTGTGGCGAGAGTTGGCCTCGGATCGCAGTCGACTGGCCTCCGGTGCCAGCGGACGCGAATGGGTGCGCGATAACGCTGACTACGCACAGTTGGCGGTTAAGTACATGGACGTGATCTCTGGGCTGGTTCGTCCTGAACAGGTTGCCGGCCGGAAGTCAGTTAAGTGATCCAACTTTTTCGCAATATAAGGCTTGCTGCCGGCGTGGTGTCGGAGCATGTATCCGAGGCGCCGTTCGTCCTGGTACTTCAAGTCCTCAGGAAGTTGCCGGCAAGATTTGTTCAGCCGCTTGCACGTGTCGTCGCTTCCTTGGCCCCATTGTCTGGGCATCCGCTATTTCTTTTGGCGAGCCACGCAGCTGGATCGGAAGCCGGACTAAACCGTCGTTTTGAGAAATTGCTGTCCGACGGTGTGGAGGGAGAACGTGCCCGAATGGCCGCAGAAGTGGCGGTTGCGGCCGGCTCTACCAGTTGGGCCGGCGTTCTGCTGGAGCGGGCTGGCAGTTCTTCGCGCGTTGCGGCCACGGTGGCAAGGCGTAAGTGGTACGACGGCGACATGAGCGGCGCTCTTAAGGCTCTTCAGGAGCAGCCAGGCAGCATGGCTAAACAACGTCTGCGACTCGAGTCTGAATTGAACGTGTTCAAGGGCTGGAAGCCAGCACTCCAGTCCACCGTGGTAGCCACGGAACCCCGCCGGGTACTTCACCTTTTGACCAACTCGGTGCCGCATACCGGGAGCGGCTACTCTCGGCGTACACACTCCATCCTGACCGCACAGCAGGAACAAGACTGGGAAACCTTGGCTGTTACTCGCCTGGGCTATCCCGTTCAGATTGGGACGCTCACTGCAAGAAGCAAGGATGTGGTGGATGGGATCCGTTACGAGCGGATCCTGCCAAGCGACATGGCCACGACCATGGAGGGGCGGTTGCAACAACAGGCCTCTGGACTCCTCACTCTGGCGAGGCGATTCAGGCCGTCAGTCATTCACACCACTACCCACTTCGTAAATGGCATTGTGGCGGGTGAGGTTGCCAGAGCTTTAGATATTCCCTGGGTCTACGAGGTCAGAGGACAACTCGCGGACACATGGGCTTCCACTCGCGATGAAGCGGCGCGGAACAGCCAACGGTACAAACTTTTCACCACGCGTGAAGCGGAGGTGATGCGTGCAGCTGACCTTGTGGTGACCCTCGGTGAGTCCATGAAACGAAACATAGCTGCAATGGGTATTCCAGACGAAAAAATACTGATCAGCCCCAATGCTGTTGGGGGCGGGTATCTAGAAGATCCTCTGGATCACCGCGATGCTCGGCGGGCGCTCGGACTTGAACCAAGCGACCTCTTCATAGGAACGGTCAGTAGCCTGGTCGGCTACGAGGGTCTCGACGACCTCGTCACATCATTTGCGCTGCTGGCCCCGGGACTGCCAAAGTTGAAGCTGGTCTTGGTGGGTGACGGCACGGCAGCTCCTGCTCTCCGCGACCAGGTGCGGCGGTTAGGGCTGTCGGACCGCACGATTTTCACCGGCCGGGTTAAACCGGAGCAAGCACGCCTCTACCACGCGGCGTTGGATGTCTTTGTGGTTCCTCGTAAAGATTCAGCCGTTACTCGTGCAGTAACGCCCCTGAAACCGGTGGAGGCCCTCGCCTCTGGCCGCCCGGTTGTGGTCAGTGATCTCGACGCTCTGCGTGAGATAGTGTTCGACGGCGTCAACGGCAGGGTGAGCAAAGCTGAGGACCCTGGTCGCCTGGCGGAAGTCTTGCGTGAGCTGCTGGAGGATGAAGGTTTGCGCCGGCGGTTGGGTTCCGCGGGCAGAGAATATGTACTAGCCACGAGGACGTGGCAGGCCAACGCTCGTGCGTACGGCCAAGCTTACGAAACTTTGGCGTCTAACTATAAGAGGAGGGTGAGTTGATGTCGGCAAAGAAGGCAAAGCTACCGCCGCCAGCTTCCATTCAGCCCCTATCCGTTGACATGCGGAAACTCTCACGGGTTGGATCCAGGCCAGGATTTCTTGATTACTTGGTTCAGTTGTGGGAGTATCGGCAGTTCATTTTTTATGATGCACGGGCGCGTGTTCAGACGGGGACACGAAAAGACCGGCTGGGCAGCGCATGGCTTTTGCTGAACCCCGTCTTCAACGGGTTAACGTACTACCTCATTTTTGGATTGCTGCTCAACACAAGTGGCGGAATAGATAATTTCATCGGATACCTCATCGTTGGAATATTCATGTTCCAATTCAGCGCAGGAGCGATTACCGAAGGTTCGCGATCCATCCGAAACGGGAAGTCTGTAGTTCAGGCATTCAATTTCCCGCGTGCAGCCTTACCGATCGGTGCCAATATCCGGGAAATTCTTTCCTCGGTACCGTTGATCATAGGTATGCTTCTGCTGATCATTCTGATTCCACCTGCCGAAAAAATCTCATGGTTGTGGTTGTTGGTTATTCCTGCCGTTATTCTACAGGGAATATTCAACCTCGGTATAGGAATGATACTCGCCCGAATCATCTCCATGGTTCACGACGTAACCCACTTGATACCTTTCGCAATCCGCGCATGGATGTACGCTTCCGCCGTATTTTACTCCTACGAGCGCTTTATTCACGAACCCGCATTGCTGGCGATACTCAAGTTCAATCCATTATTCAACGTTATCGACATCGTCCGAAGCTGTGTCCTTTACGACACCGTTCCGTCGTGGGAATCCTGGGCCAGTCTGGCCGTCGTTGCGTTGACGGCCTTGATAGTCGGATTCGTATTCTTCTGGCAAGGGGAGGAGAGCTATGGTCGAGACTGATCAGACTGTTTTCTTGGATGGGCCGCCGTGTGTGGTTGTAGACAAGGTCCGTATGACCTACAAGGTCCCATCGTCGGACGGGCGAACAACAACGGCGAGCCGCAGAGGTTTCAAAGGTGCTCTTCGCAAAGTCTTCCGCCAATCCAATCTCGTGACAGTCAGTGCGCTTAAAGAAATTTCTCTAGTCGTTGAACGCGGGGAATCCGTAGGAATCATCGGGCGCAATGGTTCGGGTAAGAGCACGATGATGAAGCTGATTAGCGGCCAGATGGCGCCTACTCATGGTGCGGTGTTTGCCTCAAGCACTCCCGTCCTTTTGGGGGTGCATGCAGCCTTGGTACCAGAGCTCTCGGGCGATCAGAACGTCGTTCTTGGATGCCTTGCCATGGGTATGGACATGGATCAGATCGATGAGCGGTTTGACAGTATCGTCGAAGTTTCGGGTCTGGATTCAGCCATTTATCTTCCGATGAAAGGCTATTCTTCCGGCATGTCGTCGCGCCTCCGCTTTGCGATCGCTGCAGCTGTCAATCCCGAAATTCTCCTGGTTGATGAGGCCTTGAATACCGGTGATGCCCAGTTCGCTACTCGCAGCAAGGCGAGAATGGATGAACTTAGGGCGCAAGCTGGATGTGTCTTCATAGTTAGTCACAGCCTCTACACAATTCAAACCATGTGCAGTCGTGTAATTTGGCTGGATAAAGGAGAGCTTATTATGGATGGTGATCCAAAGGAGACCACCCAGCTGTATGAGGAGTTTTCTTCCCACCTTTCAAAGGGAAATAACATCACCGCCGGAAAGATAAAGGACCAAGCTCGCGCTAATTTAGTGGCAACCCAAGTTCTTGAGCGCGCCAGTGGACGCAGAATGGAGGGGCGCTGATATGGTCGCTCTCGAAGGCGTGCGTAAGGCGTTATGGCATCTTCGTAGAGGGGGCCCTGGCCAACTCAATGAGTGGCTCCGCCGCAGAAGAATAGACAACATGAATGTGTCTGGTCCCTTGGGGTCTGCCAACAAATCAGGACCGCCAATTTTTGGACCCCATCGGATCCCGGACCGTTCACCACGACGCTCGGATCTTACCGTTGGTGTTATTCTGGATGATTTTTCGACTGCAGCCTTTGCTTTTGAGTGGAACCTCGTTCATCTTCGTAGAGAGGATTGGACGAAGCAGCTTGCCGAGAATAAAATTGACTTTCTCTTTGTCGAATCTGCTTGGAATGGCAACGGTGGTTCTTGGCAGTACCAGCTAATGGGAGCATCCGGCCCGAAGCGCGAATTCCTCGAACTCATGAGCTGGTGCCGAGAACAAGAAGTTCCCACTGTGTTTTGGAACAAGGAGGACCCTCCGCATTATGAGGATTTTCTGCCGGCAGCACGCCTCTTCGACATGGTCTTCACCAGCGACTCGGAACGGATTTCGAGCTACATCAGGGATCTTGGCCACGAGAGGATCGCGGCGCTTGCCTTTGCGGCCCAGCCAGCAATTCACAATCCCATGAGAATCGGTGATTCGAGGCACTCACGGGGGGTCGCGTTTGCAGGTATGTACTTCGCCCACAAGTATCCTGAGCGGCGTCAACAAATGGACCTACTACTCAACGCGGCCAAAGACGCCTCCACCCAGGGGGGGCCAACGCTCGAGATTTTTTCACGTCAACTTGGCGGGGACCCGAACTATCAGTTTCCGGTGCCATTCGATCAGCATGTTGTCGGAAGCTTGGACTACAAGCGCATGCTCACGGCCTACCGTGCGTATAAGGTCTTTTTGAACGTTAACTCTGTGGTGGATTCTCCAAGTATGTGTGCCCGGAGAATATTTGAGATAACGGCATGTGGTACGCCTGTAGTTTCCACTCCCAGCGCGGCTATCGGGCAGTTCTTCGCGCCAGATGAAGTGCTTGTGGCTAACTCCCGGGATCAAGCGGCCTTTCAGATCCGTATGCTGTCACGGAGCCCGGAGCTCAATGATCGTGTGGTGCACAAGGGCCAGCGGAGGGTTTGGTCGGAAAACACCTATGCGCACAGGGCAGAGGCTGTAGTTTCATCTGTGCTGCCGCACCTCACCAGGTCTGTTGACCTTCCCAGGGTGAGTGCATTGGTATCGACTATTCGTCCGAATCAGCTGGAGCATGTATTTGCAACTGTTGGCAGTCAAATCGGAGTTGATGTAGAGCTCGTCCTGCTGACTCACGGGTTTGAAGTGCCCCTTGACCGTGTGCATGAACTGGCACAGCAACACGGTGTTCTCCGTTACAGGCTGTTGTCGCGGGATCGTGACGTGTCATTGGGAGAGTGCCTGAACTTGTGCGTGGAGGCTTCATCGGGGTCGGTCCTGACGAAAATGGACGATGACGACTACTACGGTCCTCACTACCTGGCTGACCTGTTGTATGCACTGGACTACTCAAATGCGGACATTGTGGGGAAGCATGCGCACCACATGCATCTGAAGTCCACGGGGATGACTGTTCTTCGGATGGCCCATAAGGAGCACTCATATAGCCGATTTGTGATGGGACCGACTATCACTGCGCGACGTGAGGTCTTCGAAGCTCACCCATTTGAGGCCCTGAATCGGGGAGAGGATACTGCCTTCCTGAAGGCGGTCACCTCGTCAGGTGGTTCCATTTACGCTGCCGATCGGTTCAACTTCTGTCAGATGCGTGAGGTGGAAGGGCACACGTGGAATGCATCTGACGATGAACTGGCAGCCTCAGGCGAAATCAAGTTCTTTGGAGATCCCAAAGAACACATCACTGTTTAATTAATAGGGGAAGAAATTGTCATCGATTAAAACGGTAGCTGTAATCGGACTCGGCTACATCGGGTTGCCGACCGCCGCGATTTTGGCTACAAACGGACTCAGCGTTATCGGGGTAGACGTAAATAGCAATACCGTGGACGCAGTGAACCGAGGCGAGGTTCCTTTCGTTGAACCGGATCTTGGTGTTCACGTAGCGGGAGCTGTGAGCCAGGGAAACTTGCGCGCCACAACTGAAACTCCGTCTGCAGACGCCTACATAGTGGCTGTACCGACACCTTTCTTGGCTGATCGCTCTGCGGACCTCAGCTACATCGAAGCAGCGGCACGAGGAATTGCGCCGCAGCTCAAAGGCGATGAGTTGGTCATTCTTGAATCTACGTCTCCGCCTCGTGCTACGAGACACCTGGCAGATTACATCCTGGCGCTTAGGCCCGATCTTTCGTTGGATGGCGCCGATGGTGCTCCGGTCGTGCACTTCGCGCACTGCCCGGAACGAGTTCTTCCTGGCCGAGTCATGATTGAACTCGTCACGAATGACCGCATCGTCGGCGGTATCACGACCGAGGCGGCGGAACTGGCCAAAGAGCTCTATTCCGTCTTCTGCCAAGGGGAGATACTGGTTACCGATGACGTAACCGCGGAGATGGCCAAACTGGTCGAGAACTCCTATCGAGATGTAAACATCGCCTTCGCAAATGAACTTTCCGTTATCAGCGACAAGCTGGGTATTGACGTCTGGGAACTGATCCGACTGGCCAATCACCACCCCCGGGTTAACATCCTTCAGCCTGGCCCCGGCGTCGGAGGGCACTGCATTGCTGTAGACCCATGGTTCATCGTGGCAGCTGCGCCGGACGAGTCGCGCTTGATTCGCACGGCGCGGGAAGTCAACGACTCAAAGCCTGAATGGGTTGTCGATAAGGTACGCAGTGCGGTACAGGCATACGGCGGTCAACCGAAGATCGCAGCACTGGGGCTGGCATTCAAGGCGAACATTGACGACCTCCGTGAGTCGCCGGCGATCGGGATCACAGCGTCATTGGCAGACGCATTGGCGTCCGCGAATGTCATGGTCGTCGAACCACACGTTGAAGAGTTGCCAAAGGCCCTGGCCGGCAGGGCCAACGTTGTTCTGACGGCTACACAGGACGCCATTGCGCAGGCTGACGTCGTTGTTGTTCTGGTGGATCACGACGAGTTCAAATCAATCCCACAGGCTTCCCTGGTGGGCAAGACGGTAATTGATACCAGAGGCATTTGGCGCGAATCTGTCACAGATGCCGCCGCTGCAACAACCTTGTGATTTCCAGAAGGCACCGGAGAACTAGTCTTCGGTGCCTTCCTTCCTTGGCTTGTGACGTACACAGAACGTCATGGCTTCCTCCGCAACGTTCCCCTTTTGGACTCACTTGAGACGGACCAGAGGTTTAACGGAGAGTTGTGAGAGAATCCTGCATTAGTGTCAGTCAGCGTCATCGATGAGAGAAGTCATGGACAGTTCGCCCGAGTCAATCGCAACAACAACGTTATTAGTTGCGCATGGAGACAAGCAAGTCACCATAGAGGCAGTGGCCGGTGATCACATCGCCGCAACGATCAAGGCATCGAAAAATTTCTATGAGTGGCAATTTTTGGGTGAACTGTCGCAGTACCTAAAGGCCGGAGACCTGGTTCTTGATGTCGGCGCCAATATTGGCAACCACAGTCTCTACTTCGCCGCGGTCTGCGGGGCTCAGGTGATTTCATTTGAGCCACTGCCTTTAGCTGCCGAAATCTTACAACGGAATGTTGATAGAAACTCCCTGCAGGAGCACATCGAAGTCCGCCGTAAGGCATTGGGTGAGGGCCGTTCCAAAGCAAAATTGGATAAAATGGATCTATCCAATGTCGGTGCCACTACCTTTGAGCTGTCTCCTGAAGGGGACTTCGATGTGAGCGCACTCGATCTGGAGGGCATACTGGAGCGCGTGTCCCTGATAAAAGTGGACGCCGAGGGCATGGACCTCTCAGTTTTGAAAGGTGCCACGAAGCTGATCTCCAGAGACAGGCCAATAATTGCCTGTGAGGCCGCTACTTCTGTTGAACAGGTGGCCTTGGAGCGGTTTGCGTCCGAGATAGGCTACGCGTTTGTAGCAGAATTCAATGCGACTCCTACCTACATTTTGGCCCCAGCAGGCACCCCACTTGAACGCGCAAGGGTCGAACGTAGGGCTGCGGGCCTCCTCACTCGTACTCATTGGGCAACACGGGATCTTTACTATCGCGTGGGCCTTGTGAACACCAACGTGAAGAGTCTGAGCGATGCGCAGACGCCCTCTGCGGCCTTGGACGAATTGGCGAAAGAGGGCGCGCGTGCCCAGGCAGCGTTAGTGGATCGCGTTGAGAGGCTGGAAGCGATGGTCGAGGCTCTAACCGGGCGACTAGCCAGTGGCGCTGAAGAACAGAGCCCCAATGAGCCCCAGGTTTGAACCTGAGCCAGCTGATAGTTGCCTCCTGGCCCCCTTCCCTTGGCCCGTCAGCCGGGGCCCACGGCGGTCTGAATTGCCACTTCAAGGAAACCCTGCCGTTTATGGCTCGTCACTAGATCCACGAGTCGCATCCGATTAGAGGGCAAAGGTGGCCTAGGGATAGAATCAGTGGGTTTGTTGTTCGTCATACCCTTGGGGAGTCACAGTGTCAGATCGCCGATCCATAAGGCTGACGGAGTCTACGCCCAATGTTGACAGTCTAAAGACTCGTCCGGAAGGCTACTTCGAAACAACCGACGGAACTGTGGGTGACGGGCCCTGGCGGGTTCGAACTGACGATGACGGTTTCATCATGACCGGAAACATCGTCAGGGAGGATGCCGAACCTTTGGTCTTTCTCGGCGACTCGTTTGTCGAAGCCATCTACGCCCCGGAAGACATCCGGTTTGTGTCCCAAGTAGAGCGACACCTGGCAACCGAGGGCCTAAACTTTCGCTGTCTTAACGGTGGTTACTCAGGGGCCACCACATTGCAGCTGTTTAATGTGTTCTTGAACAAGGTTGTTCCCCACGTCGGGCGTGGCGGTAGAGTCATATTTTTCCTGCCTCAATCGGATTTGCCCATCTACTTCCGTCCCAGCAGTTACTGGTATCCTACAGATCGCTATGCTCCACTCAGTCCGCCCGTGGAGCCGGCTGCAGCAGATCTTCCGCGGGGTTCAAAGGCGTTGACTTCTATTCTGGGCTTGGCTGTTTGGGCCGCTCAGGAGTTTGAAATCGACTTTATCTTGGTGTCGTCGCCCAACAGAAACGCCTCCAGGGAGGATGATCCCTTTGTCGCGAAGCGAGTCACAGCAGACCAGCACGACGCGCTGATGAAGCGGCGGGATGACATTCGTCGGGCGGTACTGGACTTTGTGGCCAGCAGCGGAGTCACGTTCTTGGACGCCGAGGCGGCGTTTTCTGATACTCACTCGGCTTTCTACGACGATACCCACTTGAATGAACGAGGGCACGGCATGTTTGCCGCATGGCTTGCCGATCAATTACGTGTATTGAACAGCAAGTAGCCAGTCATCCACTGAACTAGACACGCCGCTCGGCTACGTCGTAGCCGAGCGGCCAGTCCAATGGTTTGAATCACTCCGGCGCTAACCCATGAACCGTGAGGTTCGGTGGGGTCTCACGGCGGCCGGGTACACCTGCGGGTCTTTAGCTTTGTTTCTGGATACGACCGCAAACGGAAGCACGCCGGCCCGTCGGATCACGTGAGGCCTTGACCGGCTCAGGCACATTCAACCGTGCTGACTTCTTCGAAACTCTGAATTAGGGGCTCTCGTCACCAGGCCCCCGCGAAAAGCACTATGGTTGACCGTCAGCGCGTACTCAGGCAGGCTCGCCGCAGGGAGTGCTAAACCTCTTCCAACGCCTCTTGCACTAAGGATACGAAAGTTTCCAGTGAGTACCTGTCGCGTACGAAAGACTGTCCCAGCTCGGCAGTTCGGTTGAAGTCGACGAGGTCTTGGTTCTTCAGGATGTAGTCCCTGATCCCAAAAATATCTTCAAATATGTAGTCACTTGGATAAATGTAGTCAACGCCATGCCAAGGTAGGAATACGCCCTGATTCCCAGCAGCAAAACCCTCTGCCGGAGCCACATGGAAGCTTTCCAGATCGGAAAGTGACAACACAAATCCAAAATCTGCCAGCGCTTCTTTTGTATCAACCCAACCGGAGAAGGTCACTTTATCCGAAAGGTTGTGGTCCAAGATGTACTGATCACAGGCCTCGTAGTAGTCCCTCTCGACAGGGTTTTTATAGACCCAAGGCAAGTCGAGGGGGCCTTTCCCGAAAACTGTCAGCGTGAAATCGCCGTGTGAATCAAGATAATGAAGCAGCTCGAGTGCGCGGTGGTAGCCCTTCAACTTCGGCAACATGCCAACCATCGCGAGCCGCTTGGTCTTCTTGGGATCGTCACTGGTCCTGTAAGAATTCACGTCCAAGTAGTTCGGTATGATCCGGACCTTCGTGCGATCCATGCTGAAGGTGCGGATCATGTCTTCGCTCGTGTGGAGGGAAACCGAGATAAAGCAGTCGACCTTGGATTGGTCGATGTCATGGCCGAATCGAGTGTTCAGTTCGAAGCGATGGAGCCGTACCACTAGTCGCTGGTGGGCTCGCTTGTGTTGTGCATACCAAACGGCGTTGCCCAGCAGCCATTCGCAGAATATCACGTCTGCCCACTCGAGAAGTTCCTGGCTTTGCTCAGCATCGTGGGCGTCATGGCCTGTCCAGGCGTCAAGCTTGACGCTGTAGTGTTCCTGCAAAGCAGGGATCGCGGGCGATATGAATTTTAGATCCATTCCAGCGATGAGAAGCCGTTGCTTGATGTTCTGCTGGAACGCTTCATAATTACCTGAATTGATCACCTCCAGTGTTTCTCGAATGCGAGGCCGGAAGGCCTTCTCGGTGATGGAGTCCCAATTGTTTTGAACTAATCGGGCGAGTTTGGAGAAGAGCCCTGCATCGATATCACCACGGTTAAAGCGGTAGATGGATTCCAAGGCCACTCGAAGAGAAACATGTCCACGGATCTCCATGTAGCTCAGGCCCACGCGAGAGAGCGTGGACTCGGCACTTTCCCATACTTCGAGATGTGAGGCTAGCTCGCGGGCGCCATACTGCTGAGTGGTTGATCTGATGAAACCAATGGACTTATGGTAGACAATCGCTGGTTCATCCAGGT
Source organism: Paenarthrobacter sp. NPDC091669 (assembly GCF_044756725.1). NCBI lineage: Bacteria > Bacillati > Actinomycetota > Actinomycetes > Micrococcales > Micrococcaceae > Paenarthrobacter > Paenarthrobacter sp. NPDC091669. The sequence goes on from NZ_JBIVTK010000002.1 coordinate 135,368, forward strand.
AGGAGATATTCTGCGAAGCTGATAATACGTTGTTCAGAAATACGGTGTCCTCGCCCATGTGTAAGTGTTCAGGCCAGATGATTCCATTATCAATGAGCAAACTCCGCCGGATGAGCGAAGAGTTCGTTGTGCTCTGGTCACGCACGATCTTGGCAATTTTCTCAGTACGTGAGTCTGTAAAGTTGAAATCGATCACGCGGTTCAGTAGCTGAGGTTTCTTGCCACGCTCGATGGTGAAAAGTGAAGCGCGAACGATGTCCGAATCTTCATTTTCTGCAAGCTCTAACTGCAAGCGCAGTGCTTCCGGGAGTATTTCGTCGTCACAGTCCAGGAAGAATACGTACTCTCCGGTGGCTTTTGACGTGCCTACATTGCGCGGACGCGATGGAGAGCCGCTGTTTGCTGCAAGTGCTACGACACGCCAGTTGCTGTGTGCATCGGCTCTATGTTCCAGGAGAGCCAATGTCCCATCTGTTGAGAAGTCGTCCACGAAGAGGACCTCGAAGCTGTCCTCCGGCAGGCTGATTCGTTCAAGCGACTCTAGACATGGACCAATCTTGGTCTCGGCGTTATAACAAGGTACGACGATACTGAGTTTCATAACCGGAGAATCCTCAAAGGCTCGCAATGATTCGTTCAACCTCTAGACGAGGTAAAAGTTGTCGGAGATGGTCTGGCCGTAGTGTTTGACGGCTTTCTGGAAGAAAGCCGGGCGCGCGACGATGTCCCGAACAGAGTGCTCGGCACTGAAGCGGTAGGGGTCATCCTCGCCAATTGCAATGGGCCCGTCGGCGTAGCAGAGATGAAGGCTGGCCTCCGAAATCATCGTGGCTGTAACGCTTGAGTCGGGCAGGACCAGTGCGAAGGCCTCGCCCCTGACGTAGGTAGCAGCATCGAGTACCTCGTCAGTGGCCCAAGCCCACGAAAGAACAATCACTCCGAATCGGCCGTACTTGGCTTGGTAGTAGGCCGCATCGCTCTTTTGGAATTGCTGCCCAAGGACAATGACCAAACCGTTGGCAATGTCGGCAAACTCTGCTTGTCGAGCTATGGCTTGCACAAGCTCGTGTTCATTTTCCACAGGACAAACGAGAGTGACTAATTGACTTGGTTTAGCATAATCGAAACCAATTGAATCAAGAATTTGCTCAAACCGGCGCTGGTAAGTGTGGTTGGCAAGAACGTCGTGAAGAGCGGCATGCCGGATGGAATCAGCTTGCTCGGATTCCAACTCGAGAATATCGTTGTGGTTTTCTCCGGCAAAGAGAATGCGTCCGTCGAAGAATTCCGCAACACCGGGAGAGTAGTTGGACACCACGAGTGTGTTGCAGGACATGAGTTCGAAGATACGCCGGGCGAACATTGTTGGTGATGAGGTCACGGTGTTGATGTTCAAGCCCAGGGTTGTCGATTTGTAAGCGTTCGCTATCTCGGAGTGCGGAATAGCCGGCTCGGTGAGGTGCCGATACTGTTCGGGGAAGAGGTGGAGTTCGTCATCAGTGCCCCAGAATCGATCAAAAATTCGTAGATCGAGTCCAGCCTCAAGGATCTGTTCAAAAATAACAGTCATTTCGGTCGAACGTTCCGCATGGTTGGCGTACCAGCTACCGGCAAACGACACCCCTTCAGCCCGGGGCGCCGATTCGCGGGGGTTGAAGAGTTTCGGCTGGGTCGCGAAGGGGAGGCAGTGAACACTGGGGTGATCGTATTCTTCCTCATACCTGGGAACACATGTCAGGTCTGTGGTGAAGACATGGTCAAACAGTATTGCTGTATCGATGAAGTTGTGGATCTTGTCATCAAAGTGAGTGGGGTCTTCTTTGTTCCAAAAGACAGTAGGGATTTTCTCTTGATTACACCAGGCGAGTATCTCGAGAAGCTCGGTCCTGTTCTCACGGGCAAAGTTGGAACTCGCGTAAATACGGCCCTTCCAAGGGCGTGTCACGCTGTCCGTCCCGGACCAAGCGGATTCGCAAAGGAATAGATCGGGTCGATTGGATTCGAAACGTTCCCGCCAGTTTTGAGGCTCGAAGATGATGGGGGTGAACTCGTACTTGAAACAGTTGTAAGTGAACTCGTCGGCTATCAAAGCAACCTTTAGATCCTTGGCCCGTCGGGGCTGATCCAAGGCCGCAACGGCCTGTCCACTCGTCGCGAAGGAAGCAGGTTTGGAACCTGCACCCGCTTTGGCCGGCTCGGGTTTCTTGTCTTCAAGTGCTTCGACCCAGATTTGGTTGCTGGTGAACAACTGATCCGGCACCGCCGCCCACAGCATCGTTCCCACGCGAATCTCTGTAGCATTTTTGGGAATGTTCAGCGTTAACGAAACGTCGTGCCGTTGCCGCCCGTCGATGTACTTGAATTCGCCATGTTCCTCGGAGGTCGCAAGTTCCGCCACGGGAATTCTGCCGCCGTCAATGTCGGCGAACTCGATGAGCGTCAGACCGCTCTTTGGGGTTAGACCCGCTACCTTAGGTTCGACTTCAAACTTGACCCTGAGCTGAGGCCCCTTAATATGTGTGATTGGAATGCGCGCCCAACGAGCTCGTTCAGTGACGGGTACTCGAGCGCCGAGTTCGTGGAGGCGATCAAATTGCAGTGCTGCCGACTTTGACTGTGGGGGCCCGAATCCCGGCCGGAGTTCGTTGGCGGACTCTGCGGTCAGTTCGTTGAACTCGACTGCGTTGAGGATTTGCAGCGATCCTGGCTTAGCTTTCCAAGCGGCAAATCCCATTCGAACGCTGACACAGTCAGCTGGAGCGTGTACCTCAAATGAGAACTGTCCATCGGCGTCAGGTTGAATGTAGACATACTCTCCATTGAGGCCCCTGGGAATGTCAGTAAGGCTTCCGACCTCGTCTCCATTTTTGTCAGCAAACCTGAACAGCAATACTGCATCTCCAAGCCGGCACTGTTTGCTGCCTGGAAGCTGCGCCTGGACTCTGAAGTGTTTGACCTCGAGCACCGACACATTAATCCAGAGGGGCTCTGCCTGAAGACCGATTGCGGAACTCGGTTCATGGTTCGAGGAAAGCACGATGCGGTGTCCCCGCAGGTTGTCAGCATCGCGTTCTGCTAATTCCGGAAAGAGCGGCAGAACACTGTGATGTACGGAAACACTGTTTCCCAACGAAAGGCTTCCTGGGTAGCCCTTCCAAAGCGCGAAACCCAGCACTACTTCAGTACAATCTTCGGGGATAAACAGCTTTGCCTCGCCGGCACTTAACGCATCGGGCACTATGTAGACGTAGTAGCCTTGTGGTCCCTTGCTGATGCGTCCCCTGCTAGCAACTTCGTTGCCGTGCTTGTCAATGAACTTCACCCAGATAATCCCAGCTTTGGTTTCATGCTGACTGGGATCGGAAATAGTCTGGAAAGTCGCTGTTACTTCAGAGCCTGGAACGACTTGAAACCGTACCTCGTATGCCTTTTTGCGCAGCATGACATGCTCGGTCGGCACTTTGCCCGAGTCAATAAGGAGAGAGGAGCGAGGCTGAGCCGGCTCGTGGTTGGTCCAGATGGTCTGAGGTGCAGCCGGACGATCAAAGAGTTTGCGTAGCAACGCTGGACTCCATTTTCTGAGTTAGGGGAGTGACCTTACTGGCGGCTAAGGTACCCGGGGACAGTACCGGGACGTTTAGAGAGCTGGCTCGACGTCGCTCACGAATTCTGAAACGCGGAGTCCTACGCCGAGAAGTTCGGCCACGGCCGCTACGGTCCGTTCGGCGGCTTTACCATCACCGTAGGGGTTAACTGCGTTAGCCATGGCGTCGAATGCGTCCTGCTGGTTGAGGAGGCGGTCTACTTCCTTGACAATCTTTTCTTCGTCTGTCCCGATCAGAGTTACGGTGCCGGCGTGTACAGCCTCTGGTCGTTCTGTATTGTCACGCATGACCAGCACCGGCTTGCCTAAGCTGGGTGCTTCTTCCTGAACTCCTCCGGAGTCCGTGAGCACAATATGAGCAATGGACAGCATTCGAGTGAACTCTCCGTAAGCCAACGGCTCAGTGACGATGACGTTTGGCTTCCCATCGATTGCAGGCAGAACTGCTTCCCGGACTACTGGATTCTTGTGAGCCGGGAGCACTATTACGAGGTCGGGTTCAGCATCTGCGATGCGTGCCAAGGCTCGGCCAACTCCGCGCATGGCGTCGCCCTGGTTTTCGCGGCGGTGCGTGGTTACCAAGAGAATTTTCCGGCCGCTGGCTGCCAATTCTTCCAGCTGGGGATCGGAGAACGGAACGTTTTTGTCAACAGTAGTGAGCAACGCGTCGATCACAGTGTTGCCCGTAACAACGATGTCGCGCTCCCGGATCCCCTCCGCCAAGAGGTTGGCCTTGCTGGTGCTCGTCGGTGCGAGATGCAGGCTGGCAATTTGGCTGGTGATCTTGCGGTTTGCCTCCTCCGGGAACGGGGAGAGTAGATCACCGCTTCGCAGCCCTGCCTCAACGTGGACCACGGGGATGCCATGGTAGAAGGCTGCGATCGCCCCTGCCGTCGATGTGGTGGTGTCACCCTGGACAATGACCGCGTCGGGCTTGTTGTCTGAGAACAACTTGTCCAGGCCATCGATGGTCCTGGTCATGATCGCGGAGAGAGACTGTCGCTGCTGAAGGATGTTGAGGTCGTGATCCGGAACGATGCCGAAGAGTTCGTTGACTTGGTCGAGCATCTCCCGGTGTTGACCAGTGACAGTCACCACGCAGTCGAAGTCGGGAGACTGCTGAAGGGCGGTGACGATTGGAGCCATCTTGATGGCTTCCGGACGAGTACCGAAAATAGGCATGACGCTGGGCATGGATTCCCCCGGGAAAGGCAATGGCTGACCAGCCGATGCTATCGCACAGTCAATCGAGGTGATCAATTGTGTATGACGAAGAAGGCCGCTCAGCCTGCAAACATCAAGGTCAGAACCAGCAAGGGGATGCTGATGGAGACGAGGATCACAACTACAAGGGCAATCAGTCGTTTCTGGGCAAGCGTTGCTTTTTTTAGCTTTGCCCCCGACTTCTTCTCGGGGACGGGTGAAGGTGGCGCTGCCGTCACGGTTTCTTTTGGCTGCGTGTGCGGAGGTTCCTCAGCCGAGGGCGGCAGCTGTGCAGGTTGGGACAAGGTGCTATGTCCTGGCACTTGGGAAGGCGGGACGTCCCCCAAGAAGCGCCGCTTGCGCATGTGCCGAGGAGAGGGTGAAAGCACCACCGGTTGTCCGACAGTATCCGTCACTACTTAACTCCTATGCTGCGTCCAGATGAAACAGGGCCCTGCTCAATTCTTGCATCTGAGGGCTTCCGAGAACATTTGTTTGACTGGGTCGAGGTATCTGCAGGGTTCACGGTCTGGCTTATCGCTGCTCCGGCACGGAGCGGTGGCACTTGAAAATGGGGGCCGGCACACGAGTGCCGGCCCCCATTTTTTGGTTGTCAGCCTCGGTCGGAGTATGGTGCGTCGTTTTTCATGCCCGAACTATTAGTGACGTTGATATACACGTACTTCCCCGAGCCTAGGGTCGTGCTGCCTAGCTTGGCCGTCACGGATTCCAGACGTGGGTTCATGCCGAGTTGTTTGCCGTAGGAGGGGTTGTAGCTTGCAGCCGTAACGGTCTTGTCGAAGACCCGGCCGTACGTGTCGGTCCACTTCACCTGGATGGTGCCACCACTGAGATTCTGACCGGTCACGAGCACATCGCCATTCCCATAAAAGATGGAGTCCGTGATCACAGGGGTCATGCTTTTGGCCTTCATCTGGTCAAGCATGGGCGCCCAAGTTCCAGTGCACGTGAAGAACGGATCCCACATGTACGAGATGATTTTCACGGGGTAGTTCCCGATCTGTTGCAGTTGGCGGTCGTGACGGGCTTTAGAGCTCTGGCCTCGGAATTGGTTGTCGCAAGGGTTTTGGCTTGTGCCCGGTGCCATGCCCTCCATATTGGCCCAGAGCTCTGCTCCGGTTCCTTGAATGCCTTCCGACATTGCAAGGAAGTACTCGCGGTTGGGTGCGGCATACTTGCTGCCCCAGGTGCCGCTGCCGACTATCGAGGCGGCAAACTGGTCTACGTTGGAGCCGCTTTCATGGCCGAAATAGGAACCTGTCTTGCCTGTTCCCATCCCGTCTTGTACGGCGATTGCGAGCTTGACCCCGTTCGCTGTCCCGGCCATCTTAGCTATGCCGGCACGCGCGTTGTCGACTGTGACTCGGCCAGTGTTCGACATTCGAGTATCCAGATAGGGGCTGATCAGTGCTGAACGTGTCGGTTGCAGCTTCTTGATTGCGGCATTTTGCAGTCGGTAGACGGAAAGTATGGAGTCCCAAATCGCTCCAGCGGCAACGGGCATCTCAGTGTGGTGGTAGTAGCCCACCAGGCCGGCAACGTTGTTGACCTTCCCTTGAAACTGAAGGAATCGATTAGTGAAGTTTGACAAGGTCGATTCGTAGGAAAGATCCGCAAGGTATGTGACGTCTGTCCTTTTGATGGGTGCGGGCATGCCGGCGTAGAACTTCATCCCGAGCGTTGTAGCCGCTTTAGCCACTGACACGGAGATTGATGCAGTCCCGCTGGTAATAATCACGACGTCATACGAGTTGTTCGATGATGTGCAGCCGGTGCCTTGTGTGGGGATGACCATGATGGTGTATACGGTTGTCCCGCTGGTTGCGGTCTTGTCGCGCGGACACGCAAGGGACGGAGCACCCCAGGAGTTGCCGTCGGTGTATGTGAAGTAGCGATTTACGCTGATTCCCGCTGTGGCTGCCGCCACGCAATTGACGCCAGAGATGGAGCACCCGGCTGGATTGGCGGCAGATGTCGCAGGTTTGATCTGCGAACCGAACGTGATGACAGTATCCCCGCCCACTGACTTGATGTCCGTTAGCTTCGACATATTGGCGGCGTCGTTCGTGCTGCCAAATATGAAGTAGCCGCTAATGGGATATACCGGGGCTGGCGCTGCTTGCGCAATTGGTCCGTGAAGGAAACCAATCACCAGGACAAAGGCGGCGAGCAGGCTGGCTATGAAATGCCTTGCACGAGTGGCGTTGGGGGTGGAGGACTCAGATCTGAATTTTTCCACGATGGATCCTTGGGCTCGTAGTGTGAGACCTTGGACCTATGGAAAAAGGATGGCTTGCTGCATCCCCAAAACTCAATAGCTTGACAAGAATCTTCAAGCGACCAAAAAAACTACAAAATTTTCCGTGCACCTTGACAACTCAGTTCGCTGAATCGACAGCGGTCCTACCAGTGTTGTCATATCGGATCAGGCTCCGCAGGAGTATTACTCATTTAGCTGGAAGTGCACTCCGGTCGCATCCACGTGTCGATCAACCCACCTGTTTCCACCACGAACCGGTCCATCCAAGCTCCAGTTGAGAGGTCCGGCTGGGACCCAACCATCTGGACCTCGGCGGATGTGCATTGGCCGATCAGTGTGCCCGCGCGCATCACGTGATACTCGGATGTCACCACCGTCACGGACTTCCAACCATGGTCGGCAATCAGCCCCCGCAAAGCGTCAGCCTCGCCTCTGGTATTCAGCGGTGAAGGGCGGAAGCACACAAGTTTGGAATCACCCGACTCCTCATCGCACAGCGCATCACCCTCCGCGTTGCCGGCCAAGCCAGTCGTAGAGACCACCAGCATGGGAATGCCCAGTTCCCGCTGGAGCTTTTGAGCCACAGGCAAACGCTCCTTGCTCATTCCGCCCAGCACCACGATCGCATCCGTGCGGTGAGGCGTTGCCTCCGGAGGGTTGTAGAAGAACTGAAAGGCCGCGATCAGCCAGAGCAACGCTGCCAAGAGGCACGCCGCCGCAACCACGCCAATGACATGCGTGGCGGAGGCAGTTTTGAGGGGCACGGGGACAGTCTAAGGTTCCCAAATGGGTGCTTCCTCCCAGCAAAGGGCTGCCCCGGGCGTCTACCGGGTGTCAACATCCTCAAAGACAAGGAAAGTCTGGGTATCCTGCACTCCGTCCATGGACTGCAATTGGTCGAAGATCACACGCCGGAGGTGGATGTTGTCAGTTGCCCGAACCAAAAGGATGACGTCGAAGTCTCCGCCCACCAGGGCGATGTGGTGAATTTCGGGAATCGCGCGCAGCTGTTCCTTGAGTTCGCGCCACGAGTGCTGCTGAACTTTCAACGTCACGTAGGCCGATGACCGAAGGCCTGCCTTGATGGGATCCACCAAGGCCGTGAACTTGGTCAGCACACCTTCGCCCGTGAGGCGGGCAATCCTTGTATAGGCGTGGGCGCGGCTGATGTGCACGTTCTCAGCCACCTGGGTGACGGACATGCGCCCATCGGTGGTCAGCTCGCGGATGATGTCCCGGTCCACACTGTCCAGCGGTACGGCGGTCTGCTCCGCCTCGGCCTCGCTCACTGGCTCTCCAATTCGTCTACAGCACGGGCAAGTTACCCAGCTCACAATTGCAATTTGTCTTCCAGAATACCCATTCCAGAAAAGGGCTTCCATGATTCAGCCGAAAGCTGGATACGAAACAAGGCTGGGGAACATACTGGAAGCACATAGTGGCTAGAGAAGGACGGACCAATGACGATCCACGCAGACCACTCTGCGCCGGAAACGGCTGTAGAGGACCACGCTGCTGACGTTCGGACAAAATTCGGCATCAGCGTTGAGGACTACATGCTCCCCGCCCGGCACCAGATCCAAATGGTGAACCCGGACGGCACCCTCCGCTCCCATGACGAGCAGGGCACCGAGCCTGGCCACGAGTACCCCACGCCCAGCGATGCTGAATTGATGGCCGCTTACGAGCAACTCGTCGTCGGACGTCGCGTCAACGACCAGAACTCGGCACTGGTCCGGCAGGGCCGTATGGCCGTCTACCCCTCAAGCCACGGCCAGGAAGCCTGCCAGGTTGCAGCTGCCATGTGCCTCAGCGAAGGTGACTGGCTGTTCCCCACGTACCGCGACGCCGTCGCCGTCATGACCCGCGGGGTGGACCCCGTTGAGGTGATGACCATCTTCCGCGGCGACTGGCACGGCGGGTACGACCCCACAGAGCGCAACGTCGGCATCCAGTGCACCCCTCTGACCACGCAGCTGCTTCACGCCGTCGGTGTGGCCCATGCCGCCAAGCTGCGCGGTGAAAACACGGTAGTGATGGCCATGTGTGGCGACGGCGCCACCAGCGAAGGCGACTTCCACGAGGCCCTGAACTTCGCTGCAGTTTTCCACCTGCCTGTCATCTTCTTCGTGCAGAACAACAAGTACGCCATCTCCGTACCGCTCAGCCACCAGTCCGTGGCGCCGTCGCTGGCCCACAAGGCTGTGGGCTACGGCATGGCCGGTGAGCGCGTCGACGGCAACGACCTGGTCGCACTGCTCGCCGTGATGGACCGAGCGGTGAAGCTGGCCCGCGAAGGATCAGGACCGCTCCTGATCGAGGCCCACACCTACCGCATGCAGGCCCACACCAACGCCGACGACGCCACCCGCTACCGTCCGGACAGCGAAGTCGCCGAATGGCAGGCCAAGGATCCGCTGGCGCGCATGAAGTCGTACCTCACGGACAAGGGGCTGCTGGACGAAGAGGCAGGCAACAGGATTGCTGCGCACGCAGAAGACGTCGCCACCCAGCTCCGCGAGGGCCTGGGCGAGGATGTCCCGGTCCAGCCCCTGGACCTCTTCAAGTACGTCTTCGCCAAGCAAACGCCGCAGCTGAAAGAACAGTCCGAACTGCTCGCCAGCGAACTCGCACGAGAGGAGAGCGCAAAATGACCGTCACCACCACCGTTAACGGAAACGTCAGCGCAGCCACCGCCAGCGCCGCCGCGTCCGCCGCGGCCACTGCCGAAGCCACCGGCCCGCAGAGCCTCACCATGGCCAAAGCGCTCAACACCGCCATGGCCGATGCCATGCGCGCCGATTCCTCCGTCCTGGTCTTCGGCGAGGATGTCGGCATGTTGGGTGGCGTCTTCCGCATCACCGACGGACTCATGGCCGAATTCGGCGAACAACGCTGCTTCGACACCCCGCTGGCCGAGTCCGGCATCGTCGGTATGGCCGTGGGTATGGCCATCAACGGCATGCGCCCCGTCATCGAGATGCAGTTCGACGCGTTCGCCTACCCGGCCTTCGAACAGATCGTCAGCCACGTCGCCAAAATGCACAACCGCACCAAGGGCAAGCTCAAAATGCCCATGGTCATCCGTGTTCCCTACGCCGGCGGCATTGGGGGAGTGGAGCACCACTGCGACTCTTCCGAGTCCTACTACGCGCACACCGCCGGCCTGAAGGTCTACACCCCGGCCACCGTGGCCGACGGTTACCGGATGCTCCGCGAAGCCATCGACTCCGATGACCCCGTGATGTTCATGGAACCCAAGAAGCTCTACTGGTCCAAGGACCAGGTGGACCTGGGCGCCCTCCGAGCAGAGCACGACGCCGGTACCTCCACCGAGGGCCGCGCAGCCGTTGCCCGTCCCGGCACGGACGCGACACTCATCGCCTATGGCCCGTCTGTCCCTACCGCGCTCGCCGCAGCAGCGGCCGCCGCAGAAGAAGGACGCTCGCTGGAAGTCATCGACGTCCGTACTCTCGTCCCCTTCGATGATGAAACCGTCTGCGCGTCCGTGCGCAAGACTGGACGCGCCGTCGTGATTGCCGAAGCCCATGGATTCGCGTCCGTGTCCTCCGAAATCGTGGCCCGCGTCCAGGAGCGTGCGTTCCACTACCTCGCCGCGCCGATCCTCCGTGTGACCGGCTTCGACGTCCCGTTCCCGTCTCCCAAGCTGGAGCACTACTACCTGCCAAGCGTCGACCGCATCCTCGACGCCGTCGACGACCTTCAATGGGAGGACTGACCATGAGCTCAGATATGCAGGTTTTCAAACTGCCCGACCTGGGGGAAGGCCTCACCGAGGCCGAACTGGTGAACTGGCTCGTTGCCGTGGGCGACGAGATTGTGGTTGACCAGCCCATCGCCGAGGTTGAGACCGCCAAGTCCATGGTTGAGGTGCCCTCGCCTTACGCCGGCACCGTTGCCGAGCTGCACGGTGAAGCCGGTCAAACGCTCGACGTCGGCAAGCCGCTGATCTCGATTGCTCGCGCTGGTTCTTCGGCGGCTGCGCCCGCTGCCGATCCTGTTCCTGCTCCGGCTGGTTCTGTTGATCCTTCGCCGGTGTCCTCGGGCCTTGACGTTTCGCCGGCCGTGGAAGCTGCTGCCGAGACCTACCGGACGGAAGAGAAGGCCGGCTCCGGCAACGTACTGATTGGGTACGGTACGCCAGGGGGAGCGACCAGTGGCCGGACGCGTCCGCGGAAGGCGAGTGTCGGCGTCGGTGCTTCCGCCGTTTCCGTGGCTGAGCCCGCTGCTGAGCCTTCCCCTGAGCCGGCGATGGAGCCGGCTGTGGCGGGGACGCGCATCCCTGGCAAGCTCAGTGCTGTCATCTCTCCGCTCGTGCGGAAGATGGCGCGCGACCATGGGGTTTCCCTCGACGCGATTGAGGGTTCCGGTTCCAGTGGGCTGATCATGCGCCGGGATGTGGAGGCGGCGATTACTTCTCCTTCCGTTGCTGTTCCTGCCTCGGCTCCTACTCCGGTACCCGCTTCTGTTGATGCGGGCGCAGTCGACGGCCGGACTGGTTTGGCTGTCTCGGCACGGACGCCTGTTCGTGGGGTCCGCAAGGCTGTGGCCGCGAACATGACCCGAAGCCGTTCGGAGATCCCCGAAGCCACGGTGTGGGTGGACGTGGACGCTACCGCCTTGCTGGAAATGCGGGCCGAGCTGAAGAAGCGTGCACCGCACGATACCCCTGGTTTGCTGGCCTTCATTGCTCGCTTTGTCACGGCTGGGTTAAAAAAATACCCGGCTCTGAACACGCGCTTTGAAACTGCGTCGGACGGCTCGCAAGAGATCGTCGGTTTCGACGGCATCAACCTCGGCTTCGCCGCCCAGACCGACCGCGGACTCGTGGTCCCGTCCGTGCGGAATGCACATGAGCTGAGTGCCCGCGAACTGGACGCAGAGATCCGCCGACTCACCGCCGTCGCGCGTGACGGAAAGGCGACCCCCACAGAACTGGGCTCGGGCACCTTCACGCTCAACAACTACGGTGTGTTCGGCGTGGATGGTTCCGCAGCGATCATCAACTACCCCGAGGTAGCGATGCTGGGTGTGGGTCGCATCATTGATAAGCCATGGGTGGTCAACGGTGAGCTGGCCGTCCGCAAGGTCACCGAACTGACCTTGGCCTTCGACCACCGCGTGTGCGACGGCGAAACCGCGGCCGGTTTCCTCCGATACGTGGCTGACGCCATCGAGAACCCGGGTGGAGCGCTCGCGGACATGTAACCCCCGCACCCTCTCTCACATCCCGCGGGCTTGAGCCGGACGCTCTCTCACTTCCCTCGGGCTTGAGCCGGGCGCTCCATCACATCGGTGGCTCTTCCCAATTAAGGGAATAGCCACCGATGTTTTTTATGAACCGCTGGCGCTCATGCCGGAGAGCGTTAGCCCTCGGTAATTGCGTTTGCCCTGAGTCAGTTCTCCCACTTCTTTGAATACGCTCCCGGCATCTGAGGTGTCGCCGCTCGAAATTGGACGGATACCGATGGCATTGAGCAGATCCTGGTCTCCAGAGGGTGTGGCTGGACTGCGGTAGTTCTTAACGATGATGAAGAAATGATGCGACAACGTGGCCCCCGGCTGTTGGGGATCTGTCCACTTCACGCCAAACCCTCCGGCTTCGCCGTAGCCCACAGAGTTCTCGCTCGAGAATGCCTTACAGCTCGGGCCTGATTCGAAGGACTGGGCAACTTGAATGCGTTTATCCTCGCGTGCCGGCGCTACTCCGGCCCCGGAGTATTTCTCAAGGTCCAGTCCTGAACTGGAAATGATGGCCCTCATGCTGACTGCTGTGGTGAAGGATTCGGTGGTGACTTTTGCTCCAAGAGCGCCGGGGATGACGGCATCGCGTTGAGGGTCGTAGGCGCAGGTCCCTCCCAAGAGGAAACTGCTCTTCCCGGGGTGAACAACTGTTCCATCAGCTGGAACCGTCACGGTGTCCCATAGGCCGATTGACATCGTGTAGCTGTAGCCGCTGTCGTTGGCGAATTTCCAGTCCATGGTGTGGGGCGCTGGAGAGATGATTTCAGGCTGTGGGGCGATCGACGGCGTGACTGCTGGCGTAGTTGGAACTGGCGGTACCGACGAGGAACTCGCACTTGGCGGTACGGTCGAGTCAAACGCCGGCAAAGGTTGGCCTACCGGGACTGCACTCGCTGAGCACCCCGAAAGTGCGACGGCTGCGGCTAGTACTGGGATCGATAGAAGCTTGTTGCCCATGAGCTTTACCTTCTCCGGAGTCATTTCTTGGGGGATGGGTTTTGTGAGCAAGCAATCCGGGGGCTGCCCCAGACGTTATGACCGTCTTTCTGGGTTCGTAGGTCCAGAAGCTCCAAACGATTGCCGCCGGTTACATCCACCGTCAGCTCAGTCGGCTGATCGTAAGGCCCTTTTGACTCCTGGGCCTTCTCAGCTCCGTCAACAAAGACGATGAAGTGGGTGCTTCCGCCAACGTCAGGAGACGAAGCATCCTGACCAACCGAAACCGTGAGCGAGGTACACAGTCCCTTAAGAGCCCACGACGCCGTGTTCATCTTGTTGGTAGAGCTGGAAGGGTAGCTGCCTACGATTGCTTCAGCGAACTTGGTGGTTTGGATGGTGACTCCATCCTCGGTGTTGAATCCGTTTCCCCACGCTGCCGAGGCCACATCCGTGAGCCTGTAGGAGCCAGCCGTGGCGGTTGTAGATCGCGAAGTTGCCGTGGGGCTAGCTGAGACTGATGCGGAAAGTGAGGCAGTCCCGGTCTCCGACGGGGCGCTTGAGGTTGTCTTCGCCGACGTCGATGTTGGAGAAGGGGGAGCCGAGGCGGGAGCCGAATAGCTGGTCGATGCCTCTTCGGCTGACGGTTGCTCGGCCACGTCAGGTGACGGAGCCGCGCAAGCAGTCAACGAGGCAAGCCCGATGAGGGTGACCATGATGATCGCGGTGCGTGACAATTTTGCAGGCATGGGTTTTCTTCTCTCGAGCCTTTGGTTCAGTTTTTGATGAAACGGATTGCCACGGGGTACCGGTAGAGCTGGCCGGCTCCTGCGTTGGTAGCTGCCACGATGGGGAAGATGAAGGCGGAAGCCACGATGACAGTGATGGGTTGGTATGAGCCGAAGAGGTTCCCGGCGAATGCGAAGGCAATACCAACCGGGACTGCCAGGATCACCGTGAGATGAAAGTTGATCGCTTCCAAGGCTTGCTTCCGGGCGAACAGCGATCGCTCCTTCAAAACGAGATATACGACTAAAGGACCCACAATTCCCATCAGCCCACTCAGGTGGGCGAACATGCCCAAGGTGGTTTCGGCTTCGGGCGAAAGTTCCGCATGATGGCTGTTACCCGATAGGGGGGAAGCCTGGATTGGCTGTGCCGACATGACGATCACGACCCTCTCATCTCAGAGTGGCGATCACCGGACTTTCCGGAATCGTATGGCTCTGGCTTCTTGAAGGCTAAGTGCCTGATGTAGTTCAAGCCCCTGGTCCGCGGGAATTGTCACCACAACTGGTGACTGGCGGCGTCATTCAATCCGTGTCGGATTTCCATGAACAGAGCCTCATCGTTTGCGTCCTCGCTGAAGGCCAGGATGGTCACAGCGACGTCAGCGCCTTCAGGGAGGGCACGGCATTTCACGGCTCCGTCCTCAGCGCGATCAAGAGCTCCGATCAGCTGTGCGGTTGCTTCCGCGAGTAAGTCCTCGGGAAGATCCGTGGCACGGTCATCCAAAATATCTACCCGGACCCCTCTTCCTCTGGCGGCTCGGGCTGCGTGCAACACGGCCGGAGTGGCCAATGCCCGCCCGCGAATTTGATCCCGCAGCTCCGCTTCCAAAAGGACACACGCTTCCTGCTCTGCTGGTCCGATTGCCCCCTCAGCGATGCGTTCCAGCATTGGCCGGGTCGCCCTGCTGAGATCCCTCATCCATTCATTTTGAGCAAGGTCACGTGCATTTTGGGTGGCCAGGATCTGGGCCGAAGACTGTTCCTGGTCGGTGAAGGCGGCAGTTTGCCGGGCACAACGCCTGAGGATGAAACTAAGGGCCGTGGCCATACCCATCCATAAGAGCGGAGTGACAACCATTGCAAGCGCCGCATTCAGCGTCAGTTGCTGCGCAAGGGAAGCCACAAAATCGACTACAGCGAAGACACCAATTCCAAACCAGGCGATTCCCTTTCGGCCTCGGAGGGCCACGGTTACCAACAGCATCTGGATTGCCCCGCAATGCCAAGCCGCGTAGCCAGGGTGTGTACCTACGGGCAGCGCACTTTTGACGAGAACCTCAATAATGACGACGCCGACAGTTGCCGCCCAAGCGGACGCCACGCCAAGCGGCCGCTGGGCGTCCGAGATGGAAACGACGACTATGACGGCAACACAAATGACCATCGCAGCCAGTGTCTGTGTGGCTGACGTGACTCGATGCAGATTCGCAAGGCCAAGAACTATGTGGACCACGGGATAAGGAATGCTGCAAGCGAGGATGACACGACGCGATATGGTTCTATCCACGGCCGCCAGATCCTTCACGCCACGTCAATCGCACCGTCGTCCCGTGTTTCGAGGAAGATATTTGGGCTTCGCCGTGGGCTTCGGTCATCCGCTGAATGATCGAAACACGAACGCCTAACCTGCGCGGCGACACTTGGGATACTTCGAAGCCTGGTCCCTGATCTGATATCTCCACAACAACTTCCCGGTTGGGCGCTCGCTGTGACTGATCAAACCTGACAGCTACGTGCGCCGGGGTTCCTGAAGCATGGATGCTGCTGTTCCTGACCGCTTCTGTGGTGGCTTGAATGATGGCACGCGCAGAACCGAGGGGGAGGAATTCAATCGGATCCCGTCCCAGTCCGCAGGTGAAGTCAGGAGAGTAGTGGGATGTGGCTGCCTGGAGTCTGTTCACAAATTCTTCACGACTTATGGACGTGCTGTCGTCCGCGCGCCCAGACATAATCGCACCGAGCTCGGCCAACGCCAATTTCGCCGCTTTACGGGCCGCATCAAATACTTCCTGGGAGCGTGCCTGGGCCGCGACTATCAGCGTGGCCATCACCGTGTCATGGATCAGCCCGTCCAGCCGGGACCTTTCCGTTCTTATCGCTTCGGATCGGGCTACCTCTCCAAATCTATCTACAGCCCTCACTGCAGCCCGGTCAGAAGCCGACGCCGCGTCACGGAGAGCAGACATCAACGTGACGATGACAATTCCTAGTGCCAGAGACAGGAGGCCATCCTGCGCTGAGTCATACCAATCCCGTGTGTTGCCGTATCCCGTTGCCGGTACCAGCACGAGCATCGTGCTGAAAAGTACGTTGTAGAAGGTTGCTGCTGCAGGACGGACGGAGACTGCTGCCAGAGCAACACCTATGGATGCTGCCCCGTTTGACCAAGGCTTGGACTCAACCTGGCTGCCATCTCCGATCAGGCCGAAATGCCAAAGCGCGAAGCCGCAAAATATCAGGGCAGCCGCAGCTCCGGCACTGACTTTGATCCGCGCCAAAGACCGGCGAATCATCAGCGTTCCAAGGATGGTAATCGGGATTCCCACCATGAAGGTCAGATCCCAAAGGGGCGAGTGCAGCGGAATTTGAGACACAATCTCGGGAAGAGCCAAGCAGTATAAAACCAGAGCCACCAAGCCAGAGCAGCGGGCAACAAGGTACTCGATGTTCGCCCTGGAGTACGGTTGGTTCCCCGTGCGGACGTTTGTCTGGGTCAACGCGTATCCTCCAAACTATTGTCCGAAGACTATCCGGAGGCTCCAAGGAATTTCAGGAGGGATCCGCCCTTCACGTTTTTCGTCATCAGAACAGGTGACACGGTTGGTTCCCACCGGTCTGCCTAGTCTCGTCCATGCGGCGGTGTGTAGAGGCCGTCCTCCACGGCTCGATGATAAAGCTCGAGCTTGGAGGCCGCTGGACGGTTGGCAGCCGCATACTTCTCCCGGATGCGCCTTATGTTCGTTCCCACGGTATTGGGGGAGACGTTCATCCTGGATGCGGTCTGGGATCTTGTAAATCCTGCCGCGTACAAGCGGAGAGTCTCCCGCTCGCGGTCGCTGAGCTGAGCCGCGACGAACTCACGGTCACCGTCAATGGCGGCAGCCAGTTCCTGATTGTCAATGGTCTTGCCAAGAGCAACCTGCCGGATCAGTTCCAGGGTCTGGCGTATGTTTTCTGACTTTCGGGAGACCCCCGAAGCTCCGGCGGCTAATGCCTCCCGCAAATCCTCTTGTCTGTCCCCAACGCTGAACACCAGCACGGGGTACCCTGCCGCAAGTAGTCGGCGGACGTTATCCCGGGGGCGTGACCCATCGGCTAGTGACATGTCCAAGGCAACTACGTCAAAAGCCGTATGCCCCCCGGATAAAAGAGAATTCACAGTGTCTGCCAGGCGAACTGCAACGACTGGAACTTCGGCAGTCTTGGCGTCCAACGATGCGGCCGCTGCAAACCCTATTCGGACTGCTTCATGGTCATCAACCACTCCAACCTTCACCACACGACGATTCAAACCAGCCCCCTCGTATTGCTGCCCTGACTCTTTTGACGTCAGCATATGTTTGTCACGTGAGCTACGGCAGACGACTCGGGCTGAAGTGGAGTATCACTTTGAACGCTTGAAAGTATGGGCCGATGGGCGGGTCATCATTTGTGGTGACATTCAGCTCTGCAGCGGTTCCCCATGATTCGCGTGGACTCAT
This sequence comes from Paenarthrobacter sp. NPDC091669, assembly GCF_044756725.1. Classification (NCBI taxonomy): domain Bacteria; kingdom Bacillati; phylum Actinomycetota; class Actinomycetes; order Micrococcales; family Micrococcaceae; genus Paenarthrobacter; species Paenarthrobacter sp. NPDC091669. Next base: position 153,149 of record NZ_JBIVTK010000002.1, read on the forward strand.
AGTTTGAACCACTTCCGCAATCTGCGGTTCATTCTTTCCGAAGGGAACTTAGCCATGGAAACTACACACGAGTTCAACGGAATCGCTGTGCGGCAATCCGGAGTTTCGGCCGCCAAACGTGCTGGGCTGTTGGCACTGGCTGTGATGTTTGTTGCCGGGCTGACATCGTGCGGCACCCCTGGAGCCAACACCAACTGTAAGGACTTCAACGCCATGAAGTCCGGGGACCAGACCAACGTCATCAAGAAGATCTACGCAGATAAGGGCGAGACGAATCCCAGCGCCCTCAAAGTTACTGCTTACAAGCTTTCGGCCAAGGCCTACTGCCAAGTGAAGCCATCGGATGCGAAGCTTAGCGGCATGTCGGGCTAGCTTGAGCAGCTGAATCGATGGGACTCGAGATCACGGGCAGCACCCGGATGGTCCCCAACTATGCTGGCTCGGCATGCCGGGAATCGGCCGCTTTCTGATCGTGCAGACGACTGTATTCAGTCTTCGAGGCCAAAGAACGTGGAAACTTGCTCATCACCAGATCAGTTGCCGGACCTGTACACGATCGAGTCGAAAACGGCGCGCGCCTCTCTCGTCAGCTCCGGATTGATCGATTCGTGGAATTGGACCACCCAGCTCACAGCGCGCTTGCCGTTCAAGTCCACCACCCGGTAGGTTTCGCGCTCAGCGGCGCTCGAGTACCAGCGTGTGCATTCGTTTGAAAATTCTGAGTGGATGCAGAACTTGCCGCGGTCGCAGGCTGTGGTATCCACGTCGCCCTTGACGGAGTGGTCGAACTCGAAGCCGGAGTAATCACCCACCTTGACCTTGACGGGAGGGGTGCTCGCCGTTGATGTCTGCGCCGTCAACGCGTCGACGAAGTCGTTAACCGAAGGATCGATCTCGACGAGCGCGCCCTCCCAAGCGCATGCGTCCGTCGGCACATAGTCGGCGGGCCACCAACCCACGTAGACCCCCCATTCATCCGGGTGATTCGGGTCGTCCTTGGCCACACCATCGCCGTCGTCAGTCGACCAACCGGCTGGGACGGTGATCTCGAAGGGCGCCGAGTAGCCCTTGACGAGGACGCGGTAGGTGCCGGCGTCGATGTCGCCACTCTCCGGCAGCAGCGGGACCGTTCGAGGGTCGCCACCGTCCGGCAGTGCCGGGGTCGTGCGAGCCTCCGTTGTCGAAAAACTTGAGGACGGGAGGGAGACGTTGTCGGGCTTGGATTCGCACCCACTGAGACATCCAATGAGTGCGATAACCAGCAAGGGTAAGAGATAGCGCCATCGCTGAGTGGCCAGTTCAAGGGGTGTCATGGAGCTCTTCGATCCACCAAGCCGCTTTAGGGTACTGCGAGTCCCCGCAGCTCAGTGGCCTCGCGGGCGGCCCCAGACCGGATGCCGTCGCCTCAAGTCTCCTCCGGCGCAGAACCCATGACAATAAGAGCTGCAAGGAGATCAGTGTCGACGCATGCAATCCCAGGAAAATGACAGGAGTGCGCTGATCAGGCGGTTGGTACCGACCCACAGGCGGGCCTCCCATTCCGGGCGGCCCGTCTGTTGGCCCGCGTACGCCATGACCTTCGCAATGTACGGGTCGGAACTCGTAAACACGCGCTTGGGTCGAGAAGAGCTGACAAGTCTTGACGCCGCACTTGCATTTTGCAAGTATGGGCCGCATGAGCCTTTTTATCACCTGCCCAGTTGACAGCGTCCAGCGTGCGACCGCCTTCTATGCCGCTCTCGGCTGGACCCTGAATACCGAGATGTCCGATCACAACGTGTCGTGTTTCGCGATCGCGCCTGAGCAATACGTCATGCTGGGCAGTCGCGAGATGTACGCGAGCGTCGGCGGCGCCGAGGAACTGGTGGGCGGACCCGACACCCCCTCGAAAGTTACGGTCTCATTCGACCTCGGCAGTCGCGAAGCGGTGGACGAACTCATCGAACGCGCAGGCGCCGCCGGCGGCCGGATCGGTGACACCGACGACTACCCCTTCATGTACCAGCGCCAGTTCGATGACCCCGACGGCTACCACTACTCGCCGTTTTGGATGAAGCCTGAAGCCGATCCGGCTGCGTGAGCAATCTCGCCGCAGCCCTCGACGTCGTCGGAGCACGGTGGGCCCTGCTTATCGTGGAACGGCTGCTCGACGGACCACAGCGTTACGGCGATCTGCAGCGCGACCTGGGAGTGCCGACCAACATACTCGCCACGCGCCTGCGCGAGCTTGAGGCCGCCGGCGTACTTTCCCGCCTGCCACTCCGGCACAACACCAGGGCCTACGCGCTGACCGATAAAGGGCTCGCCTTGCGCGAGGCGATCGTCGCGCTGGAACGCTGGGGCAGCGGGTAAGGGCCCGGAGGCGCCCCCGGAAACCTAGGCGTCCAGACACCGTAATTGGAACCTTGGGATGCTTAATCCTGCCGAACAGGCTGCTGCAGCTCGGTCACCCAGTCGGACTGATCCTCTGAAATCGCGCGGACGTAAAGTTCGCGGCACGGCCCTGAGTGGACAAGCCCTCGAGCGAAGATCTCAGCGTGGAGCGCTTGCCAGCTTTCGGCAATGTGCTCCATGGAGCCGAGATGGACGCCGCAAACGGCATTTTCAACAGCGGGCAGCTCGACGATCTCGAAGCCGTCGCGGGCGGCTCCCGTGTAGGCGTAGCCGGCGATGATTTGCAGGCCGTCTTCAACCGTCTCGTACAACGCGACAGGCGTCTCCAGAGTTCCACGCTCACCGCCGATGATCCGGGATACGGCGTCAAAGGAGGGCCCCACGACACTTGCGACTTCGGGTTGGTCTGCTACGACCGTGCGGCGGGCTGCGAGGCGGATAGCGGGCAGGGGCTTCTCAATGATCTCGATCTGGGACATCTGGTTCTCTTTCTCGATGAGATGGAGCCGCCGTTGCACGTCGACGAGGCGGCCAGCAGCGATCCGGTGTTCCTGCTCAACCTCTGCCCGGCGAATCCGCAACAGGGCTGCGATGCGATCGGCCTCGACCCCCTGGTCAAGAATCGACGAAATGTCGTTCAGGCCGAACCCGAGCTGGCGCAGTGCAACGATTCGATGCAGACGCTCAAGCTGAGAGGGATCATAGGATCGGTAACCGCTGAACTCGTCAACGTGGGCTGGCACGAGCAGACCTGCGGTGTCCCAATGCCGCAGCATCCGGTGGGTCACCTGCCCGATCTGCGCGAAGGCTCCGATGGATAACATGACTCAGTTCTCTCGCCTTCCACAGTGTCAGAGTCAAGTATCGCCCGACGCCGATCGCTTTCGACGCCTTGGTCGGAGAAGATCAGGCGGTGAATGCTCCCGGCGTTGTACCCAGAACGCGCCGGAAATGCCGGGTGAGGTGCGACTGATCATGGAAGCCTGCCTCTACTGCTGCAACAGAAGCCGGGTGACCGTCCACCAGCAGGCGTCGGGCGCGGTCCACGCGGCGCCCCGTGACGTAGCGGTAAGGGGCGATGCCGTAAGCCTTGGAAAATGCGCGCACCAGGTGGCTCGGGTGCGCACCCAGTAATTGAGCCGCTTCGGCAATGGTGAAGGACTCGAACAGCCGGTCATCCAGCATCTCGCGCAGTTGGCGGGCCAGGGGAGAGTCGCGCACCGGCGCCGACGGTGTCCCGAGGTGTATACGTACGGATTCCCGGAGAGCCAGAACGCCGCTTTCGGCCTCCATGGCGTCCGCCGGGGAGGTGAGCGCCGTGTGGATGCCGGTCACGGTTGCCACGGTCTGCGGATCCAGCAGCAGTGGTTGCGCCACTGCCGCCTCCGCTGCCTTGGCAGGCAGCCAGTCCTCGCTCAGGTACAGGACCCGCTTACGGAATGATTCACCCCCGACGGCGGATCGACCGTCGTGCGGGACATGCGGGGGGGAGCAGGGTGATTGAGGCGGGAACCGCCTGATGCTCGGTGCGCCCAAGGTCGTACGTCACTGCACCCTTGTCGATCAGAAGCACAGTCCAGTCCTCATGGGTATGGGACGGGTAGCTGTGGTCCTCGAACGTTGCATGCAGCACCTCGCGCACGTATGGCACGGCCGGATGCCATGCCTGCACTGAGTTGCCCATGCAAGAAATGTACAAGACGGCCATTCCTGCCGGCGGCCATGCTTAGAATCATGCAGGAAAACTCCACATCAGTTATTGATTCCCCTTCCCCCGCAACCGGCCGCTTTGACACAAAAATAGTGGTAGTCCTTAGCGACGATCTTTTGCCGTGGCAAGAGCTCAACGTGACGGCTTTCCTCATGAGTGCCATTGCCACCAGTGCCCCCGGCCTGACGGGGGAGCCCTACCAGGATCGGGACGGAAACAGCTACCTTCCCATGCTTCGCCAGCCCGTTCTGGTTCTTAGGGCCGGACAGGAACTTCTGGCAGCAGCGCGGGAGCGGGCGATCTCCCGCGAAGTTCCCGTCGCCTTGTACACCCGTGACCTCTTTTCCACGGGCCACGATGAGGCCAATCGCGCAGCGGTGGCGGCCGTTGCTGCCTCGGATCTGGATCTCGTGGGAATGGCCCTCCGCGGACCACGGAACGTTTTTGATCGGATCGTCAAGGGCGCACGAATGCATGCATGAAACGCCCGACGCCCGGAGTGATGACATCAAGAGAAAGAGCTGACCACCATGACCGATTCCGTTCGCAACATCAATGCCGCCCTTAGTTCGATCTCGGAGCGTTGGCAGCCGCACCGGCTGATCAGCATCAATGACTATGACGTAAAGGTGGTGAAGATCCAGGGGGAGTTCGTCTGGCACACCCACCCTGATACCGATGAACTGTTCATGGTCGTCAGTGGCAATCTCACCATTCAACTTCGCGATGGCGATGTGGAGCTCGGGCCGAACGACATTTACGTGGTCCCGAAGGGAACCGAGCACTGCCCCAAGGCCGAAAACGAAGTTCAGGCACTGCTGTTCGAGCCAAAAGGTACAGTCAACACTGGCGACGTTGGTGGTGACATGACCGCTGGACTGCGTGAACTGAGCTGAAAACCATGGGTTCCCCGCCGGCGTCGAGTAGGTCCTTCTCGGGGCGATTTCGCGGAAGCTGTAACAACCTGCGATTCATACACCGAACAGCCGGGAGTCAGCTTACAATTCCTTGGGGGTCAACTGGTGGTCTCCAGTTGCCCGCAATCAGCCGCTCAGGGTTGGTCGCGACGTCCCAAGGATGCCCCTGATGGTTAAAGACTCCCGAACCCGGTCCCTGAGAGCTGCAGGTCTGGCGCTCACTACTCTTCTGATCGGCGGTGGCCTGGCAGTCCAGCCGGCCGCAGCAGACACCCTGGATATTGTTCCCGCGGGGCCGCAGGTGCTGAAGCCCGCCACCGAATCTCCCACAGATCAGTTCATTGTGGGGATGAAGGACGCCACGGCCCAGTCCGCCGACAAAGCAGTGCGCGATGTTGCCGGCAAAGCGGCGAGCCCGCTCGGTGCTGTGGCCGAGACCTCCCGCCAGAACGCTGCGGGCGGGCATGTCATCAAGCTCGACAAGCCGCTTTCCGCTGCGGAGTCAGCGCTTTTCGTCAAAACGCTGCGCAGCGATCCCGCCATTGCCTACGCAGAGCCGGATGACATCATGCATGCCACCGCGGATGCCACTGACCCGGGCTTCCCGGATCAGTGGAACCTGAAGGGTCCTGCCAGCATCAATGCTGCCGGCGCCTGGGACTACGTCCAGGGCGAGAACGTTGTTGTTGCGGTGGTGGACAGCGGAATCACCCGGCACGAGGATCTGGACGGGAACGTCCTGCCTGGTTATGACATGATCTCCTACGCCGAGGATGCCCGGGACGGCGACGGCCGCGATCCGGACCCCACTGACCAAGGTGACTGGGAACCGGCCGGTGTATGCGAGGTGGGAAGCCCCGCCCAAAATTCGTCGTGGCACGGCACCCATGTCGCCGGAATTGTCGCTGCGGTTACCAACAACGGACAGGGCATCACGGGCGTTGCGCCTTACTCACAGATCCTGCCCGTTCGGGCCATGAGCTATTGCGGCGGATACACCTCTGACATCGCTGATTCCATCATCTGGGCCGCCGGCGGGACCGTTACCGGAGCGCCGGTCAACCCCAACCCGGCCCGCGTGATCAACCTCAGCCTCGGCGGTATCAAGCCCTGCTCGGCGACCTACCAAAACGCCATTAATTTCGCCCGCAACGCCGGTGCCGTAGTTGTGGTGTCGGCAGGAAACTCCAACCGTCCCGCTGCCGATGCAAGCCCGGCCAACTGCGACAACGTCATCACCGTGGCCGCCAGCAACGCTTCCGGCGGCCGCGCGCAGTACTCAAACTATGGCAGTGCAGTGGACGTCACTGCCCCTGGCGGCGACATGAGCCAGGCTGCCAAAAACGGAATCCTGTCTACGTTCAACTTCGGAAAAACCACCAGCGCCGGATCTGCCTACGCCTGGATGCAGGGAACTTCCATGGCGGCACCTCAGGTCGCTGGGCTGGCGGCGTTGCTGATCTCGGCCGAGGGCAGCAGCCTCACACCAGCTCAGGTGGAGCAGCAATTGAAAGCAACCTCAAGGCCTCTTCCGGCGGGGTGCCCGGCTGGCTGCGGGGCAGGCCTTGTCGATGCCAACAAGGCACTGAGCACCTACGGCGGGACGGCCCCGGTTAACAGGAGGAAGATCACCGATTTCGACGGCGACTCCCGCAGCGACGTCCTGGCGCGCGACTCCAGCGGCCGGTTGTGGCTCTACGCAGGCAACGGCTACCGCGGTTGGCTTGCCAGCCGTCAGATCGGTTCGGGCTGGAATGGCATGACCGCTATCGAGGCTCCCGGTGACTTCGATGGCGACGGCAACGCCGACGTCCTGGCCCGCGATTCCAGCGGCCGGTTGTGGCTCTACCCGGGCAACGGTTCCGGTGGCTGGCTTGCTGCCCGCCAAATCGGCTCGGGCTGGAACGTCATGACTGCCATTGAAGCCCCCGGTGACTTCAATGGGGACTACAAGACCGATGTGATTGCCCGCGACTCCGCAGGTGTCCTCTGGCTGTACCCGGGCAATGGTTCCGGTGGTTGGCTCCCTGCCCGTCAGATCGGTCAGGGCTGGAACGTCATGACCGCCATTGAGGGCGTGGGTGACTTCAACGGAGACGGCAAAGCCGACGTCGTGGCCCGCAACGGCTCTGGCGCACTTCTGCTCTACCCGGGCAACGGTTCCGGTGGTTGGCTTCCCGCTGGCCAGATCGGTCAAGGCTGGAACATCATGACCGCCATCGAATCTCCGGGCGACTTCAACGGAGACGGCACCGTGGACCTTTTGGGTCGGGCCAGCAACGGCGACCTGGTTCTTTACGGCGGCAACGGTTCAGGCGGCTGGATCTATGCCACTCAAGTAGGATCCGGCTGGAACATCATGACTGCCATCCTCTGAAGCACTGCACGTAAATCAGTGCGCCGCGATAGTGCGGGTTCCGCGCCCTCCCAGCTTTCCGTGGGTAGAGTAGAGGCCTGAACATCGCCGGATTGCACTGTAAACGGAGAATCAATTGTCAGCTTGGCTAGAACTCGGTCCCAACAACTTCGTCCTGGAAACCGAGGGGTCCTTACTGAACACGGGGCTCGTGGTGGGCTCTGAACTCGCTATGGTCATCGACACCGGCTGTGGCCCCCGCCAAGGCCGGGAGATCCTCGCAGCAGTGCGCGAAAAGACCCAGCTTCCTCTGGTGGTTGTGAACACCCACGCCCACTACGACCACTACTTCGGCAACGCCGTTTTCGCGGACGACGGCGTCACGGAGTTTTGGGCGCACGCCAACTGTGCGGCGGCTATCGAGAAAGACGCCGACAACCAGCGGCGCTTCGTGGCTACCAACGAACCTGAGATGGCAGCGGGGGAGGGTGACGCCGTCGACATCGTAGTTCCCAACGCTTTGGTCCATGACCAGCCCGTACTGGTGGACCTCGGGGGGATCACTGCCACGCTCTTCTACCTGGGCCGTGCCCACACCGACGGCGACCTCTTGGTGGGCACCAGCACCACTCTCTACGTTGGCGATCTGGTGGAGCAGGGTGCGCATCCGTCGTTCGAGGACTCATACCCCGAAGAGTGGGCTGATGCTTTGCGGCATATCTCCGCCCTCCGCCATCGCTATGAATTCCTGGTTCCCGGCCACGGCAAACCTGCCAGCGACGAGTTCGTGAAGACCATGGCAGACACCATGGGCACAGCGGTCCGGCAAGCCACGCAGTCCATCCGGGACATGCCATCAGACGCAACCAAGGCGATTCCGGTCCTTCCTTATGGCCCCGAACAGTCCCGATGGTTCATCAAACGGCTTCAAGAAACCAACGCCCAGGGACGGTCGTCGCTGGGAACCCCTGACTTTGGGCCAGGGAAAACAGGTTCGTACCCTTCGTAGCAAGGCTCCTTACAAATTCGTCATCTTGTTTACTCCCAGCCATGGACTATTGGGCAAGTCCAGTCCTAGGATGAAGGCGACCATTCGGTTCGCGACTACCTGGGGGTGTCGAGATGAAGGGCACACGCGTCTTTCCGCGTGCTACCAACATTCTCCGCTCAGTCATGATCGCTGGAGCCGGAACGGCACTCTGGGTGACACTCTCCGCAACAGCTGCGAGTGCCGACACCGGAGCCGCAGATAACCACTCACTTCTTGGCGAAGTGACGTCCACTTTGTCACCTGTTGCAGAAGTAACGGCCCCGCAGTCTTCGGCTCCCTCAGTCAGCGTTCCCGTCCCAAATGTTGCGCTGCCCGCTCCCGTGAAGGCGGTAGTGCCAGCGCAGCCGGCTTCCGTTCGGGTTCCAGCAGTAACGCCCATCGTGGAGCACGTGGGAGGGGCCGCAGGAGAAACTGTCGGAACCGTTCTGGAGGCAGTCGCTGTCCCCGTGACGGAAACCGTGGATCACACTGTCGTTGCAGTTGTTCCTCCGGTCAACGAGGCCCTGAGACCTATTGCCCTGGAACCCGTCACCGACGTCACCAACCCCATCGTTCAGCCGATCATTGACGTGGTTGACGACGTTGCTGACAAGGTCCTGCCCCCTGTCGGCTCCGTCGCCGCGCCGGTTCTGCCGCCTCTGCCTGGAGGTGTCGTACCCTTACCTCCGGCAGCACCTTCGGGAGATGCACCACCGGGTGTTGGCACTCTGCCAGCTTCCGGCGTCGTAAGTTCACAGCAGGGGACGGCCCCGACCGAAAGTGATGTGGAGGTACCTGCAGCGGCAGGAACCGTGCCAGCCACCCGTGCCATTGCTTCGGGTACTGCCACGATGGCGTCGCCGGTTCTGTCCATCTCCCGTGTGTTGGGTTCTGCAAGCTCAGAACAGGCCGTCGGAGCTGGGGCTGCCCAGGACCCTGCGGATCCCGCAGGCTTTCCGGCCGGCCCCGAATCAGTGCCGGCCGGACTCGCAGGCACTGGCTCGGGGAACTCCCAGAACGGCCCCCCGAGCCCCGCCGCGGCATACCTGCATGGTGCACTGATCATTCCCGCGGATTCCCTCACTGACCTGGAGACGGTCAGCGATGAACACCATCCAAAGCCGGTTTCATTCGATCCCGGCTCCTCTCCTGACTAGTTCCCCAGCCCCGCTGCGCGACAAAACGCAGCCGACGGCAATTCAGGCGCTCCGTCAACGGACGCCTTTGGGAACAAGACTTTCAGGAGAAGATCACCATGAACAGGACCCTTCGCAAGTGCCTGATCGGCACATGCTTTGCCGGGGGCATGATTGTCCTCAGCGCAACCACGGCCAATGCCGCGGACACCACGTCCGGCAAGGACGGACTCCTTTCGGGGACGCAGGTCATAGCGCCAGTAACAGCGCCGATTTCAACTGGCGCCACCTCACTGGGACTGTTGGGGGATTCAGCAGCTACGGCGTCCGCGCCGGGAACTGCTGGAGGTTCGGGCCACGCGCCTGCCGCTACCACCAATGGCTCCAACAGCATCGGCTCCGGGACGCAAGTAGTCGCCCCGGTCACGGTGCCCATAAACCTGGGCTCGTCGTCAGTGGGTCTGCTGGGGGGCTCCACTGCGGCGAGCCCAGCCACACCTGCCGCACCAGCAGCGGCAACAGGTTCGACGCCGGCGGCCGGGACCAGCGGTTCCGGCGGCATCGCCTCGGGAACCCAAGTGGTAGCACCGGTGACGGTTCCCATCACGGTGGGGTCGACGTCGGCCGGTGTTTTGGGGGACTCATCAGCCACCACTGCACCTGCGGCATCAGCTCCAGCACCAGCAGCTCCTGCGCCTGCTCAAGCGCCGGCGCAGGCAACAACGTCGGGGGGAGAGTCAATCGCATCCGGCGCTCAGGTAGTGGCTCCGATAGCGGTCCCTGTTAACATCGGAGCCACTGCTGTGGGTGTAGCTGGGGAATCTGCAGCCACGTCCGGTTCTTCCGCGCCTGCTGCTCCGGCTGCTCCTGCCGGGACGTCTTCGGGTGCTTCCACCAGTGGTGCAGATGGTGTTGCTTCGGGCACGCAGGTGGTTGCTCCGATTACGGCTCCGGTGAATCTGGGTTCTACGTCGGTAGGTGTGCTGGGTGATTCTTCGGCCACGAGCTCCGGTACCAGTGGTGCTGCTGCTCCTGCTGGCACTGCGGGCGGCAGCACTACCTCCGGCAATGGCGGAATTCTCTCGGGCACGCAGCTGATCATTCCGATTACCGCACCGGTCACCGTAGGGTCCACCTCCGTAGGTGTAGGGGGCGGCTCGACTGGAACGGTGACCCCGCCGGTTGTGGCTCCTCCGGTAGTGAACCCGCCGGTTGTGGCTCCTCCGGTAGTGAACCCGCCCGTGGTTACCCCGCCGGTTGTCACTCCTCCGGTAGTAACCCCGCCGTCTGTGAACCCGCCTGTTGGTGGCGGACTTATCCTCGGTGGTAACACAGACATCATCACCGCAGGAGTCGGCACCCAAGCCGGCACCGTTGTATCTCTTGGTTCTACTAAGGGTGCGATGACCGCGGCAGCCTCCACCGCCGTCGGGAGCTCTAACGCACTGGCCAATACCGGACTGAACGGCATCGCCGTTATCTGGGCGGGCGCCATGCTCCTGATGGGTCTCCTCTTGGCGGCAGGTAGCCGCCGGAAGGAAGCAGTCAACCGCCGGTAGTCCTCGGCACGCAATCCCGCTCGGCATGTAGTTTGTTGCGGCTCCGTACCCAGGGGCCGCAACAAACTGCGGAGCGCACTGGTCTAAGGGCGCCCATTGCACAACGTAATGCTGGCCCTGACCTCAGTAATCGCAGTCCTAGGATGAAAGGGATGACCAAGACCCAGACAAACCAAACGTTCAGCCTTCGCAGCGTTGCGCTTCCGGCCTTCGGGCCCGCGTTGCTGTTCTGTATTGGTGAAGGGGCGGTGCTGCCGGTCATCGCGCTCTCAGCACGTGACCTCGGGGCGTCCGTGGCAGTTTCCGCGCTGATCGTGACGCTGATTGGACTGGGATCCTGGATCTTCAACATTCCGGCGTCGATCATCACGGAGAAGTTCGGCGAACGATGGTCGATCGTCGGGGCCGGCGCCTTAGGCGCAATAGCGCTCGGTGCGGCAGCGTTTGCACCTCAAATGGAGCACGGCCTGTGGCTGCTGGCGGCTTCGATGACGCTGGTGGGTATGTCGGCCAGCGTCTTCAACCTTGCCCGGCAGAAGTTCCTCACAGAAGCGGTCCCGGTTCTCTATCGCGCACGGGCACTGTCCACATTGGGCGGCGTGACCAGGATCGGTCTCTTCATCGGACCCTTCGTTGGGGCCGGCGTCATGCAGTTCGCGGGCATCAGCGGCGCATACTGGGTGGGCTTTGCGGGCATGATGGCGGCCGCAGCTTTGTCCCTCACCATCCCGGATCTGGTGGCTCCGGACACGTCCGACGGCGGCACTCGCCCTCCGGCGTCCACGCTGCGGAGCGTCGCGGCCTCCCATGCGGGCGTGTTCCTGACCGTAGGGTTCGGGATTCTGCTGTTGAGTGCCTTGCGTGCCTCGCGTCAGGTGGTCATCCCGTTGTGGGCGGATCACTTAGGGCTCGACGCCACGCATGCCTCCCTGCTGTTCGGCCTGTCGGGTGCGATCGACATGCTGGTGTTCTACCCTGCTGGAAAGCTCATGGACCGGAAAGGCCGCCAATGGGTGGCCATCCCCTCCACAGTGATCATGGGGTCGGCCTTGATCCTGATCCCCTTCACCGCAGGGTTTGTGCCGCTGCTGCTGGTTGCACTGCTGATCGGGTTCGGCAACGGCATTAGTTCAGGACTCATTATGACGCTGGGGGCCGACTTCTCGCCGGACAACGGCCGCAGCCACTTTTTGGGCATTTGGCGCTTCATAGCTGACTCTGGCGGAACCGGGGGACCGGTGCTGCTTTCCGGGCTGACAGCCGCCATCTCACTGTCCGCAGGGATCTGGGCCACAGGCGTACTGGGCTTCGCAGCCGCAGTGGTGTTCGCCGTCGCAATTCCAAGATTGAAACACCGGCGGAATTACTGAACCTTCTGCCGCAGTAAGAAGCCTGGCAACCACCAACGGCCGCAGGACAACCCCTCTGAGGGTTGCCCTGCGGCCGTTCGTTGTTCAGATGGGTTCAGGTGAGGGAACTGCTAGCGGACTGCCTGGTTGCCCTTGAATTCGAGCTTCAGGTTGCCCGTGCCCTTCGCGGTGCCGTTCACCGCGGACTGGGTTTCAGCGAAGACCAGCGTGGAGTGGGCAATGGCGTCGGCCATCTGTTCGAGGACCGTTGCGTCGATGTTGTCTATGTCATCGCAGGCCTGGTGGTAGCAGGGGTCATAGGCAACCCCTGCCGTGCCGCCGTAGATTGCCGCCTGCTCCGCCGTCTTGATCTCTTCGGCGCCGGTGAAGAGGCCTCCGGCCGGAATGCCGTTTTCAATGAAACCGAAGTAGTCGGAGCGGCCATCAAACTCTGTAGGCTCCGTTGGCAGGCCTTGCGAGGCGAAGTAGTCCAGGAAGACTTTCTCGATCAGCGCCGAACCGTTGGGGCCGGCAGTGCCGAGCGGTTGGCCGTCGCCGTCGTAGACAAACCGGACCGGGTTGGGAGATGCCACCATGTCGAAGTTGAGGTTGAGCGCATGGTTCTTGAGATCAGTCTTGCTCAGCTCCGAAATGTAGTAGTCGGAGCCAATCAGGCCGTCTTCCTCACCGCTCCACCACGCGAAGCGCACGCGGTTCTCCGGGGATATTCCGAGCGCCGCGAACTGCAGTGCGGTTTCCAGGATGGCGGCGGAGCCGGACCCATTGTCGTTGATGCCCGGGCCTTCAGCCACTGAGTCCAAGTGGGCCCCCACCACGACCGTCCGGTCTGCACGTCCGGTTGTATCGGCCAGGACGTTGAAGGTCTCGATCGGCTGGGTGTCGCCCTCCACCTCGATGCGCACCGTGGCTCCTGAAAGACCGGCCAATTCCTCTCCCACGGCAAAGCTTGCGCCAACCGTTGGGACCGTCACTGCGGGGTTGTCGGCCGTGGGTGCGCCGAGGGTTCCATCCACCCTGCCCAGCCGATCATCGGCGTCGCCCTGGTTGAAGATGATCACGCCCGCTGCCCCCGCAGCTTGGGCGTTCACGGCCTTGGTGTTGAAGGGACAGGTGCCACGCTGAATAAGTGCGATACTTCCGGCCACAAATCCGGTGAAGTCGGTAGCCTCGCAACCACTGGTTGAGGCACGGTCGCCCGTGAGATTGATATCCACCGGCGTCACCGTCCCCGTGACGCTACCGAAGCCGGAGTAGGACATCGCAGCGAAATCGTCCTCGGTGTATGTCCTTGGGGTTGGCGTAAGCCGCTCAAAAGCTTCACCCGTCAGGTTGAACTTGAGGTATTCGAAATACTGTCGTTGTGTCACGAACCCTGCGGCTTCAAGCTGATCCTCGATGTACTCCGCCGAGGCCACATGGCCCGCCGTACCGGCAGATCGCGTGCCGCCATTGGCATCAGCGATCGCTTGAAGTTCTTCGAGGTGGCCGATGATGGCTTCCGCAGTGACTGCGTCGCGAAGGGCCTGGGTGTCCGTCCCCTTGGCAGCCAGTGCGGGTGGCGTTATGGCCACGGCAAGAATGGCGAACGTTGCCACTCCTGCCGCGAGGGCAGAGGTTCGGTTTTCAATGCGTGGTTTGTGCTTTGTATGCATCTCATGCATCTCCCTGTGGGGACCCGGTAATTGGGTGGCCGGGTGCGGTAGCGCAGAATCTACCCCTCAGGAGTCCGCTGGTGAAGGCTTGTTTTTTGCGCCGGTCAGGCTTAGACGCGCTCAGCCGGCCGTGGCGTCTTCCATGCCCGGTCCGGGACCTTGCCGGTAACAAGTGCCACGGCGACCACCAACAGGACCAAACCCCATGTCGCATTGGTGACATCAAGGGCCTGCCTCATCACCACGAAGGGCGGGATGATCGCCAGGACGGTTCCAGCTGCGATACGCCACAAGGGCGGCCGCGAAGCACCGGGAGCCAGCGCAGTGCCGGCAAGTTCCAAGCGGACCAGGGGCGTGGAGACCAGCAACACCAGCGCCCACGCTGCAATGTAGAAGAGAGGACGGCTCAGCCACCACTCGGTGCTGGCTGGCTCAGGGAACGGCAGCCGCAGGACCAGTGCGATCCCGAACAAGGCAATGATCAACGGCAGGTGCCACAGGTAGATGGTCATGGCCCGGCTGCCCACCACGAACATCACCTTCTGCACCCAGCCCACCTGCACGCACCACTGCAACATCGGGTACACGGCTTTGACCAGGAAAACATGCGCCAGGCCCACCAACACCAGCGGGAACATGGGCGGGTTCTGGCTGGTCAGCATATCCACGGGGTAGGGACCGGCACCCGTCAGCGGGACCAGCGCTCCATAACAAGCAACCGCGGCCAGGACCAGCTTCCAGCGGGCAAACCGGTCAAAGAAGCCATCGGCGTAGAAGAACCCCAGCTGCTGCAGCAGCCCCCACACGAACACCATGTTCAGCAGCCCGATCGGATTTGAGTCGAAACCCCACGGGTTGTGCTCCAAGCCCAAGCGAACAACATCAACGACGACGGCGCCCGCGGCCAGCGCTGCGACGGTCCGGTACGGTGCCAGGCCGTGGAGCTTCGCCATGGTAGGAACCATCGCCTGGCAGATCAGGTATGCAGCCAGGAACCACAACTGAACTCCCGCGCCCGCAGCGATAACGGTAAGAAGGTCGCCCGGGACGCCGGCCGCCGTCGCGCTCCACAGCGCAATGGTGAGGAAGGCGTAGAGGGCGACCGTAGGACGAACCAGTCGGAGCACGCGGTTCCGGAGGTAATCGCCGGCGTCTCCGCCCTTGCGTTGCAGGCTCCGCCACGAGGTGAGCGACGCGAAGCCGCCCACCACAAAGAAGAGCGGCATGACCTGGCCGAACCACGTCCCCTGCGCGAACCAGCTCAAGGACGTCAAGGGATTCCCTACCCCAATACCGGAGGAGTCCACGCTGATGCCCATCATGAGCAGGTGGACGGCCACTACGGCAAACATGCAGGCGACGCGAATGAAGTCGACCACGAGATCGCGGGACGCCGGGACGTGTGCGGTAGCGGGCTTGCTGCTTGAGGCGGGCGTGAAGGTGGAAGACATGGGTGCTCCTGGGAAGTTGCCTTGTTTATCCAACGAGTGGATTAACTGTAACCCACTGAACGGGGTTACGTCGACGTCTTGTTCAGAAAGGTCTCGGCATTCGGGTTAGGAATGACCCGACGGGGCGTAGCCTGAAGAAGGAGGACCCGCCCCAGTATCCAGAGAGATTGCGCAGCGCCTCAGGTCCCACGAATCCACCCCAACAATGAACGGCAGCGCTGATCACTATGCACATCAGGGAATTTTGGAGTCAGCTTTCTCCGGAGACGCAGCAATGGCTCATCGACAATCCAGGAAGCATGATTGTGCCCCGAACCATGACGGCCATTTTCAATGGCGAAACCGGCGAGGACGGGGCCGTGGACATCCACGGCGGCACGTTGCTCACTGCCGATGACCAACTTTTCATCCGGGAGCAGGCGCACCTTCGGGGGAATGCGGCCGCGGAGGATCCCAGGTTCTTCGATTCAGTGGGCCCGGAGGACTAGCAACTCGCCACGGCGGGCGCACCGGTTGGCGCGGATCGCCCCCGTAAGCTCTGGTGCGGTCGGCGCGAAGGGGTGCGCCGCCGTCGTGCATGACGAGCGTTTAGTTCTTCCGCGCCGCCAGTCCGAAGAGCCACGTGCCGCCCAGGGCGGAAAGGTAGCCGGCGATCACCATGAAGGCTGTGCCGGCCCAGAAGTAGTCGATGGTGCTGTCGGTGCTCAGCCCGGGCATGACCTGCAGCAACGAGTAGCCCGCAACAATGCCGGCCACCACCAGAGCAGTTACCGTGAGCCACACCCACAGCCGGGAAGCGGCCCAGTGCTCGCCGTATCCCTTCCACACGTTCCAGCTGGTCCCCGTGCGGAGGATGAGCCACCCTGCCGGGAGCATGACGGCGCCGACTACCAGGAAGGCCGCTACGACATCGGCCGGGCGGTGCCATTGATTGATGAGCGTGGAGACTCCGGTAGCTACAGCGAAGGTGCTGCCGAGGAACCCGGCCAGAGGGCGCCAGCGCGGCGACACCATGAGGAATACGGCAGCGGCAGCGGAGGCGGCGAGGGTGGTGTGCCCGGACGGAAGTGAGTTCAGTTCCAGGGTTTGGACGCCGCGGTCGGGCCGGTCCGGGATGATGAATTTGAGGATCTGCGTGGCTGCGTTGGCGGCGATGCATGCGGCCACGGCGATGCCTGCGGCCCTCCAGCGGCGGCGGGCGATGGTCACGAAGAGCACCATGATGGCGGCTATCGCGAGCGACATCATGGGCAGCATGTCCAGGAACTCCGTAGAGGCCCTGCCGGCTGTTCCGCCCAGCACGGTGGCTTCAACAAGCGCTGACTCGTCGATGAACTGGCCCATGGTGGTGCGCACAAAGAAGTAGTACGTCGCGGCCAGGCCCACCACGCTGGCGATGGTGGCCAGGATGAAAAGGAATCCTGTTCCAATGCCTGCGTCGCGCTGTTGAAGCGGCCGTTTGCTCGACCTCCCGCTGGTGCGGAATTGCTGGGAACTCATTCTGTCTAGGGTGCCACAGTTCTCTGGAAGGCCGGTGTGAGTTCGTTATGAGCATGGCGGGGCAAAGTGAGATCCCTGCAACATTCCTGTGACGGTTGACACGTGTTAGGTGGCAGGTTTAGGCTTCCTAACACGTGTTAGGGAAGGAAATCTACATGTCGGGAACCAATGGGGCTTTGCGTCAATTCACACGCAGAAGTGCCCTCACAGCCCTCGGCGCCGGGATTGTTGGAGTAACCGCGGCGTCGTGGCCGCGCTTGACCGGGGCGGACATCCCCGGCCGGGGAGACAACAGCCTCAGCATCGCCATCATGGGCACCGCGGCAGACGCTGCCGCCCGTCAAAAGGTCATCGATGCCTTTGCCAAAGTCCACCCCGAAATCAAGGTCAAGGTCCAAGCGATCCAGGCCGTGGACTGGAAGGACTTCTTCACCAAGATCCTCACCATGGTGGCAGCAGGCACCCCGCCGGACGTGGTCTACGTGGCCACGGAAGGCGCCCAGCTCTTCGCAGAAAAGCTCGCCCACCCCCTGGATGAGTACCTGCGCCGCGACGCGGACCACATGAAGGAATACTTCGAGGACGTCCATCCCAGCCTGGTGGAAGCATTCATGTACAAAGGCAGCCTGTTCCAGCTCCCCATCGACTGGAACGCCGCCAACATGTACTACAACGCCACTGCGCTCACTAAAGCGGGACTGGAGCGACCCTCCGACAACTGGACGCACACCGACTTCCGCAGCACCCTCGCCGCCATGAAGAAGGCCAACCCCAAGGACTTCACCCCCTACTACTGGACCAACCGCCTCTTCGGTGGCGTGGTGCCGTGGCTCTACGCCAATGACACCAGCTTCCTCAAGGAAACCAAGTCCCCGGGCGGCGAATGGTTGTGGGACGGCTTCTACGCCAACGACCCCTCCCGCAGCCTCCGCTCCGGCGGCTACCAGTGGCTGGAACCCAACGCCGACGATCCCCGGGTCTTCGAATCCTTCGACTACCTCCGCGGACTGGTCAAGGATGGGCTGGGTGTCCGGCCGGAGGAAGGCGGCGGCAGTGCGCTGATCGGCCTCTTCGCCTCCAACAGGATAGGTACGACGCCGGCGGGCGGCTATTGGGTCCAAGGCCTCCACGAGGCGGGGATGACCGAGAATGACTTCGACGTTCAGTTCTTCCCCAAATGGCGCACCCAACGGCACCAGTTCGGCACCGCCGGGTACGCGATCATGAAGACCGCCAAGGACAAGGACGCCGCCTGGGAATGGGTGAAGTTCAGCTCCAGCCGCGAAGCCATGCAGATCGTCTTCCCCACACCAAACACCACCCCTGCCCGGCGCTCCATGGTCAACGAACAGCTTTACGCAGGAACCGGTCCACGGAACTGGAAGGTCTTCTACGACACCCTGGACAAGTTCCCCACCACAGGGCCCATTCCGGCGCCACCCCAGCAGGCCGCCGTCGAAACCGCCCTCATGAAAAACGTCAGCCTGGCCGTCAGCGGGGATGAGCGCCAACTCAAGGACGCCCTGACCTCCATGCAGCGTGACCTCGAAATTGCCCTGAGGAGGCAGCCATGAGCACCGCCACCAGTACTCCTACAGGCACGGGGAGTGAGCCGGGTCGGCGCCAGGCCGCCCATAAGACCGGGCAAATCTCCAAGCGCGGCCGCGTCCAACAACGCTGGCTGCCGTGGGCTTTCCTGGCCCCGACCATCGTGGGCATGGGCATCTTCACCCTGCTGCCGATCGTGGCTTCGATTGCGCTCGCCTTCTTCCGCTGGGACATCATCTCCGCGCCGACGTTCGTGGGTTTCGATAACTTTGCCGAGGTAGTCCAGGACCCGACAGTCCGGGTGTCATTCCTGAACACCATCGTGTTCGTGGTGGTGGCAGTGGCCCTCCAGCTCGGACTGGCGTTGGGCCTGGCGATCATGGTGCAGGAAAAGCTCCCGGCCTGGCTCAGGGTGTTCTTCCGCTCCGCCTTCTTCTTCCCGCTGATCCTGTCCGCGGCATCGGTATCGATTTTCATGCGCTACCTCTTCAACGAGCAATTCGGCGTGGTGAACTGGTTGCTTTCCATCGTTGGCATCCCAGCGGTCCCGTGGCTGACGACGCCAACCGGGTCTGCCGCCGTCGTGATTCTTGTTTATGTGTGGCAGAACTTCGGGTTCTCGTTCCTGCTGTTCATTGGCGGCCTGGCCTCCATTCCGGTGGAGACGTACGAGGCCGCGTCCATTGACGGTGCGACGGGTTGGCGCAAGCACTGGTTCGTCACCTTGCCGCTGCTCAGCCCCACCACCCTGGTGGCCTCGGTCATGGCGATCATCAACGCGCTCCAAGTGTTCGACCAGCCCTACGTGCTCACCCGAGGCGGCCCCGGAGACTCAACGCGAACAGCCGTGATGGTCATCTTCGAGTCCGCGTTCCAGCGCCTTGAGTTCGGCGAGGCCTCGGCGATCGGCGTGATCCTGACGCTCATCATCATGGCCATCACCGCCGCGCAATTTCGGCTCAGCAAACGATTCGTCTTCTACCAGTAAGGCCCGCCATGACTACCATTCAAGAACGTGTCACCACCACGGCGCCTGTGGTGAAGCGGAAGAAGCGCGACTGGTCAGTGGCCGTCCGCGTCGTTGTCTTGCTGATCGCGTCCGTCTTTATCCTGGGCCCGGTGCTGTGGACGCTGTCCACCTCGCTGCGACCGCCGTCGGAATCCTTCCAGCTGCCGCCCGCGTTCCTTCCGCTGAACCCGGACTTCACCTCCTACGAGCAGGTGTTCAAGCAACTCAACATCGTGCTGTTGGTGCTGAACAGCGCGCTGGTCACAGGTCTGATCGCTGTGGGGCAAATGATCACGGCCGCCTTGGCTGGCTACGCGTTTGCGCACCTTAAGTTCCGAGGGCGGGGCGCCCTGTTCTCGATCGTGCTTGCCACCATGATGGTGCCCGCGCAGGTCACGATCGTACCCGTGTTCATGCTGATCCGTGGCGTGGGCCTCTCGGACACTCTGCTCGCGCTGATCATTCCGGCCATCCCGACGGCGTTCGGTACCTTCCTGATGCGCCAGTACTTCATGGGGTTGCCGGGTGAGCTCGCTGAAGCGGCCGCGATCGACGGCGCCTCGCCGTGGCGGACCTTCCGCTCCGTGTATGCGCCGCTGGCCATGCCGGGTCTGGCGATCGTGGGCATCCTGGCGTTCAACTTCCACTGGAACGAGTTCTTCCGGCCCCTCATCATGACCATCTCCGAGCAGAACTTCACCCTCCCGCTGGGCTTGGTCTCCCTTCAAGGCAATCTCGGCACCGGCAGCATCTCCGTGGTCCTGGCTGGTGTTGTCCTGTCCATGATTCCCGCGCTGGTGGTGTTCATGTTCGGCCAGCGCGCGCTGCAGGACGGCCTCACTGCGGGCACGGGCAAATAGTTTTCACTCTCTTTTGAAAGGGGTTCCGTTGACGGACCTTGCACTTTCTTCCTCTCTTTCCATGGCGGCGACGCACCCGGATCCCGCATTCCCGCGCTTCCACCCGCGGCCGGCGCAAGGCTGGATCAACGATCCCAACGGCATCAGCTTCATCAACGGCCGGTACCACGTGTTCTTCCAGTACAACCCGGACTCCGCGCGGCACTCGCAGATTCAGTGGGGGCACCTGAGCTCTTCTGATTTGGTGCGTTGGGAAGAGCACCCCGTGGCGCTTTCGCCGCAGGCCGGAGGGCCGGATTCGGCGGGCTGCTGGACGGGCGTAGTGACCTCGGACGATGGCGTGCCCACCGCTGCCTACTCCGGGATCAAGGACCACGGCGGTCACTCGCAGGTGGTGATCGCACGCGGGTCCGCTGATCTGGTGACGTGGGAGCAGGACGGGCATGTGGCTGCGTCCATGCCTGAGGATCCGCTGGTAACAGCCGTCCGCGACCCCTTCATCTTCCGCTTCAACGGCGCCCGCTATGCCATGCAGGGTGCGGGGCTCTCCGACGGGCGCGCCGCGTTGCTGCTGTACACGGTGGACTCCCTTGACGACTGGAAGTACCAAGGGATCTGGCTGACCACTGCTGATCCCGTGGCTGCTGTGCATACACCGGCGGAGATCTGGGAATGCCCGCAGTTGGTGGAGGTGCCACTCTCTTCCGGTGGCTCCACCTGGGTCATGATGTTCTCCCTGTGGCTCTCCGGCGACGACCATGAGCACGCCAACGGGGTGGGCTACCTGACCGGCTCCCTGTCGGCGGATCCTGTCACGGGGCTGCCTGTGTTTGCCCCGGTCTCGGGTGGGAAGGCGGATCTTGGCCGCGACTTCTATGCGCCGCAGATTGTGCAGCTGGCTTACTCTGACGGTTCTGCTCCTGCTGCTGCTTTGTTATGGGGGTGGGCAAATGAAGGTCCCGGACGCGACGGTCGCCGTGGCCGCACCCAGGAAGAAATCGACGACGCCGGGTGGTCGGGTGTGCTGACGCATCCCCGCGTGTTGTCCGTGGTTGACGGGGTGCTGGTGGTGGCTCCTGCGTCTGGGATTGAGGCGTACCGGGGTGCTGCTGTGGCTTCGGGAGCTGCGGGATCTGTTGCTGTGCCTGCCTTTGCCGAGGTGCTGGTTCGGGGTTCTTCTTCTGGATCCGGTTCTGTGGAACTGGTGCTTGGTTCGGGGGCCGATGCTCAAGTGGTCTACTCGGGTTCCCTTGCTGCAGGGGAGGAGCTCCGGATCTTCGTCGATGCTTCCCTCGTGGAGGTCTATCGTTCCGGTTCCGTCGCCACCACCCTTCGGGCCTACCCGGCTCCGGGGGAGGACTGGCAGCTCACCTTGCCCGACGGCGCGACTGCCGACGTGTGGAAGTTGAGCCTCCCCGCATAGGCGGCAGGCCGGCGTCGTGCGCTGGTTGTGGGGCCTGTTTTGCGTGCTTCACGTTGGGTTTGGGGCGCAGAGCGGGCCTCGCAACGCGGGGAGTCAGCGTGTGGGCGCAGGGCCGGTCGATTCGCGGATGACCAGGCGGCAGGGGACCATCGTTTCAACGGTGGTCCCCTTTCCTGTGGTGTCGGTTCCCTCGATGGCGTCCAGCAGCGTGGTCATGGCGGCGCGGCCGATCTCCCGCAGCGGCAATGCCATGGTGGTCAGTGCCGGAACCATGGTGTCAGCGATCCGGGTTTCGTCGTCGTAGCCCATCACGGACAGGTCCCCGGGGACGCTGAGCCCAAGCCGTGCAGCCGCAAGCGTCACCCCGACGGCCAGGCGGTCGTTCGCGCACATGATGGCCGTTGGACGTTCAGCCGGGGACACGCCGTCGAGCAGTTTCATGGCGCCGCGGTAGCCGGCATCAATATCCCATCCGGCCATGAAGATCCGGTCGCCCCGCAGCGGAACGTTGGCCGCTGCATGCGCATCCCGGTACCCCTGAACGCGGAGCGGCGCGGCCGGCGAGTCTTCATCTCCTGCCAGCAGCGCGATGTCCCGGTGACCCAGCTGCAGCAGGTGCTCGGCAGCTTCGCGACCGCCGGTGACCTCGTCCGGAATAACGTGGTGCAGCTGCGGCTGGGGGAGGGCGTCGTAGCAGTTGGCCAGCACGGAGGGAACGCGGAGCATGCCCTGCGGAACGTCGATCGGTTTCAAGCCCACAGTGACGTACATGAGCCCATCCACTTGCCGGTCAAGGAGGGTCTCGATGGCGCCGGCATCCCGGGCGCTATCCCGCTCAGTGTCCATGACAACCGTGACAAAGCCGCGGCTGCGGGCGATGTCATCCGCGCCGCCGATGATGTTGCCGTCGAACGGGCTGACCACCACTTCATCGGACAGGATGCCAATTACCCGTGAACGCTGGTTTCGCAGGCTGAGCGCGATCGCGTTGGGGGAGTAGTTCAGCTCCAGCGCCGCGGCCCGGATCCGGTCCTGGCTCTCCTTGGCCACATTCCCGTCGCCGCGGCCATTCAGGACCAGCGAGACCGCGCTTCTGGACACGCCCGCCAGCTTGGCGACATCCAGTGCGGTGGCCTTGCGGTTCATGGGGAGGTGTCCTTCCGGTTGTTGACAGCAGTCTACCTAACGCGTGTGAGGTTTCCCTGGGGTACTAGGTGGTGAGTGAAGAACCGAAGGACGACACCATGGTCTGCATCATGGTGGACGTCCAAATGCCGGCCACCACCATGCTGATCACAAAGACGGCGATGGTGATCCACACCGGCAACAGTCCGCGCTTGGGTGCCACTTTATTGACGATCACCGAACGGCCAATGACGTAGACCGCAGAGTTCAGGAACGTCCAGGCCCAGTGGAAGGGACGTACGACGCCGGACCTCGCCAACCGCTGATGGTCCAGGTACGCGAAGAACACCGAAAGGCCATAGATCACCAGGCTCGATGCCATCAGCAGGAAGTACCCCGGCGTGTAGATGGATAAGGGGTCAAGCGTGGTGACGCCTTGACGGGTGGTGATGACGCGGAATTCCGGCTGCCAGGTGAGCATGAACAAAACCGAGACCAAGGGCAGCAACGTGATGGCCCAAATGAAAGGGTTGTAGACCGGTGTCTGTTCGCTGATCGGGGTTCGTGGAGCCTTGAAAACCGGTTGGTACTGCACCTGTTGCGGGGCCTGCAGCGGCGCCTGGTGGGCTGTCCAGGTGTGGCCGTCCCACCAACGGACCAGCCGGGGGTCCGAAGGGTCCGGGTACCATCCGGGAGGCGTCGTGGAACCTGGCGTTGATTGAGTCATATCTCCCCCACATTGAGTCGTATTCCGAGAATATCGCGATTGCCGTCTCTCGGTTGCCACGCGCCTCTCCCCAGTGCCTGTGGGGTGGTGTATGAGTGGTTTATGAGCTTCTTCGACGACCTCCCTGAGCCTCCCGAACAAGCACGTCAACCGCAGCCGCTCAGGCCGGGGTGGGCCGGACCGCCGTCGGAGGAACTGCCTGGGGTGGTTCCCGTTGGCGGTTTTGTTCATCAGAGCCAGCGGATGGTGGTGGCCCTGAAACTGGTAGAGGTCTACTCCACGGGATGCCTGCTGGACCTGGTGTGGTCCGTTCGACGCGGGGACGAGCCAGACCAGGAGTGGCGGGAGATCGTGGAGGAGTGCTACAACCACCCGCGCTCCAGCTTGGACACCAGAACGGGGCTGGAATTAGGGGTCGCCTTTGCGGACGGACGCAAGGCTGTCGCTGCCATCCACGGGCCGGCGTCCTCTGAAGAAAATGACGACGTCACTGGGCCAGTGCTGACAACCTTGGGTGGAGGCGGAGGGAGTAACAACGGCGACTACGTCCAGTTCACCGGCCGCTACTGGTTATGGCCGTTGCCGCTGGAAGGGGACACGACGCTGGTGGCCCGGTGGGAGGCGTTGGGACTGCCGGAAAGCTCCCTTGAATTGTCAGGTGCCCAGCTCGGGGATGCCTTGGGCAGGGTCCGGAACTACTGGTCCGGGTAGCTTGTCCACATAGCCGGATTGACCATCCGCCGGGTCGGAGGGCCGCCGGTACAGTGGCACTATGCCTGCGCTTCCCCCTCTCGAAGAACTTCTCGATTCGGCCCATGTGGTCTCTCTCCCCATGCGCGTGAAGTTTCGCGGCATCATGGAACGCGAGACGCTCCTCTTGCGCGGGCCCAGGGGCTGGGGCGAGTTCTGTCCGTTCCCCGAATACGACGACGACGAATCCTCCCGCTGGCTGGCCGCCGCCCTCGAGGCCGGCTGGCTTGGTTTCCCCCCTCAGCTCAGGGACACCATCCCGGTCAACGCGACGGTTCCCGCCATTCCAGCAGAGCGCGTCCCGGAGGTGCTGGCACGCTTCGGTCGGGTGGACGCGGTCAAAATCAAAGTTGCCGAGCGCGGGCAGTCTTTGCAGGACGACGTAGCGCGGGTAAACGCAGTACGTGAGGCTTTGCCGGAGGCCGCCATCCGAGTGGATGCCAACGGGGGATGGGACGTAGAGCAGGCAGTGAAGGCCCTGGGGAAGCTCTCTGCCGTCGGCCTTGAATACGCCGAACAGCCCGTACCCACCATTGAGGGCCTGGCCGAGGTCCGTGGTCGGCTCTCTGACGCTGGGACGCCGGTCCTCATCGCCGCGGACGAGAGCGTACGCAAGGAAGACGATCCCCTTCGGGTAGCCAGAGCCGGCGCCGCGGACCTCATCGTGGTGAAGGTCGCTCCACTCGGGGGAGTGCGGCGGGCCCTGGACATCGTGCACCAAGCCGGGCTGCCCGCCGTCGTCAGTTCTGCGCTGGATACCTCCGTGGGCATCCGCGCTGGACTCGCGCTCGCAGGCGCATTGCCCTCACTTCCCTACGCTTGCGGACTTGGCACCGTTTCGCTGTTTGCCTCGGACATTACGTTGGACCCCTTGGTGGCCGACGACGGCGCCATCCACGTCCGCGAGGCTGTCGCCGATCCCGGGCTGCTTGAGCAGTACGCGGCCCCGGCGGAGCGCAGGGACTGGTGGCTGGACCGTCTTCGCAGGGTGCATGCAGTACTGGCAGGAAACCAGCATCCTTTGTTCACCGTTTCTTAACCGGAGAGACCTCTCAGATTCGGTTTCCGCTGAAAGGCTCAGCGTGAACCTCGTACACCTCTGGAAGGTCTTCCCCCATGTCTGAAACCACCGGACGCACGTTTCCGCTGCTCCCCATGCTCGGCCACACCAAGGGCAAGCGCAGCGCGGTTACCTGCGCTTTGAAATGCGACAACGCCTGCTCTGGCGATGTCTGCAACACGAGCGCCAACGGCTACTTCCGGGACATTGCCTCCACAGCCATGTCCCGCCGTGCCGCCCTGGGCCTCGGTGCCGCAGGAGCGCTCGCCATCGTCCTCGGTGGTGCCGTGACCGGTGGCGACACCGCAGTGGCCGACCCGGGAAACGGACTCTCCGATGCCGCCAAGAAGGGCTTCGACAAGTCCAAGCTCAAGTTCACCGCCATCAAGCCGGTAGACGCAGCGGTGGATGCCTTCACCGTGCCCGAGGGCTTCGACTGGAAGCCGGTCATCCGCTGGGGCGACCCCCTCTTTGCCGACTCGCCTGCCTTTGACCTCAACGCGCAGACTGCCGCAGCCCAGGCCCGCCAGTTCGGGTACAACAACGACTACACGGACATCCTGCCCATCCCGGGTTCCAAGGATCGCCGTGCCGTACTCTTCAGCAACCACGAGTACACCAACGAGAACATCATGCTGCCCGAAGGCTTTGACCCCAAAGAGGCACGTGCCATCGGACGCGCCGGGCATGGCCTTGCCGTGGTGGAGCTCGAGCGCAAGAACAAGAACAAGCCGTGGAACTACGTCCAGGGAGCACCCCTGAACCGTCGCTTCCTCACGGACACTGTTTACGAACTGACGGGCGCCGCGGCCGGTACCGATCTGGTCAAGACGATCGACGACCCGGCAGGCCGCTGGATCAAGGGCACGCTGGGCAACTGCGCCGGTGGAACCACCCCCTGGGGAACCATCCTCTCCGGCGAAGAGAACTTCAACGGCTACTTCGCCGCTCCCGGCACCAGCGACGGAGACAAGCGCTACGGTCTCTCCGCCAAGGCAACCACCCGCCAGTGGGAACTCGACGAGCCACGCTTCGACACACGGAACGCCGGCTACGCCAACGAGACCAACCGCTTCGGCTGGATTGTTGAAGTTGACCCGTTCGACCCCAGCTCCACTCCCAAGAAGCACTCCGCGATGGGCCGCTTCAAGCACGAAGGCGCCAACGTCATTGTTGCCCCGTCCGGCAAGGTAGTGGCGTACATGGGCGACGACGAGCGCTTCGACTACCTCTACAAGTTCGTTTCCAAGGGCAAGTACCAGGCCGGGGACTCACGCGAGGCCCGCAGGAACAATATGAACCTGCTCTCCGAAGGTGACCTCTACGTTGCCAAGTTCACGGGCGATTCGCCTGCCGACATCGACGGTACCGGCAAGCTTCCTGCCGACGGCGCCTTCGACGGCACCGGCGAATGGCTGCCCCTGGTAGTCAACGGCACCTCCGCAGTTCCCGGCATGACCGTCCCGGAAGTCCTGGTCTACACCCGCCTGGCCGCCGACAAGGTTGGGCCGACCAAGATGGACCGTTGCGAAGATGTTGAGCCCAACCCGCGTACCGGCAAGGTCTACGTGGCCTGCACCAACAACACCGACCGTGGCAAGCCGGGCAAGGAAGGCGCTACCGAGGTCAACCCGCGCACCCTCAACCGTGACGGGCACGTCGTGGAAATCACCGAAGGCCGCGAGCAGACAGGCACCAAGTTCAACTGGAACCTCCTGCTGGTGGCCGGTGACCCCGCCAAGAACACCTCCACGTACTTCTCCGGCTTCCCGGCCGACAAAGTCTCGCCGATCTCCTGCCCGGACAACGTAGCCTTCGACTCCGTGGGCAACCTCTGGATCTCCACCGACGGCGCCCCCGGCACCATTGGCTACGCCGACGGGTTGTTCAAGGTCACCCTCGAAGGACCGGAGCGCGGCAAGGTTGAGCAGTTCCTTGCTGTTCCCCGCGACGCTGAAACCTGTGGTCCGATCATCCACGACGAAGAGCGCACGGTGTTCGTCGCCGTCCAGCACCCGGGTGAGGACGGCTCGTTCGCGGCACAGAACTCCTTCTTCCCGGACTACGTGCCGGCCGGTGCTACCCCCGCTGCGGGTGCGGCGCGGGCTCCCCGCCCCTCGGTGGTGCAGGTCTTCCGTAAGTAGGCTTCTGTACCTTCCGCATGACGAGTGCTCTCCCGCCCGGGTTGCCGGGTGGGGGAGCACTTCCTCTTCCCGGACGCTCTATCACTTCCCGCGTGTTTGGGCCGGGGTGTAAGCGCGCGTTGAGGGTCCGCGTACGCCAATAGACTGGAACGGTGACTTCCCAGGACTCTCTGACATCCATTGGTGCCGCCCGGATCGCCGTTACGGCACTGCTCGACGGCGGTGTGCGGCACGTGGTGGTGGCGCCAGGTTCACGTTCTGCGCCCATGGCCTACGCCCTGGCTGAAGCAGAAGCTTCGGGCCGCGTCCGGCTGCACGTGCGGATCGATGAACGGGACGCCGGATTCACCGCGCTTGGCCTGGCACTTTCCACCGAGGCCCCTGTTGCCGTGGTAACCACATCCGGCACGGCTGTCGGCAACCTGCTGCCGGCCGTTATGGAAGCAAATCATTCCGCGGTTCCCGTGGTGGTTATTTCCGCGGACCGCCCGGAAGAACTCCACGGAACCGGGGCGAACCAGACCACCACCCAACTGGACCTCTTCGGCGATCACGTGAGATTCGCCGTCGACGTTCCGGCGGGCGACCATCCCCAAAAAGCAGTTGCCACGGCGCTGTACGCAGCGACCGGCGCCCTCGAAGACACCCCGCCCGGCCCTGTCCAAGTGAATCTTGCCTTCCGTGACCCCTTGGTGCCGGCCGACGGCGACGCGCTTCCTACCGCTGCAGGACACGGTGTGTTCCATTACGACGCCGGACCTCAGGCACTGGTTCTCCCGGAAGCATCCAGTGAACTCGCCGAGCGACGCACCGTAGTCCTCGCAGGTCACGACGCTGGCCCTGTGGCCGAGGCCTTCGCCCGCGCCCATGGCCTGCCCCTGCTCGCCGAACCCTCGTCGAACGCACGCTTCGGCCCGAATGCAGTGGGACCGTACCGGGTGTTGTTGGAGCATTTCGGGCCCGAATCACCATCTCCGATCGAACGCGTGGTCTTGTTTGGCCGCGCCACGCTGTCCCGTCCCGTGGCATCCCTCCTGGCACGCGAATCAGTAGAGACAGCCATCTACCAGCCCGTTCCTGTTGCTTGGTACCAGGCTGGCCGACGCCGTGAAACGCCGATCGAAACCCTCCCCGAGCTCGCCGATTTCGCCGGCCGCGGCTCTGCCGAATGGCTCGATTCCTGGCTCCTCGCGGGCGCGGCCGCCCAACACGGCCTCGATGGGGTGCTCGTGGGGGAGAACCTCGCGAACGGTCCGTCAGTAGGCGCTACGGTCTGGGAGCACTCCCGCGGACAGTTGGTGCTCGGGTCCTCCAACGGCATCCGCGACGTCGACCTCGCCGGACAACCCCACACCGAACCGATTGCCAGTGTTTACGCCAACCGTGGCCTCGCCGGCATCGACGGCACCATCGCCACAGCCACAGGTATTGCCTTGGGCAGCGGACGCGAAACGACGGTCCTCCTGGGCGATGTCACTTTCCTCCACGACGCCGGGGGGTTGCTCCTCGGCCACGGTGAACCTGTGCCGGACCTGCGCATCGTGGTGCTCAACGACGCCGGCGGTGCCATCTTCAGCCTCCTCGAGCACGGCGCCGTCGAGGACTCAGGCGCCTACGGCACCGCCGTCGAACGCCTCTTTGGCACCCCGCACTCAGTGGACATCGCGGCACTCGCGGCGGCGTACGGCGTCGGACATCAAGCGGTAAGTACGACGGCGGAACTTACCTCGGCGCTCAAGGCGCCGCTCAAGGGGCGCACCATTGTGGAGGTGCGCGTGGACCGGGCAGGCCTGCGGGTACTTCATGCTCGGATTAAGGAAGCCATTTCCTCTGCAGTGAGCCAGGTCCTGACGGCCCGCTAAGACCAATGCCCGCCAACCACGCGCCCGTTGGCGCCGATCGTGCCCGTACGCTCTGGTGCGAATGGCGCGAAGGGGTGCGCCGCCGGTGAACGAGTGGTGCGCCGGGCGGAAACGGTGCGCCGTGCGGGTGTGGGCGCGGGGCGGGAGTAGTGGGTTGGTGTGGGTTGGTCGGGATGCGGAAGCGGGTGCGCCCAAGCACGCAAAAACGGGCGGGCACCACCCACAGAGGAGTGCCGCCCGCCCGTCGGCGGAGCAAAACGAAGGAGCTACGCTTCCTCCACACCAATGTGCGTGGGATCCAGGACGCGGCGCAGGAATTCCTTGGTGCGAGGCTGGGTGGGGGCGCTGATGACGTTTTCCGCCGGCCCTTCTTCCACCACAACGCCGGCGTCCATAAAGACCACGCGGTCGGCAACTTCGCGGGCGAAGCCCATCTCGTGGGTAACCACCAGCATGGTCATGCCTTCCTGTGCCAGCTTGCGCATGACGGCCAGGACGTCGCCCACGGTTTCGGGGTCGAGGGCAGAGGTGGGCTCATCGAAAAGCATGAGCTGCGGGTCCATGGACAGGGCCCGGGCAATAGCCACGCGCTGCTGCTGGCCACCGGAGAGCTGATCCGGGAATCGGTCGGCGAGGTGTCCCAAGCCAACGCGCTCCAGGTTGTGGCGCGCTACGTCAGCAGCTTCGGACTTGGAACGCTTGAGGACCTTAGTCTGCGAGATGGTGCAGTTGTCCAGGACGCTGAGGTGCGGGAACAGGTTGAAGTGCTGGAACACCATTCCAACGCTTTGGCGCATCTTGTTGAGGTCTACGTCGGGGTCGGTAGCCTCGAACTTGCCCACATTGATGGTGCCGGCGTTGGGCTGCTCAAGCAGGTTGACGCAGCGAAGGAGGGTGGACTTGCCGGAACCCGAGGGCCCGATCAGGCAAACTACCTGACCAGGTTCAACGGTCAGGGAGATACCTTTGAGGACCTCGTTGCTGCCGTAGGACTTGCGGAGATCCTTGATGTCGACGCCCGCAGCGCGAACGCCGGACGTGCTCCCAGTGGAGTTATTCATGACTGTCCTGCCTATCGCTTCGTCCGCGCGGAGCGGCTTTCGAACTTCCGTGCCAGGAGGCTCAAGGGGATGGTGATGACCAGGTAGAAGGCGCCGGCCACGAGCAGTGGCGTCAAGCCGGCTCCGAGGCTGGAGATGCCGTCGCGCCCGAACTTGGTGAGCTCGTACTGGGACGCGGTGAGGCCCAGGACGTAGATCAGCGAGGAGTCCTTAGTGAGCAGGATGATCTCGTTGGTGAGCGGCGGGAGGACAATCTTGAAAGCCTGCGGGATGACGATGGAAACCATGGCCCGCCACTGTGGCATGCCCAGCGAACGGGCTGCTTCCATCTGGCCCTTGGGCACGGCCTGAAGGCCTGCACGGAGGGTTTCAGCGATGTACGCGGCTGCGACCATACCCAGGGAGACCATCACGATGATGTTCACGTCCCACTGGATTCCGAAGGCCAGCGGAACGCCGTAGCCGAAAGCGATGAAGACCAGCAGTGCGGGAACACCCCGGAAGAACTCGATGTATCCCGTTGCGAGCCAGCGGTACAGCGGGAAGGACGAGAGCTTCATCAGGGCCAGCAGAAGGCCTCCGGACAAGCCCACCACGAAGCCGAGGAACGTGTAAATCAGGGTGTTCTTGAGGCCCACCAGGAAGATGTCCGGGAACATCGGTCCGATTTTGGAGAAGTTGAAGACGCTGGTGCCAATCGTCTTCCAGTCCACAGCGAGGATCACTGCGGCCACGGCCACGACGAAGATTCCGGCCTGGACGTACAAACTGACTTTGGCTCGTTGACGTGCAGTCATTGCCATGGGGTTCTCACATTCATGTTGCGCAGGTGGGGCCCCGAAACAACGTGTCGTTTCGGGGCCCGCCTGCGTGGATCTGGGGGAGCCGGGGCTCGGACTACTTGGTGGCTTCGCCGAACCAGGTGGTCTCGAACTTCTTGAGGGAGCCGTCGTCGGTGATGCGCTTCAGCGTGGCGTTCACGGCGTCCGTCATGGCGGTGTTGCCCTTCTTGATGGAGATGCCCAGCTTCTCGCCCGTTGCGTAGTCTTCAACGCGCTTGAGGTTGGAGTCGTCCTTGATGGCGTAGCCCAGGACGGACTGGTTGCCGATCGCGGCGTCGATGGTGCCGGCCTTGAGGGCCTGGACCAGGAGGCCGGAGTCTTCGAACTGCTGTGCGTCGATTCCCTTGTCCTTGGCGTACTGGGCGCCGGTGGTGGCCTGCTGGACGCCGACCTTCTTGCCCTTGGCGCCGTCGATGTTGCTGATGCCGGAGGACGAGGTGGCCACGAGGGTCAGGTCGTCGTCCAGGTAAGGGGTGGAGAAGTCCATGACGCTCTTGCGGACGTCGGTGATGGAGATCGAGGAGATGGAGACGTCGCAGCCGGTCAGTGCGGTGCCGGTCTCGATTGCTTCGAAGGAGCTGTCCACCACGTTGAGTTCGGCCTTGACGTCCTTGGCGAGCTCGGCGGCGATGTCCATGTCGAAGCCGACAATCTTGCCGTCCTTCTGGAATTCGAACGGCTCGTAGGGAACGTCCGAGCACACCGTGAGCTTGCCGGAGTTGATGAGCTTGAGGCCCGAGTCATCCGAGGCGGCCGGGGTGGAGGAGCCACCGCAGGCGGTGAGGGCCAGTGCGCCGGCTGCGAGCACGGCGGCAATCTTGGTGCCGGACAGAACCGAACGGGAGATCTGCATGTTGTTTACCTTTTGTTGCGGTGGATGCTGAACTGAGTCGGTTTTAGTGTAGCGCCGAACGTGAGATGTGCATCACAGGAAACGAAGTTTCACTATTGGATAACAAGCTTACGCGCTTATCAACCACGCCCGAAGGAGCTCTGTCTGGAATCCCAGATTCAGCGGCGGATTCCCAGCGCTTCAAGCATCGGCCGGAATTTCGCCCAGGTTTCCGCCAGTTCGGCCTCCGGCTGGGAGCCCTCGACGATGCCGCACCCCGCGTACAGGCGCACCGTGTTGGCGTCCTCGATCACCGCGCCCCGGAGCGCGATACCCCATTCGCCGTTGCCGGCGGCGTCGAGCCAACCGACAGGTCCGGCGTACGGGCCCCGGTCCAGGTGTTCGAGTTTGCGGATCAACGCACCGGCAACCAGTGTGGGGGTTCCGCACACTGCGGCCGTAGGGTGCAGCGCGTTGATCAGGGCCAAACACGTGGGCACGTGCCCCTCGATATCCGCCAACTCCGCCTTCACGTCCGAGGCCAGATGCCACACATTGGGTAGTTCAAGAATGAAGGGTTCGCTGTGTGAGTTCATCGCGTCCGAGAAGGGCGCAAGCTGACGCGTCAGGGAATCGATCGCGATCTCGTGCTCATGCCGCTGCTTCTCGGATCCAGCCAGGACCCGCTCCGCATATTCCATGGGGGAGCCGTCCATGCCGTCGGCATCACGTCGATCCAAGGTTCCTGCCAGCACACGGGCTTGTGCGGTGCGGCCCTCCACCTGAATCAGCATCTCAGGCGTTGCGCCCACCAATCCGTCCACGCCGTACGTCCAGCATTCGCGGTACCTTGCGGCGAGTTGGCGAAGTACCTCCGCGGCGTTGACGCCCTCCGGAAGGTTCGCGACGACGTCGCGCGCCAACACCAGCTTCTCCAGTTTCCCGGCGCGGATCTCCTCCACGCCGTTGGACACTGCCTGCATCCACGCGTCCTCGCTGAGGGAACCATGGCTGAGGTGACCGGCGGAACCGTCAGCGGCAATCACCTTGGCAGAGGGCACGACGTCGGACCCTCCTGCCGCCGAATCCTCACCGTTCGATTCCGGTTCTGTCAGCCAGCGGTGCACGGAGGCGAGGACGCCCGCTTCGGTGAGGGGGTCGTCGTCGAACGTTAGTTGGGTTGCCCAGGCGCGGCCATCGCGGATCCCTACCACCAGCTCCGGGAGGATCAAACGGGACACATGCGGGGAGGTTTTGGAGAAGGCGAACGAGCCGAAAGCCACGGGACCGGTTCCCGGAAGCTCCACGTGATCAGTGATTTCGGCCTCAAGAATGAGGTGCCGCCACCAGATATCGGCCTCAAGGAAACGCTCGGGTCCGGTGGCGTTGAAGCGGGTCAGTTCGCCGTAGCCCACCAACCCAGCCTCGCGGCGGGACCAGCAAAGAATGTCGTCCCGCACCAGAAACGACGGCAGCCCCCCGGAGGATGATTCAACATCGAGGGGGACTGTCAAGGTGCGGAGCGTGCTCGTCATGATGGAACAACAGTACTCCCGCGGACAACCAGAATCTGAGCCGACTTCTACAGCGCAGCAAAGTCGGCTGAATGTCTGAGACAATTACAGGGTGAACCGAGCATCCTTGGAAAAGCGTCCGGACGAAGTTGCGACGATGTTTGATGATGTCGCCCCAAAATACGACGTCGTCAATGATGTCCTGTCCATGGGGCAGACCCGGCGTTGGCGCCGGATCGTGGTTGATGCCGTGGATGTGAAGGTTGGCCAGAAGGTCCTGGACCTCGCCGCCGGCACCGGAACCTCCAGCGAACCCTACGCAGACGCCGGCGTGGACGTCGTGGCCTGCGACTTCTCCTTGGGCATGCTCAAAGTGGGCAAGCGCCGCCGCCCGGACATCGACTTCATCGCCGGCGACGCCACCAACCTGCCGTTCGCGGACAACAGCTTCGACGCTTCCACCATCTCCTTCGGCCTGCGCAACGTCGTAGAGCCCCGCAAGGCACTGGAGGAAATGCTGCGCGTCACCAAGCCCGGCGGCCGCCTGGTCATTGCCGAGTTCTCGCACCCCGTAGTGCCGCTGTGGCGCAACCTCTACACCGAGTACCTCATGCGTGCGCTCCCGGCCATCGCTACCAAGGTGTCCTCCAATCCGGACGCCTATGTGTACCTCGCCGAGTCCATCCGTGCCTGGCCGGACCAGGACCACTTGGCCCAGTGGCTCAGCGACGCCGGCTGGACCGATATTACTTACCGCAACCTCAGCGGCGGCATTGTCGCCGTGCACCGCGCACAGAAGCCCGCCGAGCACCGCGAAAGTGTTCCCGTGGCCAAGCTTCGCCGCCAGATCAAGCCGCGCCAACAGGCCGGCTGACCCCGTACCGCCTGCTGATTTAGGACGACGTGAAAGTACTGATTGTTGGCGCGGGCCCGGCCGGGTCCACCGCCGCGTATTACCTCGCCCAGGCGGGCATCGACGTCACGGTGCTGGAAAAGACCTCTTTCCCGCGTGAGAAAGTGTGCGGCGACGGCCTCACCCCGCGCGCCGTCCGCGAGATCCAGAAGCTTGGGCTGTCCCACGCTGTGGAGGACGGGTGGCGCCGCAACAAGGGCCTCCGCCTCATCGCCGGTGGACGCACCATTGAATTGCCGTGGCCCGAGGTTTCCGACTTTCCCACGTATGGCCTGATCCGTACGCGGCTTGGCTTCGACGAATCGTTGGCCCGGCACGCAGAAGCCGCTGGCGCCGTCGTTCTTGAACGCCACAGCGTCACCTCCGCTTTGACCGCCGACGACGGTCGCGTCATCGGCGCACGGGCGTCCATCCTTGACGAGTCCGGACGCAAGACGGGCGAAACGCGCGACTTCCATGCCGACGTCGTGCTCGCCGCAGACGGAAACTCGACGCGAACCGCCGTGTCGTTGGGGATGCATAAGCGCGACGACCGTCCGCTGGGCGTCGCCGTGCGTACCTACTTCACGTCCCCCCGCCATGACGACGACTGGATGGAAGGCTGGTTGGAACTTCCCGGCAAATCCGGCAAGCCGCTGCCCGGCTACGGCTGGGTCTTTGGTGTTGGCGACGGCACCTCCAACGTGGGCCTGGGCATCCTGAACTCCTCCAAGGAGTTCGGCAAGCTGGACTACAAGCAGGTCCTGCGCGAATGGACCGCCGGGATGCCCTCAGAGTGGGGCTTCACGCCGGAAAATCAGGTAGGGGAGATCCGCGGCGCCGCCCTGCCCATGGGCTTCAACCGCACCCCGCACTACTCACCCGGGTTGCTCCTGCTGGGCGACGCCGGTGGCATGGTGTCCCCGTTCAACGGCGAAGGCATCTCCTACGCCATGGAGTCCGCACGGTTCGCGGCAGAGTTCCTGATCGACTCTTCTTCGAGGGCGGCTTCAGCCGGTTGGTCAACGCATGACGCCGACGCGCACCTTTCGCGTTACGCGGACTATGTGCGGGACCAGTGGGGATCGCACTTTACGCTGGGACGCGCTTTCGCTTTCCTGATCGGCAAGCCTGCCGTGATGAAGCTCGCCCTGCGAACCGGGATGCCGATTCCTGTGCTGATGCGCTTTGTGGTCCGCCTGCTCGCCAACCTCACGGACCCCGCCGCGAAGGGCTTCGAAGACCGCGTCATCCGGGTCCTCGAGATGCTGGTTCCGGCCACGTCCAACACTTCCTCTGCCCGTGCCCTGACGCCGGCAGGCTCCGACACCGCGGTTTCCGCACCAACTAGTTAGGGTTAACCCGTGACGAACTCTGCCGAACACAGCTGGACGCATGCCGGGCATGGCTTGCCGCAGGCTGTTGAGCCTGCTCCCAACACCACCGCGATCGCAACGGGACTCCAGCTGCCCGCCGGTTTCGCCGCCATTGCCGGTGATCCGGAGCTGGGTCCTGCCATCACCACCAACCTTGCCCGGGTGGAAAAGAAACTCCGCGAAGCCATCTCCAACTCGGACCCCCTGGCTGATGCAACGTCGCGTCACCTGGTGGAAGCCGGTGGCAAACGCATCCGCCCACTGCTTACCCTGCTGTGCGCCCACCTTGGCGATGCTTCACGTCCCGAGGTTGTCCAGGCTGCAGTAGTTGTGGAGCTCACCCACCTCGCAACGCTCTACCACGATGACGTGATGGACTCCGCCCCCTTCCGCCGCGGTGCTCCTACGGCCCATGAAGTCTGGGGCAACTCGGTGGCCATCCTCACCGGTGACCTCATCTTCGCCCGCGCTTCCATCCTGGTGTCCGAGCTCGGCTCCCGCGCCCTGGGCATCCAGGCCCGAACCTTCGAACGCCTGTGCCTCGGCCAGCTCCACGAAACCGTAGGACCGCGCGAAGACGAGGATCCCGTGGAGCACTACTTGTCCGTCATCGCGGACAAGACCGGCTCCTTGGTGGCCGCCTCCGGGCAGCTCGGTGCGATCTTTGCCGGCGCCGATGAGGCCTACGAGGACCTGCTGGTGGAGTACGGCGAGAAGGTGGGCGTTGCCTTCCAGCTTGCCGACGACGTCATCGATGTCACCGGTGTGAAGGTCAAGTCCGGCAAGTCCCCGGGCACCGACCTCCGCGAAGGTGTGCCCACCTTGCCCGTGTTGCTGCTCCGCCGCGACGCCACTGCAGGGGATGCCTCGGCCACTGCTCTCCTGGAATTGATCGACGGCGACCTGTCCTCCGATGCCGCCCTGGCTGAGGCCGTGGCCGGCCTGCGCGAGCACCCTGTGACCAACGAGTCCTGGAAGATCGCCCGCCAGTGGTCCGCCGAGGCCGTGGCTGCACTGGCCCCGCTGCCCGAGGGAGTGGTGAAGGCGTCGCTGACCAACTTCGCGCATGCCGTGGTGGACCGCAGCAGCTAGGTTCTTCTTTACTTTCGCAGGCGTCCGGTCTTTTGTAGGCCGGGCGCCTGTTTTTTGTTGTCTGGATTCCGGTTGCAGGCCCTTCGCCGTCGGGGAACCCGTACCGTCACCACCTACTTTGAGTGTTCGCGCGTGATGACTCGCCTGTGGTGGCGGCGTGTTGGGCTGCTGGTGGAATCAAAGTGGGTGGTGGCCGCGCGCGCCCAAACTTGAAGTTTCCGGAAAAACGGAATGGCCCCGGTTCGTTGCAACGTTACGAGTCATACGCTGCACCGAACCGGGACCACAATCTCCGTTCGCATCAGACCCACCGGAGGCATTTAGTGGATCCGTGAAAAGCTTATGACAATCCTGTCACATATGCAACTCTTTGGGTCAACGGTTTTTTCTTATCTGCCGTGCGATTTACAGCGAAGCGCCGAGCCTCCATCACCCACTTTGAACCGCAGAGGGCCGGGACTCGCCGTACATGGGGTGTGTCGCAAGGTTCCGGGCCGGCAAACAGGGTGGTGGAGGTACATGCGGTTGTCCACATAGGGGCAATCCCGGCAACCGGAAGGGCCGCGTCGAACCCAGCATGGCTACATGGAGCTCACCACATTCCTCCGAAGCCGGCACGGAACAGCCAAGACGGAAACCCTCAGGAAGGCGGGCTTCTCCCAGCGGGTCCTCGCGAAGGCTGTCAGTACCGGGGCCATCAAACGTTTGCACCGCGGCGTTTACACGCTCAGGGAGGCCGACCCGGACGTCGTTGCTGCCTTTCGAGCGGACGGTGTGATCACCTGCGTCTCTGCCGCGCGGTTCTATGGTCTCTGGGCCCTTGGGGGAGCAGAGGAAGTCCATCTAAGCTGCAGCACTGGGCTGGCGAGGCGACGAGTGGTCCACCACGGGGCCCGTCTGCACCCCGATCATCCGTACTTGCCTGTTGCCGGGGTAGCAGATGTGTTGATCCACGCCCTCCGATGCTTGCCCGAACTCGACGCGCTCGTCATGGTGCAGAGTGCAGCCAGCCTTGCACTGCTCTCCACCGACTTCCTGAGATCAAAGCTTCCGGGCAACAGAAATGGCAGGATCCGGGAAACCTTGGACTTGGTTCTTCCGCGTGCCGACTCCCTCCTCGAGGTGCTGGCGCATACACACTTCACCAAGGCGGGCCTCAAGGTCCAGATGCACGTGGACGTGCCGGAGGTGGGTGAGGTGGACTGCCTTGTCAACGAGTGCCTGATCGTTGAAATCGACGGCGGCACCCACCTTGAGGGGAAACAGGTCAAGAAGGACCAGTACAGGAACAACGCAGCCATGCGGGGAGGGCTATTGAGCCTCCACTACTACTATGCGGACGTCGTTCACCACCCTGAGCGCATGGTGGCTGAAGTCCTGACAGTCCTGCGCAAGAGGGAAGCCGGCCGCTTTGCCCCGGCGAGGTACGCACCCGGGTGGGTTCCGCCGTCGTAAGCTCCCTCTGTGGCTGTACCGCCGCCACCCACTTTGACCGCAATAGTCCAGCGACACGCCACCTCGACGGCGTGTCAGGGCCGCTCCAAAATCAAAGTGGGTGGTGGCCGCACACGTGCCGCAAACAAAACAGCCCCCACCCTGACCGGGAAGGTCAGGGAAGGGGCCGCTGCAAAACTGAAAGTTAGTCTTCGTCGTCGTTGAAGGCCCACTCGAACATATCGAAGACGAACTCGGAGAACGTGCCTTCCTCGCTCTTCCACTGGCCGCGGGCGTTGTTGCGGCGCCAGACGATGGGGTCCGGGATGCCGAGATCGGCGGTGCGGAAGCCCCAGGTGAACTGCTCTTCCTCATCCTCAAGGAACATGAGGAAGCCTTCATCGTCCACTTCGAGTTCCTCGGGGTCCCAGAAGTAATGGTAGGCCTCCATGAGGTCCTCGCAGCCACCGATCGCGAGGTAGAACTCGCGCAGGACCAGCGGGATGGTGAAGGTGTGATCGGAGAGGGCGTCGTCCAGTTCGTCGGGCGTGAGGCCGTCTTCTTCCTGCCATTCATCCTCGAGATACTTTGGGACCAGCGCGCGGAACTTCTCGAGGAACATGTCAGTCATGCTCTTATCCTAGCTAATCCCGGGCACCCGAAATTGCGCCTGGGCCGGCGCCCGGACGGTGCCAGCCACGAACGGCCAGCGGGACATGCCAACTGCGTCGCCAAGCCGTAACCCGGAAGGCGAAAACAACCGCTGCCACAACGCACGCTGTGAGCCCCGTGAAGTTCCCCAGATGCCAGAGGAGCGTGGTGAGGCCGGCCCCCACAAACGCCGGGAGTGCATAGAGATCGCGGGCATTAAACAGCGTAGGAATTTCGTTCGCCGTAATGTCGCGCAGCAGGCCGCCGCCCACCGCGGTGGTGACACCGAGCAGGATCGCGGCCACGGGGTTCATCCCGGCAGTCAGGGCCTTAAGCGTTCCGGTGATGCAAAACAGAGCCAGCCCACCGGCGTCGAACAGTGTTAATAGGGACGTGAAGCGCTGGACCGAGGAGAACAGGAAGTAGACCAGCATCGCAGCGAGCAGCGGGGGAGCCAGATAGGCCGGATTTGTGAAGGCGATCGGGGGACCGGCATTGATGACGATGTCGCGAATCACGCCGCCGCCCAGGGCAACAATGGAACCGAGGAGCACGGAGCCAACGATGTCGAACTGTTTGCGGGCAGCCAGCAGGGATCCTGAGACCGCGAAGAAGAACACGCCAACCAGGTCGAGCCAGAGAAGGACGATGTCGATGGAAATCAAGTGGACGGGTTCTTTCTGGATACGACTCTCAATAGATGCTGGCTCAACGTTACGCTAGCTGCCATGAACAGCCCCGTTTTGATCGCTTGCGCCCACGGAACCCGGAACGCCGAAGGGCAGGCCGCCATCCGTCGCGTGATGGCCGACATTGAAGCACTCCGTCCCGGGTTGCGCGTGGTTGAGGCGTACGTCGACGTCCAGGAACCCGAGTTGGGCGGCGTGGTGGAGGGCCTGCCCGAAGGGACTGCCGCCGTCGTCGTACCGCTTTTGCTGTCCACCGGCTTCCACATCAAGGTGGACGTGCCCAAGGCCATCAAGACCCGCCCCGAGGTAGTGGCCGCCAGGCCGTTGGGTCCGGACCCGCGGCTCGCTGAGTTGTTGGCCACACACTTGCGCGCGGCGGGGCTGCAGGAGCACGACGGCGTGCTGCTGGCTGCCGCGGGATCATCCCTTCCGGACGGCTCGGTTGATTCGGAAGAGCAGGCGAGACTGCTCGCAGAGCTGCTGCCGAACAAGGTGCGGGTGGCCTATGGTGCAAGTGCCCAGCCAACAGTGCCCGACGGCGTCGCCTCCTTGCGCGCCGAACTCGCCGCCGAACCCGCCGCCGAACCGAACGGCCCAGCAGGCAGGGTCTTCATTGCTTCGTACCTGCTGGCGACAGGCTATTTCCACGATCAGTTGGCGAAGGCCGGCGCGGACGTTGTTGCGGCTCCGTTGCTGCCCTCAAAGGTGCTCGCGGAGATCGCACTGGAACGGTACGACGCAGTGTTGGAAAGGCTCTCCTAACCTTTATTCACGCGGAAAAGGGGCCAAATTGACCTGCACAAAACACGCCCTCCGGACAAGGCCGCTGGCGTGTTCGTGACGAAATGTTTCCCTAGGTGACTTAGCATTTCCGGACCTTTGCTGGCTAAATCTGGCCAGACCTACAGTCGATGTATGACAGATACAGCTGTAGCCGGTGCGTCCTCGGACACCGCAGTCCCCTCGCGTCCGGCGCGCACCCGCCCTGCCGCCAAGCCCCACGGCCAGTGGAAGGTTGACGGCACCGCGCCACTGAATGCCAACGAAACCTGGAAACAGGAAGACAACGGACTGAACGTCCGTGAGCGCATTGAGTCTGTCTATTCCAAAGAGGGCTTCGACTCGATCGATGGCACTGATCTTCATGGCCGCTTCCGTTGGTGGGGCCTCTACACCCAGCGCAAACCCGGGATCGACGGCGGCAAGACGGCAACGCTTGAACCGCACGAGCTCGAAGACAAGTACTTCATGCTGCGCGTGCGCATCGACGGCGGTGCGCTGACCACCGAACAGCTGCGCGTCATCGGCCAGATTTCCGTGGACTTCGCCCGCGGCTCGGCCGACCTCACGGACCGGCAGAACATCCAGCTGCACTGGATCCGTGTCGAAGACGTACCGGAAATCTGGCGCCGCCTTGAGGGCATCGGGCTGTCTACCACCGAAGCCTGCGGCGACGTTCCCCGTGTCATCCTCGGGTCCCCGGTTGCGGGCATCGCCAAGGACGAGATCATCGACCCCACACCGCTGATCCACGAGCTCGCCGAACGATTCATCGGCGACCCCGAGCTGGCCAACCTGCCGCGCAAATACAAGACCGCCATCACGGGCCACCCGTCCCAGGACGTGGTGCACGAGATCAACGACTTCGCTTTGGTGGGCGTCGTCCACCCTGAACTTGGTGCCGGCTACGATCTCTGGGTTGGCGGAGGTCTCTCCACCAACCCGCGCTTGGCCGAACGCCTCGGTGTGTTCGTCTCGGCCGATGTCGCCGCAGAGGTTTGGCTCGGCGTCACCAGCATCTTCCGCGACTACGGCTACCGCCGCATGCGCACCAAGGCCCGCCTGAAGTTCCTGATGAACGACTGGGGTCCGGCCAAGTTCCGCCAGATCCTGGAGGACGAGTACCTGGGCTTCAAGCTTCCGGATGGCCCTGCCGCTCCCAAGCCCACGGCTCCCGGGGATCACATCGGCGTTCACGAGCAGAAGGACGGCAAGTTCTTCATCGGTGTGACCCCCACAGTGGGCCGCACGTCCGGCGAAGCTC
The DNA here is from genome assembly GCF_044756725.1 of Paenarthrobacter sp. NPDC091669. Classification (NCBI taxonomy): domain Bacteria; kingdom Bacillati; phylum Actinomycetota; class Actinomycetes; order Micrococcales; family Micrococcaceae; genus Paenarthrobacter; species Paenarthrobacter sp. NPDC091669. Next base: position 195,160 of record NZ_JBIVTK010000002.1, read on the forward strand.
TTGTCACCTTGGCGGATACCTTGGAGAAGCACGGCAGCTACCGTCTCCGCACTACTCCTCACCAGAAACTGGTCATCCTGGATGTGGCCAAGGAGCAGGTAGAGCCGCTCATCGCCGAACTGGACACCCTGGGCCTCTCCGCCCGTCCCTCCGTATTCCGCCGCGGCACTATTGCCTGCACGGGCATCGAGTTTTGCAAGCTGGCCATCGTGGAAACCAAGGTCACGGCTGCTACGGCCATCGCTGAACTGGAACGCCGACTGGCCGACCTCGTGGAGTCCAAGCAGCTGCCGTCGGCACTGTCCCTCCACATCAACGGCTGCCCCAACTCCTGCGCACGTATCCAGACGGCCGATATCGGCCTGAAGGGCATGATGCTGCCAACGCCCGACGGCGACCCCACCCCGGGTTTCCAGGTCCACCTCGGTGGCGGGCTGGCGAACAACGAGCGCGAGGAAGCCGGTCTGGGACGTACGGTCCGCGGCCTCAAGGTCACCGTGGAAGACCTGCCCGATTACGTGGAGCGTGTGGTCCGTAAGTTCGTCGCCGTTGGCGCCGAGGGCCAGACCTTCGCTGAGTGGGCACACTCCGCCGATGAAGGAGATCTCCAATGACAGATCCCGTCACCATCACCAACCTCGCCAGCGCAGCTGCCCGTCCGGCGCTGCGATCCCATGAGGAGCTCAAGGCCCTGGCCGAGGCCGGTGCGGTAGAGCTCGGCTGGAACGCCTCCGCCACCGAAGCCATCGCCTGGGTGGCGCGCAACTTCGAGCTGCCCACGGTGACGGTGGCCTGCTCCATGGCCGACGCCGTCCTGCCGGCTTTGGTGGCGGACCAGCTTCCCGGCGTCGACGTCTTGTTCCTGGAAACCGGCTACCACTTCAAGGAAACGTACGAGACACGCGACGAAGTCGCAGCAAACCTCCGCGTCAACGTGGTGGACGTCCTTCCGGAAAACACCGTGGAACAGCAGGACCGCCTCCTGGGCAAGGACCTGTTCGCCCGCGACCCCGCCCAGTGCTGTGCACTGCGCAAGGTACAGCCCCTGCGTCGCTCGCTGGCCGGCTACGAGGTGTGGTTCACCGGCGTCCGTCGCGACGAGGGACCCACCCGCACCAACACTCCGGTGGTCACCTGGGATGAAGGCTTCGGCCTGGTCAAGGTGAACCCGATGGTCGACTGGACCTTCGATCAGCTGATCGAGTACTCCGAGGACAACATCCTTCCCGTCAACCCCCTCCTGAGCCAGGGCTACCCGTCCATCGGCTGCCAGCCCTGCACCCGCAAAGTGGCCCCGGGTGAAGACCCCCGCGCCGGCCGTTGGGCAGGATCCGACAAGACAGAATGCGGACTACACACATGAGCACCCAAACGACAACGGACGCCTACGCAGCAGATGCCGCCCCCGCCCCTTCGCTGGACGGCAATGCTGCAAGCAGCATTGCGTCCAGCTACGACAGGCCCGATGCCACTCCCGGGGCGGCATCTGCAGCTTCGGCTCCGGAATCGACTCGCCTTTCGTCGCTGGACACCCTCGAATCCGAGGCCATTCATATCATCCGCGAGGTTGTTGCCGAGTTTGAGAAGCCTGCGCTGCTGTTCTCCGGCGGCAAGGACTCCGTGGTCATGCTGCACCTGGCCACCAAAGCGTTTTGGCCGGGCAAGGTTCCGTTCCCCGTCCTGCACGTGGACACGGGGCACAACTTCCCTGAGGTCATCGACTTCCGCGACCGTACGGTGGAGCGACTGGGTTTGAAGCTGGTTGTCGGCTCGGTCCAGGAGTTCATCGACAGCGGCGAGCTGGCAGAGCGCGCTGATGGCACCCGCAATCCGCTGCAGACTGTTCCGTTGCTTGATGCGATCCAGAAGAACAAGTTCGACGCCGTCTTCGGCGGCGGCCGCCGTGACGAGGACAAGGCCCGCGCCAAGGAACGCATCCTGAGCCTCCGCGACGAATTCGGCCAGTGGGATCCGCGCAACCAGCGCCCCGAGCTGTGGAACCTGTACAACGGCCGCCACACGGTAGGCCAGCATGTCCGTGCGTTCCCCATCAGCAACTGGACCGAGCTGGATATCTGGCGCTACATCGAGCGCGAGAACATCGAGCTCCCCGGCCTCTACTACGCCCACGAGCGCGAAGTTTTCGCCCGCGACGGCATGTGGCGCGCGGTGGGCGAGGTATCCCAGCCGCTGCCCCACGAGGATGTCATCACCAAACTGGTGCGCTACCGCACGGTGGGCGACATGTCCTGCACAGGTGCTGTGGAATCCGATGCCCGCACCGTGGCCGACGTCGTTGTTGAAGTCGCTGCCTCCACCCTGACCGAACGTGGCGCCACCCGAGCAGATGACCGCATCTCCGAGGCAGCCATGGAAGACCGCAAGAAGGACGGCTACTTCTAAATGAGCACCGAAACTTTGGCTGCCGGGCTGGAAACAGCCCTGCCCACAACACTGTTCCGTTTCGCCACCGCCGGATCGGTCGACGACGGCAAGTCCACTTTGGTGGGCCGCCTCCTTCACGATTCCAAGGCGATTCTTGCTGACACGCTCGACGCCGTTGCCCGCACCTCTGCGGACCGCGGCTTCGGCGGCGAGAAGGGCGGGATCGACCTCGCCCTCCTGACCGACGGCCTGCGTGCCGAGCGCGAGCAAGGCATCACCATCGATGTGGCCTACCGCTACTTCGCTACGGACCGCCGCAGCTTCATCCTGGCCGACTGCCCCGGCCACGTTCAGTACACCAAGAACACGGTGACGGGCGCGTCCACTGCGGATGCCGTCGTCGTACTTATTGACGCCCGTAAGGGTGTGCTGGAGCAGACCCGCCGTCACCTGTCCGTTCTGCAGCTGCTGCGCGTTGCCCACGTGATCGTGGCCGTGAACAAGATCGACCTGGTGGACTTCAGCGAGCAGGTCTTCCGCGACATCGAAGCGGACGTGCAGAAGGTTGCCCGCGAGCTTGGCTTGGGACGTGAAGATTCAAATGCTGGCGGGGTTACAGACCTTTTCGTGGTTCCTGTCTCCGCCCTCGACGGCGACAACGTGGTGGACCGCTCCGAGCGCACGCCTTGGTACACCGGCCCGGCATTGCTGGAGGTCCTCGAAACCCTCCCGGCTGCTGACGAGCTTGAGGCCGACCTGGAGAGCTTCCGCTTCCCGGTCCAGCTGGTGATCCGTCCGCAGGGTGCCTTGGCTCCGGATGCTGTTGCTGCCGGGCTCAATGTGGAGGCGTACCGCGATTACCGCGCCTACGCCGGCCAGATCACCGAAGGGTCGGTCAAGGTTGGCGACGAAGTCAGTGTCATCAGCCCGGGCCACGAACCGCGCACCACTACGGTGATCGGCATCGACTTCGCCGGCCAGTCGTTGGACGAGGCCGCAGCTCCGCAGTCCGTGGCTGTCCGCCTGGCTGACGAGATCGACATCGCCCGTGGCGACACCATCGCCGCTGCCGGTACGGTCCGCGAAAGCACCGCAGACCTGTATGCGTCGCTGGCTTGGCTCTCGCCGAAGCCGCTCCGCGAAGGCCAGAAGGTCCTGGTGAAGCACGGCACGCGCACGGTCCAGGCACTGGTCCGCAACGTCACCGGCAAGCTGGATCTGGCCACCTTCAACGTGGAGCCGGCATCCAACCTCGAGCTCAACGACATCGGACACGCACAGCTCCGCCTGTCTGCTCCGTTGCCGCTGGAGAACTACCTGCACCACCGCCGCACCGGCGCTTTCCTGGTGATCGACCCCATCGACGGCAACACCCTTGCCGCTGGTTTGGTCAAGGACCACCCGGGCGACCACGAAGACGAACGTTACGTCATCTAGGGTCACACGTAGTCACAAAACCGCAGCTTGTTCGCGACTCCTCACGTTGTACGGCGGGAATTTCGGACAAGCTGCGGTTTTCTTTTTGGGGAAGGACCCATGCCACAGAACACCACGCTCAGCACTCTCCTCAACGCCGGCAAGGACTTGGTCCTGGACGGTGCGTTAGCCACGGAATTGGAGGCCCACGGCTGCGACCTGGAAGACGCGTTGTGGTCTGCCAAGGTCCTGCTGGAGCAGCCGCATCTGATCAAGCAAGTCCACCGCGACTACTTCGACGCCGGCGCCTCCGTAGCCATCACGGCCAGCTACCAGGCCACTCCGCAGGGCTTTGCGCGGCGCGGGTTGTCCGTGGAGGAGTCGTTGGAATTGGTGGCGTTGAGCGTCCGGCTGGCCGACGAAGCCCGCCAGGAAGCCTTGGCCGAGGGCTCTTCGAGCGGCCCTTTGCTGGTGGCCGGATCCGTTGGACCCTACGGCGCATACCTCGCCGATGGCTCCGAATACCGCGGCGACTACACGCTTTCGGCCACGGAATTCCGGGACTTCCACCGCCCGCGTATTGCGGCGCTGGTGGAGGCCGGGGCCGATTTCCTGGCGTGCGAGACCCTGCCGTCGTACGCCGAAGCGGAGGCGCTGTTGGCGCTCGTGGCAGAGTTCGACGTCGAATCCTGGTTCACGTTTACGCTGCGGGACAGCGGCCACATCAGTGACGGAACGCCCCTTGCGGACGTCGCTGCGCTGCTGCGCGCGGAACCGCGGGTGGCCGCCGTCGGGGTTAATTGTGTGCCGCTGGAACTGGTGACTGACGCGCTGGGCACTCTGCAACACGCCTCCGATAAGCCGTTGGTGGCCTACCCGAATTCCGGAGAGAACTACGACGCTGTGACCAAAACATGGAGTCCGTCGGAGGGCGTTCAGGGCACCGGAACCTTGGCCGGCAACGCAGCTGCTTGGCAAGACCGGGGCGCCCATCTCATAGGTGGCTGCTGCCGCACAACTCCGCGCGACATTGAAGCCCTCGCGGCGAATATGACGCCACGTGAACCTGCGTGAACCTTGATTTCTACGGGATTGAAGCCGAAATATGACAGTCCCTACTGTGAAGGCATGACCTCTCCGGAATGGTCCTTGCTTGCCCTCGACGGGCGATGTCACGGGGCCTGATCTTCGCCCCGCTCGCATCCCACATCTTCTAAGGACCCACCCTCATGTCGAACACTCCCGAGTCACAGAAACCTGATTCCGGTACCACCCGCATTGTCGCCGGTGAGACCGCATCCAAGCCCAAGCGCCGCCGCACAGTAGAGATCGCCCTGGCCGTCGGCTTGGTGCTGCTGATCGGTGCAGGCGCTGCAGTTGCTTCCGCTGTTTCGCAGAACAACCAGGCCGCCCCGGCCCCTAGCACGTCCCCGGCTGCTGAGCTGAAGCTCGGCTACTTCAGCAACGTCACCCACGGCCCGGCGCTGGTAGGCACCAGCAAGGGCCTGATCGCCAAGGAGCTCGGCGATACCAAGCTGAGCACGCAGGTCTTCAACGCAGGCCCCGCCGCGATCGAAGCCTTGAACGCCGGCGCCATCGACGCCACGTACATCGGCCCGAACCCGGCCATCAACTCCTTCGTCAAGAGCAAGGGCGAGTCCATCAGCATCATCGCCGGTGCAGCGTCCGGTGGTGCGCAGTTGGTGGTGAAGCCGGAGATCATCTCCGCGGCCGATCTCAAGGGCAAGATCCTCAGCTCCCCGCAGCTCGGTGGAACCCAGGACGTGGCACTCCGGGCCTGGCTGGGCGATCAAGGTTTCAAGACCAACACTGATGGCAGCGGCGACGTCAACATCAACCCGACCGAGAACGCGCAGTCGCTGAAGCTCTTCCAAGATGGAAAGCTCGACGGCGCGTGGTTGCCGGAGCCTTGGGCCTCCCGCCTGGTGCTCGAGGCCGGTGCAAAGGTCCTGGTGGATGAGAAGGACCTGTGGGAAAACGGTGACTTCACCACCACCATCCTGATCGTGAACAAGAAGTTCGCTGCGGAACACCCGGAAACCGTGAAGGCCCTCCTGAAGGGCCACGTGGAATCGGTGAACTGGCTCAACTCCGCCTCGGCTGAGGAGAAGGCGACCACCATTAACGCGGTCCTCAAGGACACGGCAGGCAAGCCGCTGCCGGCCAACGTGATTGAGCGTGCGCTCCAGAACATCAAGTTCACTACAGACCCCTTGGCCGGAACGTACAACAAGCTGCTGGAAGACGGTGTCAAAGCCGGGACCACCCAGCAGGCCGACATCAACGGCATCTTCGATCTCCGCACCTTGAACGAGGTTGAAGGCAAGAAGATCTCAGCTGCAGGTCTTGGCCAGGACTAAGCAGTAATGGGCTGGTCCGCTTCCCCTTTATTGGTGGGGGAGTGGGCCGGCCTTTGGCCGCATCAGCTTTACCAATCAACACGAAGGACGGGACCATGCCAGTCGTACTCGAGAATCTGGGCAAACGCTTCGGCGACGGCGCCCCGGTGCTGGACGACGTCAACGCCACCATCGCTCAAGGCGAGTTCGTGGCCCTCCTCGGTGCGTCCGGCTGCGGTAAGTCCACCTTGCTGAACATCATGGCGGGACTGGAACCGCCGACGTCGGGCGCTCTTGAAGTACCCAGCGACGGCGCTGCCTTCATGTTCCAGGACGCGGCCCTGTTCCCGTGGCTGACGGCACGCGGCAACATTGAGTTGGCGTTGCAGCTGGCTGACAAGTCCAGCACCAAGGCGAGCCGGCGCGAACGCGCCACCGAACTGTTGGAACTGGTCCACCTTGGTGGCGCCGGCGACAAGCGCCCGCACGAATTGTCCGGCGGCATGAGGCAGCGCGTTGCGTTGGCCCGTTCCCTGGCCCAGGACCGGCAGTTGCTGCTGATGGATGAGCCGTTTGCTGCCCTCGATGCGATCACCCGCGATCTTCTGCATGACGAGCTTGAGCGGATCTGGAAGGAAACGGGCCGGACCATCGTGTTCGTCACCCACAACGTGCGCGAAGCCGTTCGACTGGGTCAGCGCGTGCTGCTGTTGTCCTCGCGTCCCGGCCGTGTGGTGGCCGAATGGGATGTCACCGAGGAACACCGTACCGATGCCGGCCGTGCCGGGGAGCTGACCGGTGTCATTACCCGCCGTCTTCGCGAGGAGATCCGCCGCCATGCCAAGTAACCCCATCACCACCGAAGAGCGGACCCTTCCCGTGACTGAATCCAAAGAGCACATCACTTCGCCGTCGCTGAAGGGCAACGCCTCGGAGCTCCGGGACCTTGAAGCCGGCTTGGACAACCTCCAGTCCGACAGTGGGCGCAAGGCCGGCATCGAATGGAAGCGCGTGCTGCTGCCCGTTGCAGCGCTGGTGGTCCTGATCCTCGCGTGGCAGTTCTACGTTTCGCTTGGATTCAAACGGCGCGACCTCGTTCCCGGGCCCCTTGACGTCCTCACCCAGTTCGTGACGATGTGGGGCGAGGGCAAAGTCCAGGAAGCTGTGTGGACCTCGCTGCAGCGTGGTGTGATCGGCTTCCTGATTTCGGTGGTCATCGCTACTCCCGTGGGTCTGATTCTGGCTCAGGTAGCTCCCTTGCGCCGTGCGTTTGGACCTCTGATCTCCGGCCTGCAGGTACTCCCCTCCGTGGCGTGGGTTCCTGCCGCCATCATCTGGTTCGGCCTGACCGACGCCACCGTGTACTTCGTGGTGTTCATGGGTGCCATCCCGTCCATCATCAACGGACTCATCTCCGGTGTGGACCAGATCCCGCCGCAGTACCGCAGTGTGGGCACCGTCCTTGGCGCAAACCGGCTTCAGATGGCGTTGCAGATCGTCCTGCCCGCCGCACTTCCGGGCTACATCGGTGGGCTGAAGCAGGGCTGGGCCTTCTCCTGGCGCTCACTCATGGCCGCGGAAATCATCGCAGTGGGCGGCACCATCGGCTTCGGGCTGGGCTCATTGTTGGATCAGGGACGTTTGCTCTCCGATATGACCATTGTGATGTCCGCGATCCTGCTCATCCTGTTCGTGGGCATCTTGATCGAACTCCTGGTGTTCGGGCCGATCGAGAAGCGACTGCTGCAGCGCCGGGGCTTGCTGGCGGGCAGCAGCCGCTAACCCTTTGGAGTTTTTGTACACGTAATGCCCTTAAGAGTGCTTCTTAGGGGCATTACGTGTACAAAAACTCGCCCTTCCCGGCCGGATCTGGTTTCGACCCGGATGAAGTGCTACGTTTCCACCAGCCTTTGCATGTGGGGGGAGGCGATTCCCGGGAGTCGTGTGAAGGGTGGCAGGTCATGACCAGGCAGCAAAGAATCACGATGGCTCCGGTAGTTGCATTGCTTGCCGTGACGTCGTGTGCAGCGCCAGCCCCGCAGCCGGATGCGGAAGCGAAGGCCGCTGTCCAGGCCCTGATTGAGCGGGCGATCGACCGCAGGAACCATCAAGTTGTCACAGGGTTCTCCTCCACCAAGGAGGAGATCAGTCAGGATTTTGTGCCGGACGTAGTTGAGGGCATCGAGCTTGAGTACGGACAGCTCCACCAACGCAGGGACGCGATTGCTCCCCATGGCGTCCTTTTGACGGACAGCGGCTCGGAGATCACCATCAAGAAATTCACCATCACCGATGCCGGCGCCAACGTAGATATCTCGGAGCAGACACAGCTGGAACACGGTCCGGTGAACGGCGTGCAAGGCCCCAGCGAAGGTTACGTCTACGACCAAAAAGTTGAACTGGCAAAATCCGGGGAAGGCTGGAAGATCGTCAGTGTCTCACCTCTCAATCCGGGCAAGCCATACCCGACCACAGTTGTTGATCCAGACACGCTTTAGGCCCTCGGCCCTTCGCATCGACCGATGCAAACGTCGACTTCCGGACGGCGCGCAAAGGCTCGACGGCGACCTCCCGCCGTCGAGCCCTTGCGTCACCAGACGGTGAGGTTAGAGTCCGGTCAGCAGATCCCGCATTTCCCGAATCTCTGCTTCCTGCGCCGTGACGATGTCCTTGCCTAGCTGGACAGCCTCCGGGTTCTTGCCCTGGGCTATCTCGGTTTTGGCCATGGTCACAGCACCTTCGTGATGCGCGATCATCTGCGTGAGGAAGAGCGTGGCCGCGTTCACACCCTGGGCATCCCTAAGCTTCTGCAGGTCCGCCTCGCTCAGCATGCCGTCCATGCCGTGGCCGCCATGCCCCGAGGATCCCATGACAGGCACGTTCCAGCTGTTCAGCCAGCCCGTCATCTTCTCTATTTCGGGTGCCTGCGCGTCTTTGATCTTCACGGCCAAGTTGGTAATCGAGGCCGGGATGTCAGCCTTTGCCAGCATGACGTCGGACATCTCCACCGCTTGGGAGTGATGGGGGATCATCATCTGGGCGAACATGGTGTCTGCGGCGTTGTGCCCGGCGTCGCTGCTGTTCGCAGAGGGGCTGATGGAGGTGCCGGAACTTCCATGGTCCATGCCCGGCATGGAACCGGAGCCGGGGTTGGAAGCGCAACCAGCCAGGGCAAGCAGAGCTGCGAGAGCCGCTCCGGTCACAGTGAAGTGAGTTCTGTTCATGAGTAAAAGTCCTTTGCATTTCGGGCGGCGTTGATAGTCAGCCGCACCGTAGTCAACAGATGGTGAATGGATGTGTGGTCCCGGTTGTTACCGGACCATCCAGTGCTCACGTACGGCTGATGCAGAGTTGCCCGGGTGTAGGACCGTGGGGTTGGTAGGACCAGGACGGAAAGATGGTGGGCAGTTCCCACGATGCAGGGGTGACTTCGCCTGTCGTGCCGGGTGGGGGAGCGCTCAGAGAAGCTGTTGTGAGGGATGGGATGCAACCGGCAGCCTGAGTGCAGGAGCAGCTTCCAAATTCCGTGCCGTGATCGTCGCCAGCCGAGGCACCGCTCACCTCATGAGAAGGGCCGTGCGCGTGGTGGGATGAGGAGGTGCTCACTACAGGTGATGCCGCATGAGACGCATGCGTTCCCCCTGCCCCATGCGGACCGCTGATGATGTGCATTCCGAATATGCCTGCAATGACGGCCGTCACCAGAAGTAGAAGCAACGCCCGCACGAGGGAGGCGGCAAGAGCGCGAGGGGACAGCAGTTTGCTCACGATGCTTCACCACCTTCGTCCACTTCCAGTGGTGACAGTATACCCCCATAGGGTATCTACAAGTGATTCATTTTCTGTTGGCACTCCTTCCCCTATGCATTCCTCCGATTTCCGCTGGCCCTTTCCATTCGCAGCCTAGAATCGTCGAATGGGCCTTCTAACGTTCAGCATCAACGTCACGCTTGATGGTTGCGTGGACCATCAGGAGGGCATCGCCGACGACGAGACGCACGCCCACTTCACGCGTCTCCTGGATCAGAGCGGCGCAATGCTCTGGGGCCGGACTACCTACGAAATGATGGAGGTCTACTGGCCCTTGGTTGCCCGCGGCGAAGTAGAAGCGCCGCCAGCCCTACGCGAGTGGGCGATCACCTTGGAGGGAAAACCCAAGTACGTCGTTTCCACAACGCGGAGCGACTTCCCCTGGACGAACAGCCACCGGCTGGTCGGCGAACTGGGTACGGCCGTTCAGGAACTCAAGGACAGGACTCCCAAGGGGGTGCTTCTCGGCAGCGGGAAACTAGCAACAGAGCTGGACCGATTGGGCCTGATCGACGAGTACAAATTCCTCATCCACCCCATGATCACAGGCCACGGCCCCACCCTTTACCAAGGCGGACTGCCCAGCACCCGGCGCCTTGAACTGATCTCGGCCGAGCCGCTCACTAACGGGGCGGTGGCGATGCATTATCGCCGGGCTGTTTGACTAATGTGCAGGCAACATGACAACGCCTAGCCATCCCCATGAACTCCGGTTTTAGAAATCTCCACCGGGGTAGGTGCCCTCGGGCAATGTGAAGCACGGCGAACCGGAATCAATGCGAATCACATTTGGGGTTAGGCCTCTACCGATGAGATATCCTTCACTGGGAGCGGGCCCAAGCAAATGCACTTGATAGTCGCCATCAATTCCCGTCCGGGTTGTGACCTCGAAGCGGCTCTCTCTGTAGTGCAGCTCAAGGCCTTTTATAACTTCTTCCACGTTCGCGCCGGACGTCAGCGTAATATCTGTCCAACCGTTCCAGTTGTGATCGGTCCTGTTGCACGACAGGAGTACGCCGGTCTCCTTCTGAAGGACGGAAGTAACTTTGTCTTTCGGGATTAAGCCGGCGATCTCGAGTGCGGTCTTCTGCGTATCTGCTTTCGCACTTTGCCATGGCAGGCTTGTTTCCAAGTCATTTTCCTCCCTCGGAATATCTGTATCTGTACAACCGGAAACACCCATGATGGCTACCAATAATACGGCGATAGCGGTGTAGCGTGAGATTTTCATCGGTTAATCAAACCTTGTATGTCCCGAAGCGCCTCCCTATTGTCGTTGCTGTTGGAGGCGATGAGATTGTGGTTTTCCATGAGGAGCTAGAAATCCCCGCCGGGGTAGGTTCCCTCGGGCAACGTGAAGCAAGGCGAACCTGACGCAATGCGAATGAGACCGGGATCGTCCTCCCTGATGAGATACATTTCCGAGGTGGCCGGATCGCTTATCTCAACACGAAAAGTGCCTTGTATGGTCCGATCGCTTGAGACCTCAAAACGATGATCCGTGTAGTGTGCCCGAGCAGCCGTCTCAAGTTCCTTCACGACAGATTCAGCTTCGCTTCCCTCAGTCAGCGTGATCGAAGTCGAGCCGTTCCAGTTGTGTTCGGTTTTGCTGCAGGATAAGAGTACGCCTGTCTCTTTCTGGACTATGGAAGTAACTTTGTCCTTCGGGATCAAGGCCGCGATCTCCAGCGCCTCCTTTTCCGTGTTTGCTTTCGCTTGCTGCCATGTCAGCTCAGCATTCATCGTTGCCTCCTGTGTCTTTGTTACGGTGGGCCCCGTTGGTTCGATTGGAGTCCCTCCGGGGCTTCCGGCGCAACCGGCCAGCATCGTCGAACCGACCAAAATCAACAACGCAGCATGGTGCGGCCCTCTCATTGCGTCATCAACTTCTTCATGAACCGAAGTGCCTGCTTGTAGTTCTCGCGGTCGGAGGCGATGAGCCCGTGGTCGTTCATGAGGATCAGAAATCCCCACCCGGATAGATGCCCTCGGGTAAGGTGAAGCACGGCGAGCCCGAGTCGATGTCAATCTGGTTTGGGGCCAATCCTTCGGAGACGATGTAGTTCTCCCCAGGCGCAGGCGGGTCGATCTGAATTCGATAGTCTTCGTTTGGATTGCTATCGGCGGATACTTTGGTTCCTTTCGCCTGGTAGTGGGCCTCGATGGCTCTCACTATCTGCTCGATTTTGGTTCCTTCGGCAACGGTGATGGTTGTGAAACCATTCCAGTTGTGCTGGGTTTTGGTGCAGGACAGAAGCACGCCCTTCATCTTTTGATCGATCGAGACAGCAGCATCTTTTGGAATGAGGGCGGCGATCTCCAATTCCATGGCTTGGGCTTTGGCCTTCGCTTCCTGCCACGTCAGTTCACCATTCATCGGGTCCTCCTGAGTCTTTGTTGCGGTGGGCTCTGGTGGTTCGATCGGAGTCCCCCAGGGCTTCCGGCACAACCGGCCAGCACCATCGCACCCGCCAGCGGCAACACAGCATGGGTCGACGCTTTCATTGATTCACCAACTTCTTCATGTACCGAAGTGCGTTCAAGACTGCCGTTCCACGTGAACCCGGTCTAGAAATCCCCACCTGGGTAGATGCCTTCCGGCAATGTGAAGCACGCAGATCCTGATGCGACACGGATTTCGTTGGGGGCCAAGTCTTCGGCGATAATATAGTTCTCCCCCTGAGTAGGCGGGTCGATTTGAATTCGATACTTATCGTCTACATCCTTATCGACGGACACATTTAAGCCACTCGCACGGTAGTGGGCTTCGATGTCTTTTACGATGGGTTCGATTTTGGTTCCGTCGGCGACCGTGACGGTCGTCGAGCCATTCCAATTGTGCTGTGTCTTGTTGCAGGACAGCAGCACGCCCTTCTTCTTCTGGTTGATAGAGACAATCGTGTCGGTTGCGATCAGGGCTGCGATCTCCAGTTCCATTGCCTGGGTGTGGGCTTTCGCTTCCTGCCAGGTCAGTTCAGCTTTCATCGGCTCCTCCTGTGTTTGAGTCGCAGTTGGCACAGTTGACTCTGTCGAACCCCCGTTGGGTGGCTCGGCGCAAGCGGCGAGCCCGATCGAACCTGCCACCAGCAACAACGCCATGGCACCGCGACGCGCCCTCATCGAGTCACGATTCCAAGCTTGTTTTCAAGCGCTTTCATGTTGTTTTCGTTGTTTGAGTCGATGAGGTTGTGGTTGTTCATGAGGATTAGAAATCCCCACCTGGGTAGGTGCCCTCGGGCAAGGTGAAGCAAGGCGAACCTGATGCGATACGGATTTCGTTTGGAGACAATCCTTCGGAGACGATGTAACTCTCCCCTGGAGCAGGCGGGTCGATTTGGATTCGATAGTTTTCGTTTACATTTCTATCGACAGATACTCTAGCTCCGTTCGCCCGGTAGTGGGCTTCGATGGCTTTCACAATGGGTTCGATTTTGGTCCCTTCGGCAACCGTGACCGTCGTTGAAGCATTCCAGTTGTGCTGGGTCTTGTTGCAGGACAGAAGCACGCCCTTCTTCTTCTGATCAATGGAGACAACAGCATCTTTTGGGATCAGTGCGACGATCTCCAGTTGTACGGCTTGTGTGTGGGCTTTCGCTTGCTGCCATGTCATCTCAGCATTCACCGTTGCCTCCTGTGTCTTTGTTGCGGTAGGCCCTGTTGGTTCGATTGGAGTCCCTCCGGGGTTTCCGGCGCAACCGGCAAGCCCTATCAGCCCCACCAGCAACAACGTCATGGCGCCGGTCCGTGCCCTCATCGAGTCACGATTCCAAGCATGTTTTCAAGCGCTTTCAAGTTGTCCTCACTGTTTGAGGCGATGAGGTTGTGGTTTTCCATGAGGATGTTCCCTTCTTCGACGGTGTTGATCGCTCTAAGTTGGTCGTCGTCGGGGCCGCGGTAGTAATGCTGTTCGAACTCATCGCGATGGATGGGGTTGTTTCCCTCCCACACAGCCCCTCTTTTCGTGATGGGATTGACAACTCCCTGACCATGGACGAGCAGATCATAGTAGTACAGGTTCGAGTATTCCGTGGTTGCCTGTGGTTTCCAGTCCGGGAGCATGCCGGCCCCGGCGAGGGAGACCACCTTGTCGTATCGCGCTCCGGCGACTTCGGAGCTGGTGACGTTCGCCAGGCCCCAGCTGTGTCCGATGCCGGTTTGTTCGGCACCGTTCAGGTAGGGGTCAATACGCATTCCGGTCTCGAAACCTGCCAGTTGCTGCCCGGACGTGCGTGCGAGTTTCTCATCGTTCGCCTCACCGATTCTCGCGAGGTTGGGGCCGCCGGCGGTGTTCTCTTCCCCGGGGAACCGCCCATCCTTGTACACGAAAGCCACCGTCCCCGGCACGTTGTTATTGAGGTAAGTCGAGACCTGCTGTACGCCGCCTTCGTAGAAGATGTTCAGTCCGGTGAAGGTTCCTGGAACGTAGGTGATCACGTGCCGTGTGTCGGGGCCCGGGGTGCCGATCATTTGCACAATCCGGGACTGGTCCCGGTCATAGAGGTAAAGCTGAACTTGCCCGGCTTCCACCTGCTTCAGGTAGGCGACCTCATTTTCCAGCATTTTTGTTCGGTTCGGGTCGTGGTGGGCTTGCCCGATCCCCGACAATTTCCGGGCTGTTTCCAGGTCGTTCTCCGCCGCACGGAGCAGGCTTGGCGCGTTCAACTGGTTAGCCCGGACCCGGGCCAGTGCGGGCATCCCGTCCAAAGCGCCGAACATGGCCGGAGCCGCAGCCAGCAGCAGCTCCTGTACCGGCGTGAACCCGGACTCGTTCACTGCAGTGTGGGCTCCCGTTTTCAGGCCCGCCCACCAAGCCCCGATTTTCGATGGGTCCATGCCTCGCAGGGTCTGCTGCCATCCGGGTATTGTGGCCAATGCCTTCACGTCAGCCTCGGAGGCAGTGGACAAGTAGCCCAGCAGCGCCGAGCCCGATAAGGTCATCGGCGCCGTTGCAAGCACAAGAACGCCGTTCGATACCGTTATCTGCCCGAGGTCACCGCTCCCACCGGCAGCACGGAACGTCGACGCGATGTCGGAAAGCCGGGTCGCGTCCTGATGGTTGTCTTCCAGGAACCGTCGCAGCCCGCCACGGACAGCGTCGAGATCAGAGTGCACCCAGGAGCACTTGTCCTCGAACTCGGACACAGCTGCACTGACTCTGTTGGCCGCGCCTCGGTCTGAGTCGTCCTGGATCCTGAAGGTTGACACTGCGGAGTCCAAGGTGTCCGGATCAGCGGAACTCGCCCCACCAGTGCTTCCACTCGCCCAGACACGAAACCTCTGCCGCGCAGTCTCCACGCTCACCACCGGACGGTCAGTCGCCTCCATCGACGGGCGCGGCCCCACATCCACTGCAAAACCGCCGCCAGCACGCGCCCAACCGGAGGCAAGCGCCCACTCCGTCACCTGATCCAAGCGACGCTGCTCAACCTCCGCGGCGCTCTTCGCTTCCTGTATCCGACGGGCAACGTCTTCCAACATATGGACCAGCTCCGAACGGGCCGCCCGTTCAGCGGCAACGTTCTCCCGGAAACAGTCAGCGAACACGCCCCGGAATTCCGTAAGAGCAGCAGTCGAGATCGATTCCCGCCCGCCGCGTTGATCCTGCAACGTACGCGCTGCGTCTCGACATGCACCGATCAAACGATCGGCAACCCCCGTGTCGAAATTCATTTTACTCCATCAAATAGATAAACTGCCGACGGCTCCACTATACCTAATGCGCTCGACGGATTCTGAATCACTTTCGGAAAGCGCTGAGCGCTGGACGAGCGGCTCCGTGGAATTCTCCGGGCCCCCGCGGAGTTGTCCCGAACATGCACAACAAACGGATCGGCTTCCTGTCCTTCGGTCACTGGGCCCGTGTCCCGGGTTCCCTCGTGCCAACGGCTGGGGAGGCCCTGAAACAGGGCATCGAACTCGCTGTGGCCGCTGAGGAACTGGGCATCGACGGAACGTTCTTCCGGGTGCATCACTTCGCCCGGCAGCAAGCATCGCCCTTTCCACTGCTGAGCGCTATTGCGGCACGGACCAGCCGGATCGAAATGGGCACCGGCGTGATCGACATGAGATACGAAAACAGCCTCTACATGGCCGAGGAAGCAGCAGCCACAGACCTCATCAGTGATGGGCGGTTGCAGCTCGGAGTGAGCCGTGGTTCACCCGAACCCGCACGGAACGGAGCAGCGAACTTCGGCTACGTCCCCGAGGACGGTGAGGACGGCGGCGACATGGCCCGCCGCCACACTGCATTGTTCCGCAAAGCCATCGCCGGGCACGGAATTGCCGAAGCGGACCCACACTACGCCGGCGGGGCCACAGGTCTGCTGCCCATCCAACCCCAGTCACCCGGCCTCCCGCAGAGAATCTGGTGGGGCGCCGGAACCCGGAAGACTGCAGTCTGGGCAGCAGAGCAAGGCATGAACCTCATGAGCTCAACCCTCCTCACTGAGGACACGGGAGTGCCTTTCGATGAACTGCAAGCCGAGCAGATCCAGATGTTCCGCGACGCCTGGGCCGCCGCAGGGCACGACTTTGAACCGAGGATCTCCGTCAGCCGCAGCGTGATCCCCATCGTGGACGACGTCGACAACCACTACTTCGGTCTGCGCGCCCAAGCGGACAGCCAAGACCAAGTGGGAATTCTCGACGGCGCGTTGTCCCGTTTCGGGAAGAGCTACATCGGCGAGCCGGATCAACTGGCGGACGAACTGGCGAACGACGCAGCCGTGCAAGCAGCCGACACGGTCCTGCTCACAGTGCCCAACCAGCTTGGCGTCGACTACAACGCCAAGCTGCTGGGCAACGTCGCCAAGCACGTCGCCCCTGCTTTCGGTTGGAGCGCCAAAGCCTAGGACGCCACAGCCACCAGCTCGAGAACAGAAGACGTAGCAGGCTCCACGAAAACCCGGTACCCCCGTTCGTGATCGAACCCATGGATTTCCCGGGTATCCAAAGCAGCCATGAACTCGAGAGTCTGCCGGGTGATCACCTGCCCCGGGACCAGGATGGGGAACCCGGGCGGATACGGCGTAACGAACCCTGCCGAGACCACTTCCTGTCCTCCGGCCACCGCCGCAGCCACCTCAGGCATGGACAGGTACACCGTGGAATCGGGCTTGTAACTCTCAAAGTAGGCGGCCCGGATGTCCCCGTCCTCGCAGGAATCATCCGTACGGAAGCGCGTGGCGAAGGTGCTGAAGTCCGGGAGCGGGGGAGTCGGGCGGGGAGCGTCGGACGAGGCAGGTAGCGTCCGAGCCCGCGCCGAAGGATGCGGGTTATCAAAGCCTTCAGCGAGTTTCACCAGGACCTCGATCAGGTACGCCACGGAGCTTCGGGACGTGCCGATGTTGGTCATGAACAGCACAGTGTTCCGTGAGGTCTTGTTCACTTGGATGCCGTGATCGTCCATGAGGTAGCTGTGGCGGAAAGTGTCGCCGTCGATCCCTGTCTTGCTGATGTCCAGCGTGAGGCGGCTGGGATCGATGACGAACTCGTCCCGCTGCCAGGCATCCTCCAGCTCGGCTAGCCCATCCCGCAGCGGCATGCTGGAGCCGGTTTCCCTATAGCGCGAACCGATGAGGTCCCGCGAGGAAAGCACCCGGAAGTACTTCTTCAGCAGGGGATGCCGGGCCACGGCTTGGGCCACGGACACGGCAAGGTCCGATTGCCGTTGCACCAGGCCGAAACCTTCCAGTTCCACCTGTCGTCTGCCAATGTCCAGGGACGCCAGAATTTGGTAGTTGGGTGACGTGGACGTGTGGGTCATGTACGCCTCGCGGAAGGACTCCCGGTTGGAGCCGGCGAAGTCCTGGTCAAACACGTGGATCATGGAACCCTGCCGCAACGAGGTCAACGTTTTGTGGGTTGACTGCGTTGCGTAGACCCGCAGGCGTGCCTTGGCAGGATCCGGAATCAGCCTGGTGGTGAGCCAGGCTTCGTCATCAACGGGTTCGCTGGTGACCGGGTCATGAAGGGCGGCGGCCTGTTTCGCATACCGTGCGGCGTAGGCAGGATCGCTGAAGGAAGCTTCCAGGGCGGCTGCTGCCGCCATGCCGGTTCGACGGCGGTACACCGGATGGGAGCGGGCGAAGGCAAACCACGCCTCATCCCACAGGAAAACCAGATCCGGTTTGATGGCCAGGCATTCCTCCATGACCCTTTCGACGTCGTACACAACGCCGTCGAAGGTGCAGTTGGTGAGGGTCACCATTTTCACCTCGTGAAGCCGGCCTGCCCGCCGGTACTCCAGAAGCCTGCCCTTCAGGCTGGCCAGAGGGACGGCCCCATAAAAGGCGTACTTATCCAGGGGATAGGCATCCAAGTAGGACACGCGGGCACCGGCAAGCACAAAGGCGTAGTGGTGCGATTTGTGGCAGTTGCGGTCCACCAGCACAACATCGCCCGGGGCAAGCAGTGACTGGTGCACGATCTTGTTGGCCGTGGATGTGCCGTTGGTGACAAAGTAGGTTCGTTGCGCCCCGAAGGCCCGGGCGGCGAGTTCCTGTGCGCGTTTGATGGAGCCGTGGGGATCCAGCAAAGAGTCCAGACCGCCGGAGGTGGCGGAGGTTTCGGCCAACAGCAGGTTTGTCCCGTAGAAATCGGCCATGTCCCGGATCCACGGTGACGTCCCTACAGACGCACCCCGGGAAATCGGCAGGGCGTGGAAGACGCTGGCCGGGCGGCGGCTGTAGTCCTGCAGCGCCGTGAAGAACGGTGTTTCGTAGCGTTCGGCCACGCCGGACAGCAGTGACAGATGCAGGTCCAGATGATCCTGTCGCCGGAAAATCCGCCGGAACTTCCTGGTGAGGGATCCCGCCAAAGACTCGATGGAAACCCCTGCCACCAGGTAGACGTCCAGTTCCGGCCGCAGCCCGGAAATTGCATCGGCCAGCGCAAGGATCCGTCTGATGGGTCGCGAGTCCTGCAAGTCTGCGGATGTATGCCGGGCCAGGAACCTCCGGAGGTCGCTGCCCAACAGATGGGAGCTGCGGAGGGAAAAGCCCGGACGAAGAACAACGGACTGGATATCGGGGTTCAGCATGATGGCCACCAAGGCATCCTCATAGCTGGGAACCACGTTGACCGTGTACGTGAACGCATCCGAAGGGCGGCGCTGCGCAGCCATGGTGTTCTTGAGCGCCTCGGCTTCTTCGGGCTCCATGGTGTCCACCACCAGGACCTCAAAGCGTGGCCGCTCCGCCGGCTCGGGCTGGTCAACAGCTTCCTCGTCCGGGAGCTCAGCGCGCGGCACCGCAGCTGTTTCCCCGGCAGAGGCGAGCGGGAGGTGGGACAAACCGCCCAGAAGCTGGAGCGCGGCCTGGGGTTCGCCGTCGTCGATTAACTGGCGCAACTGGGCCACGGCGTTGACTCCAGGCTCTGCCCAATACGGTTCCACCGCTGCCAGGAGGGCAAAGGTCCTGTCGATCTGGGACAGCAAACCGGACTCCTGGTGTCGGGCCGAGGCGAGCTGCCTGAGGGCGTATCCCAAAAACTCCCAAGCGTCGGCACGGGACCGCCAGGCCCTGCTGGGGGTGCCGATTTTCGGGGACGGGGAAGGGGTGCTCATGTGTTTCACTTTCAAACTGAAAAGGGGTCTAGGACGTCAGGGCTGTACGGATGCGGCCGCGATACGCATACCAGCCGGCTATCAGCAGCGGCGCCAACACCAGCAACGAGGCCAGCACCCAGCGGCCCGTTTCCGAGAACCCCATGGTGACCAGGACAAAGGCCAGGAAACCGAGCGTGATGTAAGAGGTAAAGGGTGCACCGAACAGCCGGAAGGTCGGGCGTACCACCTTGCCGCTGCGAACCCAGTGCTGGAGTTTGATGTGACAGAGCATGATGGTGGCCCAGCCGCCGATGATGCCCACCGCCGAGACTTCCAGCACGATCTCAAAGACCTGCGAAGGGACAACGGCGTTCAATCCAACGCCCACCAGGGTGATGACCGCTGTCAGGAGGATGCCACCGTAGGGCACTCCGGACGCGCTGATCCGTCCGGTGAATTGCGGAGCCGAGCCGTTCACAGCCATGGAGCGGAGGATGCGGCCAGTGGAATAGAGACCGGCGTTGAGGCTGGAGAGCGCGGCGGTGAGGACCACGAAGTTCATCACGGATGCCGAGATGGCGCCGGCCTGCGGATCACCGAGATGCGAGAAGAACGTGACGAACGGGGATTCGCCGGCCTTATAGGACGTGAAGGGAAGCAGGAGCGAGAGCAGCAGGACGGAGCCTACGTAGAAGACTCCGATACGGATGACCACGGTGTTCACGGCCTTGGGCATCACCTTGTGGGGTTCGGCCGTTTCGCCGGCCGCAGTGCCCACTAGTTCCACGGCAGCGTAGGCAAACACCACGCCGCTGATGGCCAGGAGCGGCGCCACGGAGCCCATGGGGAACATGCCACCGTTCTCAGCGATGACGTTGAAGCCCGGAACGCCAACGTCCGTCCGGCCGCCGAAAACAATGAAGCAGATTCCCACCACGAGGAACGTCACCAGGGCACCCACCTTGATCATGGCAAACCAGAACTCCATCTCGCCAAAGATCTTCACGGACACCAGGTTCAGGGAGAGCACCACTACCAAAGCGATCAATGCGATCAGCCATTGCGGGATGTCGTTGATGGGTGCCCAATATTGGCCCCAGAACTTCACATACAGGGCTACGGCGGTGACGTCCACAATGGAGGTCATGGCCCAGTTCAGGAAGTATAGCCAGCCGGCGGTGTAGGCCATTTTCTCGCCGTAGAACTCGCGGGCATAGGAAACGAACGAGCCGGAGGTGGCGCGGTACAGCACCAACTCGCCCAGTGCCCGCAGGATCAGGAACGCGAAGAATCCGCAGACGGCATAGACCAGCACCAGCGCAGGTCCGGAGCCGTTGAGGCGGCCTCCAGCGCCCATGAAGAGCCCGGTACCGATTGCGCCTCCGATGGCGATCATCTGGATCTGCCGGGGCTTGAGGGTCTTGCGGTAGCCGGTTTCCTCTTGGGCGAAAGCATTCGACGGCGGACTGGCAGCCAGGTCTGTTGGGGAAGGAAGGGTTTGTGTGGACGCAGGGGTGGGTATCACTTCGGGGGTCTCCTTTGACTCCGTTGCCACCACAGGTGGCTCAATACTCCACAACGTGGGGCTGGCTGCCTCGCAGTTGCGCCTGAAAATGGCCGCGCTGCAGTCAGTCTTTGTGGTGTGTGGGACAGTCACCAACTCTAGGTCGCTGCCGTCGACAACAAATTGGCTGGCGAACCAAATTCGGGGCCCGACTCTTGTGCCGGCGGGACAACACTGGTGTTCTGGAGGGCCGGTAATGTTTCTCGCTGTGCGTGCCTGCGCACATGTACCGGCGGCGCCCTCAATGGCGAGGAAGCGTACTGCTGAAGAAACTGATGTGGAGAGGAAGCGATAGCTTCGTTGAAAGCCCTGGAAATTGACGACGACGGAGTCGTCACCTTATTGAGCGACGTCCTGGAAGACCTGGGTGTCGGCAACGCCCGGTTGCTGCTGGCCCCGGCAGAGGACAACAGAACCGTTCGCGAAACTGTCATTGTTGATGCTGAAGACGACGACGAGATCCGCCCAGGCGCCCTGGTCATGTTGATCGGCGTTCGCGGGCGTGCGGCGCTCCCTGCGCTCCGCCGCATCATGGCGGGCCGTCCCACAGCAGTTGCTGTCAAGGGCAGTGAACGCGAGTTGGAAGCCGTGGCCGAGTTGCTCCAACCGACCGGCATTGGACTGGTGGCTGTTGCCCCGGGGCTCCGCTGGGATAAGTTCGAGAGCATCGCGCTGGACCGGGTCCGGGAGAACGATGTGCCAGGGGAGACCCCCACGTCAGTTCACCGCGATCTGTTCGCGATCGCCCAAACTACGGCCACACTGACCAACGGTCACGTGGTGATCGAAGATCCGGGTAACAGGGTTCTTGCGTACTCCCCGGCGTCCAATGACGTTGACGAGCTCCGCCGGCTGTCCATCCTGGCGAGGCGTGGTCCTGAAAAGTACCAAAAACTCCTGAAGGAATCAGGGGTCTACAAGCACCTGCAGGCCACTGAAGCGCCTGTCCATGTGGAAGCCAACCTTGATGCGGGTCTTCGTGAACGTGTGGCGATCGGCATTCACGCGGGCAGCCGGGTCATGGGTTACATCTGGTTGCAGGAAGGTGCTGAACCTTTGGCGGCCAACACGGACCGCATCATGGTGGGTGCGGCCCGGCATGCGGCCATCGAATTGGTACGCCACCGCAATGAGCAGTCCCAGTCGATGCGCGAGGACCGGGTGTCCAGCCTGCTCAGTGGCACCGCCCAAGTCCATTCGCAGGCCCAATCGGCAGGCATCGATCCGTCGAAGCCAGCGGCTTTGGTCCTGATCTCGGCGGGCGGGCTCAGCCAGAGCGCGGCGGGGCTTCAGCTCCGCAGGGGAGAGCTCTCCAAAGTGGCATCAATCCATGCGGCAGCCTACCGACCGGGCGCCGTAGTGGGGGCGTTGGGGATGGAAACGGCCATCATCCTGCCCGACGTGGACCCGCTGAAATCCCTCCCCGCCATCAACCGGCTGGTCAACACCATCGTTCGTGATGCCACCACCCACCTTCATTTCCAGGTGCAGGCAGCAGTTGGTCCCATCGTTCCGCGCCTTGACGCCCTGCACGCCACCCTTGATCACGTGCGCAGCGTCCTCAAAGTCATGGAAGCAACGCCGGACGTGCGCGTGGCTTCGTACAGCGACGTGGAAACAACAGTCCTGACCAGGGAATTGTTGGAGTTGCTGGAATCGCGGACCACTCTGCGTCATGCAGGAATCACCCGGCTGTGCGGCCGCTACCCGGAATTCGCATTGACCCTCCTGACTTACCTGGAGTTCTTTGGCGATGTGAACCGGTGCGCCGAGGAATTGGCCGTCCACCGCAACACTGTTCATTACCGGCTCCGCCGCGCCTGCGAAGTGGCTGGGCTGGATCTGCAATCAGCGGATGAACGCCTGCTGGCACACCTCCAGATCAGGCTCTGGACCTACGCAGGGACCAAGGGCTAGGAACCATGGATATCCAGAATCTCCTCGACGACATCGTCGGGGCCGTGCAGCCGCATGTCGGCCAAGGCAACGTAGCTGACTACATCCCCCAACTGGGAGCCGTGGATGCCCAACAATTCGGCATATCCGTCGCCACCCGTGAGGGCGAGGTGTATTCGGCCGGAGACGCCCACGTGGACTTTTCCATCCAAAGCATCTCCAAGGTCTTTGCGCTCGCCTTGGTGCTGGCCTTCGATGGGGACAGTATTTGGAAACGGGTGTTCCGGGAGCCCTCCGGCAACCCGTTCAATTCGTTGGTCCAGTTGGAAAGCGAAGATGGCATTCCCCGGAATCCGTTCATCAACGCCGGCGCAATAGTTGTGACAGACCGGCTCTTAAGCCTGACAGGAAACGCCGCCCACGCCGTGCGGGACTTGATGCGCCAGGAGACCACCAAGGACAGCATCGATACCGATCACCACGTTGCCGGTTCGGAATTGGCCAACAGCCACCGCAATGCTTCTTTGGCCCACTTCCTGGCAAGCTGCGGCAACCTGGAAAACCCGGTGGACGATGTCCTGGACTCCTATGCGAAGCAATGCGCATTGGCCATGACGTGCGAAGACCTTGCACTCGCAACCCGCTTCCTTGCCTCCAACGGCCTGGGCGCAGACGGGACGCTGTTGCTCTCACCGGCGCAGACCAAGAGGATCAACGCCGTCATGCTCACGTGTGGAACGTATGACGCCGCGGGCGAATTCGCATATCGGGTGGGTCTTCCGGGCAAGAGCGGCGTGGGCGGCGGCATCGTGGCGGTGGTTCCGAACAAGTGCTCCATCAGCGTGTGGAGCCCTGGTCTGGGAAGGTCCGGGAATTCAGTGGCGGGTGTCGCAGCGCTGGACGAATTCACCACCCGTACTGGCTGGTCGGTGTTTTAGGCGCATGATGGAGGGATGACCCCCAAGGCAGGGAAGGCACCCAAAGCGGCGTTGGCACCGGGAACCGAGCCCACCGCCGTCGAGTTCCTCGCGCGGCTCCATGCCCGGCAGTCCGACGTCGAACAGGCCAAATATCAGCGGTACTTCAAGACCCGCCAAGGGGACTACGCCGAGGGTGACTTCTTCATGGGCGTCCGCATGGGCGAAGTCTTCACGCTGAGCAAGGAATTCGCGGCCATGCCCCCGGAGGAGATCGAGAAGCTCCTGGACCAGGACATCCATGAGGCACGCGCAGGTGCCGTGAAGATAATGTCGCTCCAAGCCCAGAAGAAGAAGACCACGGAAGAGCGCCGCCACACGCTTTACGAGCTGTACCTGCGGAGGCACGACCGCATCAACAACTGGGATCTGGTGGACCTCGGAGCCGGCAGGGTAGTGGGTGGCTGGCTCATGGATAAGCCGCGGGATCCGCTGTACCAACTGGCCCGTTCGGAAAACATGTGGGAGCGTCGGACCGCCATCGTCGCCACCTCGGCGTTCATCCGGGAAGGCCAGCTGGATGACACTTTCGCCATCGCCGAAATACTGCTGCATGACAAAGAAGACCTCATCAACAAAGCAGTGGGCGGCTGGGTCCGCGATGCCGGGCGTAGCAGCCGCGAACGCTTGTTGGCCTTCCTCGATGACCACGCAGCCACCATGCCCCGGACGGCGTTACGTTACGCGATCGAGCATCTGGGCAAGGAGCAGCGGGCCTACTACCTGACGCTTAAAGACAGGGTTTCCCCGAACTAGGCGGGGAAGTATGTGACGTTGGATTACCCAGCGTTACCGGGTGTTTCCGAGCCTTTGAAGCATGTTACGGGGCGGCCCTACAGTTTTTTCATGGCAATACAGGACATTTACCCCACCGCGCTGCGGCTGCTTGGCCGCCCGGTGCTGGTGGTGGGCGGCGGCCCCGTTGCGGAACGCCGTGCCAAGGGACTGCTCGACGCCGGTGCGAAAGTTACCGTCGTCGCGCCCGTTGCCACCGAAAACCTCCACCGACTCGCCGCTTCCGGGCTGCTCACCTTGGAACAGCGCGGGTACCGCACTTCAGACCTCGACGGCGTCTGGTTCGTTCAGACCGCCACTGGCACTGCCGCTGTGGACACCCAAGTAGCGGCCGACGCCGAGGCGCAGCGCATCTGGTGCGTCAACGCCTCGGACCACGAAGCATCAGCCGCATGGACACCCGCCGTCGCCGTGGTGGACGACGTCAAGATCGCCATCAACGCCGGGGGCGACCCCCGCCGTGCCATGGCCCTCCGTAATGCTGTGGCCACCGCACTTGAAACCGGCGACCTTCCGCTGCGACGCCACCGTAAGCCGGACGCCGCTGGCAAGACGCCCGCCGGCTCCGTTGCACTGGTCGGTGGCGGTCCTGGCGACTCGGGACTCATCACCGTCCGCGGTCGCCGCCTGCTGGGCCAGGCCGACGTCGTAGTTGCCGACCGTCTTGGCCCGCGCGAGCTGCTGAAGGAACTTGCCCCGGACGTCCGCGTCATCGAGGTCGGCAAGACGCCCGGCCACCACCCGGTTCCTCAGCTCGAAATCAACCGCATCCTCGTGGACGAAGCCCTCAAGGGCAACCGCGTGGTCCGCCTCAAAGGCGGCGACCCCTATGTCCTGGGTCGCGGTGGCGAGGAAGCGGAATTCTGCCGGCAGAACGGCGTCGAGGTTGAAGTGGTGTCCGGGGTGACGTCGGCCATCTCGGTTCCGGCGGCAGCCGGCATCCCTGTGACTCACCGTGGCCTGGCCAAGGGCTTCAGCGTGGTGACCGGCCATGAAGAGCTGTCCGAAGTCCCCGCCCGCCCCGATCACACTGTGGTGTTGCTCATGGGAGTAGCGAAATTGCGGGATTCCGCGGCTGCGCTGGCAGGCTCGGGTCTGCCTTTGGACACACCAGTAGGTATCGTAGAGAACGGGTATTTGCCGGAACAGCGCGTCACCATTGGCACTTTGGGGAGCATCGCGGACCAGGCAGAAGCCGTCGGTGTGGCCAATCCAGCCGTCATCGTGATCGGCGATGTGGTCCGTGTGAGCCCCTTCGCGCCGCAGCATTTCAAGACCGCCGACTACAGCACCATTACCCCCAATCGTCCCCGCGTCCGCAGTAACTGAGAAGAAGAAGGAACACAGCCGTGTCAATTAGCACCCCCGTAGGTTCTGCGGACCGTCCGCTTCGCGTCGCCGTTATCGGCTCCGGCCCGGCCGGCGTTTACGCAGCTGACATCCTGACCAAGAGCGAGGCCGTCAAGAGCGGCGAACTGAACGTCAGCATCGACCTCTTCGACCGCTACCCGGCACCGTACGGCCTGATCCGCTACGGCGTCGCACCGGACCACCCCCGCATCAAGGGCATCGTCAACGCCCTGCACAAGGTCCTGGACCGCGGCGACATCCGCTTCTTCGGCAACGTGGACTACGGCACGGACATCTCCATTGAAGATCTCCGCAAACACTACGACGCCGTCATCTTCGCCACCGGTGCCATCAAGGACGCGGACCTGAACATCCCGGGCATTGAACTTGAAGGTTCCTTCGGCGGCGCAGACTTCGTTTCGTGGTACGACGGCCACCCGGACGTTCCCCGCGAATGGCCGCTGGATGCCAAGGAAATCGCTGTCCTTGGCAACGGCAACGTGGCCCTCGACGTCGCACGCGTCCTGTCCAAGCACGCCGATGACCTCCTGGTCACCGAAATCCCGGACAACGTTTACGCCGGCCTGAAGAACTCCCCGGTCACCGATGTCCACGTCTTTGGCCGCCGTGGCCCTGCACAGGTGAAGTTCACCCCGCTGGAACTCCGCGAACTCTCGCACTCCAAGGACGTGGATATCATCCTCTACGCCGAGGACTTCGAATTCGACGAAGAGTCAGACCGCCAGGTTCAGACCAACAACCAGACCAAGACCATGGTGGGCACGCTGACCAACTGGATCGCCGAGCAGCCCGAGGACCTCTCCGAGCTCACCGCTTCCCGCCGCCTGCACCTGCACTTCCTGCACAGCCCGGTGGAAATCGTGGACTCCCCGGAAACCCCCGGCAAGGTTGCCGGCATCAAGTTTGAGCGCACTGAGCTGGACGGCACGGGCAACGCCCGCGGCACGGGCGAATTCATCGATTACCCGGTCCAGGCCGTTTACCGCTCCATCGGTTACTTCGGTTCGGCCCTGCCGGACGTCGAGTTCGACCACAAGAAGGGCGTCGTCACGAACGACGGCGGTCGCGTCCTGGACGCCGACGGCCAGCACATTCCGGGTCTCTACGCGACGGGCTGGATCAAGCGCGGGCCGGTCGGCCTCATCGGCCACACCAAGGGCGATGCCCTCGAAACCGTGACGTACCTCTTGGAAGACCGCGAGAACCTGCCGGTTGCCGAGGTTCCCGCAGCAGATGCCGTGGTGGATCTCCTCGACTCCCGCGGCGTGGAGTTCACCAGCTGGGAAGGCTGGCTGGCACTGGACGCCCACGAGCTCGCGCTCGGTGCAGCAGCAACCGAGGCTGGCACCTCCCACGGTGTTGAGGTCAAGCGTGAGCGCATCAAGGTTGTGCCGCGCGAAGACATGGTTAACATCTCCCGCGATGGCGTAGCCGCGCAGGTCTAGTTCTTATTTCTCAAGGCAGCGGGGTCACTCTTTCGAGTGGCCCCGCTGCTGCTTATGGGCTCACCGCCAGCGGTACCCTGAACCATGGACGTCGTCGTCATCGAAACTCCCCAGTTGGGGGACCGCAGCTACCTGGTGCACGACGGCACTGTGGCGCTGGTGATCGATCCCCAACGGGACATTGACCGGGTTGAAGCCGCAGCTGTGGAAGCCGGCGTGCAGATTACGCACGTGGCCGAAACGCACCTCCACAACGACTACGTCACCGGCGGACTGATCCTCGCGGAGAAGCACGGTGCCGCGTATCTGGTGAACGCCGACGATCACGTCTCTTTCACCCGCGTCCCGGTCACTGACGGCCAGGTCCTGCGCATCGGCCGGCTCTCGGTTTCGGTCGTTGCGACGCCGGGTCACACCCACACGCACCTTTCGTACGTGGTCCGGGATGACACGCACGACGGCGGCCGGGAGGCCGTGTTTTCCGGCGGCAGCTTGCTCTACGGCTCAGTGGGGCGGACGGACTTGGTCTCGCCAGACGACACCGCGAAGCTGGCCCACGATCAGTACTCGTCGGTCCGCCGATTGGTGGACTCTGCGGATCCTGATGCGGCGCTCTACCCGACCCATGGCTTCGGATCGTTCTGTTCCATCGGCCCCGCAAGCCACCAGGAATCATCAACGATCGGCGAGCAGGCCAAGTCCAACCACGCTCTGACGGATCCCAACGAAGACCATTTCGTCTCGGAATTGCTGGAGAACATCACGGCCTACCCTGCGTACTACGCCCACATGAGTCCGCTCAATGCCGCCGGTGTCGGCCCGGCAATCCTTGAAGTTCCTGACTCGGTTGATCCTGTGGATCTGAGCCGTCGCTTGCGGGCAGGGGAGTGGGTGGTGGACCTGCGTCATCGAGTGGCCTTCGCGGACAGCCATCTTCACGGCAGCGTGAGCTTCGAGTATGGGACGGGCGACAACTTCACCAGCTACCTCGGCTGGGTGATTCCCTGGAACCAGCCGCTCACGTTGCTGGGCCCGGTGGAAGATGTTGAAAAAGCGATCCGGGACCTGGCGAGGATCGGCATCGATAGTCCGGATGCCGCCGTCGGGCCTGACTCAACGGGTCTGGACATCGGTGCCGTGGCACCGGCGTCTCCCCAGGCGAGCTACCCGCACGGGGACTGGACTGAGTTACTGAAAAGCCGGGAGCCGGAAGACGTGGTGCTGGATGTTCGCCGCCCGGAAGAATTCAAGGTTTCGCATGTGGCGGGCGCGCTGAACATCCCCGTCTACGAGCTCCTGGGGAGGATCACGGAGTTACCGGATGCCCGGATCTGGGTGCACTGTGCCACGGGATACCGGGCGAGTGTCGCCGCAAGTCTCCTGGATCGTGCCGGGCGCGAGGTGGTCCTGATCAATGCCAGGTTCAGGGACGCCGCCGGAGCCGGAATCGAGACAGTGCCGTAAACAGCAAAAGCTACCGCGGCGCCTGATCCGAGCAGTAGTCCAGGTTCCGGTAGACGCTGCTGACGGCCGCGTCGGGATCGTGGGCTTCGAGGGCATCCACCAATTCGTCGTGCCCTTCGCGGGGGATGCCGTTGAAGCCGCCCTTGCGCTGCTGCCTGAGGAGGTCGTTGTGGAACACGCCACCGAACGAAACGTACAACTGGTGCAGCAGGGGATTCCCTGACGCCAAGGCAACGCGCTCGTGGAATTCCCAGTCGGCGCTGGCCCACGTGGGATAGTCCTCGGCCTGCCATGCATCGTGGCGGAGCGCCAGGAGACGTCGCATTTCGGCCAGGTCTTCGGCGGTGGCGTGCTTGGTGGCCAGGCGGGCAGCCTGGGTGTCCAGGCCGAGCCGGACTTCAACGATATGTTCCTGGGTGTGCTCCAAGTACATCCGCTGGGCCGCGCCGGACATCTCACTGTTGGCCCGGACATAGGTGCCGTCGCCGCGTCGGACCTCCAGCATGCCGGAGTGGGCCAGCGCCTTGATGGCCTCCCGCAGGGTTCCCCGCGAAACACCCAAGGTGGACATCAGCTCGGGCTCCGCGGGGATCCGCTCCTGGAGCGGCCATTCGCCGGACTTGATCATGTCCCGCAGCTTGGAAGTAATCTCCTCGGCCAGAGCCGGGCGATGCGATGGAGTCAGGGTCATGCAGTCCTCGGTCCGGTCTTGGTGGCAGTGCGCTTGCTGGTGAGCAGGTGGCAGGTGACCATGAGCGCTACCGCCACGATGGAGAGCAGGCTCAAGGGCAGCACCCAGCCGCCGGTGGCGCTGTGGAGGAGTCCCATGCCAAAGGGACCAATTGCCGCAATCAAGTATCCCAGCGATTGGGCGATGGTGGAGAGTGCGGTGGTTTCCGCCGTCGACCGTCCGCTGCGGCTGATGATCACCAGAACCAGTGGGAAGATGCCCAAACCGAAGCCGAACAGGACTGCGGGAACTACCGCCAACGACGTCGGTAGCCAGATCATTGCAGCAATTGCCACCAAGGTGGAGCTGCTGGCGAGATAGAGGGCGGGACGGAGCATGCCAGGCCGGGAGCCGAAGGCGAGAAGGATCATGCCGGCAGCAACCGAGACCAACTGCATCACGCCGAACTGGAGGCCGCTTTCAGAGGCGCTCAGTCCTTGGGAGGTGAGGATATAGGCGAACCAGCTCATCACGGCATAAGCCAGGAAGGCCTGGAACGTAAAGATGGCGGTGATCAGAATGCCCAAGCGCGTGCGCAACAGGGGCCACATGGACACCCTCGGCCGATCAGTCTTGGTGGCGTTCCGGTGGGTGTGCAGGACTATCGGCAGGAAGCCGAGGAGGGCTGCGACACCCAGCAGGCCCCAGGCAGCCAGACCCATGGAGGGTGAACCGAGTTCCTGCGCCAAGGGAACGCTGACGACAGCGGCGAAGGTGGCGCCGCCGGACATGGTGAACGTGTAAAGGCCGGTCATCATTGAAGTGCGCTCGGAGTAGTGTTCGCGGATGAACGACGGCATAGCCACGTTGCATACCGCCAGTCCGGACATGGCCAAGACGGTGCCACCGAGGAGGGCGCCCGTCACCGGAACGCCACGCACCAGCAAGCCGCCGGCCAGCAGCGCCAAAGCGATGGCAATGGCTTTCTCGACCCCCACGCGCCGGGTCAGCCACGACGTTCCCATGCCTGCGACAGCAAAGCACAGCAGCGGGATGGAGGGCAGGATGGACGCAACCAGAGCGCCGTAGCCCAGGACCTGCTGCAGTTCGTGGAACAGCGCAGCGGCACTGGTGATGCCGGCACGCAGGTTCAGGCCGATGAGCACCACGGCAATAATGCCGACGACGGCGACGACGCGCGTCTTGGGGACTGCCGGGCTTGCCGAAAGCGCGGGCGCCACCTGGGCAGTGCTAACAGTAGGGATGTTTCCAGTGCTGGGGGTAAGGGGAGTCGTCGCGGCCATATCTAAAGGTTAGACGTTTGACGTCTAATGTCTAGAGTTTTGTGGCGAAGCTCTCCGCTTGTGATCGCGGGCGGCATTCAGCGCGGGTTGCGCGAGCCCAAACGCTGCACCGCCAACGCCAGCCACAGCTGCACCCGGTCCGGCGTCTGGGAGGGGTCATAGCCCGTTAGCTCGGTGATCTGTGCCAGTCGGTACCGCACCGTATTCCGGTGCAACGTCAGGGCTTCCGCTACTGCAGCCACTGACCCGTTGTGGTTCAGATAGCTTTCCAGCGTGGCCACCAGTTCGGCCCCGTGGGCGGCGTCGAACTTCCGCAGCGGCGTGAGTGACTCGCTGGCCATGTCCGCCAGTGGAACATCCTCGCTGGCCAGCAACAGGGACGTCAGGCTCAGGCGTTCGGGCTCGTTGACCGGCAAGCCGTGCGCCACGGCGTCGCGCGCTTCAAAGTAGCTCCAGCGCAAACCGTTCGGCTTTGTGTAGGCGCCGCCGATGCCGATCACGGCATGGATGCCGGCCTCCTGAAGGTGGTCGCTGAGGCTCTTGGCCAAGGCAGTAGCTGAACTGCCGTCGTCGCTGATGACCGTGACCAGGTCCTTCCCGACGACGGCGCTGACGCCGGCTTCCAGCGCTTGGGGCAGCGAAATGCTGACCAGTTGCTTATGGTGTGCCGCGGACTCTGCAACAAGCACCACGTTCTTCCTGGTGCTGTTGATTCCAACGCCGGCCAAACGCCGGGCAGCTTCGATGGTTTCCAGGGTGCCGTGGATGACGTCGTCCAACACCTGGCCCGCCATGGCCCGCTGGGACTGGCGCTGCTTGACCATGTTGTTGAGCTCCACGCTGATCAGGTTCTGCGCGTAGCTGACAATTCCCGAGTCCACGAACGGCTGCCGGAGCCAGAGCGTGCAGGCGTCCCTGCGGCCGGTGGGAATCGGATACGACGCCCAGCCATCCGCCGTCGGGGCCGGTTTCCCGGCCACGCTGTTGTACAGCTGCGCGCTGAACTGGGTGAGCACAACGTCGGTGCGGAGCATGCTGCCCAGTTGCTTGAGGAGTTCGTTGAGGCCACCGCCGGTGAGGAGTGAACGGGCAAGGATCTGATGTCCGGCGAGGAGCCGCTCCAGGTTGGAGTAGTGGTCAGCGGAGTGCGACTCTGCCACGAGTTTTCCGATGGCAATGAAGGGGATCTCGTAGGGCACTTGCACCAGCGGAAGACCCCAGCGGTTGGCTTCGGCAATCAGTGCTTCCGGAACGACTTCGTGGGTGAGGCCGATGCCAAAGCCGATACCCACGGCACCTGCGCGCTGGACCTGGCGGACAAAGCGCCGCTGGTCGGCAGCGCTCTTGAGGCGCAGCCCCGTGGTGAGGACCAGTTCCCCGCCGCTGAGGAAGCGCTGTGGGTCCTCCAATTCCGTCACGGCCACCCAGCTGATGTCCTGGTTCCACGTCGTCTCGGCGAGGCCGGATTGGCGGAGTTTCAGTGAGGGGACAGCGACGAGGGAAGCGAGGGACATTGCCATGCTTTAAAGCGTAACCCGGCACTGGTCAAGCGCACTAAGCGGGGGCTTCTTGTGTGTGCAGCTGGCTATTCCTTGGACCCCCTCCCTGGCATAGGCTCTGATCAGCTAAACCCATGCCCAGACTCCGAAAGAGGGTTGCACACCGTGGTTCAAACCTTGCAGAACTTCATCAACGGCGAATTCGTTACGCCGGCAGGCACGGGTCTCCTGGACATCGTGAACCCCACCAACGGGGAAATCGTTGCCAAGTCGCCCATCTCGGTGCAGGCCGACGTCGATGCTGCCATGACTGCAGCGGCCGACGCCTTCAAGACGTGGAAGCACGTCACCCCCGGCCAGCGCCAGCTCATGCTGCTCAAGCTTGCCGACGCCGTGGAGGCCAACAGCGACGAACTCGTTGACGCCCAGCACCGCAACACCGGACAGGTGCGCTCCCTGATCGCGTCCGAGGAAGTTGCTGCCGGCGCCGACCAGCTCCGCTTCTTCGCCGGTGCTGCACGCATCATGGAAGGCAAGTCCGCAGGCGAATACTTCGAGGGCCACACCTCCTACGTGCGCCGCGAACCGATCGGTGTCGTAGCCCAGGTTGCGCCGTGGAACTACCCGTTCCTCATGGCCATCTGGAAGATCGGCCCCGCCCTGGCGGCCGGCAACACCGTAGTCCTCAAGCCCTCCGACACCACCCCGGAATCCACCCTGGTGCTGGCACGCCTCGCCGGGGAGATCTTCCCGGCCGGCGTCCTCAACGTAGTCCTCGGCACCGGTGAAACCGGCGCCATGATGGTGGACCACAAGGTTCCCGGCCTGGTCTCCATCACCGGTTCCGTCCGCGCCGGCATCGCCGTGGCAAGCGGGGCAGCCAAGGGCCTCAAGCGTGCACACCTGGAACTTGGCGGCAAGGCTCCGGCCATCGTCTTCAAGGACGCCGACATCAAGAAGAGCGCCGCGGCCATCGCCGAGTTCGCCTTCTTCAACGCCGGCCAGGACTGCACCGCCATCACCCGCGTGTTGGTGGAGGACTCCGTGCACGACGACGTCGTGGCAGCCATGGTGGAACACACCAAGACCCTGCACACCGGTTCGCAGAACGACGAAGACAACTACTTCGGCCCGCTCAACAACGTGAACCACTTCAACGCCGTCACCTCGGTAGTGGAGCACCTCCCGGCCAACTGCAAGATCGAAACCGGTGGCCACCGAGCAGGCGAGAAGGGCTTCTTCTTCGAGCCCACCATCATCTCCGGTGCCAAGCAGACCGACGACATCGTGCAGAAGGAAACCTTCGGTCCGGTCATCACCGTGCAGAAATTCAGCACTGAAGCCGAAGCACTCGAGCTGGCCAACGACGTCGAATACGCACTGGCCTCGAGCGTGTGGACCACGGACCACGGCACGGCCATGCGCATGAGCCGTGACCTTGACTTCGGTGCGGTCTGGATCAACACCCACATCCTCCTGACGGCAGAGATGCCGCACGGCGGCTTCAAGCAGTCCGGCTACGGCAAGGACCTCTCCATGTACGGCGTAGAGGACTACACGCGCATCAAGCACGTGATGAGTGCACTCGACGCGTAGCGCGT
Source organism: Paenarthrobacter sp. NPDC091669 (assembly GCF_044756725.1). NCBI lineage: Bacteria > Bacillati > Actinomycetota > Actinomycetes > Micrococcales > Micrococcaceae > Paenarthrobacter > Paenarthrobacter sp. NPDC091669. Next base: position 229,264 of record NZ_JBIVTK010000002.1, read on the forward strand.
TCGCCCCACCCGTACGAATTTCCCAGAAAGGCAACCACCCCATGACCACCACCGCGAACGAACTCTCGTACCGCATCGAGCAGAAGCGCAACATCAACGGCGCCTTCCCCGGCCCCAAGTCGCAGGCACTGGCCGAGCGTCGCGCCGCCGTCGTTGCTGCCGGCGTCGCCTCGGGCGTCCCCGTCTACGTTGAAGACGCCGACGGCGGCATCATCCGCGACGTCGACGGCAACTCCTTCATTGACCTCGGCTCCGGCATCGCCGTGACCAGCGTCGGCGCGTCCGACCCCGCCGTCGTCGCTGCCGTCCAGGAAGCTGCCGCGCACTTCACGCACACCTGCTTCATGGTGACCCCGTACGAGGGCTACGTTGCAGTTGCCGAGCAGCTCAACCGCCTCACTCCGGGCGACCACGCCAAGCGCACCGTGCTGTTCAACTCCGGCGCAGAAGCCGTGGAGAACGCCGTCAAGGTTGCCCGCCTGGCCACCGGCCGTGACGCCGTCGTAGCTTTCGACCACGCCTACCACGGCCGCACCAACCTGACCATGGCACTGACCGCCAAGGCCATGCCGTACAAGACCAACTTCGGCCCGTTCGCGCCCGAGGTCTACCGCATGCCCATGAGCTACCCGTTCCGTGAAGAGAACCCGGAAATCACGGGTGCCGAGGCCGCCAAGCGCGCCATCACCATGATCGAGAAGCAGATCGGTGGCGACCAGGTTGCTGCGATCATCATCGAGCCCATCCAGGGTGAGGGCGGCTTCATCGTTCCGGCCGAAGGCTTCTTGCCGGCACTGTCCGCTTGGGCCAAGGAAAAGGGCATTGTCTTCATCGCTGACGAGGTCCAGTCCGGCTTCTGCCGCACGGGCGAATGGTTCGCCGTTGACCACGAAGGTGTTGTCCCGGACATCATCACCATGGCCAAGGGCATCGCCGGCGGCCTCCCGCTGTCCGCGATCACCGGCCGCGCAGACCTGCTCGACGCCGTCCACCCGGGCGGCCTCGGCGGCACCTACGGTGGCAACCCGGTTGCCTGCGCAGCAGCACTGGCAGCCATCGACACCATGGAACAGCACGACCTCAACGGCCGCGCACGCCACATCGAAGAGCTCGCCCTGGGCAAGCTCCGCGAACTGGCTGGGGAAGTTTCCGTAGTTGGCGACATCCGTGGCCGTGGCGCCATGCTGGCCATCGAACTGGTCCAGCCCGGTTCCAAGGAACCGAACGCTGAGCTCACCAAGGCCGTTGCTGCCGCTTGCCTCAAGGAAGGTGTCATCATCCTGACCTGTGGCACCTACGGCAACGTGATCCGCCTGCTCCCGCCGCTGGTCATCAGCGACGAACTGCTGATCGACGGCCTCGAAGTCCTCGCCGCAGCCATCAAGGCGCACGCGTAAGTCTTCACGCTGTAGACAAAAGGAGGGCCGGGGTTGTACCCGGCCCTCCTTTTGTGTTTAACAGAGATGTCTGCGCCCGGTTCGCAGGAAAGTGCCGGGTTCGCTGGAAGTATCCCTGCGTTCTCGCACCGCTCCCGCGTTCTCGGCGGGTGGACCGCGGAACGCACGACGGCGGTACGCGGCTAGGTGCCCAGCGTCAGGTTCTTCTGGTGGCCGTGTCCGTCGAGCTGGACTTCGATGACCGACGGATTGTGGCCCACCAGTGATACCCCGGCATCGGAATCCACCAGCTTGCTCCACACAGGGTCATCGAGGGTGACCCGCACAGAGGATTGCGTCCGTGACGGGTCCGCCACGGACAACGTGAGTTTGTCCCCGGACTGCATCGCGGCCACCGTGCACGGTCCTGACGCCGTGTATCCGCCGGCGGAGCCTGCCGCGAAGAAGTTGGCCATGACCAGCTTGTCCTTGGCCACCTCCATCATTTGGACCTCGGCAGAGTTGGCCAGGACCTTCACGTCGGGGTTGGCGGACTGGGAGAACGTGGTGGAGTGGCCCGCAGCCGGCAGGACCATGTAGGCGTAGCCGGATGCCACCGGGTCTTTGCCATGGCGATGAGTGATGGTCACATAGTCCCGGGTGACGGGATCCGTAGTGCCACCGGTGTCTGCTCCTGAATTGACGTCGAACCAGCTTCCCGTCCTGCTGACCACGGCAACGTCAGCAGCGCCGGAGAGTCCCGGGGCTTCGAGGAACACGTAGCCGCCGTGGCCTTCAATGTGGACGGATCGCTTCAAAACCACGGGTGCATCGCCGGCGGCCATCCTACGGTTCCGGGAATCGGTCCGCACAGCAGGCACTGAACCTGCGGCGAAGGACCTGTTCTCCACAGTGGTCATGACTGCCGTGCCTCCCGTGCCGGTGATGCCCGCGCCGAGGCAGACCACGGCGTCGTCCAGGAAGAACCAGGATTTCCGGCCGGACAGGGTCTTGTTGTGGTTGAGATGGTCCATGCCGATCACACCCCACCTGCCGTCCACCGTGAGGCCGCCGGCGAAGGCCTGGAACGCGCGGGGGATTCCGGTGCCGGCAGCTCCTGCACCGCTGGCACGTACCTGGTCATTCACGGTAGTGCCAGGCAGTGCATAAGGATCCACGGTGGGCCAGAAGTCAGCGCTGAACTGGGACGGATCGGTTCGCGTGTACAGGAAGGTCATGCCATCACCCTGGTACCAGCCGAGGTTGTTCTCGCTGTTGCCCCACTCGTAGCGGCCGATTCGCTTGGATGAGAGGTTCACTGTGCAGCCCCAGTCCGGGCGGTGGTGGACCAGCCTGTCCTGGTCGGCGAACATACGGCTGTAAACGGGTGCGGGTGCGGCAACCACGGAGGCATCGGACAAGACACCGAGCGAGAGCAAGGACTTTGCCAGGCTCTGCGTTGGGTGCCCCACGAGTTTCTGGTCCGCGCAGCGTTCCAACCAGCCCTTGGCCAGAGCCAGGAATCGTGAACGGTAGGGCTCGTCGCAGCCAGGCGCCAGCAAAAGGACCGCGGAGATGAGTCCGAAGCCGCTGACGTAGTCGGGTTCGCGCTGACGGGAGACCGCACGCCCACGGATGGTGTCCATGATGCGTCCGTCCCAGACGAACGGGGCGTAGGTGTCTTCCACGGCGTCGAGAAGCACAGTGCGCTTGGGGTCATTGACTGCCCAGGTGCTGCCTCCGAGCATCGCGATGATCTCGGCGATCCCGGCCAGGGCCACCACGCCGTAGGTTCCAGCGTACGGCAGGTAAGAGTGCTGAACATAGGAGCCATCGGCGTAGAAGCCGTCTCCGCTGGTGACGTAGGTGAAGACGCTGTTGATTCCGCCGCGGACGGTGTCGCTCAAAGCGTCCCTGCCCAGGGCGATTTCGTCGGGTTTGTTGTCCAAGATGCCCCGCATGCAGCAGGCCAGCGACTTGTCCACGCGGTTGGCCCCGGTCTCCGCCAGGGATGTAGCACGGCCGCGCCAATTCGGGTTGGGCGTAAACCAGCGGACGGCTGCCAACAAGGAAGTCCGCAGGGCTTCGGGAACTTCGGCGTAAAGGAGCGTCAGGATGTCCACGGTCTTTCGGGGGACACCGATCTCCCAGAACCACCAGTTGCCCGCTGCCTTGGTTGACGGTTTGTACGCCGTGTCACTGAGCAGCTTGAGTCCAGCCACAATGTCAGCGGCCAGCTCAGGGTTCCCTGCGTAGGGATTGCCCGGGACCGCGTATCCAAGCGCCATGTCGTAGAGCCGGTTGAAGTGCAGCCCCATGTTGCCGGTGGCTGCTGCGGACTGTCCGATGCCCGTCAGCGGAATGTCGTTCCACAGCGAGGTCCGTGCAGTGGTTTTGTCCATGGACGTCCACCATTTTTCGGCGGTTTTGCCCATTCCCTCCAGTTGCGCGGCAAGTTCCGGAATGTCCGCGGCGCTCCGGCCGCCAGTAAGCACCAGCCGCCTGCGATTGATGAGCTCCTGCAACCCTGCATCGGAGATCGCAAAAGATGGTCCGGCATGGGAAAGTAGAGCACCCGCGAGGGCGGCTGCACCGGCGGTTCGGAAAAGGGTCCGGCGGCTCATGGAGGTTCCAGCGAAGTTCATGACTGCTCCGTTCATAATTGTTGACCGTCTCGCCCGGCCACCCCAATGGCTGGCAGTAGTGGTCGCTCCCAGCGCTGGGATCAGCAACCAATGCAAGACGCTTGGGCGGCGGGCGTTGCGGGCGGGATTGGATGGTGGATGCGGGTGGCGAAAGTTTCCGCAACCTTATGTCCGGTTCCCGGGCTCCTCAACAGAAATGAACAGAACTGCTCAGAGCTTCCTGGGAGGTGACACCGAGTCCCGGATGACGATGTGTGTACCGACGGTGAGGGTGTTGTCGGAGGAGGCACCGGCGTCGTGCGGTGATTGGGACAGTGCCAGACGGACAGCTTCGCGCCCCAGTTCTTCGAGCGGAACCCGGACCGTCGTGAGGCGGGGGCGCAGCTCGCTGGCCACCGGGACGTCGTCGTAACCGACCACGGAGAGGTCCTGCGGAACACGGATGCCGCGCTCCTCAAGCGCTTCGAGGATGCCGGCTGCCACGAGGTCGTTAGCCCCGAAAACTGCCGTGAAGTCCATGTCCTGGCCCAGAAGCTCCCGCATCCGGCTGTATCCAAAGCCGCGGCCAAAAGCGCCTTCGTGGACCAGCGAAGGATCCCGCTCTATCCCGCGGGCGTCCAAGGCGCGGTAGAAGCCGGCCAGACGGGACGCCGTCGTCGAAAAATCGCGCGGACCCCCGACGTAGAGGATCCTGCGGTGCCCCTGGGAGATCAGGTAGTCCGTGATCGCAAAGGCGCCTCCTTCATTGTCATAGGTGACCATCTTGGTGGGCACTCCCGCCCCCAGTGAGGGCCTGCCGCAGAGGACCAGTGACGAGCCGGCCGCATCCAAAGCACGTGCACGGTCTGCCATCTGCTTCCTATAACGGGGGTCGTCCGAAGCGCCACCGACCAGGATTACGGCATCGGTGCGCTGCTCGCGCATGAGATCCACCAGGGCGAGTTCGCGTTCCTTGTCGCCGTGCGTGGCAGTGATGAGGCACATGCGACCCTCGGCGCTCGCCTGCCTTTCCACACCGCGGGCTATGTAGGCGAAGAAGGGGTCCGCGACATCGTTGATGATGATCCCCACGGTCCTGGTGGTGGCGCCGGCCAAGGCACGGGCATGGGCATTGGCCACGTACCCGAGGTCTGTCACGGACCGGAAGATGCGCTCACGCGTGGCTTTTGCCACCGGATAGTTGCCGCTCAAGGCCCTGGAAACGGTGGCTACCGACACACCTGCCGCCTGCGCGACGTCGGCAATGGTGGCGCCGCTGCCGCCGCGGGCGTGGAGCGGTTCTGTTGGGGAGCTTTTCTCAGTCACTAGGCGATTCTCGCAAGATCCGCGGCCAATACCGGATAAGCCAAGGGCAAGCCCTCGCTCAATCGACGGATTTCCATCACAGCATGGCTGCCCAACCGGTGGACTTCGTTGCCCAATGCCCCCGCAATGTGCGGCGTCAGCACGACATTGGGAAGGGTGTGCAGCACGGAGCTGACGGGGAGGGGCTCTGGATCTGTGACGTCAAGATACGCGTCGAGCCGTCCGGAAATGAGTTCGGCGGTGAGTGCTGCGGCGTCGATGAGCGCACCGCGGGCCGTATTGATGACCAGGGTTCCGTCCTTCATGAGGCCAAGTTGCCGCCCGCCGATGATGCCTCGTGTTTCTGCGATGTCGGGGGCGTGGACGCTCACGACGTCGGACAAAGCACACAGCTGGTCCAGTCCCACGGTTTCCACGCCCAAAACTGAGGCCTCGACGGCGGTGAGGTAGGGATCGTAGACCAGCACCCGCGCGTCGAGGTTCTTAAGCAGACCGATCACCAGGCGGCCGACGCGCGAGGCGCCCACCAGGCCGATGGTCACACCGTTGGTTCCGATAGTGGGGAAGCCGGACGCGTTACGCGAGGCCCCCGTGGTGCGCAATTGTTCACTGAACCGCCGCGCCCGCTTGAGTCCCATGACGACCGCGGCGAACGTGAACTCGGCTACCGGCACAGCGTTGGCTGCAGCCGAGGATGAAACCTCGATCCCGCGGGCATAGACCTCGGGCGACAGGAACGTCTTGACCGTGCCTGCGGCGTGGACGATGCAGCGCAGTCCCGGCAGGTGGTCCAGTACGAAGGCATCGACGGTGGGTGCGCCCCACCCCGTGATCAGCAGCTCAGCGTCAGCCAGCAGCTCCAAAGCGCCCGGGGCAGTGAAGTCGGAAACCGGCTCGGAGTCCACAAGGGTGACCATTCCACGGAGCCGGGCCAGGTCCTCGGAGCTGAACAGTGTGGGCAGGTTGTTGCGGCCCATCACGAACGCAGCCTTGATGGTGCCGGCTTGGTGGGGATTGGTGGTCACTGCAGTTCCGTCCGGTTCTTTGAGGAAAATTTATAGAAAGCGCTTGCTATTTGCAGTCAGACTAGGCTGGCGCTTGAAACTGTGTCAATCCCAGAAGAATCAATGAATGTAAGGTTCTGTGCATGTTATTGACATCACACCCTTCGGCTGGGTAGCTTCTTCCTCATAGTAAACGCTTACTATTTCAAGCCACTGAGCGCACCCAGGCGCCGGGCCACTCCACATCCGCCCTACGGCGCAGACAGAGGAAATACATGAGCAGCAACAGCCAAACACTCACGCCCCAGGCGACGCCCGACGTCGGCGGGCCGGCGACGGTGGCGGAAGGTCGCCGTCGTGGTCGTCCGCCGGCGGCGTCGGCAGGGCAGGACCGCAGGAAGAGCCTGATGGCGCGGATCCGACGCGACAAAGTGATGTTGCTGCTGATCGCCCCGGGCTTCCTGTACTTTGTGGTGTTCCACTACGTACCGCTCGCGGGAAATGTCATCGCGTTCCTCGACTACAAGCCCTACCTCGGCTTCATGGACAGCGTCTGGGTGGGGTTGGACAACTTCGCCGCCATGTTCCAGGACGGCGCTTTCTGGGAGGCACTCCGCAACACGCTGGTGATCACGGGTCTTCAGCTGGCCCTCTTCTTCCCGGTGCCCATCTGCCTGGCGCTCCTGCTCAACAGCATCGTGTCCAACAAGATCCGGAAATTCGTGCAGAGCGTGGTTTACCTCCCGCACTTCATCGGATGGGTCATCATCGTGGCGGTCTTTTCCGAGGTCCTCGGCGCCACAGGAGCCGTTCCGCATCTGCTGGAAAACCTCGGCCTGCCACGTTTTGATGCCATGACCACCCCGGAGTTCTTCCCGTTCCTGGTCACCATCCAATCCATCTGGAAGGACGCCGGCTGGGGCACCATCATCTTCCTGGCAGCCCTCATGAACGTGGACCAGGAACTGTACGAGGCCGCGGCGGTGGATGGGGCAAACGCCCGGCACCGGCTCTGGCACATCACCCTCCCGGGGATCATGCCCGTGATTGTCCTGTTGCTCATCCTCAACCTGGGCAGCATCCTGTCTGTCGGTTTCGAGCAAATCGTCCTGCAGCGCGACAACGTCGGACCCGGTGCCGGCGAAGTGCTGGATACGTACGTCTACTTCCATGGCATCCAGGACGGCCAGTGGGGTCCAGCGGCGGCCGTGGGGCTCGTCAAGGGGATAGTGGGGCTGTTCCTGGTGCTCGGCGCCAACAAACTCGCGCATTTCTTCGGACAGGAAGGTGTCTATTCCAATGGCAAATCCAAGTAGCACGCTGGCGGCCGTCCCTGGCCACGGCCCGAAGAACCGCCCCGGCAACCGCCCGAAGACCAGGGACACCCGCCCCATCTGGATGGAAAAACCCAAGCCGGCCGTGCAGGTGTCCAAGGCCATCGCCCTGGTGGTCATCTGTTTCCTGGCGCTCTACCCCTTGCTCGCCGTCCTGGCGACAAGCCTTTCGAGCCAGAGCGAGATCGCGAACAACAACGGCCTGGTGCTGTTCCCCAAAGAACCAACGTTCGCCGCGTACCAGACCATCTTCGCCGGCGGAGTAGTCACTGATGCGCTGATACGTTCCCTCGTCATCACCACCGTGGGCACAGCCCTGTCCCTGGTGGTCACGGTGGCGATGGCCTACGGTCTCACCCGCCGGGACCTCGTGGGTGGCCGCTTCTTCCTGATGACCGCACTGTTCACCATGCTCTTCAGCCCGGGCATCATCCCCAGTTTCCTCATGGTCAAGGAACTCGGCCTGCTGGACAACTACGCGGCCCTGGTCCTGCCCACCTTGATGAGCGCGTTCAACCTGGTGGTGGTCCGGTCGTTCTTCATGAACCTGCCGCAGGAACTGTTCGAGGCCGCAAAGATCGACGGCGCCGGCGACTTCCGCATCCTGGTCCAGATGGTGCTGCCGTTGTCGCGGGGCGTGCTGGCCGTCGTCGGTCTGTTCTACGCGGTGGGCTACTGGAACGCGTTCTTCAACGCGATGCTCTACCTGAACGACGACAAGTGGCCGCTGTCCATGATCCTGCGCCAGTACGTGCTGCTCGGCCAGCCCATGGGTGACTCCGCAGTAGCCGAGATCGCGGTGCCGTCGCAAGCGATCCAGATGGCCGTCGTCGTGATTTCACTGATCCCCATCGTGATCGTCTTCCCGTTCCTGCAGCGGTACTTCACCAAGGGCGTCCTCACCGGCGCCATCAAAGGCTAGTCAAACCATGTTGAAAGGGAATCCTATGAATGCAGTCCCGACTTCCGGCCCCAGCCGCCGGAACTTCCTTTCCGTCACGGGCATCGGCGCCCTGGCATTGTTCAGCGGCGGAGCGTTGGTTGGTTGCGGCCAACGCACCACCAGCGTCGCCTCAAACGCCAGCGAAGCGTTGCTGCCCACGCACATGCCCCTCAAAGCGGCCGCAGCGGACATCCCCGGCACAGCGGAGGGCGTGCCCTCGGCCTTCTACAAGTACCCTGCGCCGTTCCGAAGTGTGGAGAGCGCACCGCTCAAGGGCGGCAAGCTCACCGCCATCACCAACCTCTTTGGCACCGCGCCCAATGCCCGGGCAGACAACCCGGCGTGGCAGGCCATCGAAGCCCGCTTGGGCGGGCAGGTGGACATCACCTCGGTCTCTTCTGACGACTACGCCACCAAGTTCAACACCATCATCGCGGGTGGCGAACTGCCGGACCTCATGCTCAATGACGGCGCCGCCGTGCCCAACATCGTGGAGTTCCTGCAGGCCAAGTGCGCGGACCTCACGCCGTTGCTGGGCGGGGACAAGATCAAGGACTACCCCAACCTGGCCGCCATCCCGGAAGTCTTCTGGAAGCAGACGGTGCAGGCCGGCAAGCTCTATTCGCTGCCCATTCCGCGCAACCTGACCGGTGGTTCGGGATTTGTGAACCAGACCCTGTTGGAGAACGTGGGCATCAAATCCACCGAGGACATCAAGGACAAGGACGATTTCTACCAGGTGGCCAAGGAACTGACCAACCCGTCCAAGAACCAGTGGGCGCTTGGGAGCACCAAGTTTGGGCTCACGATGCTGCACCACATGTTCCGCACGCCGAACGTCTGGAAGAACGACGGCGGCAAACTCACCAGGGCGTTCGAGACGGACGAATACCTGGCCGCTATCGAGTTCGCAGCCAAGCTCTACAAGGACGGCCTGTACGTGCCGGGTTCCGAGGGGTGGACCAAGTCGCAGATGGTGAACTCCTTCATTTCGGGCAAGGTGGCCATGATCTATGACGGACTTCCTGCCTACATAGGTCCCACCGGCTACGGCCGCAGCATCCCCGCCGCGAACAAGGACAACAAAGCAGTCCCGTTCATCCCCGTGGGCCACGATGGAGGTAAGGCACAGACCTGGCTGGACAACATCACCTTCGCCACCGTCATGCTGAAGAAAGCGGACGAGGCCAAGCTCAAGGAAGTCCTGGCGGTGGCCAACTTCCTGGCGGCTCCGTTCGGCAGCGAAGAGTACTTGCTGCTCAACTACGGTGCCGAGGGCGCGGACTATACGTTGGATTCCAACGGCAACCCGGTGGTCACCGAGCGTGCCCTGCTGGACAACGCGGTGCCCTGGAAGTACCTCGCCGCACCGCAGCAAGTGGTGTACGACCCCAGCAACAAGGACATTGTGGACGTCATGCACAACGCCTACTCAAAGCTCATCCCGCTGGGAGTTGAAGATCCTTGCGGCACCCTGTTCAGCCCCACGAATGCCAGCAAGGGTGCAAAGTTGGGCCAGCCAGTATCCGACGCCGCCACGGCAGTTATCGCCGGCCGTGGCACCGTGGACGCACTCAAGAGCGCCGTGGCGGACTGGAAGAAGAATGGCGGCGACACCATCCGCGGCGAATACGAATCGGCGCTGGCCAAGTAACCCGACCACGCACAGCCTGCCTCAACCCAAGGATCAACACCGTGACACAGTCCCTGCCCAAGTTGTCCGAGCTGGCCAAGCTGTCCTGGCTTCCGGAGCCCGACGCCGACCAGTCTCCCGTTACCGGCTGGACCCGCAGCCATTGGGAGGCTACGGCCGACCACTGGCTGGAACATATCCGTGATTACTCCAGTCCGCTCAAGGCCAGCCCACGCCTTCCCGGTCCGGTCACCCGCGACGGCGAGCGCCGGGAGGGCATGGAGACTGTCTGCCGGAGCCTATTGATGGCTGCGCCGCGTATCGCCGGCTCCCAGGGCGGGGACCGGCTCGGTTTGGCTGCTTGGTATCGGCAGTCGCTGCTCGCGGGGACAGATCCTGAGGGTGCGGAGCGCTGGCCTTTGGGAGTCACCTGCAAGTCTCCGTTGGTGGGCGTGACCAACTCGATCGTCGAGGCCGCGAACGTCGCCTTCTCGCTCCACATTGCGCGGGAGTGGCTGTGGGAACCGTTGGCTGCCGGGGAGAAGAAGCAGGTTGCCGACTGGTTGCGGCACCATGCGCGGCTGGAGGTATGGGGTAACAACTGGCAGCTTTTCCCCGCCATGGCGGAGGGGTTCCTGCGGTCGGTGAGCGAGGACGTGTCGGGCTGCACGGGTGCCCGGAATGTGGCGCGGGTGGAGTCCTGGTACCTGGGCGACGGCTGGTACACCGATGGGCCGGAGCATGCCATCGATTACTACAACGCGTGGGCCATCCACCCCTACTTGTGGGCGTGGTACACGATGACGGGCCAGGAGGACACCCCTGAGGGGCGTCGTCATCTGGAACGTTTGCGCGAGTTTGTGGGCACGCAGAGCTTGATGTTCGCCAACGATGGCGCAGTGCTGCACGTCGGGCGATCCTTGGCGTACCGCACTGCGGTCCTGGCTGCCCTGTGGTGTGCAGAGATCTCGGGAGTGAACCCGCTGTCCCCGGGGGCTACGCGCCGGCTCGCCTCCGGGGTGTTGGCGAATTTCACCGCGAAGGGTGTTGGTGTCGATGGTCCGCCGAACCTGGGGTGGTATGACGAACACCCGGGGTCCTGCCAGGCCTACAGCGGGTTCGGTTCCCCGTATCTGGCGGGGATCGGATTCCTTGGTTTGGCCTTGCCCGCGGAGCACAGGGTTTGGCAGGACGTGGAGGAGCCCCAGCCCACGGATGGGCCAGCCCTGGTGCGGGTTTTGCCGGATGCCGGTTGGACGTTGAACACACAGGGCGGCTTGGTCAGACTCACCAACCATGGCAGCGATCACTGCGGCTTGCCCGTCGGTGGCGGCTCGGACCCGGACGACCCCCATTACGCCAAGTTCTCCTACTCCACGCACACGGCTCCGGGTACTGGGCCTGCGTGGGAGGACAATATTGACGGCCACCTTGCGTTGTTGGGGTCCGACGGCGCGGCGAGCCGGCGGTGTGCCCTCCGTGCCACCCGCACGGACGGACTCGTCAGCGGGTCCGTGCACATTCCACAGCTCTACGGGAAGGCCCTGCCTGGCACGGCAGTTACTACCGTTTCCGTTGTTGACGGCATCCACGAGCTGCGCTGCCACTTGGTCCGGGGGCCGATGGGGTACTCGGTGCGTGAGGGTGGCCATGCTGTGGCCGGCGCTGCACCGGTGGAGGTTGGACAAACCGACAGTGCAGCGTGGGCCGGCAACGGCGATGTCTTCGCCGCAGTGACTGCCGTGCACGGCTGGGAGGAGCCAAAGACCACGCGGTATGACGGTGCCAACGCCATGGGCGGGCATTCTGCCGTCCCAAGCCTGAGCGCGCAGCGACCGGCTGAGGAGACTGTCCATATAGCCCTCCACACACTGACCCGGGGCACGGCTCCGGTGCCCGAAACGCTCAAGGCGGCCGCCGCCGTCGTGGTTTCCGGTACGGAAGTAGCCGTCACGTGGGCAAGCGGCGCTTCGCAGTCTTTTGATCTGCGGACGTTCGTGCCGTGGGATGGGCAGGTGGGAAAGTGATCGGGCTCAAGTACGGGGCTTCCCGGGAGGAACCTCGTCAGGATGCGGCCATGCAGCGTTTCCGCAGCCACCGGGTGGGTCAGTTCATCCACTGGGGCCTTTACGCCCTTCCCGCAGGCCGGTGGGAGGGCAAGGACGTGGAGTTCGCTGCTGAGTTCCTGCCGCGCGTGGCCAGGATTCCGCAGCGGCGGTGGGAAGCGCTGGCCAACGACTTCACGCTGGCCGATTTCGACGCCGGACAATGGGCGGATACGGCGGTGGCTTTGGGCGCGCGGTACATGACCATCACCACCAAGCACCACGATGGCTTCTGCCTCTGGCCGAGCGCCCACACGGACTTCCATGTGGGCAACACGCCGTCGGGTCGCGATGTCCTGGCCGAGCTTATCGAGGCGTACGAAGCGCGGGGCATTGACGTCAACTTCTACTACTCAGTGCTCGATTGGCGGCACCCGGACTGGCGCTTCAACTTGGAGGACGACGGCGACCACGCCGCTTTCGCACGCTACCTGGAGTTCGCAAGGAAGCAGTTGGAGGAACTGGCCGAACGGTATCCCAGCGTCAAGGGCTTCTGGTTCGACGGCACCTGGGACGAATCCGTCAAGGCCAACGGGTGGTGGACCTGGGAAGTTGAGCGGATGCTGAAGGAACGGATTCCCGGGGTGGTGGTCAACAGTCGCTTGCGGGCGGACGACTTCGGCGCCAGGCACGTGGACAGCAACGGGGTCCTCATGGGCGATTACGAAAGCGGCTATGAGCGCAGGCTGCCCGAGCCATGGAACGCCACCGTGGCCACCCGGGACTGGGAAGCCTGCATGACCATCCCGCAGGCAAGCTGGGGTTACCACCAGGGGCCGTGGGCGCAGTCGACGCTCAAGCACCCCTGGGATCTGGTGGACATGATCGCCCACTGCACGTCCCTTGGCGGCAACTTCCTGTTGAATTTCGGTCCCCGCGGTGATGGTTCCATGGCCCCGGCAGAGGTTGGAATCGCCCGCAGCGTGGGGGAGTGGCTGGCGGCCAACGGGGAAGCGATTTACGGATGTGGTTTCGCCGAGGGATGGGACTACCCGGGGTGGGGGTACTTCACACGGGATGTCGGCACGGGGCAGGTGTTCGCCGTGGTGACCCGTTCGCCGGCGTCCGGTCGAATCAGGCTGCAGCTGCCGGCCGGGCTCGCGCTCGCCGAAGTTCGATCGCTGGGCAAGGGCATCGTGGACTCGGGGAGATACTCGTTCAAACGGCTGGCGGACTCGTTGTTCGAGGTGGACCTTGAGGCTGATGCGGCTGCTGGGCCGACTGTGTTCGCGTTGGAAACCACGGCAATCGACGGGGTCGCGGGCGAAAAGGAACCCAACCCGGACGTGCTGGACTAGGGCATCGCGACGAGTTCGCTGGAACCGTGCCAGCTCGCCGGGAAACTTCCGACGAGTTGGCAGGCTTCCCGCGATTTGGCGGAGTTTACTCGCACCTACGCGGCAGCCAGCCGGGCCTTCTTCTTCAGCACGGAGTTCTTCCGCGCAGTCCGCAGCATGTCGATGGTCAGCAGGATCAGGGCCAGCCACACCACGCAGAAGCCGATCCAGCGGGCCGTGGTCATTGTCTCGTTGAACACCGTCAGTGCCACGACGAACTGGAGGACCGGTGCGAAGTACTGCAGCAGGCCGATGGTGGTCATCGGCAAGCGGCGGGCTGAGGCACCGAAGAACAGCAAGGGCACCGCAGTGATGACACCCGAGGCCACCAGCAACCAGAAGTGCCCCGCGCCCAGTGTGGTGAGCGTTTGAACGCCCGTCACGCCAAGGACCACCATGGTGATCGCGGCAAACGGAGCCAGTACTACGGTCTCAACGCTCAGGCTCGTGAGGGCGTCCACTTTGGGTCCCACACGCTTCTTCACGAAGCCGTAGAGGCCGAAGCTGAAGGCCAGGATCAGGGCGATCCACGGGAGTTGGCCGTAGGAGAAGGTCAGGACCCCCACCGCGACGAAGCCGATGCCCACCGCGGCCCACTGCAGGGGACGCAGCTTTTCCTTCAGGACGAAGACGCCCAGGAGGACCGAAACCAGCGGATTGATGAAGTAACCGAGCGAGGTCTCAACGGCGTGGCCGGTGGTGACCCCGAAAGTGTAGGTGAGCCAATTGATGGCAATCAGTCCGGCTGCCAGGGCCAAGGGGCCGAACACGGTCCGATCCTTCACCGCGGCGCCGAAAACCCGCCACGCCCGTGTGATGGTGATGAGCAATGCGCAGAAGATCAGGGACCAGACAATCCGGTTCGCCACGATTTCCACGGCGCTGGCCGGCATCAGAACGAAGAAGTACAGGGGAAGAAGGCCCCACAGGCCATAAGCCCCGATACCGAACAGGATGCCCGCCGTCGACTCGCTCCGCACGGGCTTGCCGGAACCAGTGCCAGGTTTGCCGACGCCGCCGGTTCTTTGCCCGCCGCCCCCGACTGTCGTCGTCGTGGGCTGGCTTGAAGAGGGAGAGCTGGCAGCTATCTGATCCGGAGTCGACACATTGTCGCCAACACCACGCAGGCACGCAATATTCCGCAATCTTGGGGAATTTCCGTGACTCCTGCCATATAAGCGGCCGGGCATGGGGTGGACCTCTAGAATTGGAATCTGCGCGCCCCAACAACGGCGTGGCTCACTGCTTCGGAAGGGCTAACGGTGTCCAACTCAGCCGCAACCACCCCCCAACGTCCGCTTCGCGTTGCGATCGTCGGCGCAGGTCCCGCTGGTGTTTACGCCGCGGACATCCTGACCAAATCCAACGAGGTCAAGGGCGGCGACGTGGAGGTCAGCATCGATCTCTTCGAGGCGTACCCGGCGCCATACGGACTGATCCGCTACGGCGTGGCCCCCGATCATCCGCGCATCAAGGGCATCGTCAACGCCTTGCACAAGGTCCTGGACCGCGGCGATATCCGGTTCCTGGGCAACGTGACCTACGGCAGGGACCTGTCGCTCCACGATTTCCGGGCCTTCTATGACGCCGTGATCTTCTCCACGGGCGCCATCAAGGACGCGGACCTGAACATCCCGGGAGTCGAGCTGGAGGGATCCTTCGGCGGCGCGGACTTCGTGTCCTGGTACGACGGACACCCGGACGTTCCCCGCGACTGGCCACTGGACGCCCAAGAGATCGCGGTGATCGGCAACGGCAACGTGGCTTTGGATGTCGCCCGGATGCTGGTCAAGCACCCGGAGGAATTGCTGGTCACGGAGATCCCGGACAACGTCTACGCAGGACTGAAGAAGTCTCCGGTCACCGATGTCCATGTCTTCGGGCGCCGTGGCCCGGCACAGGTGAAATTCACGCCCCTGGAACTGCGCGAACTGTCCCACTGCAAGGACGTGGATATTGTCCTATACCCGGAGGACTTCGAGTTTGATGAAGCCTCGGACGAGGCCATCAAGTCCAACAACCAGATCAAGACCATGGTCAACACCATGACCAACTGGCTGGTGGAAGAGCACGCCGAATCCGAGCAGCCTTCCTCGCGACGCCTGCACCTGCATTTCCTGCACAGCCCCGTGCGGATCCTTGATTCGCCGGAAACCCCCGGCAAGGTTTCGGGGATCAAATTCGAGCGCATGCAGCTGGATGGAACGGGCAACGTCAAGGGAACGGGCGAATTCATCGAGTACCCGGTGCAGTCCGTCTACCGTGCCATCGGATATCACGGTTCCCCGCTGGAGGAGCTTGAGTACGATGCCCGCCGCGGCGTCATACCGAACGACGGCGGTCGCGTCCTGGGTGCCGATGGCGAACCCGTGCCGGGAATCTATGCCACGGGCTGGATCAAGCGCGGACCGGTGGGGCTGATCGGCCACACCAAGGGTGATGCCCTGGAGACCATTGGCTTCCTCCTCGAGGACAGGCTCAACCTGCCCCCGGCCGAAAACCCGGATCCGCAGGCCATCATCGATCTCCTTGAGGAGCGCGGAATCGAGTACACCACCTGGGAAGGCTGGAACCGGCTGGATGCCCACGAGGCTGCGCTGGGTGCTGCCTGGAATTCCGGTCAAGGGTCCGAAGGCGAAGGCGACGGTGTGGTCCGTGAGCGCATCAAGGTTGTTCCGCGCGAGGAAATGATCCGGATCTCCCGCGGCTGACATTCTCCCTTCCCCGAACTAGACTTCACCGTACTGTCCCGCCCACCACACGTGCAGAGCACTGTTGATGCGGACTATCAGGGAGTTCGATGAGGAATCCAATCCATCCGCCTGTTCCAGGCAGCGAGGCCGCGGCGCTGGTGCAAAAGCGTGCCCTGATGGGCCACGAGCGCTTGGACTCCCTCCGTCCCGGAACCACCGGAACCACGGGAACCACCCAGGACATCGTGGGGCTCCGCCGCTTGGTGCGCGAGTCCTGGCAGCGTTCGGCCAGCCTGCAAGCCAATCCCGACGTCGCCGAGGCTCCGCTCGCGATGGACCAGGACGAGCTGGAGGAATACCGCCGGCAGCATCCGCTGGCCACCATCATGCCCGTGATCAGGAAGTTGCTGGTCCAACCGAGCCATGACAGCGGCCTGTTGGTGGCCGTGGGCGACGACGTCGGCCGGCTCCTGTGGGTGGATGGCGACCCGGTGATGCAGCGCCGCGCTGAAAGCATGATGTTCGTGGCCGGCGCCGACTGGTCCGAAGCTTCCGTGGGCACCAGCGCACCCGGCACGGCACTCGCACTGGACCGCAGCATCCAGATCTCCGGTGCCGAACACTTCAAACGCTCCGTCCACCCCTGGAGTTGCACAGCGGTTCCCTTCCATGACCCCGACTCCGGGGCGGTGCTGGGTGTCGTGGACATCACCGGCACCGAAACCGCAGTGGCCGCGCACACGCTCTCCCTGGTGGAGGCAACAGTGGCCGCCGCCCAAGCCCAGCTGCGCATTGAAAGACTCACTCTGGCCGCCGCCGTTAAAGACAGACCTCGACGCCGGAGCGCGGCTGCCACTTCCAGCCACGCCTTGTATCGCAACAGCCTGCAATTGTTGGGCCGGGACCAGTCCCTGCTCAGCATTGACGGCAGGACGGTGTCCCTGTCCGCACGGCACAGCGAAATCCTGGCGATCCTGAGCAGCCACCCCGATGGGCTCAGCGCTGACGACCTCTGTGCCCAGTTGTACCCCGGAGACGGCTACTCGGCCACGTTGCGGGCAGAGATGGTGCGCCTCCGCAAGGTGATCCAGGAGCTCAGCCCGGACGCGGTTCCCCAGTCCCGGCCGTATCGTTTGCCCGTCGAGTTGCTTCCCGACTCCGGCCAGGTCCTTAACTGCCTGCAACGAGGCGCCCACCGCATCGCCCTGGAAATCTACAAAGGTGCGGTCCTGCCACGCTCGGAGGCGCCCGGCGTCGTGCAATTGCGTGAAAGGGTCTCGCACCTGCTGCGCGAGGCGCTGCTTAGCGACGGCAGCGTTGACTCCCTCCTCAAGTACGCGGAGCTGCCGGAGGCGAAGTACGACGTCGACCTCCGCCTTGCCGTCCTGAAGCTGCTGCCGCCCCGCTCACCCAAGCGGGCCGCCGTCGTGGCCGATCTTGAACGGATCGACACCGAACTCACCGCGTGAGCTGACTCACATGGTTGCAACGTAGCTGCAACCTCCCCGCTCCTAGGCTCGGATCAATGGCGACAGCCACCGCGATTCGCAGCAAAGGAGCTAGCAATGACTGTTTACGCACAGCCGGGTGCCAAGGGTTCGAAGGTCACGTTCAAGGACCGCTACGAGAACTGGATCGGCGGCGAATGGGTTGCCCCTGTCAAGGGTGCCTACTTTGAGAACATCACCCCCGTCACGGGCAAGGCTTTCTGCGAAGTTGCCCGCGGCACCTCCGAGGACATCGAGCTGGCCCTCGACGCCGCCCACAAGGTTGCACCTTCCTGGGGAAAGACCTCCGCCACTGAGCGCGCAGCGATCCTCAACAAGATCGCTGACCGTATTGACGAGAATGTGGAGTTGCTCGCAGTCGCGGAGACCTGGGACAACGGCAAGCCAATCCGTGAAACCCTCAACGCCGACATCCCGTTGGCAGCCGACCACTTCCGCTACTTCGCCTCCGTTGTCCGTGCCCAGGAGGGCCACCTCTCGCAGCTGGACGAGGACACCACCGCCTACCACTTCAAGGAACCGCTGGGCGTTGTTGGCCAGATCATCCCGTGGAACTTCCCCATCCTCATGGCCGTGTGGAAGCTGGCCCCCGCGCTCGCCGCCGGTAACGCCGTAGTCCTCAAGCCCGCCGAACAGACGCCCACGTCCATCCTGGTCCTCATGGAACTCATCGGTGATCTCCTCCCTGCCGGTGTGGTGAACGTCGTCAACGGCTTTGGCGTAGAAGCCGGCAAGCCTCTCGCTTCAAGCTCCCGCATCCGCAAGATCGCCTTCACGGGCGAGACCACAACAGGGCGACTCATCAGCCAGTACGCGTCCAACAACCTGATTCCCGTCACCTTGGAACTGGGCGGCAAGAGCCCCAACATCTTCTTCGACGACGTCGCCGACCAGAACGACGCTTTCTACGACAAAGCCCAGGAAGGTTTCACGCTCTTTGCCTTCAACCAAGGCGAAGTCTGCACCTGCCCGTCCCGTGCGCTGGTCCAGGAAGGCATCTATGACTCCTTCATGACGGACGTCGTGGCCCGCACCAACAAGATCATCCAGGGCAATCCGTTGGATACCGACACCCAGGTTGGCGCGCAGGCCTCGAATGACCAGTTGGAGAAGATCCTGTCCTACATCGACATCGGAAAGCAGGAGGGCGCCAAGGTGCTCACCGGTGGTGCCCGCGCCGAGCTGTCCGGCGATCTGGCAGGGGGCTACTACGTCCAGCCCACCATTTTCGAAGGCCACAACCGGATGCGCATCTTCCAGGAGGAGATCTTCGGTCCGGTAGTGTCCGTCACCAAGTTCAGCGACTACAACGACGCCATCGGCATCGCCAACGACACTCTCTACGGCCTGGGTGCCGGAGTCTGGTCGCGCAATGGAAATGTCGCCTACCGCGCAGGCCGGGAAATCCAGGCCGGCCGCGTGTGGGTCAACAACTACCATGCCTACCCGGCAGGTGCCGCCTTCGGTGGCTACAAGTCCTCAGGTATTGGCCGTGAGAACCACGCCATGATGCTGGACCACTACCAGCAGACCAAAAACCTCCTGGTCAGCTACAACGAGAACAAGCTCGGCTTCTTCTAAGAGTTTTTGTACAGCAGATGCCCTTATGGAGCGGTCTTAGGGGCATCAGCTGTACAAAAACTCCCATCATTCGTACAGATCAAAGGAGATCGTCAATGACCACCATGCAAGCTGCAGTAGTTACGGAATTCGGTACCGACCTTACGGTCATGGAAGTGGAACGCCCGACGCCGGGTCCCGGCCAGGCGCTGGTCCGTCTCATCACGTCGGGGGTATGTCATACCGACCTGCACGCCGCCGAAGGCGACTGGCCAGTCAAGCCAACGCCACCGTTTATCCCGGGCCATGAAGGTGTGGGGGAAGTAGTGGCCTTGGGCGAAGGCGTCACAGACCTTGCCATTGGCCAGTTGGTGGGCAACGCCTGGCTCTGGTCTGCCTGCGGGGACTGCCAGTACTGCCGGACCGGGTGGGAAACCCTGTGTGAGTCGCAGGAGAACGGCGGCTACAGCGTAGACGGCTCGTTCGGCGAGTACATGCTGGTGGATACACGTTTTGCGGCGCGGATTCCCGAAGGCTCGGACCCGGTGGAAGTGGCTCCAGTGCTGTGTGCGGGCGTCACCGTCTACAAGGGCCTGAAAATGACAGAGGCCAGGCCCGGCCAGTGGGTCACCATCTCCGGCATCGGCGGCTTGGGGCACATCGCCGTGCAGTACGCGGTGGCCATGGGTCTTCGCGTCGTTGCCGTGGACATTGCCGACGACAAGCTGGCTCTGGCCCGCGAGCACGGCGCCGAACTCACGGTCAACGCCCTGCATGAGGATCCGGCGGAAGTCATTCAACGGGAAACAGGCGGTTGCCACGGAGTCCTGGTGACGGCTGTGCATCCTTCGGCCTTTGGACAAGCGATCGGTATGGCCCGTCGTGGCGGAACGATCGTCTTCAACGGGTTGCCGCCGGGAGACTTCCCTGCGCCGATCTTCGAGATCGTCCTCAAAGGCCTCACGGTCCGCGGTTCTATTGTGGGAACACGCCAGGACCTTGAGGAGGCGCTGGAGTTCTACGCCCAGGGAAAGATCAAGCCGACGGTCTCAACCAGGGAACTCTCCGAAGTCAACGCGGTTTTTGACGAGATGAAGCACGCCAAGATCGACGGCCGTGTGGTGCTGAAGTTCTGATGCACAACATCAGCGTGGAAGCTGCGGTGACGCTGCCCGGGGAGAATTTCTCCCGGGTGGCGCTCACCGCGGTGTCCCTGGAATTGCTCCGGAAGTTATGGGAGCAGCATGGGCCGCTCATGTTCCACCAGTCCGGTGGCTGCTGCGATGGCTCGGCGCCCATGTGCTACCCGGCGGGGGAGTTTCTCACCGGTGACTCCGATGTCCTGCTGGGCCGCTTCGATATTGGAGACGGAGGTGAGCCGCAGCCCTTGGAGTTCTGGATGTCCAAGGAGCAGTTCAACTACTGGTCCCATACCCATTTGACCGTGGATGTAGTGGCCGGCCGTGGAAGTGGATTCTCTGTGGAGTCCCCCGAGGGTAAACGATTCCTGATCCGCTCCACCCTCATGGACTGGGACGTACCAAGCGTTTAGGAGCACCTGGCTGGTGTGATGGGGGCAACGCATCCCGGTCACACCAGCCACACCTGTCACGGGGTTCCATGGTTCGTCTCACTATTTGGGATAAATATGGCCGTCCATTGGCCGGACACTATTCTTGATGAGTCCTATACCACTCCCATCCAGAATGTGGCATTTTTATGAACATTTTCAGGACCAAATCGATCGAGCAGTCGATCGCCGATGCTGACGAACCCGGTCGCAAACTCAAGCGCAGCCTGAGCACCTGGGACCTCATGATCATGGGCGTCGCCGTCGCTGTCGGCGCCGGGATCTTCTCGGTTGGCGCCAAGGCTGCTGCAAACTTTGCCGGCCCGGCCGTCACCATCTCCTTCGCCATCGCCGCTGTCACCTGTGCTTTGGCCATCATGTGCTACGCCGAGTTCGCCACAGCTATCCCCGTGGCAGGCTCCGCCTACGTGTTCACGTACGCCACCATGGGCGAGGTCCTCGCCTGGATCATCGGCTGGAACCTCATCCTTGAGCTCTTCACCGCAGCTGCTGTGATCGCCAAGTACTGGGGCATCTACCTCAGTACGGTCTTTGGTCTGATGGGCGTGGAGATGCCACCGTCGATCCAGGTGGCTGGTGTTGACCTCTACTGGGGTGCTTTCCTCATCGTCGCGATCTTCACCGTGCTGCTGGTGCTGGGGACAAAGTTGTCCGCCCGCGTCGGCAACGTCTTCACGCTGATCAAGATCGCCGTGGTGCTCTTCGTGATTGTGGTTGGCTTCAGCTACGTGAAGTTCTCCAACTACACCCCCTTCATTCCAGCCTCCGAGCCCACCGACTCCGGTGCCGCGGACGTTATGAAGCAGTCCTTCTTTGGCTTCCTCACGGGCGCCGCTCCGGCCCAGTACGGAACGCTGGGCGTCTTCGCCGGCGCAGCCCTGGTCTTCTTCGCCTTCATCGGCTTCGACGTAGTGGCAACTTCCGCGGAAGAGGTCAAGAACCCGCAGAAGACCCTTCCCCGCGGCATCTTCGGTGGCCTTGCCGTTGTGACGCTGCTGTACATCCTGGTCTCCCTTGCGCTGACTGGCATGGTTTCCTACACACAATTGGCCGAGGTGAAGAACCCCACCCTGACCACAGCTTTCGAGGCAGTGGGCAACACGGATGCTGCCAAGGTCATCGCGTTCGGTTCCCTGGTGGGCCTGACTACTGTGATCATGGTGCTGCTCATGGGCCTGTCCCGCGTGGTCCTGGCCATGAGCCGCGACGGTCTCCTGCCGCGTTCGCTGTCCAAGACCAGCGAAAAGCGTTCGACGCCGGCCCGCCTGCAGATCATCTGTGGCGCAGCGGTGGCCGTGGTGGCAGGTGTCACCAAGGTGGACTTGCTCGAGGAAATGATCAACATCGGAACGCTCTCTGCGTTCGTGATGGTGAGCCTGGGCATCCTGGTGTTGCGCAAGAAGCGTCCGGATCTCAAGCCAGCCTTCCGCGTCCCGTTCGGCAAGGTCCTGCCGTGGGTCTCCGCAGTGCTCTGCTTCTACCTCATGACCAACCTTGCTGTTGAAACCTGGATCTTCTTCGCGATCTGGTTGGCCATTGGCATGGCCATCTACTTCGCCTACGGCCAGCGCAACTCCCGCCTGAACGAGAAGTTCGCTGCGGCCAAGGCCTCCGTCAACGGCGCTCCGGAAAGTCGCCGGGTCGACGGCGACGAGGACGAAGACAGCTACACGAAGGTCTAAACCAATCGCGGCAGCTTGTCAGACAGCAGCAGTCTCCAGCTCCACGAAGCGCCCGGAAGCCCTTGGTTTCCGGGCGCTTCGACATTACGGTGCCGCATGCGTACCCACCCACTCCACCAAAGGCCTCAGCACTTCCCAGCGTGCAGCGATCTCGTTACGGGCTGCGGGAGTGGACAGCCACTCAGGCTGCCCCACCTCCACGCTCGCTGACAGGGACTTGTGTTTGAGCAGCTCAGCACGAGGATGGTCTTTGTCCAGACCACGTGGAACGGTCTTGAGTTTCTCGCCCTCGATGGCGAAGCCTGACGCCGCCACCGCGTCAACGATCTCCTGCAGCTCCAATCCACTGTCCGGAGCATCCACGGCAGCCCGGAAACGCGCCAGCTGCGCCGGCGTGTGGGAGTGGTAGCCCCCGCCGACCAGCAGGCCATCGGCGCTGATCTGGACGTAGTAGCCAACGCCCTCCTGGGTCGCGGCAAAGGCCCCCTGGGCAGTCTTGTACGGCGACTTGTCCTGGGAGAACCGGACATCCCGGTTGGGACGAAAGATCTTTGCCGGCCCGAACTGCGGCTCCAACTCTGAAAGGAGAGCTGTCAGCGGCTCCCTGACCTCGGCGTCGTACGTGGTTTTGTGTTCAAGCCACCACTCGCGGTTGTTGTTCTCTTCAAGCTCGGCGTAAAAGCGGAATGCGGCACCAGGGATGCCTTCGAATGTGCTCATGTAAGGATCCTATGGACCCCACCAACGGCCCAGCCATAGGCCAGAAGAGCTATGTGGAAAACAAAAAGAACACCCCGCCGCGGAGAAGATCCGCAACGGGGTGTTCCTTGAAATGCTGTAGAGCAAAGACGCTTAGAGCTTGTTGGCTGCTTCGGCGTCGGACTCGGTCTGGCCTGCACCGAGGTTGGCGCGGAGCTTGGCGCCAAGATCGGAGTCAACGTTGGTCCAGTACTGGATTGCGCGTTCCTTGATGTCGGCGTTCTTCACGCCGCCAACAGCACCGGTGATGGTGTCCAGGAGGCGGGCCTTGGCAGCGTCGTCGTAGACCTCGCGGTACAGGGTACCGGCCTGGCCGAAGTCGTCGTCCTCAGCGTGCAGGGTGTGGGCGGAGAGGGTGAGCTCGCCGTCGTTCTCCCAGCCACCGGCGGGCGACGTCGGCTCAACGGCGGCCGGGCCACCAACGGAGTTCGGTGCGTACACCGGGGTGGACGGGGAGTTGAACAGGAAGCGACCCTGGCCGTCCTGGCTGTAGTTGTTGACCTGGTTCTTGGGCTGGTTCACCGGGATCTGTGCGTGGTTGGTGCCCACGCGGTAACGGTGTGCGTCGGCGTAGGAGAAGATGCGGGCCTGCAGCATCTTGTCCGGGGAAGCGGCAATGCCCGGTACGAAGTTCGACGGCGCGAAGGTGGCCTGCTCGATCTGCGCGAAGTAGTTCTCCGGGTTCTTGTTCAGCTCCATGGTGCCCACGTGGATCAGCGGGTAGTCAGAGTGCGGCCACACCTTGGTGAGGTCGAACGGGTTGAAGCGGTACGTCTTGGCGTCCTCATAAGGCATGACCTGGACGTGCAGTTCCCAGGACGGGAAGTTGCCGTCGGCGATGTTTTCCTGGAGGTCGCGGATGTAGAAGTCCGCATCCGAGCCGGCAAGCTGCTCAGCCTGGTCACCGGTGATGGTCTTGACGCCCTGGTTGGACTTGAAGTGGTACTTGACCCAGAAACGCTCGCCGGCGGCGTTGATCCACTGGTAGGTGTGCGAGCCGTAGCCCTGCATTTCACGCCAGGAAGCCGGGAGGCCGCGGTCACCCATGAGCCAGGTGACCTGGTGGGCGGACTCGGGGGAGAGGGTCCAGAAGTCCCACTGCATGTCAGCGTCACGCAGGTGGCTGCCCGGGAGGCGCTTCTGGGAGTGGATGAAGTCGGGGAACTTGATGCCGTCGCGGATGAAGAAGACGGGGGTGTTGTTGCCAACGAGGTCGTAGTTGCCCTCGGAGGTGTAGAACTTCACGGCGAAACCGCGGGGGTCACGCCAAGTATCGGGAGAACCGTTCTCGCCGGCAACGGAGGAGAAACGGATCAGCATGTCCGTCTCGACGCCCGGCTGCAGGAAGGCTGCCTTGGTGTAGGCCGAAACGTCCGAGGTGGTCTTGAACGTACCAAACGCGCCGCCACCCTTGGCGTGCACTACACGCTCCGGGACCCGCTCGCGGTTGAACTGTGCAAGCTTTTCCACCAGGTAGTGGTCGGTGAGGATGATGGCACCGTCAGCGCCGACGGACTTCGAGTGCGCGTCGGAGGTAACGGGGGCACCTGACTGGGTTGTTGAAATGGCAGTCATTGTTCTCCTTTTTCTTATTTCTGAGTTACGGAAGTTACGGGAAGCTGTTGTTTGGACTGGCAGTCCTGGCAGACGCCTTGGTACAGGACATCTGCGATCTGGATGGTCATGGGCTTGGAATTCTCATCCCAGTGCGGGGTGAGGCACGGTGCGTGTCCCACGGCGCAATCGACGTCCTCCACTTTGCCGCAGCTGATGCAGACGGCGTGGTGGTGGTTATCGCCCACCCGGGTTTCGTAAAGGGCCGGGGAGTGCGGAGGCTCAAAGCGTCGCAACATCTGCAGGTCCGTCAGGTCGCTGAGAACCACGTAAACGGACTGCGCCGTCAGTTCAGGAAGCTCTTTGCGGGCAGCGGCAAGAATGCCCTCTGCTGGAGAATGCGGATGGTGCTGGACTGCGGCGAGCACTGCCAACCGCTGTTTGGTCACACGCCGGCCGTGGGCATGCAGGGCGGCTGCCCATTCTGCTTGCTCGGCTGTGTGATCTGTCATGCATTCATTGAAACACTTATTTTGAGGAGTTCACAATAAGGCAAGGCTAACTTCAGGCAAATTTAAGAGGTCCTCCAAGGGATTGACGTCTTCGGCAGCTGATCTGCGCACCGCATGGACCCGAACAGGAGGACCTGGGCTCGCCCCTTCCAGAGCCACGCTACTGACACCGCTGAAGCCGCCGGCCTGGGGGAGTGCGGTCAGGGCTGCACCCATCGCCAGCAATTCGACCGGCCTGACCTCGCTGATGGCCGCCACTTTCCTGACGGGTTGAATCACCGTATGGCGGGGACCCGCGTCCACAGCCCGGACCAGCGGTTCAGGCCCGGAATAAGGCTCGACGCCGGAACGCGCCATGGCGTCGAAGCCCGCCATGGTTTCCGGCCGCGCCAGCCGCAGTGCCTCACGCATGGCTGCGTCGGTGGCTTCCATATCGTGGTCCGGTTCGCCCTTCCGGCGGTGCGCCGGAAGCGACAGCTGCTGTCCCGGCGTCGTGGTTTCTCCGGCCCACCGGCCGAAGAGGTGGAAGGTGGGCGTCGACGATTCCGCCACCGGCTCCCCGATTGCTGAACCCAAGGGGTGCCATTGGTGGGTAAACATGATGGCGCACCGGGTGACGCCCAGGACGTTGGCCATAGCGGCACGGACCAGGCCGTGGCAAAAAAGCCAGTCGGCGGCTGACGGGTGTGCGAACTCTGTTGAGGGATCCGAGAGCCTGATCAGCACATGCCCGGCGGTGAGGGGGTGACGTGGCCTGGCGATCTCCCAAAAGGCCGAACGGTACAGCAATTGTCGCGATGCAACCATGTCAACTCCTTCCCCCGGGTGAGCCTACCAAGCGGAGCGCTACGGGCGGGAGAGCCCAAATGGGGCGGAACGCGGGCGGCGGAAGGCTCGTTTAAGGTAGGACGGTGGCGAAACTACTGGCAGACATCACTCCGCTGAAGGAGAGCCCTGCCTTCCGGCGGCTCTGGTTGGGTGCATCGGTGGCTGCCATCGGTACCCAACTGACGTTGGTGGCGGTCAGCCTGGAGGTCTACCGGCTCACCCAGGAGAGCTTCTATGTGGGCCTTCTTGGTATCTTCGCGCTGGTCCCGCTGGTGATCGCCGGACTCTACGGTGGGTCCATTTCGGACGCCTATGACCGCCGCAAAGTGGCCATCATCGCCTCCCTTGTCCTCTGGGCCACCACAGCTGGGCTCGCCTTGCAGGCATGGCTGGAGATCGGCAACATCTGGATCCTCTACGCCTTGGTGGCCATCCAAAGTGGAGCGCAGGGCATCAATGGTCCCGCCCGCAGCGCCATCATTCCGTTGCTGGTCCGCAAGGACCTGCTCCCTGCAGCCAACGCCCTGAGCATGCTGACCTTCGGCCTGTCCATGACTGCCGGACCGCTCCTGGCAGGCGTTCTGGTGGCCACCATCGGCTTCGGCTGGACCTATACGATCGATGTCATCAGCTTTACGTTCGCCCTCTGGGGCCTCTTCAAGCTCCCGCCTTTGCCGCCGTCCAAGGACGCTGTGCGGCCGGGCCTGCGATCCGTGGTGGAGGGGTTCCGCTTCCTGGGTACCCGCCCCAACGTCCGCATGACCTTCATCATCGATCTCATCGCCATGATCTGCGCCCAACCGCGTGCTCTGATGCCTGCCATAGGCGCCGTCATGATCGGCGGAGGCGAAGCCACAGTGGGCGTACTGCTTGCGTCAACGGCTGTCGGGGCTTTTCTCGCCGGCCTGTTTTCCGGCCCGCTGGGTCGGGTACGAAAACAGGGCAGTGCCGTGGTGTGGTCCGTGGTGGGCTGGGGAGCATCCATTGCCGGCTTTGGGCTGGTGGTGCTGCTCGCAGGCGATTCAGGCCGCGACGGCGTGACTCCCTGGTTGATTCCGGCAGCCCTGTGCTGTGCCCTTGCCGGTATTTCAGACTCCGTCAGCGCCGTCTTCCGCACCACCATCCTCCAGTCGGCCACCCCGGATCATCTGCGCGGACGGCTGCAGGGCGTGTTCATCGTGGTGGTGGCGGGTGGTCCCCGCGTGGGGGACATGCTGGCCGGAGGTGTCACACAGTTCCTCAGCGAAGGCGGAGTGTTGCTGATAGGTGGACTCCTCTGCATCGTCCTGGCGTGGCTGGCTTCGCGGCTTCAGCCCGGGTTCGTTGCCTACGACGCCAAACACCCGGTGCCCTAGCACTGTCGTCCACGCCGCCGCCGTAGGCTGGGATCGGAACATGACGACCGGCGTCGGCGTTAATCCGTACAGAACCCCTGCTGGAGTCGAAGGAAGAGGCAAGAACCACCGTGCACAAACACAACAATGGACTCAAGACGGCGGCACTGTTCGGCGTGCTGTGGGCGGTGTTGTTGGGTTTGGGCGCCCTCATCGCAGCGGGAACGCGCAGCACCACGCCTATCTGGATCATGGCGTTGATCGGCGTCGGCACCACCGCCTACGGATACTGGAACAGCGACAAGATCGCCATCCGGTCCATGGCCGCCTACCCGGTCACTGAATCCCAGGCTCCTCATCTGTACCAGATCGTTCGGGAGCTTTCCGTCAGGGCCAACAAGCCAATGCCGCGGATCTACCTGTCGCCCACCATGACCCCCAACGCTTTTGCCACCGGCCGCAACCCCAAGAACGCCGCCGTGTGCTGCACCGAAGGGATCCTGCACCTCCTGGACGCCCGGGAACTCCGGGGAGTGCTGGGGCATGAACTGATGCACGTGTACAACCGCGACATCCTGACCTCGTCGGTGGCTGCTGCAGTGGCCGGTGTCATCACCTCCGTGGGGCAGATGCTGCTGATCTTCGGCAGCGGTGACCGGCGCAACGCCAACCCGCTGGCCACCATCGCCATGGCCTTGCTTGCGCCATTCGCGGCCTCGCTCATCCAGATGGCCATCTCCCGCACCCGGGAGTACGACGCCGATGAGGACGGCGCGGAGCTCACCGGAGACCCCCTGGCGCTCGCCTCAGCCCTGCGCAAGATCGAGTCCGGCGTCACCCAGCTGCCGCTCCCGCAGGACCAGAAGCTCGTCAACGCGTCGCATCTCATGATCGCCAACCCCTTCCGTGGCGGCGGCATGCGGCGGATGTTCTCCACCCACCCGCCCATGAAGGAACGGATCAGCCGCTTGGAGCGGATGGCCGGCCGCCCGCTTTCCTAGGTTCACAGTGAACCGGTCACGCCCGGACTACGCGAACAGCCCCTTGAGAATGTCAATCTGATCTGGGCCCACTTTTCGCATGAATCGCAGCGTAAACGGGACCCACTTTGCCGGCTGTTGCCAACTTGAAGTGCGGTCTGTGGTTTATTCGTTGCTCATCCTCGAGAAGAGCTGCCAGTGAACACTTGTCCGCGCTCGGGAAGACATCCTGAATCGCAGCGTCAGGTCCAGCACCGGGCTAAGTTTGGCTGCTTGAACAGAGGGTCCGTTCAGGGCATCTCTTACGTAACCGTGGTTGACAGGTAGACACTGCCCAGTTGGCTGGACACTAGCAATAACTTTTCCCGGTCAGACATGGGCAAGCCGGTGAAAAAGCATTTCTCGATGAGACTTGGCCGATTCATCCAAGTGTCGAAGGGGTTTCTGGGCTCTTCACGGCACGCCATCCCTCCCGCCTGCGGACCGTCCCCTTGCAGGTCTCCTCGACGACAGTGGCATCAATCCCTAGCAACCGAAAGCGGGATGCAGCTTCCCTATATGAGGAGTGCCGGGTCGATGAAATCTGTTCTCGGGTCCACAACAGCTTCTGGGTCTTTCCGGCGGGAAGTTGCGGGAATTCCGATTGCTACGGAGCGCGGCGGAACGTCACGAACGACAACGGCATTCGCGCCTACGGCAGAGTCTTCCCCGATCGTGATGGGACCTAGTATCTTTGCGCCTGCGCCGAGCATGACGTGATTGCCGATGGTGGGGTGCCGTTTCGTCTTGCTCAATGCCCGTCCGCCCAGTGTGACGCCTTGGTACATGAGGACGTCGTCACCGATTTCGGCCGTTTCCCCCACGACGATACCCGTTCCGTGGTCGATGAAAAGTCGTCGCCCGATTCTTGCTCCGGGGTGAATTTCGATCCCTGGAGGGTCTTGGACGCTTGGGAGATCACCCTGGCCAAACCTCTCAGGTGCGGTTTCTGCCAGAGGGCGTGCGCTAGACGGTGGCTCCAGATGGCGTGAACCCCTGAATAGACTATGGCGACCTCGAAGAGGTTGGACGCTGCTGGGTCTTGAGTCTTGGCGGCCTGCAAGTCTTCCTTGAGGAGGTTCAGAATCGTCATTTTGTTCCTTTTCGGTAGCCGGCAACCACACACGTCCATACTGATTCATGGGAAAGGTCAGAGGAACAACATGACCACGGACAGTAACAAAAGAACGCCAAGGATCCGGTTGAGGTTTCTCAGGCCTTTCGTGGTTCGGATCAGTCGTGATCCGCCTTGGCCCAATAGCGCCCAAGCGCTGTTCGATATGAGGTTGACCGCAGTGAAAAGCACGCCCATAAGCACGAGGCCTTGGATGCCTCCACCGAGAGTTGCCGGGTAGGTGGCTGACGCGGTCAGCGCCATAAGCCAGGCTTTCGGGTTCACTACTTGGAGTGCGCCGAGTTTCCAGAAGCCAGCAGCAGACAGAGAGGGAGACGGTGTTGAAGGGTCACTACTGAAAATCTTCCATGCCAAGTAGACCAGATACGCGGCACCCACAACCTTGAGCGAGAAGGATATGGCCGGAACGCTCTGAATCAGAGAACCGATTCCGGTGTTAGTGAGGGCCAGTAGCGCGAGGAACCCAATGGATATTCCAAAGATCGCAGGTAACGCCGCGCGGAATGGTCTGCCCACCGCCAACGAGGCCACTAAGACATTGTTGGGCCCGGGAGACATTGACACCGCGAATGCGAAGGTCAAGAAGGCTCCGACAGAGGCAATCGTCAATGGATCTCCCGGGCTTTAGAGTGCATGGCTAGATTCTGTAGTCTTCACGCACCGGCGTGAACACATCGATACATTTGACTTCGGTTGTTGCGATGCCGGAATGCAGCACCTCGCTGGGGATGACCAACCCGTCGCCGGCCACGAGGTTGAACGTCTCAGCACCTACTTTCATCTGGAACTCCCCAGAGAGGACGTTGACAATCTGCTCGTGTGGATGCTGAAGTGAGGTTGTCGTAGCGGATGTGTTTGGTCGGGGCACCACCCAAGACCGGAACGCTTCGATATGGCCCTCCAAGAAGGCCTCCTGCGCGCAGGTCGGGAATATGCGATGGACGGACTTCCCAGAGTGACTAAGCCGGAAAGCGAACATGTAGCAACGGGTACGCACCCCGTCCAAGTCCACCCATACGTCACCGAAATCGACCTCGGCCTCAGCGCCCGGGGCGTGTTCCTGGGGGATGAAAGCTTCAACCGGTGCATTCCCGGACTCTATGGCGAGCTCGGCCCTTCGGGCTTTCACGTACTGCCGGACCGTCGAGTACGAAATGACCCCCTCGTGTTCATCAACCAGTCGGTCGAAAACTCGTTGCGCGGTATGGCGTTGTTTCCGCGGAGCGTCCAGACCGGCCAGCAACATCGCATCAATGACGGCCTTCAATGGATCAAGCCTCGGTGCACGGCGAGAGGAACGCCTCCGTTCGGGCGGTTCCGCGGCTGCTAAAGCCTGCCGAACCGTCCTTCTCGAGACCCTGTGCTCACGGGCTAGGGCACGGATCGACATCCCGCGAACCCTCGCATCCCGGCGGATCCTCGCGAACAGCTCCACTCTCAACTCCATCCCTGCCTTCCACTGTTGGAAAAACACTCTGATGGAACCAACGGTGGGGTGGGCTCAACTCAAACTGCGATTCATCAGCCGGCGAGCCGTGAAGTGGGCCCCAAATAGACTGCAAACCCGGTCCCAAAACAAACTGCCATAATCAGCCCCTCGCCGATGTAGCCGCCCTGCCGGACTGACCTGGATGGGACCATCCGTGGCGCCCGTGGTCTTGGTGTTGTCCGTATTCCCGGGCAGCAAAAAGCCGGTGTGCAGGCCCTTGGGTGGGGCTGCACACCGGCTTTTCGGACGGCGCTGGGACTAGCTGCGGAAGTTCACGAACTGCAGGTCGGCCTCTTCGAACTTCTTCAGGATGTTCATGGTTTCCTGAAGGTCGTCACGGGACTTGGAGGTCACGCGGAGTTCGTCGCCCTGGATCTGGGACTTGACGGACTTGGGGGCTTCATCGCGGATGATCTTGTTGATCTTCTTGGCGATGTCCTGGGCAATGCCTTCCTTGATGGTGCACTCCAGGCGGAATTCCTTGCCGGAGGGGAAGGGCTCGCCCTGGTCCAGGGACTTCAGCGAGATGCCGCGCTTGATCAGCTTGGACTGGAAAACATCCAGAACAGCAAGGACGCGGTCCTCGGAGTTGGCCTTCATGAGGATCTTCTCGCCGCTGAAGTCGATCTCCGCGCCAACGCCCTTGAAGTCGTATCGCTGCGCGATTTCCTTCTGGGACTGGTTCAGTGCGTTGGCGACCTCTTGCTTGTCTACCTTGCTGACGACGTCGAATGTGGATTCGCCTGCCATGACTCTCCTTAGGTTGGGGGCCCTGTGAGGGCGGGTTGGTCTGGCATCCAGCCTAGTACGGAAGGTGCTGCTTGGGGCTGTGGAGCGCATTCACAGTTCGCTCACAGCACATGCAAGGTTGGAACTGAGGCTGCCGGTTGAGAGTTGTACCAGTTGGAAGAACGCATAGTGGAGGATCAGCATGAGCAGCAAGGCCGTCCAGTCCATCAGTAAATCCGCGTCTGCAGCAGCGGGCTCCCTTGGCACGGCTGCAGTTGCCGCAGCCAGTGCTGTTGCGGCCGCGGCTGTTGCGGCTTCGATCGTCCTGAGCCCGGTACCCGATGCCACCGCACGCATGGACGGAGTGCACGCTGACCTGCTGCGGGCGGTGCAACTCAACCAGATCACCGCCGAGCAGGCCGAGAAGTTCGAAGCGAAACTCGCCGGCCGGATCCTCGGGGAAGCCTGACATACCGCGAAATCCCGGGCGTTTTCCCTCGATTAGATTCTTCGCAGAAAGTTCTGTAAGGTTGTCTCTGCCTTCGGTTACCGGATCTAAAAGAAACGGTCTCCGAAAGTGATCTTCTTTTGAAGTTCGGCAGATTACCCGAGCGGCCAAAGGGGGCTGACTGTAAATCAGCTGGCAACGCCTACGGGGGTTCGAATCCCTCATCTGCCACCCAAAGAAAATCCCCGGAACCACTGGTTCCGGGGATTTTTTGTGTTTCCTGGGAGTTCCCGGCGCCGGATTCCTTCCGTGGGATCCAGCAGTTGTTCGCCCGGCTCGCCCGTGCGCGGAGTGGGATCTGAACGAACGCGGGTCCGGCCGTGCCGCCACCACCCACTTTGACCGAAGCTACCCGGCGACTCGCCGCAATACAGGGCGTGTCATGGCATCTGGGCTCTCAAAGTAGGTGGTGACGGTACGGGTTGAGCGGTACGCCGCGCCTAGACCTCGCGCTCCCGCCCGAATTCTGTGGTTTGCCTGACCGCCGTGGCCTCCCGGAGCTCGGCAATCTCCATCCTCAGGGCCGCGATCTCGGTCACCAGGTCAGCCATCTCTGCGCGAACGGGTTCCTCGGCCGCGGCGGCCTTCTCTTCGGCTGCTGCTGCCACCCCCTCGGCGTTCTCCTCAATCCGTTGAACCAGCCAGGACGCGATGGATGCCGTGACAATACCCAGCACCGCGATGCCGCTCATCATGAGGGCCGCGGCCACGATCCTGCCGATGGGGGTCACAGGGTACAGGTCTCCGTAGCCAACGGTGGTGATGGTGGTGACGGCCCACCAGGCGGCGTCACCGAAATTGAGGATCTTGGCGGCGGGGTCATTCTGTTCGACATCCAGTACGGCCAGTGCGCCGATGAGGATGAGCATCGCCGCCGCTCCTGCAACGTAGGTGGCAACCCGCCCGCGCAAAGTTTCGCCAACGGTGCGCTGGAGAACGGACAGTAAAGTGACCAGACGCAGCAGCCGCAGGGGCCGGAAGAAGGGGAGCACCACGATCAAGAGTTCGTGCAGGTTCCAAAGGAACCACCGCATCCTGTCTTCGGCAAGCCAGAGGTTGACGAAGTAGTCCAGCGCGAAGATGCCCCAGGTAATCCAGAGGACAATCTCGAACGGCACTGCGGCGGCGCCGTCCACCCGGCCGATGACCTGCCATGCATAGGCTGTGAGGAAAATCAGTGCAGTGGCCATGAGGGGCCATTCCACCAGGTCCCGGTATCGCGCTTGTGTCATAGGGGAATACTAGCCACCGCAGGCGCCCGGCCCGGACGGGACTCAAAGAAGGGGCCTGCACAGGAGGGCCTGCACCGGAGGCTTCAGGCGGCGGGTGTCTCCAGCCAGTAGCCGTCGAGGTGGTGGATCAGCTGCCTGCCGAGGCCGCCCTTGAGCTGGATCCACAGCGTGCTGCGGTCCTCCGTCATTCCGTCGATGGTTCCCTCGATGCGGTTGCCGCGGGCGTCCTGGAGGACAACGTTCTGGTGGCGTGAAAGTTCGGGCCAGACTTGGCCCTGTGGCCTGGTGGTTTGCAGCATGCTCAAAGGGTCCCCCTTGTATGGTCATTCATCAGATGAGTTTCAGATATTCTGCATGGCTTTGATGAACCAGCGGTAAACGTTGGTGCAAACGTTGGACATAGAGCAGGTCATGGACTAACGGCCTGTCCATCATGCGGTCCTCGGGCTTTTGCAGGAAGTTACCCGCGGGTAACATTGTGGGCATGCATCTGCTTCTTCGCACTCTCATGCTGCTGTTCACCTCCTCCAAACGCTCGCCGCTGGGTGTCTGGGAGGAGTCCTCCCTGCCCTTGAAAGTGCTGCCGACGGACATCGACATTGCCCTGCACGTCAACAACGGCATGTACTTTTCGCTGATGGACCTCGGCCGCTTCGACCTCATGGTCCGCAGTGGCATTTGGGCCAAGATGCGCAAGAAGGGGTGGAGTCCGGTGGCCGCCGGCGAAACCATTGCTTTCCGCAAGTCCCTGCAATTGTGGCAGCGCTACACCATTGAGACCCGCATCATCGGCCTGGATACCAAGGCCATCTACTTTGAACAGCGGATGGTGGTGGACGGTGAAATCTACGCCCGTGCGCACATTGCCACGCGACTGGTGGCCAAGGGCAAACCCGTCACCCAGGAAGAAATCATTGCGGAGTTCGGTGCGCCTCCAGCGGACCTTGAGTTGCCCGAGTGGATCCACGAGTGGCGCGAGAACAACGCGCTGCCCGGAGCGCGGCGCCCCGCCCCGCACGTCTGGAGCTAGACACCCACATCACGGTGTCGCAGCGCCACGGCACCGAGGGCAATAAGGGCTGCCGAGATGGCGAAGAGGCCGGCGACAGCTCCCCAGTCGGCGCCATTGGCCACAGGGGAGTTGCCATACGCCCAGTGATAGGGCGAAAGATTCAGCAACCACTCGACGTCGGGACTCTGTCTCCCCACAGCGTTGAAGACATACCCGAGGACAGCGACGGCGGCCCCCGCGGCAACCGCGTATATCTTCCGGCCGGTCATTGCTCCCGCGCAGAGGGCCGCTGTACCGCTGAGAAGGGCAAGGGCGGCGAACAGCAGCACCGCTCCGGCGAGATGTCCGACGTCGATGCCCAGTTGCGCAGGCCTATTCAGGCCCAGCACCATCAAGAAGACGAGGATGGAAAGGAACACGATCCGAACCAGGATGGCGAGGGCGCGTTCCAGGACCACCTGCACGCGGGTCACGCTGTGGGCGAGAGTCAGCTCCAACAGCCCTGATTCTTCGTCTCCTCCCACTGCTGCCGCACCCCAGCCGATGGAGGCCATGGACATCAGCAGAAAACCAATCAGGCCGAACATGGTGGCTTGGGTGTAGCCGGGGCCGGACGCGATCTGATCGTAATTCAGGGCTTTGGTCATCTCGGCGGGAAGCGCGTTGATCAGGTCCTGCATCTGCGCGCTGCCGCCGATCGAGGGGTAGAGCGGCAGGTACAGCATGCACGCCGCCGTCAGGCCCAGCGCCCAAGCCACTGTGGAGCGCCAGGAGTCGGTCAGGGCCTTGGTGAAGAGGGGCAGGATCCTAGGCACGGTGCGCTCCTTCCGTACGACGGGGAGAGGCGGCCGCGTTGCCGGCGGAAGCCGCCGAACCGGCAGTGCCCGCCGAACCGCCAGCGCTCGTATCAGCAGCGGGTTCGGCGTCAGCGCCTCCGGTGTACAAGGTCAGCACGGCCTCTTCGAGGTCAGGTTCTTCAAGGACGAGGTCCGTCAGGTTCAGTCGCGCCAACTCCTGGACCAGGAGCTGGACGTGTCCGGAAAGCGTTGCCGTAGCCACCACTGTCCCGGCGGCGTGGCCGTCGGCAGGGAGCTCCCGCACCGCGACGTTGGCGACGCCCGGCACCCGGGCCAGCAGCGCCCCGACGTCGTTCGCTGCGGTACCGGTGCTGTTGAACCGAAGCTGCCGGACGGCCGCCATCCTCAGGGCCTCCACTGTGGACACGGTGACGATTTCGCCGTCGCGGAGGATGGCGACGGCGTCGGCTGCTTGTTGCACCTCACTGAGGACGTGGGAACTGAGGAACACTGTGGCGCCTGCGGCCACTGCCTCGCGGACCATGGCATGAAAAACCTGCTGGACCAAGGGATCAAGGCCGCTGGTTGGTTCGTCCAACACCAGGAGCTCGGGTTGGTGCATGAAGGCCTGCAGCAACCCCAGCTTCTGTTTGTTCCCTTTGGAGAGTTTCCGGGTTTGGCGGTCCAGATCCAGGTTCAGGCGGTCAGCGAGGTCGTTGACGTGATGAGGGTCCACGGGGCCGCTGATGGCCGCAAAATGCTCCAGAGTGCGGCGGCCGGTGGTGCGGTTCTCCAAGTGCAGCTCACCGGGGAGGTAGCCGATCCTGCGGCGGAGGGACGTGCCCGCGCTGCGGGGATGTTGTCCGAGCACCGAGATGGAACCCGCGCTGGGCCGGATGATGTCCAGCAGGCAGCGCATGGTGGTGGTCTTGCCGGCGCCGTTGGGCCCGATGACGCCGAACACCGTCCCGGCTTCCACCGCAAAATCCAGTCCGTGCAGGACCTCGCGGTGTCCGAACTTCTTGCGCAACCCCTCGACGACGATTGCCTGGGTCACGGGGCATACTCCCTTCCGTGGTTGATGGTGTCTTGCTGCAAAGCGTCGCGGGCCGCGTCAAGGAACCGCGTGTCCGTATAGAAGCCGTGGGTATAGATCTCCAGGGCAGGCAGTGTTAGTTGCCGCAGCAACCCGGGTCCGATTCCGTGGGGTTCCGCAGTGACTTCGCCCAGCGTCCTCGAGAGGTGCCTGCCCAGCATGAGGATGGACAAGCAGTTGGAAGCAATCACGACGGCGGTGGACCGGACGTCGTCGAACTTCCGGATGGTTCCTGCCGCAATGCCGGCGTTGATGATGTCCTCTGTCTGCCTGACGACAGCATCAAAGAAGGCATCGCCGGCGTCGGATTCGTCACCCAGTGATTGACGGATGTAGGCGATCTCCTGGGCGTATTGCTCCGGATTGTTGAGGTAGTCCTGGATCAGTTGGCGTGTTGATCCGGGGTTGGTCTTTTCGCGGCCCTGGCTGGCTGTTTGGGAGAGGACATGCTGGTCGCAGGCGGCGCGAAGGCCTTCCTTGCTGCCGAAATGGTGGATGACCAGGCCCGGGCTGACCCCGGCCAGTGAGGCGACTGCCCGGACCGTGGCGCGGGCGAATCCATCGCGGCCGAACAGTCCGATGGCGGCATCGCGGATGCGGGCCCGGGTGGTGAGATCCTCTGCGCTTGAACGCATGTTTCAAACACTAAACACCTGTTCAATGCCGATCAAGTGGCTGCGTCATAACGATGTGACACCATTGGCTGGGTCGCCGGTGTTCAGTATGCCGGCGTCGCAGATACTTGCCTCAGTGATATTGATGGGGCGGCAGGTGGGGGTTGGCGAAGTGGGCTTTAACAAGACGGCTGTGGGGCCGGTGCGGGCTTGGTTGCTGGGCGCGGCAGCCATGGCGCTGCTGGTTCCTGGCGCGCTGGGTGCGGCACTCCCTGCGCAGGCTTCCGTCCCGTTGTCCGTCCAGTCGCAGACCACGACGCCGCCCCTCACAGGTGCGATCGGCAACCTCTACAACACCAGCGCGTGGGCACGAAGCGTGCTGCTCCGCCCCACCAATGCCGAGGAATGTTCCGGCAGTGGGAACACCAGCGGTTGCGTGCAGCGGTTTGCCGGCGGCGACATCGCCTGGTCCGCACGCACAGGAGCGCGTGTGGTGGTCAACGGGCCGGTCCGTACGTCCTGGTGGGCTGCGGGTGGCCCTTCCGGGTTTCACGGCTATCCAAAGACCGATACCACCACTGGGCTGCGCAACGGAGGGTCCAAGCAGACGTATGAACGGGGCGCGATCACGTACTCGCCGGGAACGGGTGCGCAGCGGACCAGCGGATCCATCCATCTGGCCTGGAGCCGTGCCGGCCTCGAAGCCGGTTACCTCGGCTACCCGGTCACCGGGGAAAGTACGGGACTGCGCGACGGCGGCGCCTGGCAGGCTTTTGAACGAGGCTTTGTGGTGTGGTCGCCGGCCACCGGAGCGCATCCGTCCATGGGCGCCATCCGCGAACGATGGCGGAAAGCCGGGATGGAAGAAGGTGAACTAGGGTACCCCGCCACGGATGAATCCCTGGGCCTGAAGAATGGCGGATCATCCCAGCAGTACCAGCGCGGAACCATCATGTGGTCACCGGCCACCGGTGCGCGGGCATTGACCGGTGCCATCCGGAGCTACTGGTCCTCCACTGGAGGCCAAAATGGGGCCCTCGGTTATCCGGTGGGTGAGGAAGTCCGGCAAAACGCCTTTGTCTACCAGCTCTTCCAGGGCGGCACGGTCTACTGGTCCGCGGCGACGGGGGCACATTCCACCACCCACGGTGATGTCCACAACCGCTACAACGCGCTGGGCGGAGCGGCCGGACAATTGGGACTCCCGCTCACGGACAAGCTTCCACGCGCCGGCGGACTCGTGCAGCAGTTCGTCAACGGCTGGCTGGTGTGGGGACCCGCCACCGGTGCGCGGATCGTTGGACACCCCACCTATAAAGTGTGGTCCGCCAACCCCGGCGAGTTCGGTTGGCCCGTCCGCGATACCTGGACGGACGGCAGGGGAACCCATGTGGCC
The DNA here is from genome assembly GCF_044756725.1 of Paenarthrobacter sp. NPDC091669. NCBI lineage: Bacteria > Bacillati > Actinomycetota > Actinomycetes > Micrococcales > Micrococcaceae > Paenarthrobacter > Paenarthrobacter sp. NPDC091669. The sequence goes on from NZ_JBIVTK010000002.1 coordinate 267,994, forward strand.
TTCCAAAAGCTGGAAACCATCTGGAACGACGCTACGGAGGAGCTCTACTCGGCCGAGGCTGTCGACGCATCCACTGTGGTTTTCCTGGGTGACTCGCAACTGGACCTGGATTCCTGGGGCGAGCAAGGTGCCCGCGGAGCCGGGTACCCGCGCCAAGTAGTCCGCAGCATCGGTGGGCTCGGCTACGTTTCCGGAAGTCCCGCCGTCGGGGGTGGCTCCGCGACTGATGCGCTGGCGCAGGACCGGATCCTCCTGCCGCAGGGCAACCCCGGGCTGGTGGTGGTGACACTGGGCGGCAACGATGCCAGGATCGGCGCCACGGATGCAGCCATCCTGTCCCAAGCCAACCGGCTGTGGGACGAACTTCGGCGCAAGTACCCCCGCAGCACCATCCTGATCAATGGCGTGCTGTCACGGTATGACTCCAACCACGCCCAACGCCGGTGGGTGGATGGCCTTGTGACCCGCGAAGCTGCACTTCGCGGGTGGCCGCGGATTTCCCTGGCCGGTACGGCGACCATTGCGGGAGCCGCCGGAAACTACCTCGACGACACCCACATGAACCAGACCGGCCACAACAAGGTGGCGCCGCTCTACGCGTCCGCACTGAAGTACGTGTTGGGCAAGTAGGGGGAACCGTGCTTTATTCCCGGTAACGCGGGAAGCGAACAGGGCGACCCCCCACGGGACTTAGCGGGCAGGGTCGCGTACCGTGGAACCATGGCTACAGTTGACATCACTGGAGAACAGTTCGCATCGACCATCGAGGACAACGACATTGTCCTGGTGGATTTCTGGGCTGCCTGGTGCGGCCCGTGCCGCCAGTTTGCGCCCACGTACGGGGCAGCTTCGGACAAGCACGCCGACGTCGTTTTCGCGAAGGTGGATACCGAAGCCGAGCAGCAGCTGGCCGCCGAAGCCGGGATTACGTCCATCCCCACGCTCATGGCTTTCCGCGAAAAAGTCCTGGTCTTCTCGCAGCCCGGCGCCCTCAACGGCCAGCAGCTTGAGCAGGTCATTGAAGCCGTGAAGGGTCTGGACATGGAAGAAGTCCACGCGCACGTTGCCAAAGCGCGTGCCGAGGCCCAGGAAAACTAAGACCAAGCGGCGGTTTGACGTATCGAAACCGCCGGAAACGCACCGAGGTCGCCGGAAATTTCCGGCGACCTCGGGGCTTTAAGGCGTTCCCGCAGTATTGCGGCGATCAGAGCCGTTCAAGCTTGACGGGCTCAGCCAGCAGGGCGCTGAGGGACTCGTTCAGGTCCTGGACAGCGATGCCCTTGGAATGCTTCTCGAGGAGTTCCTCGGATTCCCAGCGCTCCGTGAGGACGAGCTTTTCCTCAGTGGCTTCGGTCAGTTCATAGCGGATGCAGCCGGGCTCGTTCACGACCTCGTCGATGGCGATTTCCAAGGCGAGCTTCACGCGGAAGAATTCGCCCTCGTTGGGGATGAACGTGGCCTGCAGGTCAATGGGTGCACTCATGGATCCAACCCTACCGGCAGGACACGGCCCCACTGGAGGTGGTTACGGTTCTGTTGCGCCCCGTCCCTTGGTAGCGTTCCGTCATGTTGTCCTACACTGCCGGAGACACTGATGTCCCGCTGCTCGAAGAGACCATCGGCGCTCATTTTGAGCGCATCGCCGCACAATTTCCCTTGCGGGACGCCCTGATTGAAGCGGCTGCGACGCCCGGCGGTGATGCCCGCCGCTGGAGCTACGAAAAACTGAACGACGACGTCAACCGCCTCGCCCGCGCGTTGCTCGCTTTAGGGGTGGCCAAGGGGGAGCGGATCGGTATTTGGAGCCCCAACTGCGCCGAATGGACCATCCTGCAGTACGCAACGGCCAAGGTCGGTGCGGTCCTGGTCAACGTCAACCCTGCCTACAGGAGCCACGAGCTGGAATTCGTGGTGCGGCAGAATGGCATGCGGATGCTGGTAGCCGCACCTTCGGACAAGTACAGCGACTATGTGGGCATGGCAAGGGATGCGGCCGGAAGCTGTCCGGAACTCCGGGAAATCGTCTTCCTCCCGGGAAACCTTGAGCAGGAGCTGGCAGGGGGCCAACCTGAAGCCAACCACGAACTGACGTACGTCCAACTCCTGACCCGGGCTGACGGCGTCGGGCCTTCAGCGGTTCAGGACCGGATGGCCGAACTTGACCCGCACGACGCCATCAACCTGCAGTACACCTCGGGCACCACGGGCTTTCCCAAGGGTGCGACGCTGACACACCACAACATCCTCAACAACGGACACTCCATCGGCCGGCTCCTGAACTACACCGAACGCGACCGCGTAGTGATTCCGGTGCCGTTCTACCATTGCTTCGGCATGGTGATCGGGAACCTGAATGCTCTCAGTTTCGGTGCGGCCACCATCATCCCCAGTCGCGGCTTCAATCCTTCGGCGGCGTTGGAAGCGGTGCAGGACTTCGGCGGGACGTCGCTGTACGGGGTGCCCACCATGTTCATTGCCGAACTGGCTTTGGAGGACTTCGGCTCCTACGATCTTTCGACGCTGCGGACAGGCGTGATGGCCGGCTCGCTGTGTCCCATGGAAGTGATGCGCAGGGTCATCGAAGAGATGCACATGGTGGACGTCGCCATTTGCTATGGCATGACTGAGACCTCGCCTGTGTCCACCATGACCCGTGCCGGGGACACCCTTGAACACCGGACCAGCACGGTGGGACGGACCATGCCGCACCTGGAGAGCCGCGTCGTGGACCCCGGCTCGGGAGAGGTGGTGGAGCGGGGCGTGATCGGCGAGCTGTGCACCCGGGGCTACGCGGTGATGAGCGGCTATTGGGGGCAGCCGGACAAGACGGCGGAAGCGATCGACGCCGAAGGATGGATGCACACCGGCGACCTCGCCCGCATGGATGCGGACGGTTACGTGGTGATCGAAGGCCGCATCAAGGACATGGTGATCCGCGGTGGCGAGAACATCTACCCGCGTGAAATCGAGGAATTCCTGTACCTGCATCCCTCCATCCAGGACGTGCAGGTGATCGGCGTTCCGGATGACAAGTACGGTGAGGAACTCATGGCCTGCATCATCCTCAAACCCGGTGCTGCGGCACTGACCGCCGGGGACTTGGCGGAGTACTGCCGTGGGAAGCTGGCACACTACAAGATTCCCCGCTATGTGGATGTACGCGACAGCTTCCCCATGACGGTTTCCGGCAAAGTCCGGAAGGTGGACATGCGGCAGGAAGCGGTGTCCCGCCTGCAGGCCTAGTTGGTATTCCGGCTGATGGTCCGGATTCCCACGGCCAGTCCGACGCCGGCAGTCACCACAGCGGCCACGAGACCCCAGAACGTATCCACACCAACGGTCCCGGAGAAGAGTTCGCGTTCGGCGTTGACGAGGTAGGTCAAGGGATTGAACAGGCTGGCCACCTTCATCCACTCCGGACCCGCCTCAATTGGCAGCATGATCCCGGACAGGATCATGAGCGGGAACAGCAGGGTTTGCTGGACGCCCCAGAAGATCCATTCCTTGTTCTGCGATACCAGGGCCAAAGCGTAGGACAACGCGCCGAGTCCGATGCCGAAAATGCCCAGGATCACCAACCCCAGCAGCACATGCAAGGGATGGAACACGAAGCCGAACGGAATGCACACCACGGAGATCAGCAGGCCCTGCACCACCAAGGGAGCCCACTCCTTCAGGGCCCGGCCGATCATGAGCGAGGACCGGGACAACGGCGTGGCCAGGATCCGTTCATAAGAGCCGGTCATCAGCTCATACTGCAGGTTGGAGCCGGTCATGGAGGTACCGAACAGGGCGATCATCACCACCACGCCCGGCAGGAACCACTGGAGGGTGGACTGGCCGCCGAAAGCCGGGGCGCCCACCGCCGCACCCAGGAGCGGACCGAAGAGACCCAAGAACACGAGCGGTTGAATGAGGGAGAAAATCAGCGAGAACGGATCCCGCAGTGGCAGCAGCATCTCCCGCCAGAACACGAACCAGGTGTCCGTCACAACGCTTCCGGCGCCTCGTTTTTGCACGGCAACTCCAGGCGCCACGGCCTGTTCAATCATCAGACTTCAGCTCCTTCCCGCAGGCTGCGGCCAGTGAGTTCCAGGAAAACGTCGTCCAGCGTCGGCGGCTTCAATTCCAGCGACTGGGCGGGAGCGCCGGCGTCGTGCATGTCCTTCAACAACCCGGGCGCCAGCCGGGAACCGTGGGCCAGCCGAAGACGGAAGCGGACCACGCCGTCGTACGCATTTTCCTGGATGTCGCCCTCGGCGGCGGCCCGGCCCAACAGGCCCCGGACTTCTGACGCGGAACCGGCCGCAACTTCCACGGCCATCAGGTCTCCGGCCAGGTTCGCCTTGAGCCGGGAAGCGGTATCGTCCGCGATGATGGTGCCGTGGTCGATCACGATCACGCGCTCGGACATCGAATCGGCCTCGTCCATGTAATGCGTGGTGAGCACGATGGTGGTCCCGTGTTCCTCGCGCATCCGCATGATGTGCTCCCACAGATTGGCGCGGTTCTGTGGGTCCATTCCGGTGGACGGTTCATCGAGGAACAGCAAACCCGGTGAATGCATCAATCGCAACGCCACGTCCATGCGGCGGCGTTGGCCGCCCGAGAGCTTGATGACCGTTCGTTTGGCGAGGTCGGCCAGGTCCAGGGAGGCCATGAGGGTTTCGGCGCGTGCCTTGGCGTCGGTGGTGTTCATGCCGTAGAAGCGGCCCTGCATGATGAGTTCGTCGATCACGCGGTAGCTGTGGCCGCCTCCGTTGCCCTGGCCGATGTAGCCGATCCGCGCCCGAACGCCGGCGGGGTCCTTCGCGACGTCCACGCCGGCCACGGTGGCTGACCCGGAAGTTGGCTTCAGCAAGGTGGTGAGCATACGCAACGTGGTGGATTTGCCGGCTCCGTTGGGACCAAGGAACGCGACCAGTTCTCCCGGCCCGACGTCAATGTCCACGCCCTTGACGGCCTCTACGGTTTCCTTCTTCACGGTGAACGTCTTGGTGAGTTTTTTGGTGTGGATCACGGTGGCTCCAAGGAGGGCTGGTGATGGCTCGTAGACGTCACGCTATACCCGTGCCTTCGGTCAGTCCACGGCTCTGCGGACAGCTCCCGTCCGCAATGAAAAGTCAGTGGCGGCGGTGATCCTGAACGGTCATCCGTGGACCGAACGTGGGTTTGCGGAAGCCACTCAAATAGAGCATCCTGACCAGCCGCTGCCTCTGCCCGCGCCATGGTTCCAACAGTTCCAGCATGCCTGCGTCATCCGTCTTCCGGCCTGTCAGGGCGTAGCCCACATACGAGGCCAGGTGGTAGTCGCCCACGGAAATCGAGTCGGGGCAGCCGTGTGTCCGTTGGACCACCTCGGACGCCGTCCAGATGCCGATCCCAGGGATGGTCTGCATCCTGGCGCTCGCCTGCGCTGAGTCCAGGCCGGCCAGACGTTCAAGCGCGACGGCGGACTGCAGCGCCCGCATCACCGTCGCCGAGCGCTGTGGTCCAACCCCGGCTTTGTGCCACTCCCATGACGGGACGGCCAGCCATTCCCTGGTGGTGGGAGGAACCAGCAGCCCTGCCGGGGCCCTGCCCGGGGCTGGTGTTCCGTAGCGGTACATCAAATACCGGTACCCGCGACGTGCCTCCAAGGTGGTTACCTTTTGCTCCAAAATGGTGGGCACCAGGGAGTCAACCACGCGTCCGGTGGAGGGCAGCCGCAGAGCCAGGTTCCGGCGTCGTGCTTCTGTGACTTGCCGCGGGAGCGTGGCATGGAAAGCGGGCTCGTCGAAGGCCGACCAGTCGTCATGGGCACCCAGCAAACGCGGCACTCCAGCGATCGCGTCCTGGGCCCCGGGTCCCCAAGCCTGCGCGTCCACAAACGAATCAGGGCCCGCACCGCCTGCGGAAAGCCTCACCGTGACCGGACCCGAAACTGCGGTGAAGGCCATCCAGAAACCGTTGGAGTGCGTGGCGAACGACGGATCGGCGTTGCCGCGCATCAGCGGAAACATGGTCTGGTCCAAGCGGAAGGAACCGCCCGGATGCCACCTGACGGCTGCGTCTGCCGCGGCCGCAACAACAGTCGGGGCGTCTGCGATGGTCATGTTTTCATGGTCCCACGTCCGGAGGCGGAGGTCAGTGTCCAGAACACGCGCCATCTGATTCCGTATCTGTTCACTTTTGTTCCCTTCGTTCCTCAACGCGCCCGCGTGTCCCTAGCATCGGGAAATCCGTTCGGTACGGTCCGTCGTTGACTGCTGCCGTAGTTTACGAGAGGAACACGTCATGATGAGCGTCAATCGTCGCACCGTGCTGAAATCTACCTTTCTGGCCGGCGCCTTGGCTTCGATCCACTTCAGCACGCTTTCCCCGGCACGGGCCGCCACTGCTGAAGCGTTCGCTGCATCGCGACAACAATGGGTGCACTACCTCGTCGGCGAAAACCTTGACCTTGCAGACCCTGTCATTGCCGCGAAGTTGGATGCGATGGCGGTCGCGGCCCGCTCGGCAATGGCCGGTTATGTCACGACGCCCATGCGAACGGGCCTCTGGGCGGACCTGCCGCTCAGTGCCCGTCAAACCAACGCCGATTCAGCCCGCGTAAGCACTACTGCCCGGCGGTTACGTTCGATCGCCCTCGCTTGGGCAGCGGGAAGCCTCGGGCCCGACGCCGGCACTGCCCTTCAGATGGTTGCCGACGGAGTCGCGTGGTTGACTCGCGACGTATTCTCCACCTCCGGGGTCCGGTTTGGGAATTGGTACGACTGGGATGTGTCCCTCCCCCAAGCACTCAACGACACAGTGGTTTTGACCTACCCGGCAATCGATCCTGCCCTGGTGCGGACCGTCGTCGCCGCGGAGCGGGTGTTCACTCCCTCAATTCCCCAGGCAGGTACGCAGGCCGCTGCTGCCAATCGTGTTTTGTACTGTGATTCCTTCTCCGGACGGGCAATTTTGGCTGGAGACGCCGCCGAGCTCGCGTCCGCCAAGGACAATCTGGCACCGGTGCTTGCCAATGCCAAGCCATATGGGGGTCCCGTTGGCCTTGTCAACGGAGACAAGGATGAAGCGGCCTTCTTCAGCAACGACGGGTTCTATCCTGATGGTTCCTTCATTCAGCATGGCCAGTTCCCATACGTCGGCGGCTACGGCGCTTCACTCCTGAGCTCCATCACCGCCATCGCGGCGCGCACCACCGGAACATCCTGGAGTCCCGATATCAGCATCGTGCAGGGATGGTTCAAGGACTCGTTTGAACCGTGGCTGTGGCGCGGGCTGGTGATGGACACGGTCCGCGGCAGGCAGCTGGCCACAGTGGCCGGTGACCAGTCAACAGGTGTCGCGTTTATCGGAGGGATGCTGAACCTGCTGCCCAGCGTGGGCTCCGAATCCCGAAGGTATCTTGAAACGGTCATCAAGGCCGAACTGGGTTATCGCGGCACGCAGCCAACGGAGGGGCTGGGGCTGCGGGAATCGGCTGCAGCGTTGGCCATTATCCGGAACGCAGCAATCACCGCCAGACCAGCACCTGAATTCACGCATGTCTTCGGGGCCATGGACAGGGTGCTGCACCGCCGGGCGGAATGGTCCGTTGCGTACGCCATGCACTCGCTCCGAATGGCAGACTACGAAACCGGCAACAACGAGAATTTGCGAGGGTGGTATACCTCGGATGCGGCCACCTACCTCTATACGTCGGACCGGGAGCAGTACGACGACGGATATTGGTGCACTGTGGATCCTTACCGCCTCCCCGGTACGACGGTAGACCCGGTCCCGCGAGCCGCCATGCCCGTACCTTGGCGTGCGGAATACCACAACCCCAGCCTGTACGCGGGCGGGCTTTCGGCCGGAACGTGGGGCTCCGCGGCGATCGATCTGAAGGCCAAGGCACCCTCAAGCATGCACGGACGCTTCTCACGATTCTTCTTCGACGATTCCTACTTGTGCTTGGGCGCGGGGATCTCTGTTGCACCAGGCCGTAGTGCAGAGACAACGGTAGAGAACCGGAGGGTGACCGCGACCAGTAGCGGGCCTTTGGTCATTGATGGCTTGCCGGGACCAAGGATAGGTGAGAGTCGAACCGTGAACGGCGCGAAATGGGCGCACATTGGGGGCGTTGGGGGTTATGTGCTGCTGGATGCTCCAGACGTGCTGGCCAAGCGGGAAAACCGGAGCGGCAGGTTGTCTGATATCAGTGGGACGGTAACCGGGTCCACCGCCAGCCAGGTACGAACCGGCGAGTACCTAACCTTGGCACTGCAGCACCGTCAAGGTGCCACGTCCAGCTCGTATGCCTATGCCGTGCTGCCAAACGCTGACCAGCAGGCAACCAATAACTACTCCTCGCGGCCGGACGCCAGGATCGTGACCAACACCCCGGCGGTCCAAGCGGTGCGGCACGAGAGATCCGGTCGCTTTTCCGCTGCCTTCTTTGAGGCCGGCGCTGCGTCCATAGTTGCTGCAGATGCACCCTGCATCGTCGCCGTCGAAGAGAGCGCGCATCAGATCGCTGTGCACGTCAGCGATCCCACTCAAGCCTTGAGCAGGGTTCACATCCGCCTGGGTGTGCCGGGAATACGCCCAGGGGAGGACAATCCCGGCACTTCTATTGCAATCAGGGGCGAGGTCACCATAGTGACGGTGGACGTATCTGGCTTGGCGGGAGCCACTGTTTCCGCCGTTCTCGACTGGCAGCCACCCAAAGCCTCCGACCTCACCAGCATGACCGCCAGGGCAGCCGATGCCCACTTTGAGCCTGCGACGGCGTCCTCACTGCATAAAAAGGCTGGTCGATTCGCGGGAGCAATGAACAGCAATCGGTTAGCGTCTGCTCGCTTGGAGCTGCGGGCATTTCAGGACGAGTTGGATGCTTGGCTCGTCCAAAATCATGATTCCGATGCTTCCGTAAGAGACCTCGCGGACCTGGCATCGCGGCTGGTTGTTCAGACCTCGTCCTGACGGATCAACCGCTTCCCACGGCACAGCCAAACAGAACGGCCGCGACGCTCAAGAAACCCTGAGCGTCGCGGCCGTACGCGGTTGCTTAGTCGACGTCGGCGAACGTGGTGCCCACACGGAGGCTATCCACCCGGTTGATGATCTGATCAGTGACATTGTCCCGATCGTACACACCCCATTTTGGTTCGTTGGCGCTGTCCCAGGTGCGTCCAACGAAGCGCTGCTGGCCGTTGGTGAACTGCTGCTGAACACCGTCGAACCACAACTCTATCCAGCCATCCGTGGCAGAAGTGGACGTATGGATGCCAAGGGCAAACCGGTGCCAGTCGAAGGCAGCGACCGGTGCTGACCATATCTGGTTCCAGATGCCACCCGGAGCCACGTAATGGAGGCGGACGCGGCCATTGGCAACTGTCATCAGCAGTGGATAATTCTGGTCGGCATTTGGATATGATTTCCATTGAAATACCACAAAGTCACCACCATCCGGGAGGGCGACTTTATCCAGCTTGCTCTCCCATCCCAAATAGTATGTGGAATTCTCGTCAAAGCTGTAGGCGCTGCCTCCGGTCTTGATTCCCCTGCCTTCGCACCGCCAGGCCGTTGTGCCCTTGGTAAACCTGAAAACCGTACCGTGCCCGTCTGTCTGGTCGGCGAGGTCCAGGCTCCCCGGGGATTCACATTCCGTCCCATGGAAGATCCCGGTGCCTTGTGACGCATCACCATCCCAGATTGTAGCTGCGCTGGCCGGGGGAACCATGGTGAAGCAGTAGACTCCGGCAAGCACCAAGGTGGCCATCCAGCGTCGTTGATGTGAGCGTCCGGAGACTGCTCGGGTCGTGTTGATCATCAATGCCCTTTCCCTTGCTTTGATAAAACCTCTCTGAATCCATTCGAAAATTCACGTTCTGTTTATCAATGCGCATACACAGGAAGAAGAAGATAAACATAAATGAACAGCTCCCGGTATGCCGGCAAGAGAATTGACGGACGCAACACTAAGGCGTGCAGATGATATTGCACCAACACGGACCTTTTCGAAGAGTCAACGTGGCCCCTTACGACGGCGGCCGCCCGGGTCTAGACTCCCTGATGTGGCGTGGGTGGGCCGCGCCTCATCCCAGGTACAAGGAGCGCGAATCGTGGCCGCAATAGTGCATTTCGAGATTCCTACGGACGACAAGGACCGTGCCAACACCTTCTATGAAAGCGCCTTCGGCTGGAACCTCAGCCCCATGCAAGGGATGGATTACACCATTGCCATCACGGCACCCTCCGACGAACAGACCGGCACGCCGAAGGAGCCCGGAGCCATCAACGGGGCACTGTTCCCGCGGACGGACGCGCTGAAGACACCTGTGCTCACCATCGACGTGGACAACATTGATGCAGCGCTGGCCCAGGTGGAGTCTGCCGGTGGCAGCGTGGTCCAGGCCAAGGATGCCATCCCCACCATGGGCTGGTACGCCTACTTCAAGGACACCGAAGGCAACGTCCTGGGCGTGTGGCAGACCGACACCTCCGCCGGCACGTAGCCAGGGGGCCGAAGCAAGCCCGGCACCTGGCAGGCGGTAACTTTGTACCTATGAAGTACGCCCAGTCCGTGTTGGACCTCATCGGCAATACGCCGCTCATCAAGCTCAACCACGTCACGGAGGGCATCAAAGCCACCGTCCTGGTGAAGCTCGAATACGTTAATCCCGGCGGATCCATCAAGGACCGGATCGCCGTGAAGATGATCGAGGACGCGGAAAAGGACGGCCGGCTCCAGCCGGGCGGAACCATCGTTGAGCCGACGTCGGGCAACACCGGAGTGGGATTGGCGCTGGTAGCCCAGCAAAAGGGCTACAAGTGCATCTTTGTTGTGCCGGACAAGGTGGGCGAGGACAAGCGTGCCGTCCTGCAGGCGTACGGCGCTGAAGTAGTGGTCACGCCAACGTCCGTGCCCCCTGACAGCCCGCAAAGCTACTATGGCGTTTCCGACCGCCTGGTCAGCGAGATCCCTGGCGCCTTCAAGCCGGACCAGTTCTCCAACCCCGCCGCCCCCGGCAGCCACTACGAGTCCACGGGCCCGGAAATCTGGCAGGACACCGACGGCCGGGTCACGCACGTGGTCATCGGCGCCGGAACCGGCGGCACCATCACCGGCACCGGCCGTTTCCTCAAGGAAGTCTCCGCGGACCGTCCGGAGTCCGACGGCGGCCAGGTCAAGATCATCGGTGCGGACCCGGAAGGTTCGGTGTACTCAGGCGGCACCGGCCGGCCCTACTTCGTGGAGGGTGTGGGCGAGGACATGTGGCCCGGCAACTACGACCCCTCCGTTCCGGATGCCGTCCTTGCCGTCTCCGATGCCGACTCGTTCTCCATGACCCGCCGCCTTGCCCGCGAAGAGGGCCTCCTGGTGGGTGGCTCGTCCGGTATGGCCGTGGTGGCTGCACTGCAGGCTGCCAAGGACCTGGATGAGTCAGCTGTAGTGGTGGTGATCCTCCCGGATTCCGGCCGCGGCTACCTGGCCAAGATCTTCAACGACCAGTGGATGCGCTCTTACGGCTTCCTCTCCGGCGGTGAAGAGTCCTCCGTAGGTGAGGTCCTCAAATCCAAGACGGGCGAGATGCCGGATCTGGTCCACATCCACCCCAACGAGACCGTCCGCGATGTCATCAACATCATGAACGAATTCGGCGTCTCCCACATCCCGGTCCTCTCACAGGAACCACCCGTTGTCATGGGCGAGGTCATGGGAGCCGTGGACGAGCGAAGCCTCACCAGCAAATTGTTCCGTGGCGAAGCGAAGCTGTCGGACAAGATCTCCGAACACATGGGGGAGCGACTGCCCGTGATCGGCTCACTGGAAACCATCTCGGCCGCACGCGAGCTGCTGTCCGACGTCGATACCGTCATGGTGACCTTCGTGGGTGCCCCGGTAGGTATCCTGACGCGCCACGACCTTCTGGCGTACCTGAGCAACTAGGCGCCGGCGCCGGTCCAACCCCGACGCCTATCCAATCGTCCAACGACCCAAGAGGAGCTTCCATGTCTGCCACCAACAACGCCGGGTTCAACACGCGCGCCGTCCACGCCGGACAGGCCTTCGAACCCCGGACCGGTGCTGTGGTGCCGCCGCTGCACTTCAGCTCCACCTACGCCCAGGACGGCATCGGCAACCTGCGGTCCGGGTACGAGTACGGCCGCGGCGGCAACCCCACCCGCGACGCCCTCCAGGAGCAGCTGGCCGCCCTCGAAGGTGGTACCGCAGCCTTTTCCTTCGGCTCCGGCTTGGCCGCCGAGGACTCATTGATCCGTGCGGTCGCCCGCCCCGGTGACCACATCGTCCTGGGTAACGACGCCTACGGTGGCACCTACCGCCTGATCAACCGGGTCCTGGGCGACTGGGGTATCGGCAACACCCCCGTGGACATGTCGGACCTCGACGCCGTGGCGGCAGCCGTCGCCGCGAACAACACCCGGATCGTCTGGGTGGAGACGCCCTCCAACCCAATGATGAAGATCACCGACATTGAGGCCCTCGCCGCTGTAGCGCACGACGCCGGTGCCCTCCTGGTCGTCGACAACACCTTCGCGTCTCCCTACCTGCAGACCCCGCTCGCCTTGGGTGCTGACGTGGTGGTCCACTCCACCACCAAGTACATCGGCGGCCACTCCGACGTTGTGGGTGGTGCCATTGTGGTCAAGGACGATGAGCTGGCAGAGAAGATCGGCTTCATCCAGTTCGCGGTGGGTGCGGTTTCCGGTCCCATGGATGCTTTCCTCACCACCCGCGGACTGAAGACACTTGGCGTTCGCATGGACCGTCACAGCGACAACGGCCAGGCAGTGGCTGAATGGCTGCTGCAGCGTCCCGAGGTGGAAGCAGTGCTCTACCCGGGCCTCCCGAACCACCCCGGGCACCAGCTCGCAGCGAAGCAGATGAAGAAGTTCGGCGGCATGGTCTCCGTGCAGTTCAAGGGAGGCGAGGCAGCGGCACGCACAGTTGCCGAATCCACCTCGGTGTTCACGCTGGCGGAATCCCTGGGCGGCATAGAGTCCCTGATGAACTACCCATCGGAGATGACCCACGCCTCCGTGAAGGGCACAGAACTGGCTGTTCCTGTCAACCTCCTGCGCCTGTCCTGCGGTATCGAGGAAGCCGAGGACCTGATCGCCGACCTTGAGCAGGCCTTTGCCAAGATCAGCAACGGCTGACACTGTGGCTTCTCCTTCACACACGGCGGCTCCCACCACGCAGCGGGGCTGGATCCTCACCGTGGCGGGTGCGCTGACTCTCGCCGTGGCGGTGTGGTTCCTCTACACGGACTACGAGCCGGCGCTGAACGACTTTGAGGTCTACTTCTACGGCGGTGGCAAAGTCCTGGAAGGCGGCGATCTCTACGCTGTCCGGGAAGGCCTGCCGTTTACCTACCCGCCGTTCGCCGCGCTCCTCTTTACGGGTCTGGCGGCCATGGGCTTCTTCGCCAGCAGCCTGGTGTTCATCCTCGCTGCCTTGCTGGGTGCGGGAGTGGTGGCTGCTTGGCTGGCAAGGCACTACTTCGGCTTGACGGGCTGGCGCTCAGCGTTTGCCGACTACCGTTTCCGGACCACGGCCTTGGTGGGAGCAGGCGCCATCCTCTTGCTGGGGCCTTGGCGGGATACCTTCGTCTTCGGGCAGATCAACATCATCCTGATGGGCGTCATCCTGGCTGACTTCGCCCTGTATGGGAAAGTCCGCGCAGGGGAAATCCGGTGGCCCGCCGGCCTCCTGATTGGCCTGGCCGCGGGAGTGAAGCTCACCCCGCTGGCGTTTGGTTTGTACTTCCTGGTGCGCCGCGACTTCAAAGCACTGGGTTGGATGGCTGCGGGCTTCTTCGGATCCATTGCGTTAGCCTGGGCGGTGCTGCCGCAGGCCTCTGTGGACTTCTGGACGAAGATCCTGCCCGACACCGGCCGAATTGGCGGACCGGCGTACGTCGACAACCTCTCCGTCAAGGGACTCCTGCTGCACTTCGGCATGCCGGACTCTTCCCTCACCAATGTGGCGTGGCTGGTCCTGTCTCTGGGGCTGGTGGTCCTTGCAGGGCTCATTATCAAGTGGGCCGTGGACGCTGACGAGAACTTCGTTGCAGTATCGGCAACTGCCATCCTGATGCTCTTGATCAGCCCTGTCTCCTGGTCCCATCACTGGGTGTGGGTCGCCGTCGCGCTCCCCAGCATGGCCTTCGCCATGCACCGGGTACCTTCACGTTCCGGCCGGATGCGCACCGCCGGATGGGTGATCGCAGCCTGTTCCACCGTCGCCTTCTTCATGACTCCCAAGAACTTGGCAGTGTGGGCCGGCGCCGCCGAGTGGGGCAAGGACCCGCAGACCCAGTGGCAGCTCATGATTTCCAGCCTTGGCGTGGTGTGCGGTATCGCCATGTTGGTCTACTGGGCGCTGGCGTACCATCCCTCGCGGACCCGGAATTAGCCCGCGTACCCCTGCAGTAACCGACGAATCCGGCCCTTGTTCGCCCTCCTCACCGCAATACGGTGGGTGGGGCGAACAAGGGCCGGATCTCCTTAAGCGCCTAGCCCGAAATACCCTCCCGGCCGTCCTCCTCACGCCCGGTCAGGCGCCTCCTGAACGACTCATCATCGGCCGAGGTGAGCTGGAAGTCGTACCAACCTTCCAGGGTGTCCCAGCCAATCTTCCTGGTGTGCCCGGCCTTCAGCTTCACGGTCTGGTTGTTCTCCGCGTACTGCAGGGACTCCAGCTTCACGGTCACTGTTGCCTTGCCGTTGTTGCTCAGCTCCAGTTCCACAGCCTTCCTTCCGCGGCGCCCTGTCACGGTGACGTCGACGCCGGACGCGGCACCCGTCGTCGTGCCTTTCAGTTCGTACTGGTAGCGGTTGGGGCCGGTGACGACGACGTCAAAAGTGCCGGAGCTGACGGGGAAGTCCACCTTCCGGGTTCCGAGCACGTCCACGTGATGGGGCTCGGTGACCTCGCCGGCGTAGCCGTACACGGTGAAGTGGGTGGACCGGCTTCCCGTGTTCGTCAGCGTCAGCGTCAGCGCAGCGGACTGGACGTTACCTGAGACTTGAGGACGGTAGGGGAGCGGGCGGGCCGGACGGCTGCCATTTTCCTGGATCGGGGTCACCTGCACGGCCGGGGGATTCGGGCGCCAGCGGCTGACCTTGGCCGGCACTGCGCCCGGGTGGTCAAGGACGGGCGGCGTGCCCGGGGAGGTGAAGTTGAAGACGCCGGTCAGGTCACCGCAGACCTCGCGGCGCCACGGCGAGATGTTCGGTTCTTCAACGCCGGTCCAGCGTTCCAGGAAGCGCAGCACGGAGGTGTGGTCGAAGACTTCCGAACTGACGTAGCCGCCCACGGTCCAGGGTGAAACCACCGTCATGGGTACGCGGGGTCCAAGTCCGATGGGCCTGGCGGTGGTCCAATCTGTGGACTCGCCCGACGCCGGACGCGGCTGGACGGGCGGCGGGACGTGGTCAAAGTAGCCATCGTTCTCGTCGAAGTTCAGGAAAATCGCGGTGCTGTCCCACGTTTCCGGGTTGCTGGCCACGGTATCCAGCAGGCGATAGACAAAGTTCGCGCTGCCCACCGGTGTGGAAGCGCCAGGGTGCTCGGAATCGGCTGCGGACGGCACCAGCCAGCTGACCTGTGGCAAGGTTCCACTGGTGATGTCTGCGCTGAGGCGTTCCAGGAGGGTGTCGGGACGGCCACGCCACATGGCTTTGTCGAACAGTGCCCGCTCGGCATCGGTGAGGGCGGCGCGGCCCTGCTCCAATTGTGCGAGGAGCCGGTCCTGTTCGGCCGGGGCTTTACCGTGAAGCTTGTCGTAGAACTCCTCGGTGGTGCGAAGGTTTCCATCTACCTTGGCGAGCATCTTGCGGCCAATCGCCTTGAACGTCTGGAAGTATTCCACGGCGTTGTCCGTGAAATTGTCCCAGTCCTGGTAGATCTTCCACGAGACGCCGTGCTGCTCGAGGCGTTCAGGGTAGGTGGTCCAGTCATAACCGCCGTGGTCATAACCGTAGGCTGCGTTGGTGACGGCACGCTTGGTGCTGGCCGGCTCGCTGCCCGTGGTGCCGCTCCAGAGGTAGTTCCGGTTGGGGTTGGTGGAGCCGTTGACGGAGCAGTGGTAGGCGTCGCAGATGGTGAAGGTATCCGCGAGCTCGTATTGCAATGGAATGTCCTGGCGCTCGTAGAACGTCATGGTGGACGCGCTCTTGGCGGGAATCCACTGATCGCACCAGCCGTTGTTCCACGCCGTGGTGGTGCCGTTGAACGAGTGGTCCAGATCGCCCAGGTACTGGATATCCGTGCCAGGCCTTCCGGCAAGTTCGGCTGCTTTGCGCAGGGAGAATGGCAGCAC
This sequence comes from Paenarthrobacter sp. NPDC091669, assembly GCF_044756725.1. Classification (NCBI taxonomy): domain Bacteria; kingdom Bacillati; phylum Actinomycetota; class Actinomycetes; order Micrococcales; family Micrococcaceae; genus Paenarthrobacter; species Paenarthrobacter sp. NPDC091669. The sequence goes on from NZ_JBIVTK010000002.1 coordinate 284,316, forward strand.
GGTTTCGCCCGTGGCACGCGGCTGCTCGAACATGGACTTGCCGTTTCGCAGGCGGCTGACGGCTTTGTCTCCGTAGCCGCGGACCCCACGCAGTGATCCAAAGTAGTGATCGAAGGAGCGGTTTTCCTGCATGAGCACAATGACGTGCTTGATGGACTGCAGGCTGCCTGGTGGGACCGGCTTGGCCATGGCCGCCTGAACCGAGGGCGGCAGGAGGGACCCGGTGGCCGCAAGCGCCGTCGCTGCAGCTGCCGTGCCGAGGAAGCCGCGGCGGGAGAACCCTTGTGCTTCGGTTGAACGATTAACCATTTCAGGGGAATTCGAGGACATTCAGGGGTGCCTTTCGTGGTCAGAGGTGACCGGGTAAGCCTAAGCAGCCCGGGTGAACCTCGGGTGAAACAGAGGCAAACCGGCGGGGTGTGTCGCGCACATCACATGCCAGGGCCGAGTGGCCGGATTGGTGGGTGCCGGGACCAATGAGGCAATGCGACGTAGCTTTCTTGAGAAAAGTCAGCTAATTTGGCCCCATGCCTCTTCGCTCCGACTGGTCCGCCCGCACCTGCAGCCTGGCCCGCGGGCTCGATGTCCTCGGTGACCCTTGGGGAAGCCTGGTCCTCCGCGAGATCTTCTTCGGCAATGGCCGGTACGAGGCCATCAAGCAACGCTTGGAAGTTGCGGACAACGTCCTGAGCAAACGGCTTGGCTGGCTGGTTAAATCGGGTCTGCTGGCCCGGCGCCCCTATCACGACGGCGTCCGGACCCGGCAGGAATACGTCCTCACCGCCAGTGGCGAGGACGCACTGCCTGTCTTGAACGCCATTATCATTTGGGCCGAGAAGAACCTGGACGCACCTACTGAGGTGTCCCACATGAAGGTGGTCCACACGGACTGCGGTCAGGCAACATCTTCAGCCGATACCTGCACTCACTGCGGCACGCCGCTGACCGCAGCCAACACCAGCTGGCACAGCTTTACGCGCAGCGAGCATCCGGTGCCACTGGCTGTCGCGCCGGCAACCCGCATATCTTCTTCCCCTGAAACGGAGATCCCCGCATGACCCCGCCCGAAAAAACAGTTCAGGCCAAAACGGCGGGTGCTCCCACCAGCAAGGGCCGACGGCTCCACCCCGCCTGGATCGTGGCAGCGGTGGCATTCCTGGCGTTGGTGGGGGCAGCAGGCTTCCGTGCGGCGCCCGGTGTGCTCATGGTTCCGTTACAGGAGGAGTTCGGCTGGTCAACCACGGTGTTGTCGCTTGCCGTCAGCATCAACCTGGTCCTGTTTGGCCTGACGGCGCCGTTCGCGGCAGCGCTCATGGAACGCTTCGGTATCCGCAAGGTCACGTCACTTGCGCTGTGCCTCATCGGCCTGGGCTCGGCCCTCACCGTGTTCGTGAACCAGTCATGGCAGATCCTGCTGACCTGGGGTTTGCTGATCGGCCTCGGCACAGGCTCCATGGCCCTCGTATTCGCGGCCACCATCGCCAACACCTGGTTCGCCAAGAGCCGTGGGCTGGTGATCGGGATACTGACCGCCGGAAGTGCCGCCGGGCAGCTGGTGTTCCTTCCCTTCATCGCCGCCCTCGCCCAGAACCCGGGGTGGCGCGGGGCGTCACTCCTCATCGCCGCCGGTGCGCTCGCAGTGGTCCCGCTGGTGCTGCGCTGGCTGCGGAACTCACCCGCCGACGTCGGGGTCCTGCCGTACGGCGCCGAGAAAGCCGTGGCGCGGGAGCCTCGTGCGCACGCAGCTGACACTCAAGCAGCCGACGCCGGATCAACCACGACGCCGGACAGCAAGCCTGTCGCTGGGGTTGCGTCGACCGGTACGGCGACGAAGGATTCCGCCAACGCGGCTGTCCGCGCCTTGCAGGTCCTCAAACGGGCCAGCAAAGTCCGCACCTTCTGGGCTTTGGCGGCGGGCTTCGCGATCTGTGGAGCAACCACCAATGGACTGATCGGCACGCACTTCATTCCGTCGGCGCATGATCACGGCATGCCCGAGACCACAGCGGCTGGCTTGCTGGCCGTCGTCGGGATTTTCGACATCGTGGGGACCATTGCTTCCGGCTGGCTGACCGACCGTTTCAACCCCAAGGTCCTGCTGGCGGTGTATTACCAATTCCGGGGAATCGGGTTGTTGGTGCTGCCGTTGCTGCTGGGCTCCACCGTGGAGCCGAGCATGATCATTTTCGTGGTGGTCTACGGGCTCGACTGGGTTGCCACCGTGCCTCCCACCGCAGCCATCTGCCGCTCAGTCTTCGGGGCCGACGGTTCCGTGGTCTTCGGCTGGGTGTTCGCTGCCCACCAGCTCGGGGCCGCAGTGGCAGCACTGCTGGCCGGGTTCATCCGTGATGCCACCGGTCACTACAACTACGCCTGGCTGGGTGCAGCTGCCATGTGCACCGTGGCCGCAGTCATCAGTGCCACCATCCGGAAGGACGCCGTGAAGAAAGAGCCCGTGCCCGTTGCCTGAGAGCGCCGTTGCCTGTGACGTTGCAGGGCCCGCTCTGCGTTCTATTTCCTCAACCAAGCACGCAAAACAGGCCCCACAACGTGGGGTTGAGCCTGTTGTGGGGCCCGCTCTGCGCGCCATCCCGACCGGGAAAGACGCAGAGCGGGCCACACAACGCGCTTCGCTTAGCTCGGCCGGCCGGCGTCAGCGATCCGGAATGTCAGGGTCCGGGCTTCGGGGCGCAAAGCGTACTCCGGCCAAACGTCCGGTCCGCACGCCCTGGACCCGAGGCCGTGCTGGGCGGCGTCAAGGTACAGGAAGCTGCCCTTGCTTGCCGGCAACTCGTGCGGGTGGCCAGCTGCGGAGATCTCCTGCGCTGTATGCCGGGAGAGAGTAAACCCAGGCAAGCGGCCACGGGAGTCCGGGGCGGCATCGAGCGTCAGCCAGGGACGCCCGGCCTGCTGCAGGTCAAGCGAGCGGACAGCGCTGCGGTGTCCCGATTCCTGCGGCTTGGCGTACGTCACCGTGAGGTCATCGATGCCTGCCTCGTACCGTCCCACCAGCGTGGCGTGCATGCTGTCCGGGTAGGATTCCCGTGGACCGGCACCGAACCACGACGCCTGGTCCACGGAGCCGGGAAGGTCGAATCGGACACCCACCCTTGGCCAGATGATGTCCCAGCCAGTGCTCGGAACAATGTCCACGCGCAGGAACAGTCCGCCACCGGAAAGCTGCCAGTTTTCCTCTACGGAAACCCACTGGGCAGCATCTGCAGCGGCGTAACGGGTCCGGACCACAACCCCGGAATCGTCGGCAGAAACCTTCTCCACCCGGGCGGTGAGCCGGTCCAAGCCAGCAGCGCGCCACACCGCTTCCATGGAGGGGGCAGGGGTGCCGTTGCCGTTGTTGAGCCAAGGATCGGCGTGGTCGTAGCTGCCACGGCCCGCACCGGAGTCGTTGTCCGTGGGCGCACGCCACAACTCCAGCCGCGGACCGGAGACCGGCAATCCGGCAAGGGATACCAGGCGGCCGTCCTCAAACGTGGCAGGGCCCAACGAAAGTGTTCCCGTGGCAACGTCAGCCGCACGTGCGGAGGATGCCGCAGGGCGCGGGGCGCCCAGGAGGGGACGGGCTTGGGTCAGATCGAGCTGTGCTGCAGAGATCACATGGCCGGCCTCAGCCCACGAGGTGTCCTTGCGGAGGACAACCTCCGCCGTCAGCCAGTGCTCACCGGTTCCCACGGATGCGGGCTCCGGCAGGGCGAGGCGTGCAGTGTCCCCACCAGCGAGCTGCCCGCCGGCCGGAGTGAGGATGTCCAGCTCACCGGAATCAGCAAGGACGCCATCCAGCTCGGTGCGCCAACGCAGCACGACGTCGGACGCGTCCGCTGTGTGCCGCAGATTGGTGATGGAGACGTAACGGCGCGTGCCGCCGTCGGACGCTTCCGTGGAGAAGCCCAAGCGCAGGGGAGAGACAATCTGCTTGTACTCGAAGAGGCCAGGGCTGGGCGTGGAGTCGGAAAGCACCATGCCGTCCATCACGAAGTTGGCGTCGTGCACAACCTCGCCGAAGTCGCCGCCATAGGCGAAGAACTCCGTGCCCTCGGCGCTGGTGGTACGGATGCCGTGATCCCGCCATTCCCAGACGAAGCCGCCATGCAGCCGGGGGAAACGGTCCACCAGGTCCTCATACTGGTCGATCGCGCCCGGACCGTTGCCCATCGCGTGCACGTACTCGCACAGGATGAACGGTTTGCTCCGCTGCCGGGCGGACTCCGCCGCGGAGCAGCCCAGCAGGAGCGAGCCGGAATCGTCGCGGCCAATCGCTTCAGTTTCGGGAACCGAGGAGTACATCCGCGAGTAGACGTCCGTGTAAGCGCCGGTGTAGTCGCCTTCGTAGTGGACGGGCCTGCTGCTGTCCCGGGCATGGGTCCACGCCGACATTGCCGCCAGGTTGGAGCCCGTGCCGGACTCGTTGCCGAGGGACCACATGACGATTGAGGGGTGGTTCTTGTCCCGTTCCACCGTGCGTTCCATCCGGTCCACATAGGCTTCACGCCACGCGGGATCGTCGCTGGGATTGCCCACCCAGCCGTGCCGTTCAAAGCCGTGGGTCTCCAGATCGCATTCGAGGATCACCCAGAAACCCATCTCGTCCGCGATGTCCAGCAAGCGCGGGTGCGGCGGGTAGTGGCTGGTCCGGATCGCGTTCACGTTGAACTGCTTCATCAGGGCAAGATCGGCCCTGGCGAAGTCCTCATCGAAGACCCTGCCGCGGTCCGGGTGCGTCTCGTGCCGGTTGACTCCGTGGAACACCACGCGCCGGCCGTTCACCAGGAACTGGTCACCCTTGATCTCCACGGTACGGAAACCCAGGCGCAGCGAGATGGTCTCGCCTTCGCTTTTCACCGTTGCGTTGTACAGGCGCGGAACCTCTGCGGACCAGGGTTCGACGGCGGTGATAGCCACCGGGGCGACGTCGGCGGGGGAGTCCCAGACGACGTCGACGTCAAGTTCCGGAACTGTCAGCCGAACCGGGTAGGCGGAGTTGTCTGCGGTGATTTCCGGGTCAATGACGCCTGAGCCCGCGGTATAGGACGTCCGCAACCAGACGTCGTCGATGCCCTTCCGAGGACGGGCCTGGATGCTGACATCGCGGAAAATGCCCGGCATCCACCACTGGTCCTGGTCCTCCACATAGCTCGAGGCCGACCATTGATGGACGCGGACAGCCAGCACATTGCGTCCAGGGCGGAGTGCTTCGGTCACCTCAAATTCCTGTGCCAGCCGGCTGCCCGTCCCAACGCCGATTTCGACGCCGTTGAGCCACACCTTGTAGCGGGACTCGACGCCGTCGAACCTCAGTACCGTCTTCCCTGCGCCGTCCCACGTTGCCGGGACCTCGAACGTACGGCGGTAGTCGCCCGTCGGGTTCTCATCCGGGACGTGCGGCGCATTGGCAGGGAAGGGAAACTGGACGTTGGTGTAGATGGGGCGCCCGTAGCTGCCCTCACCCTCCAAGACCCAGTGGGCTGGAACCGGGATGGTGTCCCAGCCGGAATCGTTCAACGCTTCATCAGCAATACCTTCGGTGTCCTCCCCGGGAGGAAGGACTCCACGTCCACCCGGCGTGCCGGGAGCGCCAGGGAGAAGCCGGAACCGCCACTGGCCGTTAAGGGACAGCGTGGGGGCGTCGGTGTGCAGCCAGGACCGGGCCGGGACTCTCTTGCCGGTACCGGGGCCGGTGTCGGTGATGTAGTTGACGTCGGGTGAGGGGGTCATTACTTAACGGCTCCTTCTGTCAGCCCGCCGCGCCAGAAACGCTGCAGGACAACCATGGCAATGCTGAGCGGAATGATGGAGAGCAGTACTCCACCGGTGGTCAGTTCGTAGAATTCGGGCAGACGGTCCACCTGGCTCAGCCAGTTGTTCAGGCCGAGCGTGATGGGGTAGAGCTCCGAGTCGGACAACATGACCAGCGGCAGGAAGTAGTTGTTCCAAATGCCTACCAACTGGAACAGGAACACGGTGACCAGAGCCGGCGTCAGTACCTTCAGGCCGATGGTGTGGAAGATCCGGAGCTCACCGGCACCGTCGATCCTGGCGGCCTCGATCAGCGAGGTGTCCACTGTGGCCTGGGCATAGATCCTGCAAAGGAACAGGCCGAACGGGGAGACCAGCGATGGCAGCAGTACGCTCCAGTAGGTGTTCGCCAGGCCCATCTGGCTGAACAGCAGGAAGAGCGGCAGGGCAGTGGCCGTGCCGGGAACCAGCACGCCGCCCAGGATGGTGCCGAACACCAGGTTCCGGCCACGGAACTGGTACTTGGCCAAGGCATAGCCCCCGGCCGCGGCAAAGTACGTGGCCAGCAGGGCTCCGACGCCGGCGTAGATCGCGGAGTTCAGGAACCACCGGCCAAAAATGCCGTTGTCGTAGCTGAGCACACGGCCGATGTTTTCCCACAGGGAGAACGTTGGGGCGAACCAGAATCCGTTGGTGGAGAAGAGATCGGCCGTTGACTTGGTGGAGGCCACGACAACCCAGTACACGGGAATCAGGAAGTACAGGGCCACCACCACCAAAAGGGCGGTGACAATGATGGTGGACGACCGCCGTCGTCCGGCTGAGCGGTCCGGACCCGCGGATGGGGTGCTGCGGACGGGGGCGGTGGGTTGTTTGGTTGCTGTGGCGGTCATGAGGACTTCCTGTTCGTCAGTGCGAGGAAGGCGAAGGAAAGGGCGAACGCGGCCACGGCGATGATGACCGACTGGGCTGCGGCGACGTTGTAGTCGTTGTACGCGAAGGCCGTCGTATAGGCGCTGAGGTTGGGGGTGTACTGGCTGTCGATGGCGGGGGCGACGGTCTTGAGGACCTGTGCTTCGGCAAAGAGCTGCAGGGTTCCGATGATGGAGAACACCGTGGTGAGCATGAGGGCCGGACGAATCAAGGGCAGTTGGATGCTCCGGGCCACGCGCCAGGTGGAAGCACCGTCCACCTTCGCTGCCTCATAGAGTTCCACCGGGATGGCTTTGAGCTGCGCCACGATGATCAGCATGTTGTAGCCCGTGTAGCTCCACGTCACGATGTTCGCGATGGACCAGAGCACGCTGTTGGCGCCGAGGAAGTCGGGGGTGAGGCCCACGATCTTCGCGGCGTCGAACAAGGGGCTCAGTCCGGGGACATACAAGAAGGACCAGAGGATGGTGGCGATCACGCCGGGAACGCCATAGGGCAGGAAGTAGGCGGCGCGGAAGAAGCCCGGCCACTTTGCCGAGGCTGATTCGAGCATGAGGGCCAATACCGTGCACAGGACGATCATGACGGGCACTTGGACGACGCCGAACAGCAGCATCCTGCCGATGGACGCAACGAAGCTGCCGTCGGCCAAGGCCTGGGCGTAGTTGCTGAAACCGGCGAACTCACTCCTCACGCCTGCCTCACCGAACAGTCCGCTGCGGGTCACTTTGGTGAAGCTGGACATGATGGCCACCACTATGGGCAGCAGGAAGGTGAGGACGAAAAGAGCCAGGAATGGTGCAAGCAGCAGCCAGGGGGCGCGTGCGGCAGCGCCGTTCCGCTTGCTGGCCTGTTTGCCGGACCGGCTTGGGGCGGCGGGACGCTGCACTGTGGGTTCGGTGCGGATGGTCGTCATGCCGTTTCCTTCCGGATGGTGAGGCCCTTGTTCTTGAAAACGGTGATGATCTGCTGCTCCGAAGCGGCGAGGGAATCCACCAGCGACGTCCCGAAGGCTTTCTTGCGGAAACCGTCGCTGAGGATGTTGAAGGACTGCTGGGTCACCGGCCACCAGGACCAGTCCGGGTTCTGCTGTTGGGTGGCCGGGACGAAGACTTCCTGGTTGTATCGCTGGCCGCCGAAGAACGCCGACGGCTGTTGGCGGGCCGTGCCAATGAAGTCAGGGTTGGGTGACCATCCGATGCCACTGTGCTTGATCTGGGCGTCGATACCCTCTGTGGACGTGGTCAGCCACACCGCGAACTCGAGTGCTTCCTGAGGGTGCTTGCTGTTGGCCAGGACGGCAGCCGTGGAACCGCCGAGGTAGCTTGAGCCGAAGCCTGTGTCACCCCACGTGGGCATTGGCGCCGCGCGCCATTTTCCTTCGGAACCGCTGACACCCTGAACCAGGGCATCACCCCAGCTGCCGGTGATGGTCGAGGCAATCCCGCCCTTGCCGGCAGCCGCGAACCAGCCCGGGGAGAAGGCGCCGTACGCGGTGGTGACGAGGTCGTCGTCGATCGCTTTGTCGAAGAAACGCGCGGTGTTGAGCGTGGCGTCGTCGGTCATGTTGATGACCCAGCCATCCTCCTCCGGGCGCAGCCACTGGGCACCGGCCTGGCCGGCGAAAGAGGCAAACGGAGAGGCGTCACTGATGGGGAAGCAGTCCAGGTAGCTGTCCACGGAGCGGAGTTCGGCGGCCAGCTCAGCCCACTCGTCCCAGGTTTTCGGGATGCTGCCACCTACTTTGTCCAGAACGGCCGGCTGGTAGAAGATGCCCATGGGGCCCGCGTCCTGGGGGATACCGTAGATGCCTCCGGTGTAGCTGACCTGCTTCCACAGGGTGGGATCGTACAGGTGGGCGTGATCGTTGGCGCCGTAGCGCGAGAGGTCCACCAGTCCATTCACCAGCATGAATTCCGGAATGGACCGGAATTCAACTTGTGCCAGGTCCGGCCCGCCTCCTGCTGCCAAGGCCGAGTAGAGCTTTTGGTATCCGCCGGAGTTGCCGCCCGGGATCCACACCACGTCCACCTGGACGGTGGGGTGGGCAGCATTCCAGACGTCCGCAACGTTCTGGAAGTCCTTCAGCCAAGCCCAATAGGTGAGCCGCACTGGCTCACCGGCGGCGGGAATGGTGGGGGCAGCGTTGACGGACTGCATTCCAGGAGTTGCGCACCCGGTCAGCAGCCCCATGGCTGCTGTTCCCAGGCCAGCGCCCAGGAGTTGTCTTCGCGTGAATCGGGTCATAAGCCTTCACCTCTTCGTGTCAGGTTGACGATGCCGCGCTCTGGGATTTGTGGGTCCCGCCGAGGCAAGTGTGACCACGGTAACAGAAAATTCGAGTAACCACTCGAATTTCATTTGAAGGCTGTAACGCGCATGTACACTGGCTAGCCATGACCACAAAGGACGTGGGCCGCGCAGCGAGGCGGGGCCCCTACGCGAAATCCGAAGAACGGCGCCGGACCATTCTGGATGCTGCCCACGAGGTGTTTGCTGCCCACGGGTACCGTGGCGGATCGCTGCAGGATGTTGCTGACCGGGTGGGACTGAGCCAAACCAGCCTGCTGCACTATTTCCCGTCCAAACGCGATCTCCTGATGGCAGTCCTGGAACGGCGCGACGAAATCACCGGCGATGCCTTTCCAGACGACATGGAAGAAGGCCTGGTCGATTCGGTGATCCGGACGGCGCTCTTCAACGAGAACATTCCGGGCGTGGTTGAGCTGTACATCGTATTGTGCGCAGAGTCGGTGACCGATTCCCACCCCGGGCGGGTCTACTTCACCGAGCGCTTTGAGCGCCTGCGGAAGAGCTACGCGCTGCGCTTTGCCGAGCTGGCCGCCCAGGGCAGGCTCCGGCCCGGAGTTGATCCTGATGAAGCGGCCATGTCCCTGGTTGCCCTGTGGGACGGCCTGCAGACGCAGTGGCTGCTGGCCCCCGACGAGGTGGACGTGGTGAAGGGCCTGCGCGGCTACTTCAACCTGGTGGTCCTCCCAGAGCCCTAGCCGCGGAAGGCCCCGATGCCCGTGATGTGCTGGCCCAGGATCAGGGTGTGAACCTCATCCGTGCCCTCGTAGGTCCGCACGGATTCAAGGTTGTTGGCATGCCGCAGGGGTGAATAGTCCAGGGTGACGCCGTTCCCGCCCAGGATGGTGCGGGCCTCCCGGGCGATCTTGATGGCCTCGCGGACGTTGTTCAGCTTGCCCAGGGAAATCTGCTGGGGCGCAAGATGGCCGGCGTCCTTCAAACGGCCCAGGTGGAGGGCAAGCATGGTGCCCTTCTGGATCTCCACCAGCATGTTCACCAGCTTCTCCTGCGTCAATTGGTAACCGGCCAGGGGGCGGCCGAACTGGAGCCTGGTGCCCGCGTACTCCAGCGCAGCTTCGTACGAGTCGCGCGCAGCTCCCATGGCACCCCAGGCGATGCCATAACGGGCCTCGTTGAGGCAAGTGAACGGTCCGCGAAGTCCAGCGGCACCCGGGAGGATGGCCTCCGGACCCAGCCGCACGTCGTCGAACGTTACATCGCACTGAACTGAGGCGCGCATGGAGAGCTTCGGCTCGATCGGCGTCGCGGTTACTCCGGATGTTCCGGTGGGAACAAGGAAGCCCCGGATTCCATCCTCAGTGTTGGCCCACACCACCATGATGTCCGCAATGGATGCGAGTCCAATCCAGCGCTTGGCGCCATCCAGGACCCAGCCATCGGCGGTTTCACGGGCGAACGTGGTCATGGAGGATGGATCCGAACCCGCGCTGGGTTCCGTCAGCGCGAAGCATCCGATCAGCTCGCCGGCCGCCATCCGCGGAAGCCACTGCTCCTTCTGCGCCTCGGAGCCCCAGCGGTGAATCGCCGTCATGGCGAGGGAACCCTGCACCGAGACGAACGTGCGGATCCCGGAGTCTCCGGCCTCCAGTTCCATGGCTGCCAAGCCATACTCGACGGCGGACCTGCCGGGACAGCCGTACCCCTCAAGATGCATCCCCAGAACCCCGAGCTCGCCCAACTCAGGAACGATCTCCCGCGGGAAATGAGCGTCCTCGTACCATTGTGCGATCTTCGGACGGATGCGCTGGGCCGTGAAATCACGGACCTTCTCGCGGAGAGCCAGCTCGTCCACCGTCAGCAGGGAATCGAGGGCCAGGACGTCGGAGGTGTTCGTCGTTGAATCGCTCATTCCAGCATCCTAGGGTGCCGACCAGCCCGGCAACCATTGCGTGCCGCCGGTCATGCGAATCCCCTTCAGTAGTATGGAGGCGGGGGTCGCACACTTCCCCCGTTGCGCTTTTGGTTAACTTGGGGGATTTTGCATGGCACTGCCTGACGTCGATTTAAGGGCCAAGGCGGAGGCCATACCACCGCGCACGCCGGTACAAGCATCCACAGTGTTCCTTCGCCTGCTGCCGCTGGCCGTGGTGGCGGTTCCGGTATGGATGATGCTCGCCGACTGGGCCAAGCAAGGCCTGGACTTCAGCGTCTACTGGTTTGGCGGAAGCATCCTGAACCAGTCCGGCACGTCGCCGTCGGACTTGTACGGCCCCACTGTCGCTTCAGCCGGTGGGCCGCAGCTCCCGTTTACGTACCCGCCGTTTGCGGCCCTCGTCTTTGGTTTACTGGCGCGGCTGCCACAATTGTCGGCGCTCATGCTGTTCAACGTTGCAGGCGTTGCCCTGGCGGCCTGGGTGTCTGTCACGATCGTCCGGTACTGGTCATCGAAGCCGGATCTTCGGAGTGCGCTGTCCTCCACCAGGAACTGCTGGATAGCGGCTGCGTTGTTCCTTGCCGTGCTGTTCCTGGGGCCGTGGCGCGAAACGCTGGCGTTCGGGCAGATCAACATCATCCTCATGGGCCTGATGGTCATCGACCTCCTGGGTGGTCTGTCCAAGCGGCGGGGCTTCCGGGGCACGGGCTTCCTGGTGGGTGTTGCCGCTGGCATCAAGCTGACGCCTTTGGTGTTTGGCCTGTACTTCCTGATGCGCAAGGACTGGCGTGGGCTGGCGAACATGTCCATCGGCTTTGCCGGCACGGTGCTGCTTGGCTGGTTGCTTCGGCCCGCGGAATCCCTTCAGTTCTGGCTGGAGATCCTTCCAGATACGTCCAGGATCGGCGGCGCCGGCTATGTGGACAACCTCTCCCTCAAGGGCGCCCTCCTGCACTTCGGCGTCCCGCACGACGCCGTCACCCTGCCCTGGATCGCATTGAGCCTGGCCACCGTCGTCCTGGCGGCTCTGCTTGTCAGGGAGGCCAGCGCCCAAGGCGCACGCGTCATTGCCCTTTCGACGACGGCACTTGCCATGCTGCTCATCAGCCCGGTTTCGTGGTCCCACCACTGGGTCTGGATGACCGTCATCCTGCCGGCGTTCGCCTGGACCATCAAGGAAACACCGGCACGTTACAAGGCCCAACGGGTAGTGATGAGTGCCCTGCTGGCTGTTTCAACACTGGTGTTCTTTTTCTCGCCCAAGACCATCGGCACCGCCCTGGGTTCGCCTGACTTGAATGTCCAGACGCCCGGTCTCTGGATCATGGCGTCCAGTGCAGGCGTTTTCTGTGCCGTGGCCATCCTCGTCTGCTGGCTCGTTGCCCTCCGGCGCCATTCAGTCCGGATTGAGGACATTCCGGATGTGCCGACCCGCCTGCGTCAGTGGGCCGCAAGGCAACGGCAAGCCTAAGCTCCTCCCGGGCCCTACTCGCCGCGTACCACCCCGGCCTCGGCCCGCTCGCCGGTGAAGTAGCCGCGGGTGGACGGTGCGAACCGGCACACGATGGCCAGCACAACGCCCAGAGCCAGCAGCAGCACGCCGCTCACGAACGCCCCGCCGATGCCGAAGATCTGTGTGTCCCCGTACGCAGGGTCCCACATCTGCACGGCCGAGATGAAGAACGCCGCCGTCAGGGACAGCGCACCGAGCAACGGCAGGATGCCGCGGAACCATAGGTTGCGGGCAGAATCCTTGAGCGTAGAGCGGAAGAACCACACACAGGAGAACCCGGTCAGGGCGTAGTAGAACGCGATGAACAAGCTGATGGCGCTGATGGAATCGGACAGCAGGTTCTCGCTGAGGAAACTCATGGCGACGTAGTACACCACGGCCACCGCACCCATGACCTGTGTGGAGAAGCCCGGGGTCATGAAGCGCTCGTGGACCTTGCCGAACCGGGCGGGGAGCGCGCCGTGAACGCCCATGGACAGTGTTCCGCGCGCGGTGGGCAGGATGGTGGTCTGCGTGGAGGACAGGACGGACGCCAGGACAGCTACGATGATCAGCCAGCCCCAGGGACCCAGCACTACGTCCTTCATGGCCAGGAAAACGTCATCCTGGTTGGCTTCGTTACCCAGGCCGATGCCGTCGGTACCGATCGTGGCGTACATCATCACCAGCAGTGCAACGGAAACGTAGATGGCAACCAGCACGGAGGCTGAGATGACGGCGCCACGGCCGGGGGTCTTGGCAGGGTTTTCGGTTTCCTCATTGAGGGCCAGGCACGTGTCCCAGCCCCAGTAGATGAACAACGCCAGCAGTACGCCATGGACTACAGCGCCGGGGTCGGCGAATGCGCCGGCCGGGTTGAACCATTCGAAGTCGAAGGCCTGTCCTTCAGGCGCTCCGCCGGCGATGCGGAAGACAATGGCCACCGCGAAGATCCCCAGCGAGATGTACTGGATATAGGTCAGGGTGCGCTGGACGTGCTCGCCCAGCCGGATGCCGCGGTGGTTCACGTACGTCATGAACACGATGAACAGCACGCCGGTGGCCGTCACCAGCCACGTGTTATCGGCCAGGGAACCATCACCGATCAGGAGCCAGAGGTACTTGCCGGCAATCTGCGCCAGGTTGGCCAAAACCACGATTCCGGCAAGGGCCACGCCCCAGCCGCCCAGCCAGCCGGCCCACGGGCCGAAGGCTTTGCGGGCCCAGAAGAACGTGGTGCCGCAGTCAGGCATGGCGCTGTTGAGCTCACGGAAGGCGTAGGCAATGAACAGGACCGGGAGGAAGCCGAGGATCAGGATCAGCGGCGTGTAGTTGCCGTTGACCGCAACAATGAGCCCCAGCGTGGCCGCCAGCGAATAGACGGGCGCGGTGGATGCCAAGCCCAGCATGACGGAGTCGCCAAGGTCAAGGATCCCGGCGTGAAGGCCTTTGGAAGGTACGACGGCGGCAGGGTCGCCGCCCGCTGAGCCGCCACCCGGCGTCGAGGTTTCAGTGCTCATAGTGCAGCTCCGTAGGAAGTAGCAGGGGGCGCGATGGGCGCCGGGGCGTCGATGGTATTCGGGACAAAGCGGCAGAAGTAGTCAGTGATGGGGCCGTCGGATTCGCGGATGCCGCAACCGACGGATTCGCCATCCACCACCCACAGACCCAGGACCGGATGGTTGCCATCGAAGTCAGGCAGGGAGTGGTACTGCTGGAAGCACCAGCCTTCGCGGCCGTAGCCGCCGGGCTGCTGGATCTCAATGCCGGGGGCGTGGATGCGGATGTTGTCGCCTTCGCGTCCATGCAGCGGTTTGGCCACCCATTCCTTGAGGGGACCGGGATCACCGAGGTAGGCCGGCAACAGGTTTTCGTGGTGGGGGTACAGATGCCACAAGGCCGCCAGCAGTGCTTTGTTGGACAGCAGCATCTTCCACGCCGGCTCAACCCAGCGCGGATTGTGGGCGCGCTGCAGGAGGCGCTGCCCGAACGGCTCCTTCATCATCAGCTCCCATGGATACAGCTTGAACATGGTGCTGATCATGAAGTTGTCCAGGTCCACGAACCGGTTCAGGTTGGGGTCCCAGCCGATGTCGGACATGTTGATACCGATGGTGGTCCAGCCACCCTGGCTCGCGACGTCCCTCATGTAGGCCGCCGTCATCCAGTCCTCGCCGGATTCCTCCGCTTCGGAATGGGCCACGTGGAGCGTGCTCATGCCGGTGCGGAACTGCAGCTTCTTCCACTGCCGGATCAGGGCTTCATGGATTCCGTTCCACTGGTCCTTCTCCGGGAAAACATCCTGAAGCCAGAACCACTGGGCCACGGAGGCTTCGATCAGCCCGGTAGGGGTATCGGCGTTGTACTCCAGCATCTTGGCCGGGCCGCCCTTGCCGTCATAGATGAAGTCGAAACGGCCATAGACGTCCACATCCGCGGCCAGCAGTGACTCGCCGGCCAGCTCCAGGGCTTGCTGCCCAATGCCGAGATCGCCCATGGCTCCGGTTGCCAGGTACTTGGCGGCCTCCAGGCACATGATGTGCATGTCTTCCGCGGTTTTCTCGAGGGTCTCCACCTCGTCCTCGGTGAATTCGTAGTACGCCGATTCGTTCCAATATTCGATTTTGCGGCCATCGGGCATGGTGGTGGTGGAAAAAACCAGGCCCTGTTCTTCGATCTTTTGCTTCCAGTCCGGCCTGGGCTCGGAGGGCAGTCGACGCACGCCTAGCCTCCCGAGCTTCCGCCGCTTTTGGAGCTGCTGCCAAAGCCGCCGCGGCTGACCGTGCCGCCCTTGGTGCTGTAGCCCGTGGAGGACTTGGCTCCTGTTGGGACGTTCTTGGTGTAGCTCGGGTAGGCGGTGCGGTTTTGCCCCACAGCAGGCACGCTGGCGCCGCGGGAGTAGAAGTACCAGGCGTAGACACCGGAGCTTCGGCCGGCCGAGCTGCTGTTGTTGCACTCGTTGTCATCAACGCGCTCGCCGGTTTCCTCATTGAAACAGACCTGGGCGTAGTCAGCCTCCTGCTCGTTGCTGGCCACGATCGCGGTAATGGTTCCAGCCAACAGTGCGGTCACGCCAAGGCCGACGACGACGGTGCGGCGCTGCAACCGCTTCTTCTTCTTTGCTGCCTCAGCCTCGCCGCGTTCGCGTTCCTTGGCGAACGGATCCACCACGGGGAGGGGCTGCCCTGGTTGAGGAGCTCCGGTCGCGCTGGGAGCAGCGCCTGCAGGCGCTTTCCTGCTCTTCCGCGTCGGTTTGTCCTGTTGCGGGTTCTCCTGAACAGGAGTGAACAGCTCAGGGTGGAGTTCCGGCTTGGGCACCTGCCACGGTGGGGGTTTGGGCGGATTGTTGCCCGCTCCGAAGTCGCTGTTGTTGTCCCTGCTGCTGCCGTTGTTGCCGGCTGCGTCAGGGCTGTCTTTCGGGCCCATGTATATCCCCCTGGATAGACCGTTGAAGTGTCCGGCTGTACACCGGACCGGAATGCTCAGAGCAAGCCTAGTCCTTGCGCGCCGTGCAGGCACGGATGACGGAGGTAAATGGGGAGAACTCCCCACCGCGGGAAGCGTGTAAGGATGTAGCCATGGCGGCACCAGAGACTTACAGCAACGGCGACGACGGCGTGCTGCTCCGGCTCCCGCCGGTTCGAGGCATCGGCCGGGGGCGTGTGGTCACCGGTCTGGTACTGGCACTCATGCTGCCGCCCGCCGTCGAACTTTTGGTGACGTTCCTCAACTTCCGCAACTTCGCCATGATCATGCTGCTGCAGTTGGCCGTGGCGGCTGCGGTCGCCGCGATCGGCGGGTTGTGGCCTGCAGTGGTGGCCGCGGTTTTGGGCAGCTTCCTGCTGAACTACTTTTCGGCCGATCCGGTGGGCTCGCTTTCCATTGCCGACCCCACCACGCTTTTCACCTTGGTGGTGTTCCTGGCTGTGGCCTGCGGTGTGGCGCTCGCGGTGGGCCTGGCCAGCCGGCGGGCCCAGGAAGCAGCGCGATCCGAAGCGGAAGCCACTGCCCTGAGTGAGCTGGCTCTCCGGATCCTGAGTTCGGATGGAAGCCTGGAAACCTTCCTTGAGAAGGTCCGTGGCAACCTCGGCATGGAAGCGGTGACGTTGCTGGGCTCCGCTGCCCCGGGGGCGGCAGCCACGCCCGGAGCGGCTCCCGCATCGCAGGTCCTGGCGAGCGCCGGCCCCAATCCGCCGGTGACCCATGCCGCCGCCGACCATGCCGCCGTCGTCGATCCCCAGTACACGCTGCTGCTGCGCGGCGGACCCTTGACACCGCAGCGCCAGCGGCTGCTTGCAGCCTTCGGCGCCTTTGTGGTGGCCGTGCGCGAGCGGCAGCAGTTGGTGAAGAGCCGGCGGGACAATGTCCGGCTGTCCGAGGGCAATAAGATGCGGACATCCATTCTGCGCGCCGTGTCGCATGACCTGAGGACGCCGTTGGCCGGTATCAAGCTTGCTGTCAGCAGCCTGCGCCAGGAGGACGTGAGTTTTCCTCCCGAGGTGGAGCGGGAACTGCTGGAGACCATCGAGGACTATGCGGACCGCCTGGATCATCTGGTGGACAATCTCCTGGACATGTCCCGCATCACCGCTGACGCGGTCAATCCGCTGCTGACCGGTATCGGCTGGGCTGAGGTACTGCCGCAGGCGCTGCGCGGTCTTCCGCCGGAGCACCTCCGCAACGAACTGCCGCCCAACCTTCCCCCGGTGCAGGCCGATGCCGGCATGCTGGAGCGTGTGGTGGCGAACATCGTGGAGAACGCGGTGAAGTACGCACCGGAATCGGATGTGGTCCTGACGGCCCGGGCCGGTGCAGGCATCACCTTGGGGGACCGGCCTGCCGGCGAATTGCGGATTGTGGATCATGGCAGGGGAATGGGCAGGGAGGAAGTACTCACCATGTTCCAGCCGTTCCAGCGCTTCGGTGATTCACCGGCGCCCGGACACGCCGCCGGTGGCGGGATTGGCTTGGGCCTCGCAGTGGCCAAGGGGTTCTGCGAGGCCATGGGCGGGAGACTGGCCGCGGAGCCGACGCCGGGTGGTGGCTTGACCATGGTGGTCACCTTGCCGCTGTGGACCGGTGGCGCGCAATGACGCTGGTACTCATCGTCGAGGACGAGGCCCGGATTGCCCGCGCCATGCAGATCACGCTTCAGGCCCATGGCTACCAGGCGTTGTCGGTAGGCGACGGCGCCGATGCCCTGCAGGCCGTTGCCAAGCAACCGGTGGAGATCGTGGTGCTGGACCTCGGGCTGCCGGACATGGACGGCGTGGAGATCATCCGCCGGATTCGCGGCTGGAGCAGCATGCCCATCATTGTGCTCTCTGCCCGGCACGCGTCGGAGGACAAGGTGGAGGCGCTCGACGCCGGTGCGGACGACTACGTGACGAAGCCTTTCGGTTTGGATGAGCTGCTTGCGCGGCTTCGGGTCGCCTCGCGCCGTGTGGTCACCGGGCATGAGGAACCAACGCTGGCCACTACCGACTTCATGGTGGACCTGGCAGGCAAGAAAATCGTGAAGGACGGAGCTGAGGTCAGGCTGACCCCTACGGAGTGGAACATCCTGGAGCTGCTGGTCCGTAATAAGGGGAAGCTGGTCAGCCAGCAGCAGATCCTCACGCAGGTCTGGGGGCAGGCCTATGCCAAGGAAACCCAATACCTGCGCGTGTACATCGCCCAACTGCGCCGGAAGTTGGAGCGGGATCCGGCAGAGCCCCGCCATCTGCACACCGAAGCGGGCATGGGCTACCGCTTTGATCCTTAGATCGGTAAATGTGTAGATCTGTAGATCTGTAGATCTGCGCCGGACCGTCCGTAGACTGATCCCATGAACACAGCCTCCCTCCTTGCCGTCTGCCGGGTCCACCAGCTGCTGCCTGATCCCGGCAACGTGGGGGTCACTGCCATGGACAAACGTGCGGTGGAAGGTCCGGTCAAGGTCCATAAACTTGGGCTTCACGGGGACGTGCAGGCAAACCGGCTCGATCACGGCGGAGAAGACCAAGCCCTGTACGCGTACTCACAGGAGGACGCCGACTACTGGGCGGCCGAGCTGCAGCGGGAAGTGCCTGCTGGTCTCTTTGGTGAGAACCTGCGGGTGTCCGGGATCGAAACCACGGGCGCCGTGATTGGTGAGCGGTGGAAGGTTGGCCTTGACGTGGAGGTTGAGGTGACGTCCCCACGCGTGCCTTGCGCAACGTTCCAACGGGTGCTGGAAGAGCCGCAGTGGGTGAAAAGGTTCACGCAGGCCGGACGGGTGGGCACTTACCTCCGCGTCATCAGGACAGGGACCATTTCTCCCGGGGACCACATTCACCGCACCTTCGTTCCGAAGCATGGCATCACGGTGGGCCAGTGGTTCAGCGAGCCGACGCCGGATATCGTTCAGGTATTGCTGGACGCAGAGGCTGACGGAGAAATCCGGCTCCAGGACGAGTACCACTCAAAGTTCCAGAACGTCCTCCGCCGCCACGGCCTCTGAGGGCTCCGGGGCAGCGGTGAAGCGGAGTGTGAACAAGCTCACCGCCCTCGATCGAGACTTAAGTCGCGGTGAGGCCGCCCCGTGCCCTACACTTGAAATATCCCCCACTCCGGAAATCCCTTTATCCTGCCCAATTCTTGAGGCAGGACTGGTAAGTGTTGGGGCCCGCAATTGTGTGCGGGCATTTTCATAGGGAGAGCCGGCTAAAGAAAACGCTGTACAGACTGCTGGGATAGCAGCCAAGAGATGCAGCGGGAAGTCCTGCCATGGGATTGCGATAGCGCCGGACTTCTTGCGAAAGCAGGGCACTTTGCCTGTTTTCGCGACGAGTACTGCGGCCAAGCCCAACCGGGCCGCGCCGACTGCCCTATGGATGAGGAATTTCACCCTATGACCGAAAATCTCAACGAAAACTTCGACGCCCAGACCACTGAGTCCGCTGAGTCCGCTGTTGCAGCAGAGACCACCGCGCCCGCCGAAGCTGAAGCACCGGCTGCTGCCGCTGCCCCCGTCGAGAACGCTGCAGCCGAGTCTGCAGCCCCCACCTTCACCGAAGCTCCTGCCTTCACCGAAGCTGCTGCCCCCAAGGCAGAAGAAACCGAAGCTCCTGCCCCCAAGGCAGAAGAAGAGGAAGAAGAAGGCGTCCGCTTCGTCGATCTTGGCATCGACGGCCGCGTTCTGGCCGCCCTGCAGGATGTCGGCTACGAGAAGCCGTCACCCATCCAGGCAGCCACCATCCCGCTGCTCCTCGAAGGCCGCGATGTCGTTGGCCTCGCCCAGACCGGTACCGGCAAGACCGCAGCTTTCGCTGTTCCCGCCCTGTCCCGCCTGGCTGAACTCCACGACCTCAACGGCCCCTCACGCAAGACCCAGGCACTGGTCCTGGCCCCGACGCGTGAACTGGCCCTCCAGGTTGCCGAGGCTTTCACCTCCTACGCCAAGCACATTGACGACTTCACCGTCCTCCCGGTCTACGGTGGCTCGGCTTACGGCCCGCAGCTCGCTGGCCTGCGCCGCGGTGCCCAGGTTGTTGTGGGTACCCCCGGCCGCGTGATCGACCACATCGCCAAGGGTTCCCTGGACCTGTCCGAACTCCAGTACCTGGTCTTGGACGAAGCTGACGAGATGCTGCGCATGGGCTTTGCCGATGACGTTGAGCAGATCTTCCAGCAGACTCCGGAAACCCGCCAGGTTGCGCTGTTCTCAGCCACCATGCCGGGCCAGATCCGCCGCATGTCCAAGCAGTACCTGAACAACCCTGCTGAAATCTCGGTGAAGTCCAAGACCACCACGGGCGCCAACACCAAGCAGCGTTACCTCCAGGTCATGGGCCCGCACAAGCTGGACGCCCTGACCCGCATCCTCGAGGTTGAAGAGTTCGACGGCGTGATCGCCTTCGTTCGCACCAAGATGGCTACCGAGGACCTGGCCGACAAGCTGAAGTCCCGCGGTTTCCAGGCTGCCGCCATCAACGGCGACATCCCGCAGCAGCAGCGCGAACGTACCGTCGACGCACTGAAGGAAGGCCGCATCGACATCCTCGTGGCCACCGACGTCGCTGCCCGTGGCCTTGACGTCGAGCGCATCAGCCACGTCATCAACTACGACATCCCGCACGACACCGAGTCCTACGTGCACCGCATTGGCCGTACGGGCCGTGCAGGCCGTTCCGGCGATGCGATCCTGTTCATGACCCCGCGCGAGAAGTACCTGCTGCGTTCCATCGAGAAGGCAACCCGCCAGCCGGTGGAGCAGATGCACCTGCCCACGGCCGAGACCGTGAACACGCTGCGCCTTGGCAAGTTCGCCGAGCGCATCACCGAGACCCTCGCATCCGAGGATGTTGCAGCGTTCCGTGACCTCATCTCCTCCTACGAGGAAGAGCACAACGTTCCGGCTTCCGAGATCGCTGCAGCCTTGGCCGTCATGGCCCAGGGTGGACAGCCGTTGCTGGTCAAGGAACTGCCTGCAGCACCCGAGTACCAGAAGCGTGAGCGCTCCAAGGACGGCTTCGGTTCCCGTGGCCCCACCCGTACGCTCACCGAGGGCAACGCCACCTACCGGATCGCCGTCGGACGCCGTCAGCGCGTCATGCCGGGTTCCATCGTCGGCGCCATTGCCAACGAAGGCGGCATTTCCTCCGCACAGATCGGTGGCATCGACATCCGCTCGGACCACTCCCTGGTGGAGCTCCCGGCAGACCTCAGCCCCGAGCAGCTGCGCGCACTGTCCCGCACCCGCATCGGTGGCGAGCTGATCCACCTCGAACTGGACAACGGACGCAAGCCCAGCGGCGACCGCGGCAGCTACTCCGGTGGTGGCGGCGCTGGACGTGGTGGCTATGGCGACCGCGAAAACCGTGGCGGCGGAAACTTCAAGGGTGCCGGCGGCTTCAAGAAGGACTTCCGCAAGTCCGAAGGCGGCGAGCGTACCTCCGCTGACCGTGGTGGCCGCTCCTACAGCGACCGCTCCGAGCGCACCGCGGGCAGCTTCGGCGACCGCGACCGCGGCCAGGCCAGCGGTTCCCGTTTCGGTGGCCACGGTGACGGCGCCCGCAAGCCCCGCAGCGGCGGCGAAGGCGGACACCGCGATTTCAACCGCAAGGGCAAGTGGTAAACACTTCCTGGTGGTAAACACCGCCATGTTAGACACTCAGTAGGTCCCGTCGGGGGGTCGGCTTTCGAGCCGGCCCCCTGCGGCATTTAACGCTCTCTTCCGGGTCCTGTTCGCTGGGCACTCCTTTCTGCGGCGGGGGGATCGGACAAGGCCGGGTTCCCTGGGACAGTGCTCCGCCGTACGATCGAGTCACGGCTGAACACTGAACGCAAGCAGAACGCAGGAGGGTGCTCCATGGGATTGCTGGACAACGTGAAGAGGAACCTGGGCCTTGGTGACAAAGGGCGTGGCGATCAACTACTGCACGGCGACAAGGATCATAAGGATGATGCCGGGTCCGCCGCCCGCGACGCAGCTCCCGCCGAGGCCACAGCACCGGTAGCTCCAGCAGCCGGTAACCAGGCCGCAGAGGATGCTGCCGCCGTCGAGGTTTCAGCAGCTGACCGGGAGGCCGCTGAGGCCGCCGCAGCCCAAGCGGCCCGGCAGCAGGCGGCAGCGGACGCCGCAGCGGCCCAGGAGGCCCGTCAGGAGGGCTTGGAACCCGATGCCCCGGAAGTCCAGCCGCAGGCGCAGGAGGCGGCCGCTGAAGCTGCAGCAGGGGCCGGGCAGCCGGGACCTGTAGCCCCAAGAGTCACGGAGGTTGTAGTGGAGCAGGGAGACACCCTGAGTGGGATCGCAGCCCAGTTCGGGGTGGATCTCGGTGCATTGATTGCTGCCAACGCTGATACCGTCCCCAATCCGGATCGGATCTACCCGGGGCAGGTGCTTCGGCTGCCCTGATACCGGGAGCCGGAACAGCCGAAAATAGATCAATAATTCTGCGTCTTCGCAAATTGTGTCGGCGCCGATTTTCCGCGTTCTTTCGCCGATTTGTAGCTTCTGAAAACGTCCGGTAGAGTATTTACTCGTTGCCCCCCTAGCTCAGTGGTAGAGCGCGTTCTTGGTAAGAACGAGGTCACCGGATCGATTCCGGTGGGGGGCTCTGAATGAGGGCCTGTGTCAAGGCGGTTTTGACCGGCTTGACACAGGTTTTTCTCATTCGTGGCGGTGTAGCTCAGTTGGTTAGAGCGCACGACTCATAATCGTGAGGTCGGGAGATCGAGCCTCCCCACCGCTACAGAGCAAGACCCCGCAGCTTCAGCCTGCGGGGTCTTTTTTCGTTCTGTGGGACAGAATGGGTTCATGAGCCGAATCGCAATCATTGGCGGCCACGGGAAAGTGGCCCTGCATCTGTCCCGCATTCTCAGTGACGAAGGTCACGACGTCACTTCTTTCATCCGAAATCCCGATCATGTGGCAGATGTCACCGAAACCGGCGCCAACGCGCAGGTCCTGGATGTGGAAAACTCGACGACGGCGGAACTCGCCCAGGCACTCGACGGCCACGACGCCGTGGTGTGGTCCGCGGGGGCTGGTGGGGGCAATCCGGACCGAACCTATGCCGTGGACCGCGACGCCGCCATCCGCTCGATGGACGCCGCCGCCGAGGCCGGCGCCAAGCGGTATGTCATGGTCTCCTATATCGGTGCGGCGAAGGACCACGGGGTGCCTGCTGACAATCCATTCTTCGCCTACGCGGAGGCCAAAGCAGCGGCTGACGACTACCTGCGTGCCACCGACCTCGACTGGACCGTCCTGGGCCCCGGAACCTTGACCGACGAGCCCGCTACGGGATTGATCCAGACCGATCCCGAAAACCCCGGCAGCGGCACACAGACGTCGCGGGCCAACGTCGCGTTGGTCACGGCCGCTGTCCTGGAACTGCCCGGCACCATCCACCGGACCATTGCGTTCAAGGATGGCACCGCGGACGTGGTGGATGCGCTCACGGAGGACTGACCCGGAAGCGGAGGCGCTGGCTGTTACTCCGCACTCACCGTCACTCCGCGTGGGGTGCCTGCACTCCGGGATATGTTGGTAGGGAACTTTTTCGGCTTCGCCCGGGGGAGGGCCTTACAACGTCTGGGGAAGCAGGAACATGGATCAGTTGGCGCTCATTGTCGGGTTGCTGTTAGCGACGGTGGTGGCAGTTGGCCTGGGGGACCGGCTCCGGCTCCCATACCCGGTCCTGATGCTGCTCCTGGCTGTGGCACTGACCTTCATCCCGGGCTTCCCCGAGTTTGAGATCTCGCCTGAGCTGATCCTGCCGATCTTCCTTCCGCCGCTCCTGTTTGCCACTGCCCAGAAGAGTTCCTGGGCTGTCTTCAGAGTGCGGTGGCGGACGCTCCTGCTCCTGGCCGTAGCCCTGGTGGTGGTGTCAACGGCTGTAGTGGCCGGTGCTGCCTGGCTCATGATCCCGGGCATCGGAATCCCGGCGGCCATCGCTTTGGGTGCCATGGTGGCCCCGCCGGACCCCGTTGCCGTTGAATCGGTAGCCGGCCGCGTCCACATGCCGCGCCGCCTCATCACGGTCTTGCAAAGCGAAGGGCTTTTCAACGACGCCGCTGCCATCGTCATCTTCCAGGCTGCCGTGGCGGCCACCATGTCCGGCAAGGAAGTGGGCCCGGAAGTCATTCCGCAGTTCGTCATCGGAGCCGCCCTGGCCGTGGTGATCGGCATCGCCATGGGGTGGCTGACCAAGTTCATCACCAAGCTGGTCACGTCCATGGTGGCCCGCAGCGCCGTCACTCTGGTGGTTCCGTTCGCCGCCTACATCCTCGCGGAAGAGTTGCACGCCTCAGGTGTGGTGGCCGTCGTCGTCACCGCCTTGGAATTGCAGCGCCATACGCGGCCGCAGGATGCCGCTGAACGCATCACACGGACGGCGTTCTGGGATGTGGTGGAGTTGCTTGCCACGGGCCTGGCGTTCGGCCTGGTGGGGCTCGAAATCCGCCACGTGATCCGGGACGAGGGGACTGCGATCTTCGGGATGATCGGCATGGCCGTGGTCATCTGCATCCTGGTGTTCGTCGTCCGGTTCTTGTGGCTGGGCCTGCTTGCCCTGACGGCCCGGAGGCGCAGGAACCTGCTGCAGCCCACCTCACCCAAGGAAGTGCTGATCCTGACGTGGTGCGGCATGCGCGGCCTGGCTACGTTGGCCCTGGCGTTGGCGCTTCCCTTGACCCTGCCGGATGGCAGTGACTTCCCGGCGCGGCACGAGATCCTGGTGATTGCCTGCGCCGTCCTCCTGGCAACCCTGGTGCTTCCCGGCCTCACCCTGCCGTGGCTTATGCGGGTGCTGAAGGCCACCGAGGACGGAACGCACGAGCAAGATGCCGCCAAGGTCCTGGCCAAACGCGCCCAGTCTGCTGCGGTGGCCGCCTTGAAGGACCACGACCTGATGAAGGAACTCCCGGCGGAGAAGGTGGCGCTGGTCAAGGAAAAGATGCGCCGGCTGCATGCGGAACTGCTCGATGGCACACTGCGGAACGAGTCGGTTGCTGAAAAGCGCAAGCGTGGACGGGAGTTGTCCATCGCGGTGCAGACCATCGCGCTGGATGCTGCACGGCAGGAAGTGGTGGCGGCCCGGAACGAGCTGGGTACTGACCCGGAAGTGGCAGACCGGGTGCTGAGGCAACTGGACCTGCGCACCATGTCGATGCCGGACTAACCGAAGTCCGGGGTGGACGAAGTCTGGAATGGCCGCCTGCCGGGCCGGCCGGCCGGAAGTAGCCGGCTGGCAAGAAGTGGTCAGCCGGCAGCCTCTTGTTTCGGCAGTGAAGCGGGGTAGAGGTCCAAAGCGTGCTCTTCGACATAATCCAGTGCGTGCCGGATCGCGCCGAGGGAGACAATGCCGTCCCCGAGGGGCGAGGTTGCCAGGCGCGGGGGAGTGAAGGTGAACTCTGTCATCTTTTCCTCAATGCCCGGAATCAGTGCTTGGGCAGAGGCCGCCACGGCCCCGGCTATGACCACCAGGTCCGGGTTCACCAACGTACTGACTGAGCCGATGACCCGGGCCATGCGCTGGGTCAGGCGATCCAAGGCCGTACGGGCGGGGCCGTCTCCGTCCGCGGCTGCGGTGAAAACCATCTCAGCGGTCAAGGCTTCAGGATTCCCGCCGCACAGCGTCCGCAGCGTAGTGGCCGGATTGCTTTCCATGGCTTCACGTCCCCACAGCGCGGCGTAGTGGGCAATGCCGTAGGTGTCGCCCACCCCATCCACATGATCGAGATATCCCAATTCACCAAAGCCACCCAGTTGCCCGTGGAGCAGGCGGCCGGATTCCATGATGCCTGAGCCCAACCGGTCACCGGCCAGCATGACCACAAGATTGTCCACTCCCTGCGCGGTACCTTGCCACCGTTCAGCGAGGGCTGCGAGGTTGGCATCGTTTTCGAGCAGGACGTGCCAGCCGTGCCGCTCGGACACTATCCGGCGGACATCGAAGGATTTCCAGAATTCCTGGGCCCTGAGTACCTCGCCGTCGCGGCTGACCGGGGCGGCCACTCCGACGGACACTGCGAGAACGGAATCCGCAGCCACGCCGGCCTTCTTCAGGGCCTCTGCGGCGATCCTGTCCAAGACGTCGGCGCGTTCGTCAGCCGGGACGTTGTAGGTGCGGAACGGCATGGTGACCTGGGACAACGCTGTTCCGGCCATATTGGCCACGATCGTGGTGATCTTGGTGGCGCCGATGTCGATTCCGAGCACACTGGCCGCGCCGTCGTCGAAAACAAAGCGGCGTGCGGGCCTGCCTTTGACGTATTCACCCGTGCCGCGCTGGTTTTCAAGTTCCTGCAGCCATCCGAGGCGGACCAGTTCGTCGCAGATCGATATGACCGTGGCACGCGAGAGACCGGTGGAATCCATGAGTTCCGTCCCGGTGAGGACGCCGGCGCCACGCATTGCCTTGAGCATTGCGCTGGCATTGACCCGGCGGACCAGCTGTGTTGATGGTGCAGTCCCAGTCAGCATGGGGTACTCCGAACTCTTGGGGCTGTCAGCCGGGAATGATAGAACGATCTCTCTAAATTTAGTACATAAATTTAGATGACGACGGATTTCGTCAAAAGCTTGACCCTGTGGCGCCGGTCACTCAAACTTGCGATAGGTCATAAATTTATCTCCTATCTAAACATCGGAGCTGGTGGTCAGTGACCCCCTTCCGATGGCACGGCGGCCACTGAGGTCCGCACGACGAAAGGACCACGGAGTCTGTGAAACCTACGCGCAAGAATCGCCTGGCGGCGGTGACCCTGGGGCTGGCCTTGCTGGCTGGCCTCCTCACAGGGTGCACCGGGGATCAAGGCAAAGAAACCATCCGGTTTACGTTCAGCAAACGTGAAGCCATCGGCTTCATGACCAAGCTCGTTGCCGACTACAACGCTTCCCAGAACGACACCGAGGTTGTCCTGGACACCTCAGGCGTGGACGTTGTGTCCGCCAGCTTCGTTCGTGGAAATCCGCCGGACATTGCCCTCGCGAACTACAACATGGAAACGTCCCGCTTTGTTCAGCGCGGTGCGTTGAGCGATCTGTCCGGTACGGATGCGGCGTCAAGGATCCGGGAAGATCTCCAGCCGTTGATGGACCAGTACGGGACCTATCCGGACCGCACCAGCGCGCTGCCGTATTCGATCATGGCCTCCTCGGTCATCTACAACAAGGAAATCTTCGCAGCCAACAACATCAAGGTGCCCACCACCTGGAGTGAGTTGACCGCAGCATGCGATCAACTCAAAGCTGCTGGAGTGACGCCGTTCTACGCCACGTGGAAGGACGACTGGACCATCGCCCAAGGCTGGTTCGACTATTCCGTGGGCGGCCAGGTGGACACGCTGGACTTCTTCGACAAGCTTTCCGCGGCAGGCACCAACGTGGGGCCAAAATCTGCAGTGTCCTTCCAGAAGGACTTTGAAAAGCCTGTTGGCAAGATGCTGGAATTGGCCTCGAAGTACGTGAACAAGGATGCAGCCAGCCGGGCCTACGGTGACGGCAACCTGGCGTTCTCACAGGGCAAGGCCGCCATGTACCTGCAGGGGCCGTGGGCCTTCAGCGAGATCGCGAAGACCGCCCCGGACCTGAAACTCGGAACCTTCCCACTGCCGATGACCGATGATCCCCAGGACCTGCGCGTCCGGGTGAACGTGGACCTTGCCGCCTGGATTCCTGAGGCCTCCAAGCATAAGGAAGCCGCACGGGACTTCCTTGAGTACCTTTACCGGCCCGAAGTGATCGATGCCTACAACAAATCGCAGTTGGGCTTCACCCCCACCAAGGATTCTGCCGTGGTTCCCGATCCCCGGATCGAAGGAATGGTGCGGTACTACGAGCAATCCCAGGTCTACCAGGGTCCCTCGGTGCTGGTGCCAAAGACCATCCCGATTATGAACTACACGCAGGCCCTCGTTTTCGGCGCCAGCCCAACCTCCACCCTTAGCACCCTCGACGCAGATTGGGCGCGCCTGGCGTTCCGCCAGTAGCGCCGAAGCAGGGAGTCACCATCATGTCCATCACCACCACCCCCACCACGTCCGGGCAGGACGGCCGGAAGCAGGCTTCCCCCAAGCAAAGCCGTCAGCGGCAGGGCAGCAGGCGCCGGGTCGAACCGATCTTCTATTTTTTCCTCGTCCCCAGCCTTATCCTCTTCACGTTGGCCATCACCGTTCCGGGGATCATCGGCATCTTCTTCAGTTTCACCAACTCCATCGGAATCGGCGACTGGGAATTCGTCGGCCTGACCAACTACATAGCTATCTTCAGTGATCCCGCGATCCTGCAGAGCTACCTGTTTACCTTCGGGTTTTCCATCGTGACGGTGATTGCGGTCAACGTGGTGGCGTTCCTCCTCGCCGTCGGGCTGACGTCGCGCATCCGGATGAAATCGGCATTGCGGACCATCTTCGTCATTCCCATGGTGGTCTCAGGCATCATCATCGCCTATGTCTTCAACTTCCTGTTCTCGAACTCTCTGCCATCCTTGGGTGCCGCGGCCGGGATCCCCTGGCTGGAGAGCAGCCTGCTGGCAAACCCGGACCTCGCCTGGGTAGCCATTGTTGTGGTCACGGCCTGGCAGGCTGTGCCGGGTGCCCTGCTGATCTACATCGCAGGCCTGGTGGCAGTGCCGGGGGACGTCTATGAAGCTGCGGAGATCGACGGCGCCAGCAAGTTCCAGCAACTGGTAAAGATCACGCTTCCGCTGGTTTCGGGCTACGTGGTCATCAACATCATCCT
Source organism: Paenarthrobacter sp. NPDC091669 (assembly GCF_044756725.1). Lineage (NCBI taxonomy): Bacteria > Bacillati > Actinomycetota > Actinomycetes > Micrococcales > Micrococcaceae > Paenarthrobacter > Paenarthrobacter sp. NPDC091669. The sequence continues at coordinate 312,906 of NZ_JBIVTK010000002.1, forward strand.
GGGGTTCAAGGGCTTCCTGAACGCCTACGACATCATCGTTGGCCTGACCAACGGTGGCCCGGGCACCTCAACCCGAAGCATCGCGATGACCGTCATCTCGGGCTTCAACGGCGGCGACTACGCCTACCAGATGGCCAACGCCACGATCTTCTTCGTGGTCGCCATTGTTATCTCTCTCGTACAGCTTTCGCTGACTCGCGGACGGAATGCACTCTGATGACCAATCAAGCCACCCTCGCCATCGTCGAGCCCACCACCCAGCCCGCTGGAAAGAGCCGACGCCGGTCCGAATCCGCCGTTGAGCGGGTGAACTGGCCAGCGACCACGATCTTGGTCCTGTGCGCTGTCACCGTGCTCCTGCCGCTGTACGTCACCATCTCCATGGCGCTGAAGACCCAGGGGCAGGCGGTGGACGGCAATGCCTTCTCCTTCCCTGCTCCCTTCAGTTTCGAGGGCTTTGTCCAAGCCTGGACGTTGACCAACTTCCCGGTGGGCGCCGCGATGTCGTTGCTGGTAACCGCTGGGACAGTGGTGGCCACCATTATTCTGGCGGCCTTTGCTTCTTATGCGATCGTTCGCAACTGGGAGCGCCGGTTGTTCCGGTACTCGTTCTTCTACCTGCTGGGGGCCATGTTCATTCCCTTCCCGGTGGTGGCGCTGCCGCAAATCCAGCTCACGGGCCGCTTGGGACTGGACAACCCTTTCGGGGTGATCCTGCTGGCCACCATGTTCCAGTTGAGCTTCAGCGTGCTGCTCTTCACCGCCTTCCTCCGCTCCATCCCCATGGAGTTGGAAGAGAGTGCAAGGATCGACGGCGCTACCACCTGGCAGACCTTCTGGAAGCTCATCTTCCCGCTGCTGGCGCCAATGAGCGCAACCGTGGGAATCTTCGCCTTCCTCTATGCATGGAATGACTTCATGATGCCCTCGCTGATCATCTCCGACCCGTCCCTGCAGACGCTTCCGGTGCGGCAAAACCTGTTCCAGACCCAGTTCAGCAACAACTACCACGTGTCCTTCGCGTCCTACCTGATGGCTATGGCCCCGGCGATTGTCGCCTACCTGTTCACGCAACGGTGGGTCATGGCGGGGGTTACCCAGGGGGCTGTCAAGGGCTAGGCCTGTTGACCTGCGACGTCCGGCCGTTTCATACTGGTTCGGGATATAAATTTAGATACTAAATCAAAGGAGTTTCGTGAGCACTTCCGCTACTCAAGCACACCGTACCGATGTAGATCGCATGGCCGACCCCAACTGGTGGCGCCAGGCGGCTGTCTACCAGATCTATCCCCGCAGCTTCCACGACGCCAACGGCGACGGACTGGGGGACATCAAGGGCATCACCGCCAAAGTTCCTTACCTCAAGGAATTGGGGATCGACGCCGTCTGGCTGAGCCCCTTCTACCCTTCTGCGCTCGCTGACGGCGGCTACGACGTGGATGACTACCGCAATGTGGATCCGAAGCTGGGCACACTTGAGGACTTCGACGAGATGGTTGAAGCCCTGCACGCCGCCGGAATCAAGATCGTGGCGGACATCGTCCCCAACCATTCCTCCGACCGCCATGAGTGGTTCAAGGAAGCCTTGGCTTCGCCCAAGGGCTCCGCCGCCCGCGAGCGTTACATCTTCCGTGATGGCCGGGGCGAAAACGGTGAGCTGCCGCCGTCGGACTGGGATTCTGTCTTTGGCGGTCCCATCTGGGATCGCATCACCGAGCCGGATGGCACCCCCGGCCAGTGGTACCTGCACATTTTTGCCAAGGAGCAGCCGGACTTCAACTGGGACAACCCGGAAATCCGTGAGGACTTCCTGAAGACCCTGCGCTTCTGGTCGGACCGCGGCGTTGATGGTTTCAGGATCGACGTTGCCCACGGCATGGCCAAAGATCTGTCCGAGCCGCTGCCCATGAAGGCCGACCTCGAAGCCAAGGCCCACGGAACCGATGGCTTCACCGATGGTTCCCACCCGTTCTGGGACCGCGATGAGGTCCACGAGGTCTATGCGGAGTGGCGCAAGCTCTTCAACGAGTACAACCCGCCCCGTACGGCTGTCGCTGAGGCCTGGGTCCACGAGTCCCGCCGCGCCCGTTATGCCAGCCCCGAAGGACTGGGGCAGGCGTTCAATTTCGATCTCCTGCAGTCCGACTTCGATGCTGCATCGTTCCGGAAAATCATCACGGACAACTTGGTGGCAGCCAAGGAATCCGGTGCTTCATCCACGTGGGTTTTCTCCAACCACGATGTGGTTCGGCACGCCACGCGGTACGGCCTGCCCAAGGGCGGCTCCGTTGCGCAGGGAACCAATGCGGCACAGGACATTACCGGCGGCGAGCCCAAGGGCCAGGATGGCAAAGGCTGGCTGCTGGCCGGCGCACCGGCTGAAGAGCTCGACGTCGAACTTGGCTTGCGTCGTGCCCGCGCCGCGACGCTGCTGCTGCTTGCGCTCCCTGGCTCGGCCTACCTCTACCAAGGTGAAGAGCTCGGCTTGCGTGAAGTCTCGGAAATCCCTGACTCGGAACGCCAGGACCCGTCCTTCTTCCGCAACCCGGGCGTGGAGATCGGGCGCGACGGCTGCCGCGTGCCGCTGCCGTGGACCGTGGAAGGCCCGTCCTTTGGCTTCGGTGCGGGCAAGGCGCACCTTCCGCAGCCGGAGTGGTTCAAGGATTACGCAGTATCCACCCAGGACGGCGTGGCCGGTTCCACGCTGGAGCTCTACCGCACGGCATTGGGCCTTCGCAGCGAACTCCAGACGGCTGAGGAACTTGAGTGGGTGGAAACCGGCAATCAGGACGTGCTGCACTTCAGCCGCCCCGGTGGCTGGCACATCGTCACCAACTTTGGCGGCGAACCTGTTGAGTTGCCTGAAGGTGACGTGGTGGTAGCCAGCGCTCCACTGGAGGATGGCAAGCTGCCGTCCGACACCACTGCCTGGGTTGTTAGCAACGCGTAAGCGCTGAGGACAAGACGGACGCCGGGGCAGAATACTGAAGTCATGACGAATACGAACGGGCGGGGACGCCTCATCTATGGCTGCATGGGACTCGGCGGCCCGTGGGATGGTACATCTTACGGGGCCGCTGAGATCGATCAGGCCGCTGCGGTGGTTGAAGCTGCCCGGGGGATTGGCATTGAACTTTTCGACCATGCGGATATCTATCGCAGCGGAAAGTCCGAGGCCGTGTTTGGTGAAGTCCTCGCCCGTTCGCAGGGTCTGCGCGAGAGGATCCAGCTGCAGACCAAGTGCGGCATCAGGCTGGGGGAGCGCGGACTCCAGACGCATTACGACCTCAGCCGTGACGCCATCCTTGAGCGGGTCAACGGGAGCCTCAAACGGCTCCAGACAGATTACGTGGACGTGCTGCTCCTGCACCGGCCCGATCCGTTGATGGACCCGCGCGAGGTGGCGGACGCCGTCGGGCAATTGATGGCGGAAGGCAAGGTGCGGCACTTGGGCGTGTCTAACATGTCCGGTGCGCAGATCGCGTTCCTGCAGGACCAGTTGGAGACGCCTGTGGTGGCGAACCAGTTGGAAATGAGCCTGCTGCGCCGGGACTGGCTGGAGAGCACCGTGCTGGTCAACCACGCAGAAGGGGCGGGATACAGCTTCCCGCACGGAACCCTGGAGCACTGCATGGCCCAGGGAATTGAACTTCAGGCGTATGGTTCCTTGGCGCAAGGGCGTTACACAGGGGCGACGTCGGATGAGTTCTCACCGGCGGAGTCGGCTGTAACGGAGATGCTGGAACAACTGGCGGAGGAGAAGAACACCACGCCGGAATCAGTGTTGCTGGGTTGGCTGATGAAGCACCCGGCCAGGATCTCGCCGGTAGTGGGAACCACTCATCCCACCCGGATTGCGGCATGCGCCGATGCCGCAGCTGTCGCGAAGGAGATGACACGTGCCCAGTGGTACGGTCTGTGGGTGACTGCCCGGGGAAACAACATCCCCTAACCCCGGGTTTAACCCAACTGGCTCGCATTTGTGGCTGTTCCCAAGCCTGGGAAGGACCACTAATGCGAGCCAGTTGGGTGCGGACAGCAACACATGGAGTACGCCTACGATGCGTGGCTGATCGGAGCCACCACCGAGTAGGTGCTCGAGTCACCCTGCAAGGCTTGGCTGGGCTTGCCGTCGATGCTCACCGGAATGTCGCCGGCGATGGTCACGCGATTGAGCTTGCGCGGCTGGCCATCGTAGTTGTCCGGGGCGTAGTGCTGGGTGATGCGGTTGTCGAAAAGGACTACCTGGTTCGGCTCCCAATTCACCCGGACTACGTTCTCCGGACGCGTCACGTAGGCCTGCAGCAGGCGGATGATGTCCTTGGATTCGGTGTTGGACAGGCCCACAATCCGCAGCCGCTGCGCGAAGCCCCCAATGAACAATCCGCGCTCGCCGGTCAAAGGGTGGACCCGTACTACGGGGTGGGCGGTTTCGAACTTCAGGCGGGTGAACTCCTTGCGCCGCTCTTCGGCGTTGGAGTGCTCCAGGTTCTTGGGCACCGAGTAGTCGTAGTCATTGGTGTGGATGGCCCAGAGGTTGTCCGCGAAGCTGCGCAACTCGTCCGGGAGGTCCTGGTAGGCACCGGCAGAGGAGGCAATCAGCGTTTCGCCACCGTACGCCGGAAGGTCAATGCTGCGCAGCGTTGAAGCCTGCGGCGGGTTCACTACGAACGTGACGTCGGTGTGCCAATTGTTGGCCGAGCCGTTCTCGCTGTCCACGGGCAGGACGTTCTCTTCGCCGTCTACGGAGGCAACCGTGGGATGCGCTTTGGTAAGGGGGCCAAAGTGCGAGGCGAACTTCACCTGGGCTTCGTCAGTGAGGATGTTGGCCTCGCGGAACACCAAGGCTTTGTGCTCGTTGAGAGCTGCCCTGATTTGGGCCGCTGTGTCCTCGCTGAGGTCTCCGCTGATATCCAGCCCGCGGATTTCGGCGCCGATGCGGGAGCCCAGCTTGGCGAACTCTAGTTTGGTTTCGGTAATGACGGTCATGATGAGTTCCTTACTTGTTGTGATGGTTGCGGCAGGTGCCGCGGGATGGTTCCAGGAAGCTGGTTGTTCCGGGAAGCGGTTTGGTTCTAGGAAGCGTCGGCACCAACAGCGGTACGCCAGCGGGAGAAGTGCCGTTCAAGGGCTACCAAGAGGAAGTTCACGCCGAGCCCCAACAAGGACACCGTAAGAATGCCGGCGTACATGTCCGGGATCAGGAAGCTGCTCTGCGCGTTCACGATCAGATACCCCAGGCCGGCCTTGGCTCCCACCATTTCGGCGGCGATCAGCACCAGGATTGATGCGGTGCCGGCCATACGGATACCCGTGAAAATGGTGGGCACGGCGGACGGGAGAATGACTTTCTGGAAGAGCCGGAAGCTGTTGAGCCCCAGCGAGCGCGCCGCCCTGATCAGGAGCGGGTCCACGGTCTTCACCCCGGCAATGGTGTTCAGGAGGACCGGGAAGAACGCGGCGTAAGCAACAATGCTGATCTTTGACTCCTCGCCAATGCCCAGCAACAGCGTAAACACCGGCAGCAAAGCCAATGCAGCGGTGTTGCGGAACAACTCCAGCAGCGGGTTCAGGACCGAGTTCAACCGCCCGTACCAGGCAATGAGCAATCCCAGCGACACACCAGCCACCAGTGCGGCGCCGAAGCCTGCCACGGAACGGGTGAGGCTGGCAGCGATGTGGCCTTGGATGGTGCCGGCTTCGAAGAGCTTTCCCCACGCCAGGAGTACTTCGTGCAGCGGCGGAAGGAACACCCGTGTGGAGGGGCTGGCCAAGTACGTCGGCCCCAGCTCCCAGAGCGCCAGGAACGCCAGGATGGCCGTGGACTTCCAGAGAATTGAACCGGCCGCCGCGGTGACGCGTCGCACTCTGCCGGGTGCCGGCGTCGTGCCTTCTGCAGGAGCCTGCGGGGAACGCTCGACGGCGGCAGTTGGGTTGGCCGCGGAGCCCGCCGTGGGTGCGGCTTCTGTATGAATGAGCGTGGTGGTCATCAGGCCGCGCTCCTTTCCTTGGTGATGGTTGCGGGTTCGTCCGGTGCGCTGCCGTCCGGCAGAATCTTGCGGTGGCCGGCGTCCTGGGCGCGACGGACTTCATCGTGCAGGAGCGTCCAGACCTGGTGTCGGTGTTCAACGAAGGCAGGGTTGGAACGGATGTCTTCGTCGCCGTCACGGTCCGGAATGGTGATGTCCACGATTTCCTTGAGCCGCCCCGGACGCGCGCTCAGGACAGCGACGCGCTCGCCGAGGTACACGGCCTCGTCAATGCCGTGGGTGATGAACACGATGGTCTTTCCGGTGGCCTTCCAGATCCTGAGGAGCTCGTCCTGGAGCTGCTCGCGTGTCTGGGCATCCAAGGCGGCGAAGGGCTCGTCCATCAGCAACACGTCCGGCTCGTAGGCCAGGCTTCGGGCGATGGCCACCCGCTGCTTCATGCCGCCGGAGAGCTCATGCGGATAGCGGTCCTCGAAGCCCGCCAGCCCCACCAAAGCCAAGTATTCGCTGGCTTTCGCTGCCCGCTCGCGGCGGTTCAGTTTCCTGCCGTCCGGGCCCACTCCTTCAAGCCCGATGGAGACGTTGGCAGATGCTGTCCGCCACGGGAATAACGCATACTGCTGGAACACGACGGCCCGGTCCTTGCCGGGCCCGGTGACCGGTTTGCCATCCACGAGGACTTCACCGGACGTCGGCGTGGAAAGTCCGGCCAAGAGGTCCAGCAGCGTGGTCTTGCCCGAACCGCTGGGCCCCACCAAGGTGAGGAACTCGCCGTCGCGGACGTCCAGGCTCAGGGAATCGATGGCAGTGAGGCGGGTGGCGCTGGTGGTCTTGGTGGCCCGGACCGTGAACTCTTTGGTGACGTTCCGGAGGCTGATTTTCGCGGTCATGGCTATCCCTTCTTCCCGGCGAGCTCGTTGAACCCGTTCGTGTAGTACTTGGACGGCGCCAGCTTGTCCTTGACGATTCCCGACGCGTTAAGCCAGGCCTCCCAGCGGGTGAAATCCTCGTCCTTGATCACCCCTGAGTCCGGGACCCCGGGGCTCTTCCAGAACTTCAGGTTGGCCGTGCTCTCGTTGCGGCCGCGGCTCTCGATGATCTTGGTGAAGCGGGCAATGACCTCGTCGCGAGGCGTTTCCGCTGCCCATTTGATCGCTTTGGCAACTCCAGTGGTGAAGGTGCGGGTGGTGTTCGGGTTCTTTTCGATGAAGTCGTTCCGGAGCACGATCTGGCCGCCGGCGAAGGTACCGAACAGCTCCACGTCACTGAAAAGCGAGCGCAGTCCGCCGGCTTCAATGGCCCGGTCCTGCAGGACGCCGCCGAGCGTTCCGGCGTCCACCTGTCCACGACGAATCGCTTCCTCGGTGTCGTTCGGTGCCAGCGGGACCAGCTGGACCTGTTTGATCTCGTCCTGGCTGAGGCCGTTCTTGGTCAGCCACGTGTTGATGACGGCTTCGTGGTGGGCGCCAAGGGTGTTCACCGCGATCTTCTTGCCAATCAGGTCGCGCGGTTCCTTGATGGTGCTTTCCGCCTTGACGTAATACCCGCTGAAGGTCTTCTCGTCGGAGCCGTAGTAGTTGGTCACAGCCTTGACCGGTGCGCCGGCTTCAATGAGCTTGACCACCGCTCCGGAGAACGCCCCGCCGACGTCCGTTTGGTTGGTCGCTGCGGATTGGATGTCCTGCGGACCGCTGGTGGTGTTCCCTACCCAGTTCAGCTTCAGGTCACCCAGATATCCGAGGTCTGCGGCCAGTTCCGGAAAGGTCACATTGTTGGCCGATCCCTGGTACCGGAGTTCTTTGACCTCGTTTCCGGCTTGGCCTGTTTGTCCGGCTTCGGCAGCGCCGCCGCAGCCGCTCACCGTCAGCGCTAGTACGACGGCGGCCGCGACGCTCAGCAGGGGCAGATGCAGTTTCATGGGAGCTACTTTCGATGGGTTGGAAGGTGTTGGGTAGCCGGCTGACGCAAAGGCTTGGGAACCCGTGCAACGGCTTGGGAACGATGAAAGCCCATTTCGGTGCTGCGTGGGAAGTGATGGGGTAACGCCTGGAAACGCTGCGAAACAGCCGGAAACAGGGCGAAATCCTGGGCCATTCCCGGCAACCCGAGGACACAAAGACGCCGCGTTGAGCCTGATGAACAACAGCGACAGGCGGGCCGGACATGACTGGCGCGTCCCGCCGTCGGACGTCATACTGTTGGACCCCACAGTCATATGGGGTTTAGTTCGTATTGATCCTCACAACCGGGCGTATTTCTTCGCCGTGCGGCCCGCCTGACGGATACGGTAGATACATGACGTCTAGCATCGCCGCCGAGTCCATTCGGCCTACCCGCAACATTCCCGCTGATATCGCCCGTTCGTGGCTCCTTGTGAACGCCATGAAAACGGAGCTTTTTGACGAATCTGCGGGTTCACGGGCCGACGCCATCATCCTGGACATCGAAGACGCCGTGGATCCCTCACAGAAGGACATGGCCCGCGAGAATGTCGTTAACTGGCTGACCGCCGGTGGCCAGGCCTGGGTTCGAATCAATGACGCCACCAGCCCGTTCTGGGCCGACGACCTCGCCGGGCTCCGCGGCACCCCTGGCCTGCTCGGCGTGATGCTGGCCAAGACCGAATCCGCTGACCAGGTCACCGAGTCCTACCACCGCATGGACGGCAAGACTCCCGTGATCGCACTGGTTGAGTCCGCCCTCGGCATCGAGGAAGCCAACCACATTGCCCGTGCCCAGGGTGCCTTCCGCCTTGCTTTCGGCTCCGGCGATTTCCGCCGCGACACCGGCATGGCGGCAACCCCGGAAGCCATGGCCTACCCGCGCGCCAAGCTGGTTGTCGCCAGCCGCGTGGGCAACTTGCCGGGCCCCATCGACGGCCCCACTGTCGGCACCAACCACCCCATCCTGCGCGAGCAGACCGGCATCACCGTGACCATGGGCATGACAGGCAAGCTGTGCCTGGCCATCGACCAGACCACCGTGATCAACGAGGTCATCAGCCCTACGCCGTCCGACGTCGCCTGGGCCACCGACTTCATGAACGACTTCGAAGCCAACGGCCGCGTCATCCGCGACGGTTCGGACCTCCCGCGTTTGGGCCGTGCCGAGAAAATCATGAAGCTCGCAGTGGCCTTCGGAGTCCAGCCTTCCTTGTAAGCATGCTGGTTCACGGAGTCGTTTGGGACTCTGCTTCCCCGGCGTTGAGATTGTTCTCGCCGGACGCGGAGTTCACTGACATCGCGTTGGCCCGGGGCTCAGCCCTGGGCCTGCGCGTTATCCCCGGTCTGTGGTGCCTGGGCCATACCAAGGTCCACGGTCCGGGGGACCGCACGCATGTTCCGTGCCGCGGCAGTTCCCCGGCGGAGCGTGGCAAGCAATGCGGGGCCTGCTTTGCCCGCGACGACTCCCGGCTCATGCACGACTTCCATCGCGGCACCTCGGTGCCCACAGGCCTGCGGGCCTATCTGATGCAGCCGCACTGGCTCTACGTGGCCACTTTTGCGAACGGTGCCACCAAAGTGGGTACGGCCTCAGCACAGCGCAAATGGAACCGGCTGGCCGAGCAGGGGGCGGTGCACGCTTCCTACGTGGCCCACGCCGAGGACGGCCGTGTTGTTCGCATTCTCGAGGACATGGTCACGCGCGAACTCGGCCTCGTCCAGCAAATCCGTTCCGCCTCCAAGGCCGCCGGCCTCGTGGAGCCGCGCGCCGGCGTCGAGCTTTTGGCGTTGAACCGTCAGCACGCCGGGCGGGTGCGTGAGTTGCTGGGCGGGCTCGCGATGACCGGCAATTCCGTTGTGGAGGAAGAGTGGGACCGGCCCGCGCTGGCAGACCGGCTTTGTGATGCCGCCGACGACGGGCGTCGCCACCCATACCCGGTAGCGTTCGACGCCGGCGGGCACGGCCTGCGGGTCCACGCCCTGTCCGGGGCCATCGCCCTGGCAGGTCTTCCCGACGCTTCAGGTGTAGAGGTGGAGGGCAGCTTCGTGGCGGACCTGGGCGCGTTGAAAGGCCGCAAGATCGAGTTCGGCCCGTACCTCACGGAAATCCCGGCGCTGCAGGATTCCCTTTTCTAACGCCCTTTTCTGGGTACGGCGAGGGGCGACGTCTCTAATCGGCGAGGGGCGACATCTCGGCAGAAAAGAGCCCCCCTTTCAGTTGAAATCCAACCCCTCGGCAAGGCCTCCCCGTTGTGGGGCCCGCTGTGCGGGGTATTTCGCGCTCTGAGGGCGCAGAGCGGGCCTCACAACGCCCCGGCCGCAACGCCCCGGTAGACTTGGACGGTGCTGAACGAATTCTGGGCCACCGCCTCCACCTCCTACAAAGTGCTGGTTTTCGGCGCCATGGGGTTGATCGCCGTCGGGCTTATCCTGTCCATCGTGGGGAACACGTCCGGCAACCAAGGGCTGGCCATGGCGTCGCTGCCCGTCATTGGCGTCGGGCTGCTGCTGCATGTCACGGGGCTGGTCATCCGAGGCCAGAAGATCCGTAAGAGCTACAAGAAGTAACGGCCACCCAAAGAAGGCGCTGCCTCCAAGCCCTCGCAGCCCGATAGGGTTGGAGCATGAGTATCAATCCGGACCTGCAGGGCCGAAGCTACCCTGCCGCAGAGGTATATGACGTCGGCCGCGAAAAGATCCGCGAGTTTGCCAAGGCTGTGAAAGCCAACAATCCCGCACATTTCGAGGTTGAGGCCGCCAAGGCCCTGGGACACAGCGACCTCGTAGCACCGCCAACGTTCGCCATCATCGTTGCCCAGCGTGCTGATGCCCAGCTGGTGGAGGACCCGGAATCGGGGATCGACTTCTCGCGCGTGGTCCACGCAGACCAGCGGTTCACGCACCACCGCCCCATCGTCGCCGGTGACCAGTTGGTGGCCGAACTTCATGTGGACGGCGTCCGTGCCATGGGCGGGGGAGCCATGATCACCACCCGCTCCGAGATTTCCACCGTGGCAGGCGAGAAAGTTGCCACCACCACCTCATCCATCCTGGTCCGCGGAGAGGGACAATAACCATGAGCCCCACATTCGAAGAACTGACGGTCGGCCAGGAAATCGGCACCCGCAGCATCGAGGTCTCCCGCCAGGACCTGGTCAAGTATGCGGGTGCCTCCGGCGACTTCAACCCCATCCACTGGAACGAAGCATTCGCAACCTCGGTAGAGTTGCCGGGCGTTATCGCCCACGGCATGTTCACCATGGGTGCCGCCGTGCAGTTGGTGAGCGACTGGGCAGGCGACCCGGCCGCCGTCGTCGATTACCAGACCCGTTTCACCAAGCCGGTGCTGGTCACCGATACGACCGGAACCGATGAGGCCGGCGCGGTCATCGACGTCACCGGTGTGGTGGGAGCGCTCGACGCCGATGCCCGCACCGCCCGCATTGACCTCACCGTTGTGGCAGCAGGACTGAAGGTCCTCATGAAATCCCAGGCGGTCGTGAAGGTCTCTTGAATCACCTGAACACCACTCAACGGCGCGCCACACCGACTGAAATGTCGCGGTGGCGCGCCGCTGTTCTTGCTTCCTACGCCGCCAGCGGCATTGCTTTCGCAACGTGGGTCTCCCGCCTGCCCGCCATCCGTGACGGACTGAACCTCACACCGGGCGGCATCGGCCTGCTGCTGATGTGCATGACCGTGGCCTCCTTCATCTCCATCTCGGCCTCGGGACTGATCGTGCTCAGGATGGGGCCGAAACTCACCACGAGGATCGGCAGCTGCATGGTGGGCGCCGGCTTGGTCACCGTGGGCTTTGGCGCGTCCATCGCGGCAAGTCCCCTGGTGGTGGCAGCAGGTTTAGTGGTGCTCGGTCTGGGCACGGCAAGTTGGAACACCGCCTCCAATGTTGAGGGAGCTGCGCTGGAACGCGCGTTGGACCGGCACATCATGCCGCACCTCCATGGAGCATTCAGTCTCGGCACTGTGGCCGCAGCCGGTTTTGGTGCCTGGGCGGCTGCGGTGCACATGCCGGTCTTCTGGCATTTCCTGATCTCCGGCGTTGTGGTCACCACCTCCGTGGTGACCGCCGGTTTCTGGTTCCGCGCGGAAAAGACAGCTGCTGCTACGCACACTTACCGGCCGGATGAAACGGACACTTTCCAGGACCCCTCCACCGGTCCGTTGCCCATCATCACCGGGTCCCCGGAGACGCGACCCGAACCAGGCAAAGCCGCTGCCCCACTCGACAACAAGCGGCTCGTGGCCCTTGCATGGCGTGACCGCAGAACCCTCCTGATCGGCGTCCTGGTCCTCGGCCTGGCGTTGGCCGAGGGAGCTGCGGGGGACTGGGTGGCATTGGCGCTTGCCGACGGCCACGGGCAGTCCGATGCCGCAGGCGCAGTTGGTTACGGACTGTTCGTCACCTTCATGACCATCGGTCGTTTCGCCGGCACGTCCATCCTCGACCGGTTTGGCCGTGTGGTGGTGATGCGCTGGTGCTCGGCGACCGCCGTCGTGGGTCTTGCGCTCTTTGTCTTTTCGCCTGTTCCATGGCTGGCGTTTGTAGCGCTGGCTATCTGGGGCCTTGGTGCCTCGCTTGGTTTCCCGGTGGGGATGTCCGCCGCTGCCGATGACCCCGTCCACGCCGCTGCCCGGGTTTCGGTGGTCTCCACCATCGGCTACGGGGCCTTCCTGTGCGGGCCTCCACTGTTGGGCCTGTTGGCCGAACACTTCGGCATCCTGCACTCTTTGTTGGCGCCGTTGGTGCTCTTGGTGGTCAGTTTCTTCCTGGCCCCGCTTTCCGGGCAGCAGAACGACAAGTCCATCCAGCCCAACGAAGCCCGTTAGGCTTAATGGGTGACCCAAACACTGCTTTCTGAACTGACCACTGCTGCTGTCGGCGGCCCCGCGGGCAACTATGTTGAGGCCCGTACCGAGGCAGAGATTATCGACGCCGTCCGTTCGGCTGACGTTGCGGGCCGGAAACTCCTGATCATCGGCGGCGGGTCCAACCTCCTGATCTCGGACGAAGGCTACCCAGGGACTGTGCTGAAGATTGCCTCCCAGGGCTTCACGGTGAACTCCGAGGACAGCTGTGGCGGTGTGTCGGTGGTGGTACAGGCGGGCCACAACTGGGACGCATTGGTTGAACATTCCGTGCTGCACGCCTGGTCCGGGCTGGAAGCACTCTCCGGTATTCCGGGTGCCACGGGAGCCACTCCTGTGCAGAACGTGGGCGCCTACGGTTCGGACGTTTCACAAACCATTGCCGCCGTGCGGACCTGGGATCGTGAACGCAACGCAGTTCAGACGTTTACCAACTCCGAACTGAAGTTCGGGTACCGCGACTCCATCCTGAAACAGACCACGGTTGAGGGCTCGCCCCGCTACGTGGTGCTGACTGTGGAATTCCAGTTGCCGCTGGGACGGATGAGCGCCCCCATCCGCTACGCCGAGTTGGCCCGCGTGCTGGGCGTGGAGGCAGGCAAGCGTGCCTACTCCAACGATGTCCGGAGGGAGGTCCTCCGGCTCCGCGCATCCAAGGGCATGGTTCTGGATGCAGCAGACCGGGACACCTATTCAACGGGTTCCTTCTTCACCAACCCGATCGTGGAGGCAGAACGCGCTGCAGAGTTGCCGGATAACGCACCCAAGTATCCCGCCGGCGAGGACGGGCTCGTGAAGCTTTCCGCTGCCTGGTTGATCGACCACGCCGGGTTCGGCAAGGGCTTTGGGCTGGAGGAATCGAGCGTCTCTGGCGGCAGGGCTTCCCTTTCCACGAAGCACACCCTCGCCATCACCAACCGGGGAACAGCCTCGGCAGCGGACATGGTGGCCATCGCGCGCGAGGTGAGGGCCGGCGTCGTCGAACGTTTTGGCATTGAACTGCACCCGGAACCGTTGCTGATCGGCGTTTCGCTTTAGTTCATTCACAGCTCATGAGGGTATGACATGGATTTTTCGGTCGAGATCCAACCCCTCGGCGAAGCGCCGGGACGGAAACCTAGCGTGTACGCCGCTCTGCAATCGGCAGGATCTTGTTGAGCAACAGGAACGTCAGCCCGCAACTGACCGAGCCCAGCAGGAAGATCTGGCTGAACGCAATACTCTGCGGCGATGGTCCGCTGGGCATGTACAGGCTGGCAGCGGCGAAGCCCACCAAGCCCAGGAGCATGACGATGGCTCCCAGCAGGAAGCTGCGGACCTGTGCGGCGGCCGCCGGGTAGAACCAGGGTTCGGGGGCGTCGTCGTCGCGGTCTGACACGGGCTGGCTGGCTGCGGCGGTTCCGATGAGGAGCGCGGCCGCGGCGGTCGCTACGAGGCTGGCTGTCTGGATGGCCCGCATTGACGGGGAGAGGCTGACACCCGTTCCCACGGCGACGATCAGTCCGGCGCCAAGTCCCACCAGAGTGCAGAACCAGCCGGCGGTAGCCAACCACCGGCTCATCGGCCGCACAAACGGTGCAAGATCTCCAAAAAGCATGAATCCATCCTAGAATCCGCTGCTGGGTGAGGGCTGGGAGGCGCGGCAAGGTTCCCTGTGCATGCGGGTCCTTTTAGGATGAAGCATGCCTGCAGCCCTCAAAAATCCCAGTCCGCGCGTCATGGGCCGTTTGCGGCTTGCCAGCCAAGGCCTGTTGGCCGGGGGCTTTCCCTCGGTTGCTGATGCGGTTCGTTGGATGACGGCCATGCAGGCCCAGGACCTTGGCCATGCGTTGTGGGCCGTGGGGCAGCGCGTGCCCGGCACCCGGGCCTCGGACGTCAGGGCTGCCCTCGACGCCGGGACGGTGGTCCGCTCGTGGCCCATGCGCGGGACCTTGCATCTTCTCGCCCCCGAGGATCTCCGGTGGATCCTGGGTATCACCAGTGACCGCCTCATGTCCATGGTGGCCGGACGGCATCGTGAACTCGGCATTACCCAGGACGACATCAGCCATTGCCGGGACATCGCGGTCAAAACCACGGAGGTGCTGAAAGCAACGGAGGGCGCACACGGCGCAACCCGGGAGCAGCTCTTCCAAGCGTTTGAGGAAGCTGGCCAGAGCACCACAGCCCAGCGCGGGATCCACTTGCTGGGGAGCTTGTGCCAGCGCGCTTGGCTGGTGCAGGGGCCGATGGCCGCATCCAGCGGGAAGGCGGGCGTGCAGCAACTGTTTGTGCCCTTTGAGGAGTGGATACCTGAGTCCAGGGACGTTGGCCGTGAAGAAGGCATCGCCGAGCTGCTGTTCCGCTATCTCAGGAGCCACGGCCCGGCCACCATCAAGGACTTTTCGTGGTGGAGCCAAGTGCCGCTCACTGAGGCGCGCGCGGCCCTCACCACCCTGCATGACCGTCTGGTTGAGGTGTCGCTGGACGGCACCAGTTATTGGTTGTCACCTGAGACGGCGGCACTGCTCGACGACGGCGTCCCCGGCTCACGCTCGTTGCTGGCTCTTCCCGGGTTCGATGAGTACCTTCTCGGTTACCAGGACCGGAGCCTGGTACTCGCGCCCGAGTACGCCGAACGGGTAGTGCCGGGCAAGAACGGGGTTTTCAAGCGCATCATCGTCTCCGGCGGGGAAGTGGTGGGAACGTGGGCCAGAACCGTGAGCGGGAAGTCCGTGGGCGTGGCGCCGGAGCCGTTCGAGGGGCAGTTGGGGACAGCCGCCGGACGTTCGTTCGAGGCTCAGGGGAGGGCGTACCTGAAGTTCATGGCCGGCTGAAGGATGGTGGCCGATCCCGCCGGCTGAACACACCCTGAGACGTAGAGAACCCGCTGTTCCGTTGCTGGGCAGCAGCGGAACAGCGGGTTGTCAACAAGCCGGGGCGTGATGCCTAGAGCTTGCCCGTCACAATGTTGAGCATGCGGCGCAGCGGCTCGGCTGCACCCCAGAGGAGCTGGTCGCCTACGGTGAAGGCGCTGATGTATTCCGGACCCATTTCGAGCTTCCGGATACGGCCCACGGGGATGTCCAGCGTTCCGGACGCGGCCACGGGGGTCAGGTCAGCCATGGAGGCTTCCTTGGTGTTGGGAACAACCTTGGCCCACTCGTTGTCCTTGGCCAGGAGGTTCTCGATTTCGGTCACGGACAGGTCTTCGCGCAGCTTGAGCGTGAGGGCCTGGGAATGTGAACGCATGGCTCCGATGCGGATGCACAGGCCGTCCATGGCGATGTGGTCCTTGCCGGCGGTGCCGTTTCCGGTGCCGAGGATCTTGTTGGTCTCCACCCCGGCCTTCCATTCTTCCTTGGACTGGCCGTTGCCGAGGTCGGCATCGATCCAAGGGATCAGCGACCCGGCCAGCGGCACGCCGAACTGGGTGGCGTCAACGCCGGTGCGCTGTGCAGCGAGGACCTTATGGTCGATTTCGAGAATGGCCGACGCCGGATCGTCCAGTTCGCTGCTGACCTCGTTGTTGAGGGTGCCGAACTGGTTGAGAAGCTCGCGCATATGGCGTGCGCCGCCACCTGAGGCTGCCTGGTACGTCATGGAGGTTCCCCACTCCACCAGGTTGTTCTTGAACAGGCCGCCGAGGCCCATCAGCATGCAGGAGACCGTACAGTTGCCGCCGATGAAGTCCTTCACGCCACCGGACAGTCCGGCGTCGATCACGTCGCGGTTGATGGGGTCCAGCACAATGATCGAATCGTCGTTCATGCGCAGGGTGGAAGCAGCATCGATCCACAGGCCGTCCCAGCCGCGGTTGCGGAGTTCGCCGTGGACTTGCTTGGTGTAGTCCCCACCCTGGGCGGTGACAATAATCGGCAGCTTGGCCAGCGTCTCAATATCGAACGCATCCTCGAGCTTGCCAGCCCCTTCAGCGAACGACGGGGCGGCACCTCCTGCGTTCGAGGTGGAGAAAAATACCGGGTTGATGTTGGCGAAGTCGTTCTCGTCCTGCATGCGCTGCATCAGGACGGAGCCGACCATGCCACGCCAACCGACCAGTCCAACGGACGGATTAGCTGCTGTAGTCATTCACCCAGTCTAAACTTTCGCAGCGCAGAGCCGCTGTTGGTTACGTCACGCACGCACTGCACGACGACGGCACCCGCCCAGGTGCCCCGGTGGGCTTAGCGCGGTGGCTGGAGGTTGCCGGCGTCGTGCTCGTGCAGCAACAGGGCCTTGCGCTTACGCAGGGCGAAGAAGGCACCAAAGGTGAATACCTGGGTGACGACGATCAGCACGATGATGCCGGCAATCCGGTTCCCGCCAAGGATCATGGTCAGTCCCACGATGGCGGAGATCAGGGCGAAGAGCGGCAGCAGCATATAGCCCAGTACAAAGAGGGTTTCAGGTTTCTTCAGCATGCTCAGCGTTCCTGGCTTTCCGGGTTTGTGTTCCGGCGCCACGTGGTGAACCGGTAGTTGGTGCCGTTCTTGGCGGTGAGCCAGCCCTCGGAGGGGGCTACGGCGTCGAAGGTCCACTCATCGCCGAGCTCGGGGGCGTAGGTGTCGCCCTCCACCTCGGTATCGATGATGGTGATGACCGCCAGATTGGCGATGCCCATGGACTGTCGATAAATCTCGCCGCCGCCGACGATCCACACCTTCTGGCCGCCGGGTGCGAACTGAGACTCCAGCAGGGCAGCATCAAGGGAGGAAACCACGACGGCGCCCTCCGCCTCGGGTGTGGAAGCCCACTCCGCGTTGCGGGTCACTACGATGTTGGTACGGCCCGGCAGCGGACGGTATTTGGCGGGGAATGACAGCCACGTCTTGCGGCCCATGATGACGGGGTGGCCGGTGGTGAGCTGGCTGAAGTGTTTCAGGTCTTCGGGAAGGCTCCACGGCATGGAGCCGTCCTTGCCGATCACGCCGGACGTGGTCTGGGCCCACACCATGCCGATGCCCGTCATGCGGGCTGCGGTTTCCTGGGTGAAGATCACGCCGGGAAGCTGGGAAGGGGTCTCGGGGGAAGGAGCGCTCATACGGCGATCGGTGCCTTGATGGTGGGGTGGTGGCGGTAGTCCACAACCTCAAAGTCGTCCAGCGTGTAGTCGAAGATCGAGTCCGGCCTCCGCAGGATCTTGAGCTGCGGGTAGTCGAAGGGCTCACGGCTGAGCTGCTCGGCAACCTGGTCCACGTGGTTGTCGTAGACGTGGACGTCACCGCCGGTCCAGACGAATTCGCCAGGCTGGAGATCCAGTTGCTGCGCCACCATGCGGGTCAGCAGTGCATAGGAGGCAATGTTGAAGGGGACTCCCAGGAACGTGTCCGCAGAGCGCTGGTACAGCTGGCAGGATAGTTTGCCGTCGGCCACGTAGAACTGGAAGAACGCGTGGCATGGGGGCAATGCCATGTCCTTGAGCTCGGACACATTCCATGCTGACACGATGTGCCGCCGTGAATCAGGGTTGGCGGCGAGGTTGGTCATGAGCTCGGAGATCTGGTCAATGTGCCCGCCATCGGGGGTCGGCCAGCTGCGCCACTGGACGCCGTAGACAGGGCCGAGCTCGCCATCGGCGTCAGCCCACTCGTCCCAGATGGAGACGCCTTGGTCCTGCATCCACTTCACGTTGGAGTCCCCGCGGAGGAACCACAACAGTTCCACGGCCACGGACTTGAAGTGGACCCGCTTGGTGGTGATGAGCGGGAAGCTCTCGGCGAGGTCGAACCTCAACTGACGGCCGAAGACGCTGCGCGTTCCGGTTCCGGTGCGGTCCGACTTGTGTGTGCCGTTGGCCATGACGTCGCGCAGAAGGTCTTCATACGGGGTGGGGATGCTCACGGCTCCAGCTTACTGGTCAGCCTGCCTCGAACCAGATCTATGAGAGTGTCGTCACGAATGCCCGCGTCGCGGGCCGTCCGGATCAAACCGTCGACGGCGGCCATCACCGCGGCGTTGGCCCAGACAGCGCCGTGGGGCGCCTGAGGCGGGCCGACGACGACAGTCCCGTTCCGTCGTCGTGATTCAATCAGTCCGGCCTGCTCAAGTTCCTTATAGGCGCGGGCCACGGTTCCCGCCGCGATGCCGAGGTCGGCGGCCAGGCTGCGGACTGTGGGCAGGCGGTTCCCGGGCTCCAGGATCCCTACCGTGATAAGTGAGCTGAGCTGCCGGCGGATCTGCTCGAACGGCGGGACGGGATCCGACAGGTCCACCGTGATCCCGGGGGTCATTGTGCGTGCTCTCCTTGCTTGGCGGCGCGACCCCGCGGAATGGTCCGGAACAGGCTCCGCACCGGCGTCACGGCGACGAGGAGCGCCATGATGGCAAGGACAATGCCGATGGGGATCGCAGGGCTGGGGCCGAGTGGATCCGGTCCGGGTGCGGACGGGAACACTCCGTACCAGGCGTTGCCGGTGCTGATCAGCAGCGTGGCCGCCTGCCCCAGGCAATACGCTGCCAGAGTCCGGACGATCCTGTACATACTGATGGCGCGAAGGGCGGCATCCAGCCCGGCGTTGCCGCCTGTTTCGGGGATACCACGACGCCGGCGCACGGCCAGGATTGCTCCGGCGCCGACCAGCGCCACCACCACGGAGACGAGAACCGCTGCCGGCCAGGCCTTGGGCCCAAACGGCTGCACCTCACCGGCTACAGCGAAAGCAACCGCCACGGCCAGCACCAGAGCGCTGCCGATCGCAAAGGAGAGCAGGCCCCTGGAAACGGGTTGCCGCGGCCAGTGAATCGGCGCGTCGGATGTCCCGTAGTTGCGGGCGATGAGGAGGTCGCCCGCAGCGATGGCGGCCAGGAGTAATAGAACCACCACGCCGGTCAGGACGGGGAAGGCCCAAGGTGAAAGTGATTGCGCAGGCAGCACGATCCCGGTGTAGCCCGCCACCAGCGCCAGCCCGCCCACGATGCCCAGGGCCGCTCCGATCGAAAGGCTGAGCCGCGCAGCCCGGTGGGTTCGGGGATCGGCGCGGAGCGAGGCGGCACTGGTGGTCTTGGCCACCCTGAGCAGCGACGGCAGCTCAGGAACCCGCCACCACCACATCATGAGGAGGACCGCCATGTTGAACAGGCCCAGGACGTTGAACCACGAGGACTGCCACAGTGCCCCCGGGGACGGTTGCGCTGCAAAGTTTCCAGCAATGGCTGCCAGCCCTGCGGCGATGGTCGCTACCGTCCGGAGCAAACGGTTGGTGGCGATGGCCCTGATGGTGCGGTTGTCCTCGCCGTCGAGCGTTTCGAGCTGGCGGCGGCGGGCGATCAGGAACAATACCAGGCACGTTCCAACCGCGAGGACCAGCAGCGCCCCGCCCAACCAGGAGGCCAACTCCCACCCGGGAATCCGGCCTTCCTGTCCTTGGCCCATATACCCGTTGTCCGGATACACGCTGCCCAGAGGCGGCGCCTGGCCTGGAGGCGTAGGCAGCACCGGCGTGTGGCCCGGGAGCGTGGCGATCCATGCGATGACCAGCGCCGAACCCGCGAAAATTGCGGCCGTGGTCCAGGCAAGTTTGCGGGGAAGGAAGTCCCTGATTCTGCGGACGGTCAGTTCTGCGTACCTGCGGGGCGCCTTGGGTGCAGGGTAGCTCAGTTGACCCAACGCATGGACGGCGAGGCAGGCGAGAATGGGCCAGCCGAGTGCGCCGGCGATCTGCTCGGGAGTGGAAGGTGCGCTTGCTCCGACGGGATTGACGCGAAGGATCCCCGTGTTCATGGCTCCCTGCAGGGAACTGGCCATCCACCCGATGATTCCCACCCATAGCCCATGCGAGGCAATGGATTGCGCGTCGGGCTTGGACCACACCTGCAGGCGAAGGAACAGGTAAACGATCACGGCGCCAACTGCAGGCCCAAGGAAAAGCAAGGGCGGCAGGTTTACATACACGGACAAGACCCCCCAGTCTTTTGTATCAATGTACTAAGTATTTGATACAAAAGCCTGGGGGTCAAGCACCGGAAACGGGTGGTACTAGTCGTCGAAAGGCTTGACCTGTTCCACGGAAACTATCTTCCGTTCAGATCCACGGGCCACCTGGCAGACAATCACTTCGCCGGGCGTCAGGTATGGGTCTGATGTCGGAAGGAGGGCTTTCAAGCTTTGCGACATGTGTTGTCCCAGCTGTTTCAGGGCAGTAGGAAGCGCAGGGCGGTGGGTGCAGACGGCGATCGGAACCTGTTTGTCGAACAAGGCCTCCACCGCTGCAGCAGTTTTCTTGGGGGAGCGCTGGTGGCTGTGCTCGGTGAGCGCCTCCACCAGTTTCACCTTGGCCCCGCTGGCCTTGGCGTAGGGGGCGATCGTGGCAACACACCGTGCCCAGGGGCTGGTAACCACCCGCTGCGGCTTCCACACCTCCAGGAGGCGCTGAACGGCAACAGCCTGCCGCTGGCCCGTCGCTGCCAACGGACGGTCGCCCTCGGCCTTGGTCCAGGAGGACCGCGGCTTGGCCTTGGCATGGCGGATCAGCACCAGCGGCCAGGTGTCCAGCTCACCGCGGATGTGCGCCTTCTCCAGGTATTCGAGCGGCTCCGTATCGGTGGGGTTGCTCAGGAATGCGGCCGCCCTGTCAGGGCTGCACCACATGACGCTGTCCACTTCCTTGCCGTCGGGCCTGAGCTGGGCTCCGTTGACCCGGACAGCCCAGTACCGGACCACCTTCAAACCCGCAGACACATGGTAGTGAATGGCGGGAAGCGGTATGCCCAAGGGAGCCTGGAGGCCAATCTCTTCCCACACTTCACGTGCTGCGCACTCAGGAACTGTTTCCCCGGCGTCGAGCTTTCCTTTGGGCCAGGACCAATCGTCGTACCGCGGCCGATGGATGAGGAGAACCTCAAGGGCACCCTTGTTGATCCGCCACGGAATGGCGCCGGCTGCTACAACAGCCACCGACTCGCCGGGGTGGTCAGTCTGATCCGCCACGGGGGTATCGCTGTTCAAGTGGTTCCTCTACCGCCGTGCCGATGCCCGCTGGCGCGAACGGGAGGCCAGGAGCCAGGACTGCATATCCAGCAATGCCTTGCCGTCCTGGTCCAAGTGGTGCCTGGTCCAGTGTCCGTGATCGTCCAAGTGCCAGCTGGCTGTCCCGTCGTCAACATAGCGACGCAGCAGGTCCATGACAGTAGCTGTGTCTTCCTTGCTGGCCAGTTGCACCAGCGCCTCTACGCGGCGGTCCAGGTTGCGGTGCATCATGTCGGCGGAGCCGATGTACACCACGGGCTCGCCGCCGTTGCCAAAAGCAAAGACGCGTGAGTGTTCCAGGAAGCGACCCAGGACGGAACGGACCCTGATGTTCTCGCTGAGTCCCGGCACGCCAGGGCGCAGGGAGCAGATGCCGCGTACCACGACGTCAACCTTCACACCGGCCTGCGAGGCCCGGTAGAGGGCGTCGATGATGGCTTCATCCACCATCGAGTTGACCTTGATCTGTACCAATCCGGGCACGCCTGCCTGGGCGTTGCGGATTTCGGTTTCAATCCTGTCCATCAAGCCGGCCCGAACGGATCGCGGTGCAACGAGCAACCTCTTGAACGTGGACTTCGGCGCGTAGCCGGAGAGCTGGTTGAACAGCTTGGACAAGTCCTCGCCCACTTGCTCGTTGGCTGTCAGAAGGCCAAGGTCTTCGTAGTAGCGGGCCGTGCGGGGGTGGTAGTTGCCGGTGCCGATGTGGCAATAGCGGCGGAGGCCGTCCACTTCCTGTCGAACCACCAGGGACAGCTTGCAATGGGTTTTCAGGCCAACGATGCCGTACACCACGTGGACGCCTGCCTGTTCCAGCTTGCGCGCCCAGGAGATGTTGGCCTGCTCATCAAAGCGGGCCTTGATTTCAACGAGGGCCAGGACCTGTTTGCCTGCCTCGGCCGCATCGATGAGGGCGTCAACGATGGGGGAGTCACCCGACGTCCGGTAAAGGGTCTGCTTGATGGCCTGCACCTTCGGATCCGCGGCCGCTTGTTCCAGGAATGCCTGGACCGAGGTGGAGAACGAGTCGTAGGGGTGGTGGAGCAGGATGTCCCTGCGGCGCATGGCGGCAAAGACGTTGGCGGCCTTCGAGGTCTCGGACTCGTTGAGGTAGCGGGAAGTGTGCGGGACATGCTTGGGATAGTGCAGGTCAGCGCGGTCAATGGCGCTGATGGCTGAGAGTCCGCGGAGGTCCAACGGCGCGGGAACGGAGTAGACCTCGGACTCTTCAACGCCGAGTTCACGGATCAGCAGGGCCTTGATGTTCGGGTTGATGTCCGTGGTGACTTCCAGCCGTACCGGCGGGCCGAAGCGGCGACGCAGGAGTTCCTTCTCCAAGGCCTGCAGGAGGTTCTCGGCGTCGTCCTCTTCAACTTCCAGGTCCTCATTGCGGGTGACGCGGAAGGTGTGGTGTTCCAGGACTTCCATGCCGGGGAAGAGCTTGTCCAGGTGGACGGCAATGACTTCTTCCAGCGCGATGAACCGGGCTACGCGGCCCGGGATGGCACCTGCGCGCGGTCCGTCCACGGAGATGAGGCGGGGGAGCTGGTCCGGAACCTTGACGCGTGCGAAGAGCTCTTTGTCGCTGATCGGGTTGCTGACGATCACGGCAAGGTTGAGGGAGAGGCCGGAGATGTAGGGGAAGGGGTGCGCAGGGTCTACGGCAAGCGGCGTCAGGATGGGGAAGACCTTCTCCTGGAACATGATGCTGATCCGGTGGCGGGCATCCTCATCCAGTTCATGCCAGTGCATGATGTGGATGTGCTCGTAAGCCAGCGCCGGTCGGATCTGCTCAGCGAAGACCCTTGCGTGACGCTCCTGAAGCCTGTGGGCCTCTTCGCTGATCTGTTCCAGCACCTCAATGGGGCTTAGTCCGGCCGGAGAAGGCACAGCCAGGCCTGTGGCGATACGCCTCTTGAGGCCGGCAACGCGGACCATGAAGAACTCGTCCAGGTTGGAGGCAAAAATCGACAGGAAACTGACACGTTCCAGCAGGAAAAGTTCAGGATCTTCGGCCAGTTCCAGCACGCGGGAGTTGAAGGCCAGCCAACTCAGCTCGCGGTCCAGGAACCGGTCCGGGGAGATGTCGCCTTCCGGCTCCAGGCTCGGTGCGAATTCCGGAATATCAATGCGGTCCTGGGTGGCACGCGAGGCCGGCACTTCCGAAGATCCGAAGCGTGGGGGCAAGGTTGCGCCCTTCGAGGTGGATCCGGCGGTGCCGACGGGGTCCGGCTGCATGGGGTTCTCCTAAGCTCAGGACGGGGTTTCCTCCCACATTACAAGCAATTGGGCTGCCCGAATCATAGATGTCATCGCCTTTCCGTCCGGCAATCACACCCGGTTAATTTTTGGTTAAAGGTCCATACATCACATCGGTGTCCCAGCGAACGAAGCCGAGTTTCTGATATAGGGCTACCGCAGCCTGGTTGTCGGCGTCCACGTACAGCATGACCGCATGCAGTCCTTTTTCCTGGAGGTGCTGGATTCCAGCGACCGTCAGGGCCTTGCCCAGACCCAGGCCTTGTGCCGCCGGAGTAACGCCCACCACATACACCTCGCCGATGGCCGGGTGCGGACCCTGCCGGGGATGGACTTTGGTCCAGTGGAAACCCAGGAGCTCCCCGTCGGTGTTGACGGCCAAAAGGAACCCCGCGGGATCGAACCAGTCCTCAGCCTTCCGGGCTTCGAGGTCGGCCAGGGTCATCGAACCCTGCTCGGGGTGGTGGGAAAACGCGGCGCGGTTGGCCGCCAGCCATGCTTGCTCGTCCTGGCCGGGCACGAAGGCGCGGAGGGAGACTCCGTCCGGCAGGCCGGCGTCGGGCAGTGCTGAAGCGGAGGACATGAGCCGCATCTTCCACAGCTCACGGACCGGCCCGTATCCGAAACGGGCGGCGAGCTCGGCGGCGGCCTCGTGGTTCCCGTGCGACCACGCACTGAGTCCGTCGAGGCTCCGCTTGCCCTGCAAGGCGCCCAGCAGCCTTCCGGCCACACCCTGGTTGCGGTAGCTCGGGTGGACGGCCAGCTCCAGCACGCCGCTTGAGTCGGGCGCTTCAACGACGACGGCGATGCCCGCCAGGTCTTCACCCGTGGCCGGATCGGAATCTTCGTCGGGTGCGTAAAGGGCCAAGGACAAGACCGAGTGGTCTCCGGAATCGACGCCGCGCAGCATCACCAGCGTCTGCTCCGAAAAAGGCGGATTCCCGTCGGACTCCTCAGCTGCGGCGGCGAGGGTCTTGACGTCCTTGAGGAGATCGGGGTCCAAGGCGCCGGCGATGATCAGGACGGGCCAGTTTTCGGGGTGCGCGTGACTCATGATGCAAGGCTATACGTCCGGGGCAAGGCCCGTGATTTGAAGTCCCGCTGGAACGGAGGTAGTCTCGTTATCTCGTTCGGCTTTGTAAGCCAGCGCAGGGGGGATCCACCAGTGGGGTGGCCTCGATACGTTCGACCCGTATGTCCTCCACCAAGAACATGAAAGAGGCCGGAATCCGCAGGGATTCCGGCCTCTTTCATGTGTCGCCGGGTCTTGTGGATGGTGCCGGGGCCGCTCAGGCCTCTGAGAGTTCGTCATCCGGGAGTCGCACCAGGGTGAGCCGGTAGCCAACGTTGCGGACCGTGCTGATCAGGTTCTCGTGATCCACTCCGAGCTTGGCGCGAAGCCGCCTGATGTGGACGTCCACGGTGCGGGTGCCACCGTAGTAGTCATAGCCCCAAACCTCGGTCAGCAGTTGTTGGCGCGTGAATACCCGCCCCGGGTGCTGTGCCAGGTACTTCAGGAGTTCAAATTCCTTGAACGTCAGGTTCAGGGGCTGGCCACTGACGCGGGCGGTATAGCTCGCTTCGTCAATCACGACGCCGGCAGCGCGGATCTCCGTCTGGGTTTCCTCTTCACCGGGAACCGCCCTTGCCATGGCGAGGCGAATACGGGCTTCCACCTCGGCCGGTCCGGCGGAGTCAAGCACAATGTCATCCACTGCCCAGGCCGAGGAGACGGCAGCCATGCCGCCCTCCGTGAGGATGAGCATGAGCGGAGCGCTGAGCCCGGTTGCTTTCAGCAGTTGGGTCAACGAGCGGGCCCCCACCAGATCCTTGCGGGCATCGAGGAAAACGATGTCCGTGGGGTCGGTCTCAAGCAGGGCCGTGGGTTCTGCCGGGAGGATGTGTACGCGGTGGTTCAGCAACTCCAAGGCAGGCAAAATGTCCACCGATGAGCCGGTGCTGTTCGTCAGGAGCAGGATGTGCGACATAGTTCCTCCAATGGGCTGTACGCGCATCATCGGGCGTCGAAACCGGAGATTCCCGGCCGGTCACAGCGCATTGGCAGCCTCTGCCCGTTGTAACGGGATCAAGGCCAATACAGTGCGCCGTTGAAGTCTGAGTATACCCATCAGTGCCCTGCGACACATGGATTCGTGACGGGCGGACACCGGAATTACGACATATTGGGCAGGGTTAAGGCAGGATTGTCGAGAGGTCGTAAGGCGCATCGGATTGAGGTCGGCACACAGTGAAGTCTTGGAGCATCGGGGTATTTGGACTCGTGGCGCTCATCGCCATCGTGGCCAGCACCTTCGTTTCCCGGGAAGCCATGGTGGGCGTCGGCATTGCTGCCTCCGCGGCCGTAGGGATTGGCTGGCCGCATTTCCTGGGCGTCCCTGCCAAGAAAACCCTGGCGGCGGTGATCGGGTTGGCCGGTGCGGGATCAGCCGTGACCGCGGCCTACCTTCCGGCTCCTGGATTCCTGGAAGGAACGCCGGCATTCATTGCCGTGGGCGTGATGGCGGTCTTCGTGGTCCAGCTCGTCCGTGGAACGGGGCAGGCGCAGCGACTGGAATCAACCCTCGGATGCTGCGCCGGCGTGCTGTTGAATTGCCTTGGCGCAGGGTGGATTGCCGGCGCGCGGTTCAACGGTGTGAAGGAGATGGTCCTGGTGGCCGGCCTGAGCGCGGCAGTGGCCCTGATGGTGGGAATCATCCGGTGGCCTGACCGCATCGTGGCTCCGCTGGGTGTGGTCATGGCCGGACTCATGGGTCCTCTCGCTGGTCTTGTATTCTCAGATATTGCAGTACTTCCCGCAGCGTTGGTTGGCGTGGTGGTCGGCTCCGTCCTGGTGTCCTTCCGGCGGATGACCACCCTTCGGCGCGGCCGCCTGAACATTCCGGCAGCCGTGGGAATGGGCGTTGCCCCGGTCTGGGCAGTGGGGGCCTTGGTGTACTTCATAGACAAACTACTCATCTACTAACGGTTAGGATGGCATCATGTCTGTACTCGCATTTGAAATCTTCTTCCTCGTTCTCCTTGGCCTGGCCAGCGTCGCCATGGCATGGTTTGCAGGTTTTGTCGTATACCGCCTTTTCAAGGGCCAGAAGTAAACTCTCTGATCCTGCTCTCCAACAGAGGTAGTCGTTGTGCCTATTGAGATCCCAACCGATCTGACGCCTGAACTCGTCCCCCTTTCCTGGCTCATTGGTGAGTGGGAAGGCCGCGGCCGGCTCGGCAGCGGTGACGAGGATTCCGAGCATTTCGTCCAGCACGTTTCCTTCACCCATAACGGCTTGCCGTACCTGCAGTACAGGGCCGAGACCTGGCTCAGTGACGACGACGGCGCAAAGTTGCGTCCGTTGACCGTCGAGACCGGGTTCTGGGCCTTGGAGCGGAAGCTCCAGGAAGGCGACGGCGGACCCGGCCTGATTCCGGCGGACATCGTCCCGGTCCTCAAGACCGCCGATGACGTGGAAGAGCGCCGCAACAAGGACGGCGGCTTCGACATTTCGGTGTCGATTGCGCACCCCGGCGGCATCACCGAGCTGTACTACGGTCAGATCAAGGGACCCCAGATCCAGCTGAGCACCGACATGGTGATGCGCGGGAGCCACTCCAAGGAATACACCGCAGCCACCCGGATCTTCGGCCTGGTGGACGGGAACCTCCTGTGGCGTTGGGATGTTGCTGCCAGCGGCAAAGCACTCGAAGCCCACGCCTCGGCATTCCTGCACAAGGTGTCCTGACCCGGGGCTTCACCGGACGTTCCAGCAAGCAGCCAGCGGAAGGAGCAGAAAGTGAACACCCACCCCAAGCCGGAAGGCTACGAGGGCCTCAAAGCCGTGTTCTTCAATGGCACGTTGAAACCTTCGCCGCAACCCAGCAACACGGACGGGCTGATCAAGATCAGCCGGGACATCATGGAGAAGCAGGGTGTCACTACCAAACTTGTCCGGACCGTTGACCATGACATCGCCAGCGGTGTCTATCCCGATATGCGCCAGCATGGCTGGAAGACGGACGAGTGGCCCGCTATCTACCCTGATGTCCGCGACGCCCACATCGTGGTGGTGGCCGGGCCCATCTGGTTGGGTGACAACTCCTCCCAAACCAAGAAACTTATCGAGCGGCTGTACGCGCACTCGGGCGAGCTGAACAGCAACGGCCAATGGGCGTTCTATCCCAAGGTGGGCGGCTGCCTCATTACGGGCAACGAGGACGGCATCAAGCACTGTTCCATGAATGTGCTGTACAGCCTCCAGCACGTCGGCTTCACCATCCCACCCCAGGCGGACGCCGGGTGGATCGGTCCTGTGGGTCCGGGCCCCAGCTATCTGGACGAAGGTTCGGGTGGGCCGGAGAGTGATTTCACCAACAGGAACACCACGTTCATGACCTGGAACCTGCTCCATATGGCCAAAATCCTCAGGGATGCCGGGGGCATCCCGGCTTACGGCAACCTGCCGGAGGAATGGAAAGCGGGTACCCGGTTCGACTTCGACAATCCGGAATACCGCTGACCTGAAATATTGCCATCCACGGAATACTGCTGAGTTGCAAGGACTTCTACTACATATGACTTACACGAGCCCTCTGTTGTCGCGCCCCGGCGCCGTCGAGGACACTGGCCTGGACGCCGGCGTCGCTGCCCACTATGGCGAGCCGCTGCGTGAGCAGCGTGCCTTGGCAGCCGGCACCGCCGTCGTCGATCTCTCGCACCGCGGGGTGGTGACCGTGTCCGGACCGGACCGGCTGAGCTGGCTCAACACGTTGTCCTCGCAGCAACTCACCAATCTGCAGCCCGGCGTTGCCAGCGAGCTCTTGCTGCTGAGTGTCCAGGGTCGCATCGAATTCGATGCCAGGGTGATTGACGACGGCGATACTACCTGGTTGATTGTGGAGTCTGCAGAAGCCGCGCCTTTGGCCGAGTGGCTGAACAAGATGAAATTCATGCTCCGCGTCGAGATTACGGACGTCTCGGAGCAGTGGGCCGTGCTGGGCTCCACAAAACCGGTGGAGCAACTGTCCTCGCACTTGGTGTGGGAGGATCCGTGGCCGCATGTCAGCCCGGGCGGCTATGCGTACAGCATCGTTCCCGAGGAATCCCATCCCGGGCTGGAGCGTCCTTGGTTCGAGTACCTCGTCCAGGCGGCAGGGCTGGAAAGCGCCGTTGAAGGCCTTCCCTTGGCAGGGGCTTTGGCTGCCGATGCCCTGCGGATCGCTGCGTGGCGTCCCCGCCTTGGAGCCGAGACGGACGAGAAGACGATTCCCCATGAACTGGACCTCCTGCGGACATCGGTCCACCTGAACAAAGGGTGCTACAAGGGCCAGGAAACCATCGCACGTGTCCACAATCTCGGCCACCCACCCCGTCGCCTCGTCTTCCTGCAGTTGGACGGTTCCCAGCACACGCTCCCCGCTGTTGGCAGTGTTGTCTTTGCCGGAGAACGCAAGGTGGGTACTCTGACATCTGTGGCGCAGCACTTCGAAATGGGACCCGTGGCTTTGGCCGTGGTGAAGCGGTCCGTTTCAGCGGAGGAAACCCTGACGGTGATGGATGGCGAGGAGCCGTACGTCGCTGCCCAGGAAGTGATCGTCGCCCCCGACGCCGGCCAGGTCGTCGGGCGCCAGACCGGATTCCTGAAGGGACCCCACCGATGAGCCACCTGAGCCAGCCCGCAGCTTCCGAGCCCGCAGGCCCGGATGCAGGCGCCGACGACGAGACGTTGGCGCTTGCCCACGCCCTGTTCGATGCCGCCCGCGAGGGCAATACGGAACTGTTGCGTGGCTACTTGTCCGCCGGCGCTCCGTCCACGCTGACCAACGCCGCCGGGGATTCCTTGCTGATGTTGGCCGCCTATCATGGCCACGAGGAAGCTGTGCAATTGATCCTCCACCACGGCGCTGACGTCAATGCCGCCAACGATCGCGGCCAGACGCCCCTCGCAGGCGCGGTTTTCAAGGGGTACACGGGCGTGGCGCGGATCCTGTTGGACGCAGGAGCAGACCCCGACGCCGGAACCCCCACCGCGCGCGAGGCTGCGGCCATGTTCGCCCGGGCTGAGATCCTGGCCCTTCTGGGCTGAGTCACCCCTACCCTCCAGGCAGCCCGGTCGCTCCAGCGGCCGGGCTTACTTGCGGCCCATATATTCCACGTGGAATAGTTGTGGTGGAATATACGTCACGGAAAGGGGCCGACCATGCCCAGAATTTCCGATCTGACGCCCTTGGGCGTCGCATCCCTGGCCCTGTTGGCAGAGGAACCCATGCATCCGTACGAGATGTATCAACTGCTGATGGCGCGCCACGAAGACAGGCTGGTCAAGGTACGTCCGGGGACGCTTTACCACGCCGTGGGCAGGCTTGAGGAAAACGGACTCGTGGAGGCCACGGGAACCGGACGGGAAGGCAACCGGCCCGAACGGACCACTTACCGGATCACGGATGCCGGACACCAGGCCCTCGACGCCCGGCTCCAGGCCATGCTCTCCACTCCCGTCAACGAGTACCCGCTGTTTCCGCATGCCATTGCCGAGGCGCATCATCTGCCTGCTTCCGTGGTGAAGGAACTCCTGGAGCAGCGGGTCGAGGCGCTTACCGCCGATCTCGACTTCCTGGTCCGGGCGGAGGCCACCGTGACGGCCAAGGGACTCGCCCGCAAGTATTGGATTGACATGACGTATCAACAAGCAATGCGCCGAACGGAGATCGCGTGGATCCGCAGCCTCCTCGAGGAGTTGGGCAACGGGCACCTGCCCTGGGACGAACCCCTGCCGGCTCCAACGGACATTTCACACAAGCCAAAGGAATCCCTTGGAAAACGTAGCTAAGCCGTGGCCGGCGCTCTGGTCACTCGTGGTGGGTTTCTTCATGATCCTCATCGACACCACCATCGTGTCGGTCGCGAATCCGCGGATCATGGAGGGCCTCAATACGGACATCAATGCCGTCATCTGGGTTACCAGCGCCTATTTGCTGGCGTACGCAGTGCCCCTGCTCATCACGGGGAGGTTGGGGGACCGGTTCGGACCAAAGAACCTTTACCTGATGGGCTTGGTGGTCTTCACGCTTGCGTCGTTGTGGTGCGGCCTGTCCGGTGACGTCACCATGTTGATCGCCGCCCGTGTCCTCCAAGGCCTGGGTGCAGCCATGATGACGCCCCAGACCATGGCCGTCATCACCCGCATCTTCCCGCCGGACCGCCGCGGTGCAGCCATGGGGCTGTGGGGCGCAACCGCCGGCATGGCCGTGCTGGTTGGCCCTATCCTGGGCGGCGTGCTGGTGGACAGCCTGGGCTGGGAATGGATCTTCTTCGTCAACGTCCCCATTGGGATCGTGGCCTTCATCCTGGTGATGCGTTTCGTACCGAAACTGACCACCCACACGCACTCGTTCGACGTCCTCGGCGTGGTGCTGTCCGCCGTCGGCATGTTCCTGCTGGTCTTTGGCATCCAGGAAGGCCAGACCTACAAGTGGGGAACGGTGACCGGTTTCGTCACCGTCTGGGGCCTGATCATCACCGGGCTCGTGGTCCTGGTGCTCTTTGTTGTTTGGCAGTGGCTCCTTGAGCGCCGGGGCGGAGAACCCCTGCTGCCGCTTGGCCTGTTCAAGGACCGCAACTTCTCCCTGGGCAACACCACCATCATGGCCGTCGGTTTCACGGTGACGGCGTTCCCGCTGCCCACCATCTTCTACTACCAGACGGTCCGCGGGTTGACGCCAACCCAGTCGGCGCTGCTCATGATCCCCATGGCCGTTATTTCGGGTGCGCTGGCGCCGTTCGTAGGCAAGCTCATTGACCGTGCCAATCCTCGATACTTTGCCGCGTTCGGCCTGCTCTGCATGGCAGGAGCCCTGTTCTGGACTGCTGCCCTGCTGGGACCGGACACTCCCATCTGGATGTTCCTGCTGCCCAGCGCGCTGCAGGGTGTTGCCAACGCTTTCATCTGGGGACCGGTATCCAACGCCACCACCCGCAACCTGGAACCACGGCAGGCCGGTGCGGGGTCCGGTGTCTTCAACACCACCCGCCAAATCGGTGCGGTCCTGGGCTCAGCGGCCATCGCTGCCCTGATCCAGTCGCGGCTGTCGGCGGAACTGCCCGCAGCCCCCGCCGGTGCTCCCGTGGGCGAAGCGTCCATGAGCGGCGTCTTGCCGGAAGCCCTTCACGCAGGATTTTCGACGGCGATGAGCCAGTCCATCCTGTTGCCCGCCTGTGCGATCCTGCTGGGTGCGGTGGTGGCGTTGTTCTTTGGCAAGCCGAAGTCCGTGCAGGGATGGGGCGGCACGTCCGCACCTGCACCGGAAACTGCCAAGGCTGATCTCAACACCTAGAGTTTTTGTACAGATAACGCCCTAAGAAGGCTCCTAAAGGGCGTTATCTGTACAAAAACTCGGGGGGAGTCAGCCGAGCAGCACGCTTGCGTGGAGCCCGCCCGTGGCAAAGCCAAGGCTGCGGGCCATCGCGAGTGCGCCGGTATTGCTGACGTCGGCCTTCCATTGCAGGGTCAGGCCCGCGGCCAGGGCTTCGTGCGCAGCGATGGATGCGGCCAGGGTTCCCAGGCCTCGGCGACGCCATGGAGGTGCCACCAGAACGCCCATGTTGGCCAGGATGCCCTCCCATTCGGAATAGGCGCCGCAGGCCACGGGAGTGGGCGGTGCCTCGTCAGGGTGCATGATGGTGAACCGGTGTTCCAGGCCCTGCAGCCCCACCTCATTGACATCGTCCGGAGGGCACTGCGCTTCAAGGCTGATGGCTTCCGGGTTGCCACGGGAGACTGTGAGGTCGTCGGAGGGTTGCTGCAGCGGCAAGTCGTCGGCAAAAAACAAGGCCGTTGATCCCAGCCCGTGCCCTCCGTGGGATCGGGTCAAGGTCAGCAGCGTCACGTGTTGGGCGAGCTCTGTATCAGGAAGTCCGACGGCGGCGTCCAGGGCCCACTGCGGCCCCACCAGTGCTGAAACTCCGAAGAGCCTCAGGAAGACCACAGCGCGGGCTGATTCGTCCACGCGGGTGATGCGGTGTGTGGGATCGCCTGGGTCCGTGGTCGAGTTGGTGAGGCGGGCTGCTGCGGTGGCGAAAGCGTCGTCGTCGAGCCCCAAATGGCGAGCCCACGCCAGCTGGATAATGGCAGCGGACGTGGGCTCAAGAGTCATGGATTCAGCCTAGCCGACTAGCCGAACAGCACCGACGCTTCGTCGTAGCGGTGCTGCGGCACGGTCTTGAGCTTGCCAAGGGCTTCCTCGAAGCCCACGTGGGAGATGTCCGTTCCCTTGAGGGCCACCATGGTGCCCCATCGTCCGTCCACTACGGAGTCGATGGCCGCCATGCCCAGGCGGGTTGCCAAAACGCGGTCGTAGGCGGTGGGAACGCCGCCGCGCTGGATGTGGCCGAGGATCGTGGCGCGGGTTTCAATGCCCGTGCGGGCCTCGATCTCAGGAGCCAGCTGGTCCGCGATGCCGCCCAATCGGGGACGGCCAAAGGTGTCCAGCCCGCGCTCGGAGTGCGGGGACTCCATGTGGTCCGGAACGAAGCCCTCGGCAACCACTACCAAGGGCGCACGGCCACGATCATGGGCTTCCTGGACCCATTCAGTGATCTCCTCGATGCTGACCTTCTGCTCGGGGATCAGGATGGCGTGCGCACCGGCGGCCATGCCCGCGTGCAGGGCGATCCAACCGACATGGCGGCCCATGACCTCGGCGATCATGCACCGGTGGTGGGACTCCCCGGTGGTCCGGAGTCGATCGATGGCCTCCGTGGCGATCTGGACTGCGGTATCGAAGCCGAAGGTGTAGTCGGTGGCATCGAGGTCGTTGTCCACGGTCTTGGGGACGCCGACGATTTTCAGGCCGGCGTCGGTGAGGCGCTTGGCCGCTGCCAGGGTACCCTCCCCGCCGATGGCGATGATCGCGTCAATGCCCAGGCGTTCCATATGGGCCTTGATGACGTCCGGGCCACCGCCGTTTTCGAACGGGTTGGTGCGGGACGTGCCCAGAATGGTGCCACCCTGCTTGGCGATACCGCGGACCATGGTGCGGGGGATGTCAATGACATCACCTTCCACAACACCACGCCAGCCGTCACGGAAGCCCACAAATTCCTGGCCGTGGATGGCGATGCCCTTGAGGACAGCACCCCGGATCACTGCATTGAGGCCGGGGCAGTCGCCACCGCTGGTAAGAATGCCAATTTTCATGTTTGCTCACTCATGGCTTGGAGGAATACGTGCAGAGCGCCACGCTGAGCTCCCCATGATTGTAGACGCGCATGTGGGGTGGGACACAAACGGTTACTTTTGAACCCGGCCGTGCGGTATTGGAAACGTGATCGAAAACAAAGGAAGCGCCCCGCCTGGTGACGGGACGCTTCGCGTGCTTTGTGACCGGATTTACCGGGAGCGCTGGCTGATGAACGATTCGAGCGCGATCTTGTTGTTCTGGTCCGGCAAGAGCAGCCAGCCCAGGATGTAGATCACGAACGCGGGCCCCGGCAGCAGGCAGAAAAGCAGGAATGCCACCCGGACATATGCCACGTCCACCCTGAGCTTTGCCGCGATTCCTCCGCAGATGCCGCCCAGCCAGCGTTGCGGTCCACGCTTCAGGCCGAAGCCCCTGACGATGCTGAAGAACTTGTCCATGGCTACAGACTTCCCTGTTGTGGTTGCTTTGTCACTTCGTGGTGGTCACTTTTTTGGAACCCTTGCGGGCGGAGAGGAGTCCTCCCACCACCAAGGCTGCTCCTGCGCCGATCATCAGGCCTATCAGCACGTACGTGCCGTTAAGCGTCACCCAACCGAGCGTCGAGATGACGATCAAGGCAGCCAGGGCTATCACGATCAGCCCCCACACCACGGTGCCGATCCGGGCTTGCCGGGGTTCGTCGTCGTCCGCGTGCTCCACTTGGAAGCTGCGCTCCAGCGGCGGCGTGAGCGGGATTTCCTGGAGCCGTGGCTTCGGGAGGGCCTCGGTGGGGCGGGTTTCCTTCGGGAGGGCCTCGGTGGGGCGGGTTTCCTTGGGCAGAGGTGCTGTGGGGTGGGCTTCGTTGGCCTTGCCGGGCTCGTTGGTGCTCATGTCAGTTTCCTTCCTGGATGGTCACGTTGCTGAACGTGCCGTCGATTTCCACCACGAGGTTGGCTCCGGGTTTCCCGGTGTTGTACAGGGTCCGCTCGTCCTGGAGCCGGCCGCCGCGGTCCGAGCCGCGTTCGTTGAGGTTGCCGAAGGTCATGTCCGCCCTGACTTCCACAGGCACGTCGTCGGGAATGATGACCGTGACGTTGCTGGCGGTCGCATCTACGGGGATCAGGACCTCGGAGATCAGCGGGGGATTCATGGTGATGTCGCTCAGGTCCACCACACCTTGGGCGCCGGTGACGTCGATCCCTTGCCGCGCTTGCTCCAGTGATGTGGGTGCCCAGTTGACGTCGTGGAAAGTAAACCGGTCGCCGTCCCTGGGGACCACGTTGAAGATCCCTCCGATGATAAGGGCAGCCACTGCGAGGAAACCAAGGAACCCCGAGGTCCGGCCGCGTAGTCCTGCAACCAGGATGCCCAGGCCCAGGACTGCGGCACCGGTGGCCCACACCACGGCGTTGGCGGAATTGCCCAAGTCAATGACGTTCCCGGCGTCGAGCGCTTTCAACGTACCGCCGGCCAGCAACGCAGCACCGGCAGAGACTGCCACGATCGCAGCACCGGGTCCCCTGCGCTTGGGGGCGGCGGGGTTGGGCTCCCAGTTCTGAGGGGGAGTGGGGCCCTGCGGCGGACGGGGGCCGGACGGATTGAACGAATTGTAAGGACCCGACGGCGTGTACGGTCCCGACGGCGGTACGGCGCCTGCGCCATGACCATGCAGTTTCGTGCCGGGCTGGCCGGTGCCATAGACAGGGACGCCCGTGTTGCCCGCAGCCGAAGCCCCATAGGCGGCAGACGGGCCGTAGGTGGTCGGGGTTCCGTACGCGGCGGTCTTGCCGGGTGCCGCGGCGTAGTTCTGCTGGCTCATGGGCGGAGTTCCCTTCGGAGCCTTGTTGCGTTGGACCAGGAAGTAGATGAGGTAGAAGATGCCACCCATCCAGAACAGCGTCCAGAACAGGCCGGGCAATCCATCCCAGCCCCAACCCCAGAATCCACGGCCCAGGCTCGGGAGCCCGATGATCGTGGTGATCAACGCGCCGGTCATGCCCCCGGACCAGCGGCCGGCAGCTGCTTCCTGGACGTGGATGCGGCCATCGGGCTCAGGCAGGAGGGCCCAGGCAATGCCGTAAAGCAGCACCCCTATTCCGGCGAAGACTGCCAGGACAATGAAGATGCCCCTCACGATCAGCGGGTCGATGCCGAAGCGGTGCGCAACACCGCTTGCGACGCCGCCAATCCAGCGGTCCGGTCCGCGGCGGACGCCCTGGTTGCGGATCCAGTCGAAGAAGTTCTCCTGAGAAGTGGCCGGAGCGGTACCGGCCGGCGGGTAGTTGCCGTTGTCCGGACCAGTTCCCGCGGAAGCGCCGGCGGTGGGCTCTTGCTGTGAGCCGGAGGTGCCGGCAGTGCCTGGCGTTCCGGGTTCCTCTGGATTCATGCTGTTCGCGTTCATACTTCGATCCTGCCGTCCCGCCCGTCATTCCCTCTACTGGGGGATACCCTGAATGATCCCTGAGGGACCCCCGAACAACGCTGGTTTCCGGTCCGGGTCACCCTTATCCGTGTTTGGATTGGTACATGACTACCGCTGTACAACGCCCCGTGCTGGTCCGCAGCAGCGACCGCATGATCGCGGGCGTCTGCAGTGGACTGGCCGATCACTTGGGCTGGCCGGTCAAGTTCGTCCGGCTTGGCATGATCCTGGCGTGTTTCGCCGGCGGTGCAGGTGTGGCCTTTTACGCGTGGCTGTGGACCATGGTTCCCACCGCGGATGAGAGCGCCAAGCGCAATGCCCGCCGTCCGGCGTCGCCCATTGCTCCTGCCGTGAGCCTGCCGCCCGTACCTGGGCCCAGTGGGGGAACCACGCCTGCTGTGTTCACGCCGGGCGAAGGAAGTCCCCAGGCGTCGAAAGCGTACGACGCCGGATCCTCGCCGTCGGCGGCCGGCGCACCTCCGGTTTTTGGTTCCGTCCCGGTCGGCGGGCCTTTCTCCGGGGCAGCTCCCCACCGCACGGCCTCCGGAAGTGACGACGTCCCGGGCCGTGGTCAGGTTCCCGCCGCTGAACCTGCAGGATTTGGCCGTCCGGCCGCCGCATGGGACTGGGCGGGCAGCGGCGGTGAGGGAGGCCTGGCATCCTGGTTCACCTCACGGCGCATCCCCTACGGCAAGGAAATCCTTCTCGGAGCGGCCCTGCTCCTGGTGGCCGCCATCCTGATCGCACGCCAGTTCGGCGTCGACGTTCCCTTGGGGACCCTTATTCCGGCCGCGGCCATCCTGGGCGGGGCTGCCATCGCCTGGATGCAGCTCGACGAAACCCGCAGGGCCGGCTTGGTGGACAAGACCAAGGCCGATCAAGCCGGCGGTTGGGTCCGTCTGGCAGCAGGCCTGGCGTTGGTGGTGGCCGGGGTCCTGGTCATGGTGTCCGGCTCGGGATCGTGGGAACAGACATGGCTGGCGTTGCTGGCATCCGTGGCCGTCCTGGGCGGCGTTGCCTTGGTCCTGCTGCCTTGGGGACTCAAGTTCTGGAAGGACCTGGAAACCGAACGGGCAGGACGCATCCGCGAGACAGAGCGCGCCGAGATCGCCGCCCATCTGCACGACTCCGTATTGCAGACCTTGGCGCTGATCCAACGCAGGGCGGGGTCGGAACAGGACGTCGTGCGGCTGGCCAGGGCACAGGAACGCGAACTCCGGGCCTGGCTTTTCAGTGATGCAGCCAAGGAATCGGGACTTCTGGCCGAGCGCATCAAGGCCGTCGCAGCGGAGGTCGAGGACTCCCAGGGCCACGCTGTAGAAGTGGTGGCGGTGGGCGATACGGACATGACGGAGCGGCACGAGGCCATGGTGCAGGCAGCCCGGGAAGCGATGCTCAACGCAGCACGGCATGGCGGCGGAACGGTGTCCGTGTATGTGGAGAGCACTGCGGGCACCACGGAAATCTTCGTCAAGGACCGCGGTCCCGGCTTCGATCCGGATGCTGTTCCGGACGACAGGCTGGGCGTCAAGGAATCGATCATTGGCCGGATGAAGCGGCACGGTGGCACAGCGACCATCAGCAGCAGCAGCGACGGAACGGAAGTGCGGCTGACCCTGCCGTCCGCTAACGGCGACGTGGGCGAACAGCGGAACAATGAAGCCCGGAACAGTGAAGCCCGGAACGGAGAAGCGAAGCAATGAGCACCAACCCCCAGAATGGTCCAGGACGCACAGTGCGGGTCGTGATCGTGGATGACCACACCATCTTCCGGTCGGGGCTGAAAGCCGATCTGGATGCCCGCATGGACGTCGTAGGCGAAGCCGGAACGGTGGAGCAGGCCATTGCCGTCATTGCCGAAGCCCGCCCGGAGGTGGTGCTCTTGGACGTTCACCTTCCCGGCGGACTGGGTGGTGGAGGGCGTGAGGTCATTGCTGGATCGGCCGCGTTGCTGGGAACCACCAGCTTCCTGGCGCTGAGTGTTTCGGACGCAGCCGAGGACGTAGTCTCCGTCATCCGGGCCGGTGCCCGCGGGTATGTCACCAAGACCATCTCCGGCAAAGAGATTTCCGATGCCGTGATCAGGGTGGCCGACGGCGACGCCGTCTTCTCACCGCGGCTTGCGGGCTTCGTGCTGGATGCGTTCGGTACTGCACCGGCAGATATCGCCGACGATGAACTGGACAGGCTTTCTGCACGCGAACTCGAAGTCATGAGGCTCATCGCGCGGGGATACAGCTACAAGGAAGTCGCCAAGGAACTCTTCATTTCCATCAAGACCGTGGAGACCCACGTATCGGCCGTCCTGAGGAAGCTCCAGCTCTCCAGCCGGCACGAGCTCACCAAGTGGGCGGCCGAGCGCCGCCTCCTCTAGCCCTCTCTCACGTCCCGCGCCTTAAACGGAAACGCTCTTCCACCTGCCGTGGTGGAAGAGCGTTCGCGTTGGCTGGTTGCTACTTGGCCTTGCCCAGGAATTCCTGGATGCGGCGGACACCCTCGGCGAGGTCGTCGTCGCCCAATGCGTAGGACAGACGGACGTAGCCGGAGGGACCGAACGCTTCGCCCGGAACCACGGCTACCTCGACCTCGTCGAGGATCAGGGTGGCGAGTTCAGCAGAGGTGGAAGGACGGACGGGACCGTTGGAGGTCTCAAATTCCTTACCCAGCAGCCCGCGGACGTCCGCATACACGTAGAAGGCGCCGGTCGGCGTCGGGCATTCAACGCCTTCAATCGCGTTGAGTCCGGCGACGATCGCCTTGCGGCGGCGGTCGAAGGCTACCTTCATTTCGTCGACGGCGGTCAGCGGACCCGTGAGGGCAGCGGCGGCGGCGACCTGCATGATGTTGGAGACGTTGGACGTCGCGTGCGACTGCAGGTTGGTGGCTGCCTTGATGACGTCGGCCGGGCCAATCATCCACCCCACGCGCCATCCGGTCATGGCATAGGTCTTGGCAACGCCATTGAGGATGACAACCTTGTCGCCCAGTTCCGGAGCGGCCGTGGCGATGGAGGTGAACTCCACGCCGTCGTAGGTCAGGTGCTCGTAGATTTCATCCGTGACAACCCACAGGCCCTTGGACGCGGCCCACTTGCCGATCTCCGCAACCTGCTCCGGGCTGTAGACGGCACCGGTGGGGTTGGACGGGGAAACGAACAGCAGGATCTTGGTCCGCTCCGTCACGGCTGCTTCCAACTGCTCGACGGTCACCAGGTAACCCTGTTCCGGACCGGCGAAGACCTCAACGGGCACGCCACCGGCGAGGCGGATGGCTTCGGGGTAGGTGGTCCAGAACGGGGTGGGAATGATGACCTCGTCGCCCGGATCCACCAACGTAGCGAAGGTGTTGTAGACCGCCTGCTTGCCGCCGTTGGTCACCAGGACCTGGGAGGGGTCAACCTGGTAGCCGGAGTCCCGCAGGGTCTTCTCCGCAATGGCCTTCTTCAGCTCAGGGAGGCCGCCGGCGGGGGAATAGCGGTGGTACTTCGGCTGGCTCGCAGCTTCAATGGCGGCCTGGACGATGTAATCCGGGGTGGGGAAATCGGGTTCCCCGGCACCGAAACCGATCACGGGACGTCCCGCGGCCTTCAGTGCCTTGGCCTTGGCGTCAACGGCAAGGGTGGCGGACTCGGCAATGGCGGAGATTCGCTGTGAAATGCGGGCGGTAGTTGTTCCGGCAGACATCTATGTACCGTTCTTCGCAGGCAGCTCGTGGGCTGGATGATGGGATTCGACGTAAACTACCTTATGCTGTTCTGCGGACCTCCCGGGTGCCCGCCGGACTTTGTGACTGATAATGCTGGTCACAGGTTTTTGGGGCTGGGGGGACCGGAAATGGGCCGGTTCGACTATCGCGAAATTCTTGCGTAGACTGGTTCACCGGTGTTGAAAAGCACCACAGGCTGAAGTGCGGCCTGAAACATGGATTCGATCCATAGGGTAGTGGCGCAATTGGTAGCGCAGCGGTCTCCAAAACCGCAGGTTGCAGGTTCGAGTCCTGTCTGCCCTGCGCAAGCTGTCCCGGCGGAAACGCCGGGGCAAGCGCAGCAACCATGGCTCTGATCAGAGTCGGGTCAACGACTTTGCAAGGTGAGTGAGGATCAGGTGACCGAAACAGCTGCCAGCAGCTCGAAGGGCCGTCCCGCCAAGAAAGCCGATCGTGGCTTCTTCGCCCGTATTGCTCTCTTCGTCCGCCAGGTCATTGGTGAACTGAAGAAGGTCGTTGCGCCCACCCGCAAGGAACTGATCAATTACACGCTCGTGGTGCTGGTGTTCGTGGCCATCATGATGCTCATCGTCACCCTTCTGGACCTGGCCTTCGGCACGGGAGTCAGCTGGGTCTTCGGTGGGTCAGGCGCTACGGACCGCTAAGCGGATCTGTCCGCAAACTGTGTGGAATTCCTTGGTACTTCAGGAATTTTGCGGGGTTTGCGGAATTGAGCCATTTAAATAGGCATGTTAGGCAATGAGGAAGCAGGAGACCAAGTGTCTGAGCAGGAGCTCGAGGTAAACGAGACTGAGCTGGAAGAAACTGAGGGCGCTGCAGTTGAGGCTGCGGAAGAGTCCGAGGTTGATTCTGCTGCGCCCGAATCTGCTGACGCCGATGATTCCGAAGAGGACTTCGAAGCTGACGTCGACGCCGAATCTGATGACGCGTCCGGCGATGTTGCAGATGAGGACGACGCTTCGGAAGAGTCCGACGGCGACGACCTGGCAGCCGCTGCTGCTGCAGCTCCGGCCGATCCGGCCGAGGAATTCAAGGGCAAGCTGCGCCGCCAGGAAGGTGACTGGTACGTCATCCACTCCTACGCAGGTTACGAAAACCGCGTGAAGGCAAACCTTGAGACCCGCATCCAGACCCTGGACATGGAAGATTACATCTTCGAAATCCAGGTCCCCATGGAAGAGGTCGTCGAGATCAAGAACGCGCAGCGCAAGGTCATCAACCGCGTTCGCATTCCCGGTTACGTCCTGGTCCGCATGGACCTGACCGATGCCTCCTGGGGCGCCGTTCGCCACACGCCGGGTGTCACCGGCTTCGTGGGCAACGCCCACAACCCCGTGCCGCTGCGCCTTGACGAGGTCTTCTCCATGCTCGCCCCGGTCTTCGAAGAAGAGCAGGCAGAGCAGGGCAAGCCGGTCAACAAGCAGAACCAGGCTCCCGTGGCCGTCGACTTCGAGGTCGGCGAGTCGGTCATCGTCAAGGAGGGCCCGTTCGAGACCCTTCCGGCAACGATCTCCGAGATCAAGCCCGAGTCCCAGACCCTGGTGGTCCTGGTCTCGATCTTCGAGCGCGAAACCCCGGTGACGCTCGCATTCAACCAGGTCACCAAGATCTAGCTGATTTCAATTTTCGCTCCAGTCCTGCCTGCTTAGCAGTTCGGGAGCGGCCGGCCGCCTCGCCATGGCGGCCAAAAACCTGGGACGCGCTCCTGTGCCCCAGGAAGCTATTGAGAGAAGGACCCTACATTGGCTCCCAAGAAGAAGGTCACCGGCCTCATCAAGCTGCAGATCCAGGCAGGTGCCGCTAACCCGGCCCCGCCGATCGGTCCTGCGCTTGGCCAGCACGGTGTCAACATCATGGAATTCTGCAAGGCGTACAACGCTGCAACGGAATCCCAGCGCGGAAACGTTATCCCGGTGGAAATCACGGTCTACGAAGACCGTTCCTTCACCTTCATCACCAAGACCCCGCCGGCTGCAGAGCTCATCAAGAAGGCTGCAGGCGTCGCCAAGGGTTCAGCTACCCCGCACACCGTCAAGGTTGCCAAGCTGACCCAGGCACAGGTTGAGGAAATTGCTTCCACCAAGATGGAAGACCTCAACGCCAACGACATCAAGGCTGCTGCCCTGATCATCGCCGGCACCGCCCGCT
This sequence comes from Paenarthrobacter sp. NPDC091669, assembly GCF_044756725.1. Lineage (NCBI taxonomy): Bacteria > Bacillati > Actinomycetota > Actinomycetes > Micrococcales > Micrococcaceae > Paenarthrobacter > Paenarthrobacter sp. NPDC091669. The sequence continues at coordinate 355,410 of NZ_JBIVTK010000002.1, forward strand.
CCATGGGTATCACCGTAGAAGGCTAGTAGTCTTCGGAGGCCCTTGTGGCCTTCACCCGCCGGGCGACCGGCATCTGAAACATTTGAAATGTCGCAGGATCCTTGCCGGATCCACGACTGTGGCAGGGCCCAGCGCGGTCCGCAGACCACAACTGCACAAGGAGAAACAGCAGCATGGCAAAGCGCAGCAAAGCATATGAGGCAGCCGTAGCCAAGATCGAGGCAGACAAGGTCTACGCCCCGATCGAAGCCATCACCCTCGCGAAGGACACCAACCCTTCCAAGTTCGACGCAACCATTGAGGTAGCTTTCCGTTTGGGCGTTGACCCGCGTAAGGCCGACCAGATGGTTCGTGGCACCGTCAACCTGCCGCACGGCACCGGTAAGACCGCCCGCGTCCTCGTTTTCGCAACCGGCGACAAGGCTGAAGCAGCAATCGCTGCCGGCGCCGACTTCGTTGGTTCCGATGACCTGATCGAAAAGATCGCAGCCGGCTGGACCGACTTCGACGCCGCAGTGGCAACCCCTGACCTCATGGGCAAGGTTGGCCGCCTCGGTAAGGTCCTCGGCCCGCGTAACCTGATGCCGAACCCGAAGACCGGTACGGTTACCCCGGATGTCACCAAGGCTGTCAACGACATCAAGGGTGGCAAGATCGACTTCCGCGTCGACAAGCACTCGAACCTGCACTTCATCATCGGCAAGGTTTCCTTCGACGCCAACAAGCTGGCCGAGAACTACGCAGCTGCACTGGAAGAGGTGCTTCGCTTGAAGCCGTCCGCTTCCAAGGGCCGCTACATCCAGAAGGCTACCGTTGCCACCACGTTCGGTCCGGGCATCACCGTTGACCCGAACGTCACCAAGGTTCTCACCGACGCGTAAGCTTCGCGAACACTGGCTCTGAGAAAAGGACCGTCCGGCTTAGCCGGGCGGTCCTTTTTCCTGCCCTGTTCCCTGTTCACCGGCAGTGGTGCGCCGTAGGCTGTGGTGCGTGTCGTCGTCGAACTCTTCCGTCCCTGGCGGGCTATCCGTGGAACGGATTCCCGTGCCTGTCCAGCCCGGCGAAGACGCCTCGGAATTCCAGGCTTTCCATGGGCTGGACGTCGCCCACCAGTTGGAGCTCTGGGGCAACCGGGACCGTTGTCCCACGTTGGCCGAAGCTGCTGTGTTTTGGCGGGGGAGTGAGTACGAGGAGCGGCAGGTGTTCCTGGCGTATCTCGATGGCTCCGTGGTGGGCAGCGGAACGCTGACCCTGCCGCTGAGTGAAAACACGACGACGGCGGGCGTGGACGTCCTTGTCGCCTCACCTTTCCGTCGGCGCGGGTTTGGATCCGCCATCCTCGGCTGTGTGGAGGAACTGGCACGCGGACGGGGCCGCAACTCCTTTGACGGGTACTGCGAGGAGCCGCTCAGGCCGGCCACGGAACGCGTCCGGTTGCTGGAGGCCAAGTCCGGCACCGGCGGTGTCCCGCTGGATTCCGCATCAACCTTGTTCGCCCTCCATCATGGGTACTCGTTGGAACAGGTGGAAACCAACAGCACGCTGCCTTTCCCTGTGGGGGAGGAGGTTCTGCGGGACCTTGAGGCTGAGGCTACGCAGCGGGCTGCCGGGTACAGCGTCATGGCGTGGCAGGACCGGTGCCCGGACCATCTGGTGGACGTCTTCGCGCACCTCAAGAGCCTCATGAGCACGGAAGTGCCCATCGCCGGGTTGGGCTGGGAGGGCGAGGACTGGGATGCCGCCCGGGTACGCCAGGAAGAATCCACATGGAGGGCGGGCGGTGTTGACCCGGTAGTAGCGGTTGCCCGCCACGACGCCACAGGTGAGCTTGCTGCCTACACGGTCCTGACCCATCGCGCGGCCCTGCCTGCCGTGATCTTTCAGGAGGACACGTTGGTGGCCTCTGGGCACCGCGGTCACCGCTTGGGGATGCTGGTCAAGATCGCCAATCTTCGTCGCGCAAAGGAGCTCTGGCCCGACGCCACGTCGGTGATGACATGGAACGCCAATGAAAACCGGCATATGCTGTCCATTAATATCGCCCTGGGATTCAAGCCCTCCGGCTTTGAAGGCGAATGGCAGAAACGGCTGGGATGACTGTAGACGAGGCAAAGACCGTTCACGTCGAGCAGCTGTGGGTGCCTGACACCCTGGACAGTCCCGACGCCGCTGATTTCCTGGACGCTGTGGAAGTTGGCCGACGGGTACGCATGGAAACCTGGGGGAGCGACGACCTCGCCTACACGCCCTTGGAGAAGCTGCTGGAGTTCTCCGATCCATATGAGCGCCAGATCATCCTGGTGGCCAAGGTGGACGGCGCCATTGTGGGCACTGTGGATATTGCCTTGCCCCTGGCCGACAACATGGACCTGGCCGAATTCACCTTGGATATCCTGCCTGAGTATCAAAGCCAGGGCGTCGGGCGGCAATTGCTTGAAGCCGCCGAACAACTGGCAAGGGCAGAGGGCAGGACCATGATCCTGGTGGACACCAACCATCCTGCGACATCTCTGACTGAGGTCCCCGAGGACCAGCTGATCCCTGGAAGTGGTGCGGGCTTCATTCCCGTGAGCAGCAGGGAGGTGGATTTTGCCAAACGTGCCGGCTACACCCTCCAGCACATTGAGCAGTTCAGCTCCTGCGTCCTGCCCCTCGACTCCAAACTGGTGGGCGACCTGCAGGTGGAGGCCGAGGAAGCCAACGGTGGCCGCTATGTCCTGCACCACTGGACGGACCGCTGCCCTGAACCGTGGCTTGAAGCCGTGGCGGCGTTGGAAAACGCTGCCGGCGAGGTAGTCCGGGATGAGGGTGAAGAAGATGCCCCCGAGGTCGAGGCAAGCGGCATGGTGTTCGATCCCGTCGTACTCCGTGACACCGAAGACGCCGCCTTGGCGCAGGGCCGGCGCACGGTGGTCACCGCCGTCGAGCATGGTGAGAGCGGTAGGCTCGTGGGCCTGACCACCATCAGCGTCCTGGCCCACCGCCAGGACGTGGTGTTCCAAGACGACACGCTGGTCCTCCAGGAACACCGGGGCAACAAGCTGGGCCTGCTGATCAAGGTGGCCAACATGGAAAGGCTCAGCGAGCAATTCCCTGATGCCCGGGTGATCTACACGTGGAACGCGCCCGAGAACCGTTACCTCCTCACCGTGAACAAGCAGTTGGGGTTTACGACGGCGGGCGTCACCGGACTCTGGCAGAAGGAACTTCCCGGACGGGGTAAGGACACGACGTCGTCGGACTAGGCCGCCCTCGATTTGGTTTGGGGACCACTCTCCCGTAACCTTGAAGTACCAAAGACCGTCGGTTGATGGGAATCCACTCTTTCGAGCACAGCTCAATTCTGCAGCTACGCCCTTGAGATCACAGTGAATTCCTTGACGAAGGACCCTGAACATAGGGCGGCCGGCGCAGGTGAACGAAGCAAGTCTCCACGGATTCTCTGTGTTGAGCCAAGCCCCGTGCATCTGCGCGGGGCGTTTTTAGTTTTAGCTCTCGTGAGCGGGGACCCGGAAGACCGGCTTTATTCCCCGGAAGGAGGGTTATGACAACGCCTAGCAAGGTTTCCGCTGTTGCGGAGATCACCAACGATTTCAAGGAATCGAACGCGGCTGTCCTGACCGAATACCGCGGGCTCACTGTTGCACAGCTCAAGGAACTGCGTGTTGCGCTCGGCCAGGACACCAAGTTCTCGGTCGTCAAGAACACCCTGAGTGCCATTGCAGCCAAGGAAGCTGGAGTTGAAGCATTCAACGATCAGCTCGCCGGCCCTACTGCAATCGCTTTCATCAAGGGTGACGCTGTTGCTGCTGCCAAGAGCCTGACGGACTTTGCCAAGGCCAACAAGCAGCTGGTTATCAAGACCGGCGTCTTCGAAGGCAAGGCATTGGACGCAGCAGGAGTTGCCGCACTGGCAGCCCTCGAGTCCCGCGAGCTGCAGCTTGCACGTGTTGCTGGTGTCCTCAAGGCTCCCGCATCCGCTGCTGCACGCATCATCGACGCTCTGCGCCTCAAGCTTGAAGAAGAGGGCGGCGCATCTGCACCGGCCGCTGAAGAAGCCCCGGCCGCTGAAGAGGCTGCTGCTGAAGAGGTTGCGGCTCCGGCCGAAGCCGCTGAAGCTGCAACCGAAGAGAACTAAGTTCTCCCCTCAATCAAACTCTGGTGCATGGATCGGTTTAGCCCGGACCTGCACCAACTAATGGAAGGACGCCACCATGGCGAAGCTCAGCAACGAAGAGCTCATTGAAGCTTTCAAGGAACTGACCATCATCGAGCTCTCCGAGTTCGTCAAGCTCTTCGAAGAGACCTTCGAAGTTACGGCTGCTGCTGTTGCAGTTGCCGGCCCCGCTGCCGGCGGTGCTGCTGAAGCTGCTGAAGAGAAGACCGAATTCGACGTCGTTCTCGAAGCTGCTGGCGACAAGAAGATCGCAGTGATCAAGGAAGTTCGCGCCATCACCTCCCTCGGCCTCAAGGAAGCCAAGGACCTGGTTGACAGCGCACCGAAGGCTGTTCTCGAAGGCGCCACCAAGGAAGCTGCCGAGAAGGCAAAGGCTCAGCTCGAAGAAGCTGGCGCAACGGTTACCCTCAAGTAGCTCGTTCTTGCTTGTGGAAGCTCCGTCCGGTTCGCCGGGCGGGGCTTCCTGCGTTTAATGCACCCCAAGCAGGTAGCAGCACATGCCGTTCTGAGCTGTCAGAACGGCCTCAACTGTCACCTAATTGGGTTCGCTGATGTCCGCCACAACCGCACCGAGTGCAGCGGTGAGGGCATCCGCGTCCACGAACGCGCTCCGGCCGTGGGCGCCTGCGCCCATGGAGATGCGACGCCCGGTGATGGTGGCGTCGGCGTACACGGGCCAGGGTGTGGTGCTGCCCAACGGCGTGATGGTGCCCCGCTCGTAGCCGGTGGCTGCCAGGGCGACGTCGGCGTGGGGGAGCGAGAGCTTGTTGACACCCACCAAGGCCCGCAACTTCGGCCACGAGATCTGGCGGTCCCCGGGAATCAGTGCGAACAGGAAGCTGCCATCGCGGTGCTTGACCACCAGCGACTTCACAATGTCCGCAGGGCTGATGCCCAGGATCCCGGCAGCTTCTTCGAGGCTGCGCGCTGCGGGACGCTCGACGACGTCAACGTCCAGTCCGCGGGCGGCGGCATCGGACAGGAACCTCTCAGCACCGTCCGTCACAGCTTCATTCACGTCGTTTCCCATCAGTGCTCGTTTCCCATCGGTGCTCGTTCGAACGTCAGTCCAGGTTCCTCCATCAGTCGCGGTACAGGAGTAGGGCTTCGCCCTGTCCGCCACCGCCACACAGCGACACTGCGGCCTTGCCTGTTCCCCTGCGCTTGAGCTCATGGGCTGCATGCAGTGCGAGCCGGGCGCCGGATGCCCCGATGGGGTGGCCCAGGGCAATGGCGCCGCCATGGATGTTGCACTTTTCCAGCGGATAACGCAGGTCCTTCAGGGATTGGACTGCCACGGAGCCGAACGCTTCATTGATTTCGATGAAGTCCAGGTCTTCAACCGTCCAGCCGGCCCGCTTCAGCGCTTGGGCAATGGCGTTGGACGGCTGGGAGTGCAGTGAATTATCCGGGCCGGCAACCTGGCCGGGTTTTCCCACAACGGCCAGGTAATCCAGGCCGTTGTCTTCGGCGAAGCGGCGGCTGGCCAGCACCAATGCTGACGCGCCGTCGGACAGGGGAGAGGAGTTCCCGGCCGTAATGGTGCCGTCTGTAGCGAACGCGGCCTTGAGCGGCGCCAGGGTTTCCACCGTCGTGTTGGGGCGGACGCCTTCATCCGTACTGAGAACCAGCGGATCGCCCTTGCGCTGCTTGACTCTCACAGGAGCAATTTCGACGTCGAACGTTCCGTCTGCGATGGCGGCAGCGGCACGCTGGTGGGAAGCAGCAGCAACCTCGTCCTGTGCCTTGCGGTCGATGCCCAGGGTGAGGTTCTTGGTTTCTGTGGACAAGCCCATGGACTGCCCGTCGAAGGCATCAGTGAGTCCGTCGTGGGCGGCTACGTCCAGGGCCTGGATGGCGCCGTAGGTCCAGCCCTGCCGGGAGCCGGGCAGGAGGTGCGGAGCGCGGGTCATGGATTCCTGGCCGCCGGCCACCACTACGGTGGCGTCACCGCTGCGGATCATCCGTGCGGCATCAATGACGGCAGTGAGCCCGGAGAGGCACACCTTGTTGATGGTCAGGGCAGGGATGTTCCAGCCTACGCCGGCGGCAATGGCGCTCTGGCGGGCCGGGTTCTGGCCAGCTCCGGCCTGGAGCACCTGCCCCATGATCACGGCGTCCACCTGCTCGGCTTTCACACCGCTGGCGGCCAGGGCCGCGGTGATGGCGTGTGCACCAAGGTCGACGGCGGTGAAGCCCGCCAGTTGCCCGTTGAGCCGGCCCTGTGGGGTGCGGGAAGCGGCGAGGATGACAACGTCATTGTCGTCAGCGGAGTTGGTCATGGTCTCTCTTCCGATCCGGGAGTGGTGAAGCAAGGCTATCGCGGGGCGCGCGTCAGCCTATCCTTTCAACGGTTGTGCCTTCCGCGGCATTCCATCTCTTCACAGGAGCTTTGTTGGCAGGCGGGATGCCCGTTGGGGTGTCGGCAGCACGGGTGGTGGATGGCCCTGTAGCCCGCGGCTTAGGTGCCTGCAGCAACGGTGCTTGCAATCACGGACGATCTGGGGTAGACAGGAAGGCTGCTTTGCCGTATTGTAGATATTTGCGTCTTCCCTGTTAACCTTCAGCCTTCATATAGCGGTGGGCTTTACCTCTCAGCTGCGCCATTGACGTGCCGTTCCTTAACGTGCACGGCCAAGGAGTGGACTGGGTCCGGGTCATATAGCGGAACCGGAATAAGTATCCTGCGGAGCACTCTGCGGGATGCAAACGGGGGAGATCTGAAAACGCCTGAAGGTCTGTGGAAGGATCCCTCTTGGTCGCCTCGAGCACCTCTAATAACGAAACCGCTAACACGGCAAGCACCGATGGTGCCACCCGCCGCCTCTCATTCGCAAAGATTCATGAACCGCTTGATGTTCCGAATCTTCTCGCCCTGCAGACGGACAGCTTTGACTGGCTCGTCGGAAACGAACGCTGGCAGGCGCGGGTAGCGAAGGCTGTCGAGGAGGGCGACCTCAGCGTCGCCACCACCTCCGGACTTGCCGACATCTTCGAAGAGATCTCCCCCATCGAGGACTTCCAGGGCACCATGTCCCTGAGCTTCTCCGAGCCGGAGTTCGCTGACCCGAAGTACACCATGGCCGAATGCAAAGACCGTGACGCCACCTACTCGGCACCGTTGTACGTCAAGGCCGAGTTCATGAACAACAACACGGGCGAAATCAAGCAGCAGACCGTGTTCATGGGCGACTTCCCCCTCATGACTGAAAAGGGAACGTTCGTCGTCAACGGCACCGAGCGTGTTGTTGTCTCCCAGCTGGTCCGTTCGCCGGGCGCCTACTTCGAGCGCACCGCCGACAAGACCAGTGACAAGGACATCTTCACTGCGAAGATCATCCCGTCCCGTGGTGCATGGTTCGAACTCGAAATCGACAAGCGCGACCAGGTCGGCGTTCGCCTCGACCGCAAGCGCAAGCAGTCGGTCACGGTTCTCCTGAAGGCCCTCGGCTGGACCGAAGGCCAGATCCTGGAAGAGTTCGGCCAGTACGACTCCATGCGTGCAACGCTGGAGAAGGACGCCACCGAGACCCGCGAAGACGCGCTTCTGGACATCTACCGCAAGCTGCGTCCGGGCGAGCCGCCCACAGTCGAGGCTGCCCAGTCCCTGCTGGACAACCTGTACTTCAACGCCAAGCGCTACGATCTTGCCAAAGTTGGCCGTTACAAGATCAACCGCAAGCTCGGCATCGACCGCTCCCTTGGTGACAAGGAAGCGTCGGTCCTGCACGTTGAAGACATCGTCGCCATGATCAAGTTCCTCGTTGCGCTCCACGCCGGCGAGAAGACCCTCATGGGCAAGCGCGACGGCGAAGACCACGAGCTCCGCGTCGACGTCGACGACATCGACCACTTCGGCAACCGTCGCATCCGCGCCGTGGGCGAACTGATCGAGAACCAGGTCCGCACCGGTCTGTCCCGTATGGAACGCGTCGTCCGCGAACGCATGACCACGCAGGACGTCGAGGCCATCACGCCGCAGACGCTGATCAACATCCGTCCCGTTGTCGCAGCCATCAAGGAGTTCTTCGGAACTTCCCAGCTGTCGCAGTTCATGGACCAGAACAACCCGCTCTCGGGTCTGACCCACAAGCGCCGCCTGTCGGCACTTGGCCCGGGTGGTCTGTCCCGTGACCGTGCAGGCATGGAAGTTCGAGACGTTCACCCGTCCCACTACGGACGTATGTGCCCCATCGAAACCCCTGAAGGCCCGAACATTGGTCTGATCGGTTCGCTGGCATCCTACGGTCGCATCAACCCGTTCGGCTTCATCGAGACGCCGTACCGTTTGGTCTCCGAAGGCGTCGTTTCCGACGAGGTCCAGTACCTGACGGCCGACGACGAAGCCGAGGTCCTGATTGCACAGGCCAACGCTCCGCTGGATGCTGACAAGAAGTTCTCTGAAGAGACCGTCCTTGTCCGTGCCCGTGGTGGTGGAGGCGAGCCCGTTCTGGTTCCCGCCGCCGAGGTTCAGTTCATGGACGTTTCCCCGCGCCAGATGGTGTCCGTGGCAACTGCCCTGATCCCGTTCCTTGAGCATGACGATGCCAACCGTGCACTCATGGGTGCCAACATGCAGCGCCAGGCCGTGCCGCTGGTCCGTTCCGAGGCTCCTTTCGTGGGCACCGGCATGGAGCGTGCAGCAGCCGTCGACGCCGGTGACGTTGTCATCGCGAAGAAGGCAGGTGTGGTCACCGAGGTTTCCGCCGAGCTGGTTGTCATGATCAATGACGACGGTACTGAGACCAACTACCGCATCAACAAGTTCGCCCGTTCCAACCAGGGCAACTGCTACAACCACCGCGTTCTGGTCAACGAAGGCCAGCGCCTGGAAGTTGGCGGCATCATCGCTGATGGTCCCGCAACGGACCAGGGCGAACTGGCCCTCGGTAAGAACCTGCTCGTGGCATTCATGTCATGGGAAGGCCACAACTTCGAGGACGCCATCATCCTGTCGCAGCGCATTGTTGCTGAGGATGTCCTTTCCTCCATCCACATCGAGGAGCACGAAATTGATGCCCGCGACACCAAGCTTGGTGCCGAGGAAATCACGCGTGACATCCCCAACGTGTCCGAGGAAGTCCTTGCGGGCCTGGACGAGCGTGGCATCATCCACATTGGTGCCGAGGTTGAAGCCGGCGACATCCTGGTTGGAAAGGTCACCCCTAAGGGTGAAACCGAACTGACCCCGGAAGAGCGTCTTCTCCGCGCCATCTTCGGTGAGAAGTCCCGCGAAGTCCGCGACACCTCCCTGAAGGTGCCCCACGGCGAGTCCGGTACGGTCATCGGCGTGCGCGTCTTCGACCGCGACAACGATGACGAACTGCCCCCGGGCGTGAACCAGCTGGTCCGCGTCTACGTTGCAGCCAAGCGTAAGATCACCGACGGCGACAAGCTCGCCGGCCGTCACGGCAACAAGGGTGTTATCTCCAAGATCCTCCCGATCGAGGACATGCCCTTCCTCGCAGACGGTACCCCGGTGGACATCGTCCTGAACCCGCTTGGTGTTCCGGGTCGAATGAACGTTGGACAGGTCCTGGAAACCCACCTCGGTTGGGTTGCCAAGACCGGTTGGAAGATCGAAGGCGAGCCGGAGTGGGTCAAGAACCTGCCCAACCTGCCCCGTGAAACCGGCCAGACCACCGTTGCCACCCCCGTGTTCGATGGCGCCCGTGAAGAAGAAATCACTGGTCTGCTTGACTCCACCAACGTGACCCGCGACGGCGACCGCCTGATCGATTCCTCCGGCAAGACCCGTCTGTTCGACGGCCGCTCCGGCGAGCCGTTCCCGGACCCGATCTCCGTCGGTTACATGTACATCCTGAAGCTCCACCACCTGGTGGACGACAAGATCCACGCGCGCTCCACCGGCCCGTACTCCATGATCACGCAGCAGCCGCTGGGTGGTAAGGCTCAGTTCGGTGGCCAGCGCTTCGGTGAAATGGAAGTGTGGGCGCTCGAAGCTTACGGCGCCGCCTACACGCTTCAGGAACTCCTCACGATCAAGTCGGATGACATCCATGGTCGTGTGAAGGTCTACGAAGCCATCGTCAAGGGCGAGAACATCCCTGAGCCTGGCGTTCCCGAGTCCTTCAAGGTCTTGATCAAGGAAATGCAGTCGTTGTGCCTGAACGTGGAAGTTCTTTCCACTGATGGAACCACGATCGAAATGCGTGACTCTGATGACGCAGTCTTCACGGCTGCGGAAGAACTGGGCATCGATCTGTCTCGTGCAGAGCCCAGTTCCGTAGAAGAGGTCTAGCAGCTGTTCCGGCGGGCAGCCTCAACAACTGTCCGTCGGAACAGCTCCCTCTTCCCGTAACCAAGACTTCAGAATTTAGAGAACAAGAGAGAACAGGGACCCTATGTCCAGCGAATCCTCCTTCGGCCTCATGCAGATCGGCCTCGCCACCGCGGAAGACATCCGCGGATGGTCTTACGGTGAGGTCAAGAAGCCGGAAACCATTAACTACCGCACGCTCAAGCCCGAGAAGGACGGCCTCTTCTGCGAGAAGATCTTCGGCCCTTCCCGCGACTGGGAATGCTACTGCGGCAAGTACAAGCGCGTCCGCTTCAAGGGCATCATTTGCGAGCGTTGTGGCGTTGAAGTCACCCGCGCCAAGGTGCGCCGTGAGCGCATGGGCCACATCGAGCTGGCCGCGCCTGTAACGCACATCTGGTACTTCAAGGGCGTTCCCTCGCGCTTGGGCTACCTTCTGGACCTGGCACCGAAGGACCTTGAGAAGGTCATCTACTTCGCTGCCTACATGATCACCAGCGTTGACACCGAAAGCCGTCACGCCGAACTGCCGAACCTCCAGGTTGAGCACGACCTCGAGAAGAAGCAGATGGTGGACAACCGCGACAGCGACATCGCCACGATCGCCCGCGACCTTGAAGACGAGCTTGCCCGTCTTGAGGGTGAAGGCGCCAAGGCTGCCGACAAGAAGAAGGCCCGCGACTCTGCAGACCGCCAGATGGCGAACGTCCGCAAGCGTGCCGACGCCGACATCGAGCGCCTCGAGCAGGTCTGGGACCGCTTCAAGAACCTCAAGGTCGCTGACCTTGAAGGCGACGAAGGCCTGTACCGCGAACTGCGCGACCGTTACGGTCTGTACTTCGAGGGCTCCATGGGTGCCGAAGCCATCAAGAAGCGTCTTGAAACCTTCGACATGCAGGCCGAGGCTGAGTCACTGCGCGACACCATCCAGAACGGCAAGGGCCAGCGCAAGACGCGTGCCCTGAAGCGCCTGAAGGTCGTCAATGCATTCCTGACCACCAACAACAGCCCGCTCGGCATGGTTCTCGACGCCGTCCCGGTGATCCCGCCGGAACTGCGCCCGATGGTCCAGCTGGACGGTGGCCGCTTCGCGACCTCCGACCTCAACGACCTCTACCGTCGTGTGATCAACCGCAACAACCGACTCAAGCGCCTGCTTGACCTCGGCGCTCCGGAGATCATCGTCAACAACGAGAAGCGCATGCTTCAGGAAGCTGTTGACAGCCTCTTCGACAACGGTCGTCGTGGCCGTCCCGTCACGGGTCCGGGCAACCGTCCGCTGAAGTCCCTGAGCGACATGCTCAAGGGCAAGCAGGGTCGTTTCCGCCAGAACCTCCTCGGCAAGCGCGTTGACTACTCCGGCCGTTCGGTCATCGTTGTCGGCCCGCAGCTGAAGCTGCACCAGTGTGGTCTGCCCAAGCAGATGGCCCTGGAGCTCTTCAAGCCGTTCGTGATGAAGCGCCTGGTTGACCTCAACCACGCCCAGAACATCAAGTCGGCAAAGCGCATGGTTGAGCGTTACCGTCCGCAGGTCTGGGACGTGCTGGAAGAGATCATCACCGAACACCCGGTGCTGCTCAACCGTGCACCTACCCTGCACCGCCTCGGCATCCAGGCCTTCGAACCCCAGCTTGTGGAAGGCAAGGCAATCCAGCTTCACCCGCTGGTTTGTGGCGCCTTCAACGCTGACTTCGACGGCGACCAGATGGCAGTCCACCTGCCGCTGAGCCCGGAAGCCCAGGCCGAAGCCCGCATCCTGATGCTGTCCTCGAACAACATCCTGAAGCCGTCCGATGGCCGTCCGGTGACCCTGCCTTCGCAGGATATGATCATCGGCCTGTACCACCTGACCACCAAGCGCGTCGGTTCTGCCGGCGAAGGCCGCATCTTCTCCTCGGTTTCGGAAGCCATCATGGCGTACGACGCCCGTGATCTGCACCTGAACTCCCAGGTCAAGATCCGCCTGGATGATTTTGTGCCTTACGCAGGGTGGGAAGCTCCGGAAGGTTGGGAGGCCGGTCAGCCGGCTCTCGTTGAAACCTCCCTGGGCCAGGTCATCTTCAACCAGACGCTGCCTGAGGATTACCCCTGGGTTGAGGCTGTTGCCGACAAGGGCGAGCTGTCCCGGATCGTCAACGACCTCGCAGAGCGTTACCCGAAGGTTGTCACGGCGGCAACGCTGGATAACCTGAAGGACGCCGGCTTCTACTGGGCCACCCGTTCGGGTGTCACGGTTGCCATTTCCGACATCGAGGTGCCTACCTCCAAGCCTGCCATCCTGGCCGGTTACGAGGCCATGGCTGCCAAGATCCAGGGCCAGTACGACAAGGGCCTGATCGACGACGACGAGCGTCGCCAGGAACTGATCGAAATCTGGAACAAGGCCACCAACGAAATCGCCCAGGCGATGCGTGACAGCCTTTCCCCGATGAACACCATCAACCGCATGGTGTCCTCCGGTGCACGTGGTAACTGGATGCAGGTCCGCCAGATCGCGGGTATCCGTGGTCTTGTGGCCAACCCGAAGGGTGAGATCATTCCTCGCCCGATCAAGTCCTCCTACCGCGAGGGCCTGTCGGTGCTGGAATACTTCATCGCCACGCACGGTGCCCGTAAGGGTCTGGCCGATACCGCTCTCCGTACCGCCAACTCGGGTTACCTGACCCGTCGTCTGGTGGACGTTTCGCAGGACGTCATCGTCCGCGAAGAGGACTGTGGTACCGAGCGCGGTCTGCTCACGCCGATCGCCGTGCCGGATTCCAACGGTGAGCTCGTCCTGGACGAGAACGTCGAGAACAGCGCCTACGCACGTACGCTGGCTGTCGACGTCGTCGATGCCCAGGGCAACGTCCTGGCTGCCGGCGGCACCGACTGCGGCGACGTCGTCATCGACCAGCTGCTGGCTGCAGGCATCACCGAGGTCAAGGTCCGCTCCGTACTCACCTGTGAGTCCAAGGTCGGTACCTGTGCACTCTGCTACGGCCGTTCGCTGGCCACTGGCAAGACCGTTGACATCGGCGAGGCCGTGGGCATTATTGCCGCACAGTCCATCGGTGAGCCCGGTACCCAGCTGACCATGCGTACGTTCCACACCGGTGGTGCTGTTTCCGCCGGTGGTGGCGACGACATCACCCAGGGTCTGCCCCGTATCCAGGAGCTCTTCGAAGCCCGTACTCCGAAGGGTGTCGCACCGATTGCTGAAGCAGCCGGCCGCATCACCATTGAAGAGTCCGAGCGCCAGATGCGCTTGGTCATCACTCCGGACGATGGTTCCGAAGAGATTGCCTACCCGGTACTGCGCCGTTCACGTCTCCTCATTGAGGATGGCGAGCACGTCAGCGTCGGCCAGAAGCTGATCAACGGTCCAGTGGACCCGAAGCAGGTTCTGCGCATCATGGGTCCGCGTGCTGCACAGAAGTTCCTTGTGGACGAAGTACAGGGCGTTTACCGCAGCCAGGGTATTGGTATCCACGACAAGCACGTCGAGGTTATCGTCCGCCAGATGCTGCGCCGCGTGACCGTCATCGAATCCGGCGACTCCGACCTGCTCCCCGGTGAGCTTGCAGAGCGCGCCCGCTTCGAGGACGAGAACCGCCGCGTCGTGTCCGAGGGCAAGTCCCCGGCTTCGGGTCGTCCGGAACTCATGGGTATCACCAAGGCTTCCTTGGCTACCGAGTCCTGGCTGTCGGCAGCTTCCTTCCAGGAAACCACCCGCGTCCTGACGCAGGCGGCCATGGAAGGCAAGAGCGATCCTCTGCTCGGCCTGAAGGAAAACGTCATCATCGGTAAGCTCATCCCGGCTGGTACGGGTCTGCCCCGCTACACAGAGGTCACTGTGGAGCCGACGGAAGAAGCAAAGGCAAGCCTGTTCACGGGCCCCAGCGCTTTCACCGACTTCTCCTATGACGCACTGGGCGGCGACGGAGCTCCCGAGTTCCACGCCATCCCGCTGGATGACTACGACCTCGGTAACGACTTCCGCTGATCCGTTGTTCTCCCGCCGTCATCGCTGAGGTGACGCCGTAAAGGTCCGGCCCCGTACTCCCTGAGTGCGGGGCCGGACCCGTGAATGCGGCAGCTTTCTGCCTGGCCAGGCGGGGGAGTGGAGGACGACGGCGGCAGCCGGGTTGCGCCGTCGTCCTCCATACACCCGATTAAGGCCCTAGATCAAGCCGTGCTAGACTTTTGGTAATTGTTCTGTGTGGCAGTGGATGAAGGCCGCCGCAGCATCATTTTGGTTTTGTTCTCATGGTGCTGGGTGGAGCCTGTTTCCGGGTTGCGGGCAACATGCGCAACGAATGCCGCACTTTTGCACGCCTACCGGAGTTTCGGCCGGCTGCACGAGCAACGCCAAAGTTCCCACGTTTACCCAGGCTGGCGCCTGTGTGTGGGGGCAGAGATCAAACAACGGAGAACACGAAAGTGCCTACGATTAACCAGCTGGTCCGCAAGGGCCGCACGCCGAAGGTCTCCAAGACCAAGGCTCCCGCGCTGAAGGGCAGCCCGATGCGCCGCGGTGTTTGCACCCGCGTTTACACCACCACCCCCAAGAAGCCGAACTCGGCTCTCCGTAAGGTGGCACGTGTGCGTCTCAACGGTGGCGTAGAAGTAACCGCCTACATCCCCGGTGTTGGCCACAACCTCCAGGAGCACTCCATCGTGCTCGTCCGTGGTGGTCGTGTGAAGGACCTTCCGGGTGTCCGCTACAAGATCGTCCGCGGCGCACTCGACACCCAGGGTGTCAAGAACCGCAAGCAGGCTCGCAGCCGTTACGGCGCAAAGATGGAGAAGAAGTAATATGCCTCGCAAGGGTCCGGCCCCGAAGCGGCCGCTAGTTTCCGATCCCGTTTACGGCTCCCCGTTGGTCACGCAGCTGATCAACAAGGTTCTTGTCGACGGCAAGAAGTCCACCGCAGAGCGCATCGTTTACGGTGCACTTGAAGGTGCACGTGCCAAGTCCGGCGGCGACCCCGTTGCCGCTCTCAAGAAGGCCATGGACAACGTCAAGCCTTCCCTCGAGGTACGTTCACGCCGTGTTGGTGGCGCTACCTACCAGGTTCCGGTTGAGGTCAAGCCGGGTCGCTCCACCGCCCTCGCTCTGCGTTGGCTCGTGGGCTACTCCAAGGCCCGCCGCGAGAAGACCATGACCGAGCGCCTCCAGAACGAAATCCTGGATGCCTCCAATGGTCTTGGTGCCGCTGTGAAGCGTCGCGAAGACACCCACAAGATGGCCGAGTCCAACAAGGCCTTCGCACACTACCGCTGGTAAAAACTTTCCGGACGCCGCCGGCTCACTGAGCCGGCGGCGAACGTGTAGTCCATCCGAAAGGGAGACCCCGTGGCACAGGACGTGCTTACCGACCTTAATAAGGTCCGCAATATCGGCATCATGGCCCACATCGATGCCGGCAAGACCACCACTACCGAGCGCATCCTGTTCTACACGGGTGTGAACCACAAGATCGGCGAGACGCACGACGGCGCTTCGACGACTGACTGGATGGAACAGGAAAAGGAACGCGGCATCACCATCACGTCTGCCGCCGTGACTTGCTTCTGGGACAAGAACCAGATCAACATCATCGACACCCCGGGCCACGTTGACTTCACGGTTGAGGTTGAGCGCTCCTTGCGCGTCCTCGACGGTGCAGTTGCAGTGTTCGACGGCAAGGAAGGCGTGGAGCCGCAGTCCGAGACTGTTTGGCGCCAGGCTGACAAGTACAACGTTCCGCGTATCTGCTTCGTCAACAAGATGGACAAGCTGGGCGCTGACTTCTACTTCACCGTAGACACCATCATCTCCCGCCTTGGTGCCAAGCCGCTGGTTATGCAGCTGCCCATCGGCGCTGAGAACGACTTCATCGGTGTTGTTGACCTCCTCGAAATGCGCGCCCTGGTTTGGCCTGGCGACGCAAAGGGTGACGTCACCATGGGCGCTTCCTACGAAGTGCAGGAAATCCCGGCGGACCTCCAGGCCAAGGCTGAAGAGTACCGTGCACAGCTCGTAGAGACTGTGGCCGAGGCTTCCGAAGAACTCATGGAGAAGTACCTCGAAGGTGAAGAACTCACCCTTGAGGAACTGAAGGCCGGCATCCGCAAGATGACCATCAACTCCGAGCTCTACCCGGTGTTCTGTGGTTCTGCCTTCAAGAACCGCGGTGTCCAGCCGATGCTTGACGCCGTTGTTGACTTCCTGCCGAACCCGCTCGACGTCCCGCCGATGATCGGTCACGATCCCCGCGACGAAGAGAAGGAACTCACCCGCAAGCCCTCTGCTGACGAGCCGTTCTCGGCCCTCGCCTTCAAGATTGCTGCGCACCCGTTCTTCGGTCAGCTGACCTTCGTCCGCGTGTACTCCGGTCACGTTGAGGCAGGCGCCCAGGTGGTCAACTCCACCAAGGGCAAGAAGGAACGCATCGGCAAGCTGTTCCAGATGCACGCCAACAAGGAAATGCCCGTTGAGGGCGCTACCGCCGGCCACATCTACGCAGCCATCGGTCTGAAGGACACCACCACGGGTGACACCCTGTGTGATTCCAACAACCAGATCGTCCTCGAGTCCATGAGCTTCCCGGAGCCCGTGATCTCGGTTGCCATCGAGCCCAACACCAAGGGTGACCAGGAGAAGCTCTCCACGGCCATCCAGAAGCTCTCCGCTGAGGACCCGACCTTCCAGGTCTCCCTCAACGAAGACACGGGCCAGACCATCATCGCCGGCATGGGCGAGCTCCACCTGGACATCCTGGTGGACCGCATGCGCCGCGAATTCAAGGTCGAGGCAAACGTTGGCAAGCCGCAGGTTGCATACCGCGAAACCATCAAGCGCGCAGTCGAGCGTCATGACTACACGCACAAGAAGCAGACCGGTGGTTCGGGTCAGTTCGCAAAGATCCAGATCGCGATCGAGCCCATGGATACCGCTTCCGGCGAGCTGTACGCATTCGAGAACAAGGTCACTGGTGGCCGCGTTCCGCGTGAATACATCCCGTCCGTTGATGCTGGTATTCAGGATGCACTGAACGACGGCGTCCTGGCCGGTTACCCGGTTGTCGGCATCAAGGCCACGCTGATTGATGGCGCGTCCCACGATGTTGACTCCTCGGAAATGGCGTTCAAGATCGCCGGCCGTATGGCTTTCAAGGAAGCTGCACGCAAGGCGAACCCTGTTCTGCTTGAACCGCTGATGGATGTTGAGGTCCGCACACCTGAGGAATACATGGGTGATGTTATTGGTGACCTGAACGCCCGCCGTGGCCAGATGCAGTCCATGGAAGACGCAGCAGGTGTGAAGGTTATCCGTGCACACGTTCCGCTGTCCGGCATGTTCGGCTACATCGGTGACCTCCGGTCCAAGACCCAGGGTCGCGCTGTGTACTCCATGACGTTCAACAGCTACGCGGAGGTCCCGAAGGCAGTTGCCGACGAGATCATCCAGAAAACCCGCGGCGAGTAATCTCCCGGTAACGGATGCAATTCCGGTATCGGGAAGGCATCTAAGCGTGTGAGGCGGGGCTGCGGCGAGAGCCGCGGCCCGGCCCCTGCGCAAACAGACTCGAGGAACTACTATTGGTTCCTGAATCTGCAATTTCACCAAAACCAAGCCCCCAAGTAGACTTGCTAAAGTTTCTGCCGCGAAAAGCGCGGCCGAGGAGCACTTCACTTGAAATCGTTCTAGGAGGAACCTGTGGCAAAGGCAAAGTTCGAGCGGACTAAGCCGCACGTCAACATCGGCACCATTGGTCACGTTGACCACGGTAAGACGACGCTGACTGCCGCCATTTCCAAGGTGCTGTACGACCAGTACCCGGATCTCAACGAGCAGCGCGACTTCGCGTCGATTGACTCTGCTCCGGAAGAGCGCCAGCGTGGTATTACCATCAACATCTCCCACGTGGAGTACCAGACCGAGAAGCGCCACTACGCACACGTAGACGCCCCGGGTCACGCTGACTACATCAAGAACATGATCACCGGTGCTGCCCAGATGGACGGCGCAATCCTCGTGGTTGCTGCAACCGATGGTCCGATGGCTCAGACCCGTGAGCACGTTCTGCTCGCCCGCCAGGTTGGTGTTCCCTACCTGCTGGTCGCACTGAACAAGTCCGACATGGTTGATGACGAAGAACTCCTCGACCTCGTCGAAATGGAAGTTCGTGAGCTCCTGAGCTCGCAGGGCTTCGATGGCGATGAGGCTCCGGTTGTTCGCGTTTCCGGCCTCAAGGCTCTGGAAGGCGACCCGGTTTGGGTCAAGTCCGTCCAGGACCTGATGGCAGCAGTCGACGAGTCCGTTCCGGACCCCGTACGTGACCGCGACAAGCCGTTCCTGATGCCGATCGAAGACGTCTTCACGATCACCGGTCGTGGCACCGTTGTTACGGGCCGCGCCGAGCGTGGAACCCTCGCCATCAACTCCGAGGTTGAGATCGTTGGCATCCGCCCGATCCAGAAGACCACGGTTACCGGTATCGAGATGTTCCACAAGCAGCTCGACGAAGCATGGGCCGGCGAGAACTGTGGCCTCCTGCTCCGCGGTCTGAAGCGCGACGATGTCGAGCGTGGCCAGGTTGTCGTCAAGCCGGGTTCCATCACCCCGCACACCGACTTCGAGGCTAACGTCTACATCCTTTCCAAGGACGAAGGCGGACGTCACAACCCGTTCTACTCCAACTACCGCCCGCAGTTCTACTTCCGTACCACGGACGTAACCGGCGTTATCACCCTGCCGGAAGGCACGGAAATGGTTATGCCTGGCGACAACACTGAGATGACCGTTGCGCTCATCCAGCCGATCGCTATGGAAGAGGGCCTCGGCTTCGCTATCCGCGAAGGCGGCCGCACCGTTGGTTCGGGACGTGTCACCAGCATCATCAAGTAGTCACTACTTGTAGATCGGTGACCTTCCGGCCCAGCCGGTAGTCATTCAAGAAGGACCCCACCGTTTCGGCGGTGGGGTTCTTTTTGGTACAGTTACTCTATCGATTGGATAAATGCGGGCGAAATGCCAGATTCCCGTGACGTCAAGGAGTAGCCATGGAAGTTCTGCTAGTACTGATACTCCTTGCTGTGACAGCGGCGGTGAGCAGTGCCATCGGCCGAAGCCGGGGCCGGAAGGATGCCGCGGCGGCCGCTGCCACCACGGGAATGGCAGAGCACCGCGCCTACCAGGCGGGCTATCTGTCAGGCCACATGGCCGGCTGGCGGGACGCCGAGGCCAAGATTCGGGCAACAGGGGTGTCGACCTCCCCGCCGCCTGTCGCTCGAGCTGCCGATACCTCCGTTGCTGGCCGCACAGGGACGCCCGTATCGGCACCATTGCATCCACCAACGCACGTGACGGCGCCGTTCCCAGCGCAGGCACCCGTGCCGTCGTCTGTGCATCCACCAACGCACGTGACGGCGCCATTCCCAGCGCAGGTACCCGTGCCGTCGTCAGTGCCTCCACCGACGCACTTGACGGCGCCATTCCCGGCGCAGGTACCCGTGCCGCAGTCGGGTGTTCAACCTCCCGCGGTCCCGCAGCGTCCCGTCACGGCGGCACAGCCGCAGTGGGCAGGGGGCCAGCAAGCGCCAATACGGCGGGAAACTCCCGAGGAAGCGGCAGCGCGCAAAGCCAAGCGCGACCAACAGAACATCAACGTCACGCTCTACGTGGCCAGTCTACTTTTGGTCGCTGCGGGTGCCCTCTTTGTGGGGACCAGCCTCCCTGCGTTCTTCCGCTTCGCGGGCATCTGCTTCATCACCACCCTGTTCTACGGTGCCGGTTTGGTCATCCATGCCAAAATGCCGCGGTTGCGTCCAGCCGCAGTCGCCTTCGTCGGAACGGGATTGGCGCTCATTCCCGTGACGGGCCTTGCCATGTACAACTTTGTGTTGCCCAACGGTCCTGCCGCGTGGTTGGTCACCTCACTGCTGGGAACAGCGGTGTATGCCTATACCGCGGTTCGCCTTGATAACAAGGTCCTGGCCTTTCTTTCCCTCAGCTTCGTTGTCTCTACCGCGTGGTCCGGAGTTTCCATGCTGGGCGGCGCTTTGGTCTGGTACTTCACGGCGCTGATCGGGGTAGCCATTGTCCTGACCCTGGGCGCACTGATTCGTCCCCGTTGGCTGCCGCCACTTTATGTCCGTCCGCTGATGGTGCTCCATCCCTATGTCGTCCCGTTGGTGGCGCTTGTGGTCACAGTAACGCCGCATCTCCTGGCCAAGGGCGAATACCCGCTGGTCATGCTGATGTGCGGCATGTACTTCGCCGTGATGGCCTTCATTCCACAGGCCCGGTACAGGCTGCAGCACGCCTACGGAGCGCGCGCAACGCTGACGCTGGCGTTGCTGGGAGTGGTCTGGGACACCACCGCGGATGTCAGTTCAGTGATGTTTGCTGCGGTCATTTGCTGCGGCGTCCAGTCCCTGGGGGTTGCTCTCGGGGGAGAGCGCCTGAAGCTGCGGCACTGGTGGAACGACGCCCTGTCCTGCCTGGGCTTGCAATTGGCGACGGCAGCCATCCTGACGGTGGTATTGGCCCTGGGGGCATACGAGTTACCCGTCTACGTTCCGTTCACGGTCACTATGGTCACCGCCATGGTGGTGGGCTGGAAACTGGGCAGCGGCACAGAGTTTGCGCCGGGCGTCGTTCTTGCGGTCTCCCTGCCGTTCATGGGCTTGCTGGGTGCATGGCCGGTGTCGGCGCTGCTGGCGTCCACCGCACTGTACTGGTCCGTGCGGGCGGCTGCTCATCCGGCCGCTTTCCGTCAGCCATTGGTCCTTGCAGCACGAATCTCCGTGACGGCGGCCGTGCCTACGGCGGCTGCTGGCGTCTTTGCGGAAAACCCGGACAGGATTGCCATATCCGTGGTGGCGCTCGTGGCTGCGGCTGCAGTGCAGCAACTGGTCAGCGCCTGGTTTGAACGTGCGGGAACACGGCTGTTTGTTCCACAGGCGACCCTTGCTGGATTCGGCGGTCTGGCGATGGCGGGCCTGCTCGTCCTGCCGTTCGTTGACCGTATTGCGGGACATCCCCTCGTGGCGACCGCCGTGCTGTTGGTGTTGTTCGCCGGTGTCGCTTCGGGTGCTTTGATGTTCCCAGCCACCCCGCAAAGCAAAGCTGGTGCTGGGTCTTGGCGACCTACCCTGGGCGAGGCCCTTGCCCCGGTGGCGGGCATCATTGCAGGCGTGGTGGCATCGGCCACGGTGTCGCTGGCATTGGGCAACGTCGTCCTCTTGGCAGCGGTCGCATACTTTGCGGCGACGGCCTTCCGGATTCCTGTTTCCTCCCACCGCCAGTCCTATTGGTGGCTGGCACGGGCCGCAGGCACAACCTTGGCCGGATCAGCCTACTTTGACGCGATACGGCATGATTGGAGCGTCAGCGTGGCTGGCGAGCTACCCACGGTGGCCTTGGTCGTAGTTGCCGCGGCGGCCCTGCAACTGGTGCTTCCCCTGCAGCAAAGCAGCCGCCGGCGCTTCCCCCACGCTTCCGTGGTCGACGCCGGAGCGGTGGTGGCGGTGATGGCAGGATCTGCCATGGTCCTGACGATTTCCATGGCCGCAGGGGAGCAAATCCCAGATGGAAGCTGGCAGCCTGGGGTGGCAGCAATTGCGACGGCAGTTGCAGCAATTGTCTCCGGCGTAGTCCTGCGGGGGCATCCGGCAGCATGGCTTTTTGCGCCGGCAGCCTTGATGTTGCTCCTGGCTCTACGGCTCGGAAGTGTGCGGGATGTGGAGATTTTGCTGGGACTTTTCGCGGCCTACAGCGGTTTCATGGTGGCAGTGGCAAAGGGCCGTTTAGTACGGGGCGCCTACATGCTGGGACTCCGCGTTTTGTCTTTGGCCTTCATTGGTGTGCTGGTGTGGGACCTTTCAGGGTCGACCACCACCGTCTCCATGACCATGGCTGTGGTCCTCGTGCTGCAGCATGCTGTGACCTGGATCCAGAGAAGTCGTGGGGTGGACATTGCCTTCCAGCAGGCCGTGGTGTGGGCTACTGTGGCTGCCCAGCTCCTGCTGCCCGCGGCTTACCTCATGGCAGGGAGCTACGACGGCGGCGGTCGCTGGGTTGTCATGGTCGAGTGGGGGCTCTGCGCGGCTTCCGCTGCGATCGCCTGGCGGCTTCTGGGTGTCCAGGGAACCCAATACTTCGGTGTCGTTGCCGTGGTGGGCGGTGTGATTGCTTCCGGTCCGTCCCTGACGTTCCCGTCGGGCACCTGGTTGTACCAGCCACTGCTGGATAAGGCCCAGGTACCGGGGGTGCTCTTGGGGCTCGCCGTCGTGCTCGTGGTTGTCCGGGTTGCGCTTGCCGCGGCCCGTCCCGGGCAAGGTGCTGCCGGCCACGTTGCGGAGCGCTGGTTCTGGTTCATTGCCGCGATGACGTTCGTAGTTACCGGTGGTCTGTTGACCCTTGCCGTGTCCTACTCACTGACTGGGTTGGCGGTGCTGGTCTTTGCGTCAGTGCTTTTCACTGCCTCGCACGTTGAACACTTGCCCGCCCTCTACCTCGGTGCCGCCCCGTCAGTGCTGGTTGGCGCCGTTCCCGCTGTCGAAGGTCTACTCGGGGACATGGCGCCTGGAGCGTGGAGCAATTATGCACCTTGGCTGGTGGGTGGTGTTGGAACAGCAGTGCTTCTTTACGCGGTGAAGCGGCTCGGAGGAGCAGCAATCGGTGGGCAGCCCTTGAGGCGAAACGCCCTGACGGGAACAGCGGTCGTGGCGCTGGCGTCGTCGGCCGCCGTTGGATTGGTCCGCGACGAGACATCATGGGTCGGTTTTGTCCTGGTGGTGGCAACCGGCGCTCTGGTGGTTGTTGAAATACCGTCCAGCAAGTGGCTTGCCGGGGAAATTGCGGCGCTGGCTTCCTTGGCCGCTCTCCAGCGTGCGGTGCTTTTTGTGGGGGACACCGGGCCGGACTGGTTCTGGACTGTGCAGTGGTATGTCCTTGCCGGGGCTGTTTTAGCAGGGCTGCGCTATATGAGACGGCAGCGAAGCGAAGGCTTGCTTCGGTTGGCCATTGCCGCAGGCGCCCTTTCCTTGACCTCCCTGGGGACCATCTTTGGCGGAAGTGCTCCGCAGCAGTTGTATGTCCTGGTGGGCCACGCTGTGCTTTTGGTGGCCGGACTACTCCTGGCCGAAAGGGTCATGGTGTGGTGGGGCGCCGTGGGCGTTGCGCTCAGTGTCATGTGGGCCCTGCGCTCGTACGCCTTCGCCATGCTTGCGCTCGTCGCCCTGGCGTTGATTGTCCTGGCGGTGTGGCGTCTGAACCGGAAGCCGCAGAACTTTGGGCCGGGTGGTGTGCCGCCGCAGAACTTTGGGCCGGGTGGTGTGCCGCTGCAAAACTTTGGGCCGGGCAGCGCCGGCCCCGAAGGCGTCAACCGGGGCAATGCGTCGCCGGGCGAGGTCAACCCCAACGGCGTGTACCCGGACAATGCATCGGCCGGCAATGCCCCGTGGGAACAGGATAGGGACGGTATCCGATAATCTGGCATTCTACTAAGAGGAGCGCAGTATGGAATTCCTGATTTTCCTGGCAGTCATAGCCGCCATTGGTGGCGGGGTGCTTTGGGGCCGCAAGAACTTCCGGAGCGAGATTGAACGCGCCAAGCGCATCAGGCGTGCCAACAAGAACAAGTAGGCCGCCTTTTTAGCAGGACTGGGCTATAAAGGGCCTGCGGTCAGGGGCCTACGGTTCGTGGGAGCGGGCCCGCTCCAGCGCACGCAACCAGTAATAAGACTCCTTGGGAGTCCGTTCCTGGGTGTGGAAGTCCACATGAACCAACCCGAAGCGCTGTGAGTACCCGGCCGCCCACTCAAAGTTGTCCAGCAGCGTCCAGACGTAGTAGCCGCGCAGATCCACATCCTCGGCAATACCTCCAGGGCCTGTCGCTGTCAGGGCGTGGCCGAGGTGCTCAGCGAGGTAGGAAATACGGTTGGTGTCCTGGAGGGGGCCGTCAACGTGGGGCGGTTCCGGAAAACTTGCCCCGCCTTCGGTGATGTACACCGGGGGAAGAGCGTCCCCGTACCGGTCCTTCATTTGGCGCAACAGCAACGCCAGATACTCCGGTGCGACGGGCCAGCCGAACCCGGTGGTTTCAAACTCCTGGTAGGCGGCCAGGTGGAAGGGAACTTCGCTCATCTCTGGTGACTTTCCCGTGGGGATCTCCGCAGGCCCGGGGCCTGCTGCCACCTTCACGGGGTAGTAGTAGTTGAGCCCGTAGAAGTCCAAAGGTTGGCTGATCAGTTCAAGATCGCCATCATGGATGGTGCCGAGTGAGCGGAACCACGGCTTCATGGGCCAGGGTGGCTTGGGGTATTGGCCAAGGAGGATCGCGTCGGCATAGATGCGGTTGAGGATCAGGTCCAGCGCCTGCGTCATCAGCCGGTCCCCAAGACTGTTGCTGGCGGACTCGACGGGGCAGTGCATGTTGGACACGCCGATCTGCCCCTTAACGCCGGCGTTCCGAAGGGCCCGGACGGCCATTCCGTGTCCCAGTAATTGATGATGTGCCGCAGGCAGCGAATCGAAGAGCAGTTGCCGGCCCGGCGCGTGTACTCCCAACGAGTACCCCTGCACGGTGACAGACACGGGTTCGTTCATGGTGACCCAGTGATCAACACGGTCACCGAAGCGGTCTGCAGCGGCGGCGCAATAAACAGCAAAGCGCTCGGCAGTGTCGCGGTTCATCCACCCGCCTGCATGCTCCAGTTCCAAAGGGGTGTCCCAGTGGAACAGGGTAGCCATGGGGGAGATGCCGGCGGCAAGGAGTTTGTCGATGAGGCGATCGTAGAAATCCAGGCCGCGCTGATTGATGGAGCCCTTTCCGCCGGGTTGGATCCGTGGCCAGGACAGCGAGAAGCGGTAGGAGTCCACGCCAAGCTCCTGCATCAAGGCGATGTCTTCATCGGAGCGGTTGTAATGGTCGCACGCTACGGTGGGGGAGTCGCCGTCGACTATCGCTCCCGGCTTTTCCGCGAAGGCGTCCCAACCCGAAGGGCCGCGGCCATCAGCGGTCAGGGATCCTTCAATCTGGAAAGCCGCCGCCGCTACCCCCAGGGTGAAACCTGGACGGAGGCGCGCGGCAAGATCTTCCACGGAGCCTGAATCCTGGACGGTCATGCACCCATCTTCCTCAGGCTCAGGCGCCCGGGCAATGGTCCTGCGGGGGCGCTTATACCGCCGATTGGCCTTTGCCTCATATTTCCGCCATACTGGATGAGTTGTTCAAGCGCTTCTTCGTGTCCCGATCCGGATAATGCCGGGTGTCAGGGTCCAGGTTGAAGCCCAAACATAACCCTGAACCCCATGGAATGCGGTCGAGTCTGCGTGGAAATCGCGACACGCCCGACCGCGGGGGTCGGTGCGCCGGCAGGTTGAGGAACCCGGAATATCCGGATTCAGTTTGTGCGGCGTGTGGTGGTAAATCCTCAAACGCTTCGGCGGCCACATCAACAGGTAAGTAAACAGAGCAGCCCTAACTAGAGCAGCACTAGCTGAAAGAGAGTCAGGCGACATGGCGGGACAAAAAATCCGCATCCGGCTGAAGTCATATGACCACGAGGTCATTGATGTTTCAGCGCGGAAGATCGTTGAGACGGTCACGCGCGCAGGCGCAACGGTAGTCGGCCCGGTGCCGCTGCCCACAGAGAAGAACGTCTACTGCGTTATTCGCTCTCCTCACAAGTACAAAGACAGCCGTGAGCACTTCGAAATGCGTACTCACAAGCGTCTGATCGACATCATCGACCCCACGCCGAAGGCCGTCGACTCGCTTATGCGTCTCGATCTGCCTGCAGACGTGAACATCGAAATCAAGCTCTAGGGAGGTGCTGAGAGACTATGACCGCAACCCGTAACGTAAAGGGCCTGCTGGGCACGAAGCTCGGCATGACCCAGGTCTGGGACGAGAACAACAAGCTCATCCCGGTAACTGTTGTCCAGGCTGACTCCAACGTCATCACCCAGCTGCGCAATGCAGAGGTAGATGGCTACGTCGCCGTACAGATCGGCTACGGCCAGATCGACCCCCGCAAGGTCACCAAGCCGCTGGCTGGTCACTTTGAAAAGGCCGGCGTCACCCCTCGCCGCCACGTCGTCGAACTGCGTACCGCAGACGCCGCATCCTACGAGCTGGGCCAGGAGCTCTCTGTTGAGATCTTCGAAGCCGGCCAGAAGATCGACGTCGTCGGCACCTCAAAGGGTAAGGGCTTCGCCGGTGTTATGAAGCGTCACGGCTTCCACGGCGTTGGCGCTTCCCACGGTGCCCACAAGAACCACCGTAAGCCTGGCTCCATCGGTGGCGCATCCACCCCGAGCCGCGTCTTCAAGGGCCTGAAAATGGCCGGCCGCATGGGCGCCGAGCGTCACACCACGCTGAACCTCACGGTTCACGCTGTTGACGTTGAGAAGTCGCTGCTCCTTATCAAGGGTGCCGTTCCCGGCGCCCGCGGCCAGGTCGTACTCGTACGCACCGCCGTGAAGGGAGCCTAGTTCAATGACTAGCACTGTCAAGGTAGACCTGCCTGCAGAGATCTTCGACGTCCAGACCAACGTGCCGCTGCTGCACCAGGTCGTCGTCGCACAGCTCGCTGCTGCACGCCAGGGTACCCACAAGACGAAGACCCGCGCCGAGGTTTCCGGTGCAGGTCGCAAGCCGTTCAAGCAGAAGGGCACCGGCCGCGCCCGTCAGGGTTCAATCCGTGCTCCTCACATGACCGGCGGTGGCGTTGTCCACGGTCCGACCCCTCGTGACTACAGCCAGCGCACCCCCAAGAAGATGAAGGCTGCTGCACTCCGCGGCGCCCTGTCTGACCGCGCCCGCAACGGCCGCATCCACGTCATCGCTGAACTGGTAGCCGGCACCAAGCCGTCCGCCAAGGACGCACTGGCTTCGCTGCGCTCCGTCACTGAGCGCAAGAACCTGCTCGTCGTAATCGAGCGCGCCAACGATGTTGCTGCACTTTCCGTGCGCAACCTCCAGGATGTTCACGTTCTGTACGCAGACCAGCTGAACACCTACGACGTGCTTGTCTCCGACGACGTGGTCTTCACCAAGGCTGCTTTCGAGGCGTTCGTCGCTGACAAGGCAAAGAACGAGGAGGCCTCCAAGTGAGCGTAACCACCATCAAGGACCCGCGCGACGTCGTGCTTGCACCCGTCGTTTCGGAAAAGAGCTACGGTCTGATCGACGAAGGCAAGTACACCTTCCTGGTGGACCCTCGCTCGAACAAGACCGAGATCAAATTGGCCGTCGAGAAGATCTTCTCGGTCAAGGTTGACTCGATCAACACCATCAACCGTGCCGGTAAGCGCAAGCGCACCAAATTCGGCTGGGGTCAGCGCAAGAGCACCAAGCGTGCAATTGTCACCCTCAAAGAAGGCACAATCGACATCTTCGGCGGTCCGCTCGCGTAGCGGAGACCACTTTAACGAGGAAATAAATTATGGGAATCCGTAAATACAAGCCGACTACCCCGGGCCGTCGTGGCTCGAGCGTAGCCGACTTTGCTGAAATCACGCGATCGACTCCGGAAAAGTCGTTGCTGCGTCCGCTGCACAAGACTGGCGGCCGCAACAACTCCGGTAAGATCACCACCCGTCACAAGGGTGGTGGGCACAAGCGCCAGTACCGTCTGATCGACTTCCGTCGTCACGACAAGGACGGCATCAACGCCCGCGTTGCCGAAATCGAGTACGACCCGAACCGCACGGCTCGCATCGCACTCCTGCACTACGTTGATGGCACCAAGCGTTACATCATCGCTCCTAACAAGCTGTCCCAGGGTGACTTCGTCGAGGCTGGTCCCGACGCTGACATCAAGCCGGGCAACAACCTGCCGCTGCGCAACATCCCGGTTGGTACCGTAATCCACGCAGTTGAACTGCGTCCGGGTGGCGGCGCCAAGATGGCTCGTTCCGCAGGTGCTTCGGTACAGCTCGTTGCCAAGGAAGGCCGTTTCGCCCAGCTGCGTCTGCCCTCCGGTGAAATCCGCAACGTTGACGTGCGCTGCCGCGCAACCGTCGGCGAGGTGGGCAACGCCGAGCAGTCGAACATCAACTGGGGCAAGGCCGGCCGCATGCGCTGGAAGGGCGTTCGCCCGACCGTCCGTGGTGTAGCCATGAACCCGGTTGACCACCCGCACGGTGGTGGTGAAGGTAAGACTTCCGGTGGACGTCACCCGGTTAACCCGAACGGCAAGCCCGAGGGCCGTACCCGCCGTCCGAACAAAGAGAGCGACAAGCTTATTGTTCGTCGCCGCCGTACTGGCAAGAACAAGCGATAGGAGCCTGGACACATGCCACGCAGCCTGAAAAAAGGTCCTTTCGTTGACCAGCACCTCTTTGTGAAGGTCGCACGGGAAAACGATAAGGGCACCAAGAACGTCATCAAGACCTGGTCCCGCCGTTCGATGATCATCCCCGACATGCTCGGGCACACGATCGCCGTACACGACGGACGCAAGCACATCCCGGTGTTTGTCACAGAGTCGATGGTCGGGCACAAGCTCGGCGAATTCGCTCCCACGCGGACATTCCGCGGCCATGTTAAGGACGACCGTAAGGGCAAGCGCCGCTAGGCGCCTGACTTTACGTCTTAGACGAGAGAAGGAAAGCAATGGAAGCCAAGGCTATTGCGCGTCACATCCGCGTAACGCCTATGAAGGCCCGGCGCGTCGTCAACCTTGTTCGTGGTAAGCAAGCGAATGAGGCTCTGGCAATTCTGAAGTTTGCCCCCCAGGCAGCTTCGGAGCCGGTATTCAAGGTACTTCAGTCGGCAATGGCCAACGCACGTGTCCTCGCGGACCGTGACGGCGTTGCATTCGACGACAGCGACCTCTTCATCACCGAAGCATTTGTTGATGAAGGCCCGACCATGAAGCGGTTCCAGCCGCGTGCCCAGGGCCGCGCCTACCGCATTAGGAAGCGGACCAGCCACATCACGCTGGTTGTCGCAACCCCGGAGAAAGAGGAGGCTCGCTAAGTGGGACAGAAAGTAAACCCGCACGGGTTCCGACTCGGCATCACCACCGACCACGTTTCGCACTGGTTCGCTGACAGCACCAAGCCCGGACAGCGCTACAAGGATTTCGTCCGCGAGGACATCAAGATCCGTCAGCTCATGTCCACCGGCATGGAGCGCGCCGGCATCGCCAAGGTCGAGATCGAGCGCACCCGTGACCGTGTCCGCGTGGACATCCACACGGCACGCCCGGGTATCGTTATCGGCCGCCGCGGCGCTGAAGCAGACCGCATCCGCGGCGAGCTCGAAAAGCTCACCGGCAAGCAGGTTCAGCTGAACATCCTCGAGGTCAAGAACCCCGAGATGGAAGCACAGCTTGTTGCCCAGGGCATCGCTGAGCAGCTGACTTCCCGCGTGGCTTTCCGCCGTGC
This sequence comes from Paenarthrobacter sp. NPDC091669, assembly GCF_044756725.1. Classification (NCBI taxonomy): domain Bacteria; kingdom Bacillati; phylum Actinomycetota; class Actinomycetes; order Micrococcales; family Micrococcaceae; genus Paenarthrobacter; species Paenarthrobacter sp. NPDC091669. The sequence goes on from NZ_JBIVTK010000002.1 coordinate 385,239, forward strand.
GATGAAGAAGGCAATGCAGTCCGCACAGCGTGCAGGTGCCAAGGGCATCCGTGTTGCTTGCTCGGGCCGTCTGGGTGGCGCAGAAATGTCCCGCTCGGAGTTCTACCGCGAAGGCCGTGTGCCCCTGCACACTCTCCGCGCGAACATCGACTACGGCTTCTACGAAGCCAAGACCACCTTCGGCCGTATCGGTGTGAAGGTTTGGATCTACAAGGGTGACGTAACTGCCAAGGAACTGGCTCAGCAGGCAGCTGCTGCTCCGTCCCGTGGCCGTGCAGGAGACCGTCCGGGCCGCCCGGGTGGCGACCGCCGTCGTCGTAACGACCGTCCGGCAGCTGAGGCAGCAACCGCTGCCGTTGAAGCACCGGCCGCTGAAGCTGCTGCTCCGGCAGCAGAAGGAGGACAGGCTTAAATGCTTATCCCACGTCGAGTCAAGCACCGTAAGCAGCACCACCCGGGTCGTTCCGGCGCTGCTACGGGCGGCACCAAGGTCAGCTTCGGTGAGTACGGTATCCAGGCTCTGAGCCCGGCATACGTTACCAACCGTCAGATCGAGTCCGCTCGTATCGCGATGACCCGCCACATCAAGCGTGGCGGCAAGGTCTGGATCAACATCTACCCGGACCGTCCGCTGACGAAGAAGCCTGCTGAAACCCGTATGGGTTCCGGTAAGGGTTCTCCGGAATGGTGGGTCGCAAACGTCAAGCCGGGCCGGGTTCTCTTCGAACTCTCCGGTGTCAATGAAGAGGTAGCTCGCGAGGCCCTGCGCCTGGCAATCCACAAGCTCCCGTTGAAGGCACGCATTGTGCGTCGCGAAGGTGGTGAATAGAAATGGCAGTAGGGTCGAAGGATCTCGCACCCGCACAGCTGGACGGTTTCGACAACGAGCGTCTCGTTGAAGAACTCCGCAAGTCCAAGGAAGAGCTGTTCAACCTGCGTTTCCAGTCCGCCACCGGACAGCTGGAGAACCACGGTCGCCTGCGCGCGGTAAAGAAGGACATCGCACGCATCTACACCGTTCTCCGTGAGCGCGAGCTGGGCATTCGTGCCGAGGTTGCCGCACCGGTTGTGGAAGCCAAGGAAGAAAAGAAGTCCAAAAAGGCTGCCAAGGCTGAAAAGGCCGAGGTTGAAGCTGGAGAGGACGCCAAGTGAGCGAGAAGGAAACTGTGACGGAAGCAGCAGCCAGCGCTGAACAGCGCGGTTACCGTAAGACGCGTCGCGGCTACGTTGTCTCTGACAAGATGGAAAAGACCATCGTTGTTCAGGTTGAAGACCGCGTGAAGCACGCTCTGTACGGCAAGGTTATTCGCCGCACCTCGAAGATCAAGGCTCACGACGAAGAGAACACCGCCGGCATCGGCGACCTCGTTCTCATCTCTGAGACCCGCCCGCTGTCCGCTACCAAGCGGTGGCGTCTGGTAGAGATCCTCGAAAAGGCCAAGTAAATCCGACGCCAGGCATGCCTGGCAGTGATTCACTGGAAAGGTCCGTGTTCCCCAGGGAATGCGGGCCTTTCCGCATCTCCGGCCGTTTCGGCTTCAGGCCGTAAACGTGCTAGGATATTGAGTTTGTATGGCGCCACTTGTGCGCCGTCAACTACCTCGTAAACAATCGTGCCGCTGCATACTGCCCCGCGCAGAGTTTTCTGCAAGGGAAGCTGATGCTTGTGGCACGGGCGTTTAGGCCTGTACTGGCAAAATCCAGGCAGGTCAAGAGACACCCCGATCAACCGTTCCGCAAGGCTCATTCCGTATGCATGATTTCGGTCTGAGAACCGGCGCGACGCAAGGAGTAGAAATTGATTCAGCAGGAGTCGCGACTCAAGGTCGCCGACAACACGGGTGCTAAGGAAATCCTTACCATTCGCGTTCTCGGTGGATCTGGTCGTCGCTACGCAGGCATTGGCGACGTGATCGTCGCTACCGTCAAGGACGCTATCCCTGGCGGCAACGTAAAGAAGGGTGACGTCGTCAAGGCTGTCATCGTTCGTACCAAGAAGGAACGCCGCCGTGCGGATGGTTCCTACATCAAGTTTGACGAAAACGCAGCTGTGATCCTGAAGAACGACGGTGACCCCCGCGGTACCCGTATCTTCGGCCCGGTTGGTCGTGAACTTCGCGACAAGAAGTTCATGAAGATCGTTTCGCTGGCCCCGGAGGTGCTTTAGTCCATGGCTAAGATCAAGAAGGGTGACCTCGTTCAGGTCATCACCGGCGCCAAGCAGGAACGCGGCGGAGACCGCGGCAAGCAGGGCAAGGTTCTGCGCGTATTCCCGGACACCAACCGCGTGCTGGTAGAGGGAATCAACCGCGTCACCAAGCACACCAAGGTCGGTCAGTCGCAGCGCGGCACCAAGACCGGTGGCATTGAGGTCGTTGAGGCCCCGATCCACGTTTCCAACGTTGCTCTGGTTGACCCGTCGACCAAGAAGCCGACCCGTGTTGGTTTCCGTCTCGACACCGTTGAGAAGGATGGCGCTACCAAGACCGTCCGTATCCGCGTGTCCAAGGCCACCGGGAAGGACATCTAATGACTGAGACTCTCGAGACTCCAGTGAAGATCGTTCCGCGTCTGAAGACCAAGTATGCAGAGACCATCAAGAAGTCCCTGCAGGAGGAATTCAGCTACGCGAACGTCAACCAGGTTCCCCGCCTGGTCAAGGTTGTAGTGAACATGGGTGTTGGAGATGCCGCCAAGGACTCCAAGCTGATCGACGGCGCTGTCCGCGACCTCACCCTGATCACTGGCCAGAAGCCGCAGGTAACCAAGGCCCGCAAGTCAATCGCACAGTTCAAGCTGCGCGAAGGCATGCCGATCGGTGCACACGCAACTCTGCGTGGAGACCGCATGTGGGAATTCGTGGATCGTCTGGTTTCGCTGGCTCTGCCGCGTATCCGTGACTTCCGCGGCCTCAACGGCAAGCAGTTCGATGGCAACGGCAACTACACCTTCGGTCTGACCGAGCAGGTTATGTTCCACGAGATCGACCAGGACTCCATCGACCGCGTTCGCGGTATGGACATCACGGTCGTCACCACCGCCAAGACCGATGACGAAGGCCGCGCGCTGCTCAAGGCGCTTGGTTTCCCGTTCAAGACCGAAAACTAACTACGTGACAGGTCCGTCTTCGCAGGCTCTTGATAGCCGGCGCAGCGGAAACCGGTACGAGGAAGGGCTATAGCCCAAATGACTATGACAGATCCTGTCGCAGACATGCTCACGCGTCTGCGCAATGCAAACTCGGCATACCACGACACCGTGTCCATGCCGTACAGCAAACTGAAGGCACGCGTTGCTGACATCCTGAAGGCAGAAGGCTACATTGCCGGCTGGAAGGAAGAAGACGCCGAGGTTGGCAAGAAGCTGACCATCGACCTGAAGTTCGGTCCGAACCGCGAGCGTTCCATCGCTGGCGTCCGCCGCATCTCCAAGCCGGGTCTCCGCGTTTACGCGAAGTCCACCAACCTGCCGCACGTGCTGGGTGGCCTGGGTGTCGCAATCCTGTCCACCTCTTCCGGCCTCCTGACTGACAAGCAGGCCGGCAAGAAGGGCGTGGGCGGCGAAGTCCTCGCGTACGTCTGGTAACGGGAAAGGAAGAGAATAATGTCACGTATTGGACGTCTCCCCATCACCGTTCCTGCCGGAGTTGAGGTCAAGCTTGATGGCTCCGTCATCAACGTCAAAGGTGCCAAAGGCGAGCTGAGCCACACTGTGGCCAGCCCGATCGAGGTTACCCAGGAAGAGAACACCCTGACGGTCACCCGCCCGAACGACGAGCGCAACTCGCGTTCGCTGCACGGCCTGACCCGCACCCTGATCGCCAACATGATTCAGGGCGTTACCGAGGGCTATGAGAAGAAGCTTGAAATCGTTGGTACTGGTTACCGCGTTCAGGCCAAGGGTTCTGACCTGGAGTTCGCTCTGGGCTACAGCCACCCGGTTAACGTCTCTGCACCCGAAGGCATCACCTTCGTAGTAGAGGGTCCGACCAAGCTCTCTGTTTCGGGTATCAACAAGCAGCAGGTCGGCGAGGTTGCTGCCAACATTCGCAAGCTGCGCAAGCCTGACCCCTACAAGGGCAAGGGTGTCCGTTACGCCGGCGAAGTCATCCGCCGCAAGGTCGGAAAGGCTGGTAAGTAAACCATGGCCATCGCAATTAACAAGAAGCGTACGAACAAGAGCAAGTCTGCTGCACGCAGCCGCCGCCAGCTTCGTATCCGCAAGCGCATCACCGGTACGGCTGTACGTCCTCGTCTGGTCGTCAACCGTTCGGCACGTCACGTATTCGTCCAGGTTGTCGATGACAGCAAGGGTGTAACCGTGGCTTACGCTTCCACCCTGGAAGCTGACCTTCGCGCATTCGACGGAGACAAGACTGCCAAGGCCAAGCGCGTCGGCGAGCTCGTTGCAGAGCGCGCCAAGGCTGCAGGCGTCGAGGCTGTTGTCTTCGACCGTGGCGGTAACAAGTACCACGGCCGCATCGCCGCCGTCGCTGACGGTGCTCGCGAAGGTGGGCTGGCACTGTGACCGTTGAAAATAACGAAAAGGACATTCAGGTGACTGAAGCTGTAGCTGCTGAAGCAACTGAGACCGCACCCGCTGCCGATGACCGCCGCGGCGGACGTCGTGGCGAGCGCGGCGACCGTGGCCAGGGCCGCGGCGACCGTGGTGGCCGTGGTGGCCGCGACGGCGGTCGTGAGGCTGAGAAGAGCCAGTTCGTAGAGCGCGTTGTCACCATCAACCGCGTTGCCAAGGTCGTCAAGGGTGGTCGTCGCTTCAGCTTCACCGCTCTCGTCGTCGTCGGTGACGGCAACGGTATGGTGGGCGTGGGCTACGGCAAGGCCAAGGAAGTTCCCGCTGCTATCGCCAAGGGCGTTGAAGAGGCCAAGAAGTCCTTCTTCCGCGTTCCCCGCGTTGGCAGCACCATCCCGCACCGTGTGCAGGGTGAGGCTGCTGCAGGCGTAGTCCTGCTGCGTCCGGCTTCCGCCGGTACCGGTGTTATCGCCGGTGGCCCGGTCCGCGCGGTATTGGAGTGCGTGGGCATCCACGACATCCTCTCCAAGTCGCTCGGTTCTTCCAACGCGATCAACATCGTTCACGCGACCGTTGCCGCTCTGAAGCAGCTCGAAGAGCCCGCTTCCGTGGCTGCCCGCCGTGGCCTGCCGCTGGACGAGGTTGCTCCTGCTGCTCTGGTGCGCGCGCTCCAGAACCAGAAGGCAGGTGTTTAGTCATGGCTAAGAACCTGACTCCTTCCGACGCCAAGTTGGAAATCACCCAGATCAAGGGCGTCATTGGCGCCAAGCAGAACCAGATCGCCACCCTTCGGTCACTCGGACTCAAGCGCATCGGACACACTGTTGTCCGCTCCGCTGATGCCGTGACCGTTGGAATGTTGAACACGGTTCCGCACCTCGTGAATGTAGAGGAGGCGAAGTAATGGCAGAGAACAAGACCGCCGCAGAGACTGCTGAGAAGCAGAACGCTCTGAAGGTCCACCACCTGCGTCCCGCCCCGGGTGCCAAGACCGCCAAGACCCGTGTTGGTCGTGGTGAAGGCTCCAAGGGTAAGACCGCTGGTCGCGGTACCAAGGGTACGAAGGCCCGCTACCAGGTAAAGGCTGGCTTTGCCGGCGGCCAGCTGCCGCTGCACATGCGCCTGCCGAAGCTGCGCGGCTTCAAGAACCCGTTCCGGGTTGAGTTCCAGGTTGTAAACCTGGAGAAGCTCAATGAGCTGTTCCCGGAAGGTGGCGCTGTCACCGTTGAGTCCCTGGTTGAGAAGGGTGCCGTTCGCAAGAACCAGCCCGTGAAGGTGCTTGGCACCGGCGACATCACCGTCAAGGTTGATGTAACGGCCCACGCATTCTCCGCCAGCGCAACGGAGAAGATTGCTGCAGCAGGCGGAAGCACCACTGCTCTCTAAGAGCCTGTGGGGCAGATGCCCGTTGTAAAAAAGGATCCCGGTACGCGGGGCTTCGGCCTTGTGTACCGGGATTTTTTTGGTGGTTGTGGACTCTCGATTATTACGACGGCGTCACAAGCAGTTAGACTCGGTTGTTGGGTTTCATTGAGCCCGATCACATCCTTGTACTTTCTACTCAGGAGGACGCTTGCTAAGCGCATTCGGCCGGGCGTTTCGGACGCCTGATTTGCGACGCAAGTTGTTGTTCACGCTGGGAATCATCACAATCTTCCGCTTGGGAGCTTTTATCCCCTCGCCTGGTGTGAACTACCAGAATGTCCAGCAATGCTTGAACACCGGTGACACCTCGCAGGGCATCTACCAGCTGGTGAACTTGTTCAGCGGCGGCGCGTTGCTGCAGGTCTCAGTCTTTGCCTTGGGCATCATGCCCTACATCACGGCGAGCATCATCGTGCAGCTGCTTCGGGTGGTCATTCCCCGGTTCCAGCAGCTCTACGAAGAGGGTTCCTCGGGACAGTCAAAGTTGACCCAGTACACCCGGTACCTCACTATCGCCCTCGGCCTGCTGAACGCCACCACCCTGGTGTCCCTGGCCCGGTCCGGTCAACTGCTCCCGGGCTGCAACCTGCCCATCATCCCTGATGAGAGCATCATGACCACCATCCTCATCATCATCACCTTGACGGCCGGCACCGGCCTCATCATGTGGATGGGCGAGCTGGTGACGGAGAAGGGTGTGGGCAACGGTATGTCGCTGCTCATCTTCACCTCCATTGCTGCAAGCTTCCCGGGTTCGCTGGGTTCCATCTGGGAGAGCAAGGGTCCCGGCACCTTCTTCACCGTTCTGGCTGTAGGCCTGCTGACTGTGGCATTGGTCGTTTTCGTGGAGCAGTCCCAGCGCCGTGTTCCGGTCCAGTATGCGAAGCGCATGATTGGCCGTCGCACAGTGGGCGGTACCAGCACCTACATTCCCATCAAGGTGAACATGGCCGGCGTCGTGCCTGTCATCTTTGCGTCCTCCATGCTCTACCTGCCCGGGCTGATTTCACAGTTCAACCAGCCGGCGCCAGGGGAGCAGATGGCCCCGTGGGTTGAGTGGATCAACAACAACCTCACCCGTGGCGACCACCCCATCTACATGGCGCTCTACTTCGCCATGATCGTGTTCTTTACGTACTTCTATGTAGCCATCACCTTCAACCCTGAAGAAGTGTCGGACAACATGAAGAAGTACGGCGGGTTCATTCCGGGCATCCGGGCGGGTAAACCGACCGCGGACTACCTGCAGTACGTGCTTTCCAGGATCACCCTGCCTGGAGCCCTCTACCTGGGCTTCGTGGCGTTGATTCCGCTGGTTGCACTCGTCCTGATCAACGCCAACCAGAACTTCCCGTTCGGTGGCACCTCAATCCTGATCATGGTGGGTGTCGGCCTGGAAACCGTCAAGCAGATTGATGCGCAGCTACAACAACGTCACTACGAAGGGCTTTTGCGATGACGAGAATGCTGATCATTGGACCTCCCGGTTCGGGCAAGGGTACGCAGGCCGAGCGGATTTCCGAGCGCCTCGGCGTAGTCGCCATTTCCACCGGCGACATCTTCCGTGCCAACGTCAAGGGCGAAACACCCTTGGGCATTGAAGCCAAGAAGTACATGGACGCAGGCGACTTCGTTCCGGACAGCGTCACGAACGACATGGTTCGGGACCGCCTGAGCCAGAGCGACGTGGAGAACGGCTTCCTCCTGGACGGTTACCCGCGCACCACGGCCCAGGTTGACTACCTGGACCAGATCCTCGCCGAAGGCCAGCAGGAGCTCGACGTCGTGCTCCAGCTGACTGCCGATGACGAAGAACTGGTGACCCGTCTCCTTGGCCGTGCCAAGGAAACCGGACGTTCCGATGACAACGAGACCGTGATCCGTCACCGTCTCGATCTGTACCACGAACAAACCGAAGCCGTTGTGGCCAAGTACGCCGAGCGCGGCATCCTCACGCAGGTTGATGGCATTGGCGGTATCGATGAAGTTACCGATCGTGTCCTCACAGCGATTGAGTCGGCCAAGACCGTCTAGCATGTTTTCCACATAGCCGGTTCGCCCGGCTCTGGAGCAAAGGGTGTGTCCCGTACCATTGGTGCGGGACACACCCATTTTTCGTTTCGCGGCAGACTGTTGGGGGAACCGCATGCAAACTGCTTTATCTGGGCACAGCCGGATTTCGGGGCTCGAGGTCTACCTGCCGCCCGCCCGGCTGGAGACAGCCGCCGTCGAGCGCCGTATCGCTGAGAGCAGCCCGGGTTTCCGGGTGCCGAGGGGCCTGATCGGGCGTGTCACGGGAATCCGTTCCCGCAGTGTCATGGCTGATGCCGAACAAGCATCGGACCTGGCGGCCAACGCTGCGGCCAAGGTGATGGCTGAGTGCGGACTGCAGGCTCCGGAAGTAGACCTCTTGATCTTTGCTTCGGCCAGTCAGGACATGGTGGAGCCGGCTACCGGACATATGGTCGCGGCAAAGTTGGGGCTTGCCTGTCCGGTCATGGACGTCAAGAACGCCTGCAACAGTTTCCTCAACGGCCTCGAAGTGGCGGACTCCCTGATCGCTACGGGGCGCTATGCCCGCGTGCTGGTGGCCACCGGTGAATCGCCGTCCAGGGCGGTGCGGTGGAAGGTCCCGGACTTTGAGACTTTTGCGTCCAGTTTTCCCGGATACACCATGAGCGACGGCGGTGCCGCAGTTTTGCTTGAGGCGGCAGACCGGGAGCCGCCAAGACCCGAAGAGGCGGCCGGGATCCTGTCCCTGGCTTTCACCGCACGGAGCAGCCACTGGTCTGTGGGTACGCTCTCAGCGGGAGGTTCCGCATTTCCCCGCGATCCCGAGGCCAGCTATTTCTCCATGGACGGTGAAAAGCTGAAGGACGCGTTCCTGGATCTTGGGTGTGAGGTTCTTGACCAGACGCTGGAGCGGCTTGACCTGTCATGGACGGATTTCGCCGTGGTGTGTGTTCATCAAGTCAGTGCTCCCTACCGGGCGATCTTCGCTGAGCGCGCAGGCGTCCCGAGCGAATTGCTTGTCCCTTCCGTGGAGGATTTCGGTAACCTGGCGTCCGTCAGCCTGCCGCTGCAACTGAAACTGGCCATGGACAGCGGACGGTGTGGACCAGGTGACCTCGTCGCTTTGGTGGGATTGGCCGGCGGCGTCAGCCTGGGTATAGCCGTGGTGCGGCTGTGACGGCCATGAACGCCCTGCCAGGGCCCGCAGGCCCAGGGCTGACGAGCAACGCTCCCACCAGGCCGCTGTGTATCGCCGTTCCGATGCTGAACGAGGAGAAACTGGTACGTCAGACGCTGGTGTCCTTGGCGGCCCAAGAGCACCAGGACTTCACGGTAGTGGTGGTGGACAACGGTTCCACTGATAACAGCTGTGGCATCGTGGCTGAGTTCGCCGCGGAACATCCCGGAATGGACATCCGGCTCCTGCTCGAAGGGCAGAAAGGTACCGGTGCGGCGGCGGACACGGGCATGCGCTTCGGTGTGGAGCACGGCGCCGTATGGTTGGCCCGCACTGATTCCGATTGCCTCGCAGCTCCGGACTGGACTGCCAGGATCATGGCTGCATTCGCTGACGGGCTGGAATTGATCGCTGGTCAGTTGAATCCCAGGCTTGATGAGGGGATCAGCGCCGGCGAACGGCGGATGATGCTGCTAGCGGTGGAGGTGGCCTCATTCTTTGGCCGTATTCGTCCCGGCAATAAGGGCGAGGGATATTTGGGCCCTTACCAAATGCTCCCGGGCTGCAACATGGCCATTACCGCAGATATGTATCACCGCTCCGGCGGATTCCCCCGTTCCAGTATCGAAGACCTCCATGAGGACAGGGCACTGTCCAACCAAGTCAGAAAGTTGACGCGGAACTACGCCCTGCGGCGCGATGTTGTGGTGTTCGGTTCCTCACGGCGCGTCAAAGCCTGGGGCTTGAAGAACACGCTGGCGTGGTACGCAGACCACCGGTACCGTCCCGAACACGTGGATATTCGGTGAGGGTGGACGGAGCCACAGCTGAGCGATGGGAGCGACGCATCCACCTGGGCGCCCACCCGCTGCTCTATCCCATGATTCGAGGCTTGGGGAGCCTCCGTCCGGTGGTCAAGCTGCCGGGCCTGGGGGTGCTGGTCAGCGAAGCCGGACTGGTTCGTGAGGTGCTCATGGACCAGCAGAAGTTTGTCAAGAATGGCCCCTCGGGTTCGGGCGCGCTCTGGACTCCCGTAGTGGGTCCCAAAGCCTTGGTGAACATGGATGGCGAAGACCACAAGAAATTGCGGCAACGCCTGGGGGATCTGTTCACGCCGCGATCGGTAGCCGGGATAGTGGAACCAGCGGCATCCGCCTTCGAGTCACGAATCACCACGGAACTGGACGCGGGACGTTCTGTGGACGTGGTGGAGTGCGTCAAGGACCTGGCTGGGGGAGTGATCTCCAAGCTGCTGGGCGTGCCCGACGATGCGCCGGGCAGACTTCCCAACAAGGAACTCTTCAACCTGGGCTCTTCCATTTCCTCGCTTGTCCGTTTGGGGCGTCCTTCCTTGACGGCGCGGCAAATCGCGAAGGGTGGCTCCGCCGTCGGAATCCTGGCGGGACCGGCCAGGGCGGCCTACCGGGAGAGCGACCCAGGGACATTTCCCGGGAGGCTCCGGGAACTCGGAATGACCGAGGAAGAAGCGATGGGCATCATCAGTGCCTTCGTGATGGTGGGCACCGAAACCTTGGTCTCCTTCCTTCCTCGGTTGGTGGCGCTCCTGTCGGACAGTGGACGGATTGAGGAACTGGCCAGCGATCGCTCAGCAGTTCCTGCCACGGTCAATGAGGCCCTTCGCTTCACGGTGCCATCGCCCATGATGATCCGGGATGCAGTGGCACCCGGGCTCATTGGCGGGACGGAGGTCCGGGCGGGCGACAGGATACTGCTGTCCACAGTCCATGCGGCCAAGAGCCTCCGCGGCTTTGACCCGGCAGAGGCCATGCCCCCGCAAGCGCGTCAGCTGTGGTTCGGTGCGGGAGCACACTTCTGTATCGGCATGCCGTTGGCCATGGCCGAGATCAATGCGGCATTGGACGTACTGCTGGACCGGTATGTTCAGCAACCCTGGACCATCTCGAGCCGCCGTGTCAGCAGAGGTGTTCTCATTCCGGGATACAAGAGTTTGGAGGTGGCGAATGCCTGAGGAAACCGTTGAGCAGTCAGTGGGCACTGCCGACCTGATCGCCGCTGTGTATGCGGCAGCGGAACGGTTCCCGGAACACCCGGCCATCACCGCCCCAGGCAAAGCAGGCCGCACCAGGGGCGGGCGTGGCGCGGGGGCAGTGAAACCGGGGCAGACCATCACCTACCGTGAGCTCGTGGACGGTATTGAATCGACGGCGCTCAGTCTCCGGAAGGATGGATTCGGCCTCGGGGAGCGAATGTTGTTCTCCGTGCGGCCCAGCCCGGCGGCGTTTGTCCTGGCCTTGGGCGCTGTGCGGGCGGGTGGCTCGGTGGTGTTTATTGACCCGGGGATCGGTCCGTCCCTTTTTCGGGATCGTGCAGGGCTCGCGTCGCCGCAGTGGGCAGCCTCGGAGTCGCTCCTGTATGCGTTGAGCGCCAAGAGTCCGCTTCGTCCTCTCGCACGGAGGCGGGGGCTGCTTCTCCCGGACTATGGCGCCATGCAGGTCCGCCACTATTACGCAGGACCGTGGCTGCCTGGTGTGCCACGGGGCGCGTCGCCGGTGAAGGCGCTGGCGACGACAAGGCCGGCAATGTGGGATAGCCACAAGGCCTGCGACCCGGCTGGTGCATCCTCGCAAGAAGCCGTCATCATCTTCACATCAGGGACTACCGGTGCTCCCAAAGGCGTGATCCACACCCGGGGATCGCTCGCCGCGGGCTTTGAACAACTCACCACGCGCTGCACGTTCAGGGAGGGCGACAGGGTCCATTCGGAGCAACTCATGATGGGCCTGCCCGCCCTCATAGCCGGTGCGCACTGGACCATGCCGGCGTACGGATTCTCCGCCCACATCGATCCTCTCCGGCTTGCGGGTGAACTTGGGCCCGTGGCCGGAAAAAAGACAGCGTACGACGGCGCCACTCACCTTTTCCTGGTGCCGTCACAACTGGCGCCCATCCTGGACTCGATCGAAGAAGGAACGGTCAGTCTGCCAGCCACGCTGAGGACAGTCATGCTTGGGGCGGCGCCGATTCTGGCCCCATTTCTGAAACGGGCCATGCGTCTGCTTCCGGGCATCGAATTCAAACTGATCTACGGCATGACGGAAGCGCTTCCGATCGCCATTGCCGACGGACACGAGAAGTTGGCGTTCGCATCAGGTGCAGAGGCTGAAGTAACAGCCCCCGACGGTACAGGCGAAGGTGACTTCCTGGGGGAGCCGCTGCCCGCCGTCGGAATCCGGGTGGCTGAAGACCACGAACTGTTGGTCCGGGGTCCCAACGTGTGCCACGGCTACTTAGGCGAAGATCCGATGGTGGAGCACGCGACCGGCGACCTGGTCCGGCTGGACCGCGGCACCGGCGGGGAGCCCAGGCTGGTGATGATCGGGCGTAAGAAGGACATGATCATCCGCGGCAAGACCAACATCTACCCGGCACTCTACGAGCCCGTCATTGCCGGGATCGCCGGGGTCCGGCAAGCAGTGATGGTAGGCGTCCCGGATGACGTCGGAGACGAGGCAGTGTGGCTGGCAGTAGTCGCTGCGGCTGGGGAAAGTGCAGCCACAGTAAAGTCGCGGCTTGCCCGTGAGCTCCCCAGACTCATCGACGAATCCGCGCTCCCGGACCAGATTGAAGTCCTGGAGTCCATCCCGTCCAGTGGCCGGCACAGGAAACCCGACCGCGCAGCATTGCGGCAGGAGTTCGCGGCACGCGCCCAGCCGGAGGCAGCCGCAGCCGCAGCGGGAGCGCGGTGAGGATCGCAGTCACCGGCGCCACTGGCTTCATCGGGGGAACCGTAGCCAGCGCCGCGGAGGCCCAGGGATGGGAAGTGGTCCGCTTCGCGAGGCGGCACGGACCCGGACTGAACTATTGGGATCTGACCGGGCTGCCCCCAGCACGTCTTCCCACCGTTGACGCGGTAGTGCACGCGGCAGCACACGTTGCCGATTGGGGTGCTTCTTCCCTCTTCCACCGGGCCAACGTCCTTGGCACCCGGGCCGTTGCCGAGGCCTTCGCCGGAACCCGCCTGGTCCACATCTCCAGTTCCAGCGTCTACCCGTGGTGGGAAGCATGCGTCAACCGGGCTGAGGACGAGGTAGCCACGCGCCACCTGAATGCCTACGGACACAGCAAGGCGCTCGCCGACGTCGAAGCGCGTCGCCATGGCAATGCGGTGGCACTGCGCCCGCACGGTGTCTACGGGCCGGGGGACCGGACCCTGTTGCCACGACTGATCAGCAACGTCAGACGCGGCCATTTGCTCAGTGTCGGACATGCCCAGGTGAGACATCAATTGACGCACGTGGACAATCTGGCGCAAGCCGTCCTGGCCTCCTGCCACTCGGAAATCCGGGGCGCGGTCAACGTAGGGGATGCGGAGCCTGTTGAATTGGGTGGAGTGCTGCGCCAGGTTCTTGACGCCACTGGACTCCACAGCGTGGACATCAGGTACCTTCCCGAGCCCGCGGCGATGGCTCTGGCGGGCATTTCGGAGGCGGTTTCCCGGGTGGGCGGCCGGAATCCACGGCTCACCCGCTACGCGGTCAGCCAACTCGGGCGGGAGCGGACCTACTGCTTGGAACGCCTCCGACGCGAGCTGGGAATCGAGCCAATTTCGACCACAGTCTCGGATGCGGGAAAATGGTTCAAGCACGGAGCCTGATCGGCTCCATCAGCAAACCTTCCAGAGGAGAACATGGCGTTCGGTCAGCCCCGCATTGAATACAAGACCAACGAGCAGATGCGCAAGATGCAAGAGGCCGGGCTTGTCCTGAGCCGTGCACTTGACGCTGCAGTTGCGGCGGCCAAGCCGGGCGTCACCACCAAAGATCTGGACGATGTTTTTGCCGCAGTCCTCAACGACGCAGGAGCCAAGTCCAACTTCCTGGGCTATCACGGCTTCCCGGCCACGATTTGCACCTCCGTCAACGAAGAAGTGGTCCATGGCATCCCCGGAACCAAGGTCCTCAACGATGGTGACATCATTTCCATCGACGGCGGATGCATTGTGGATGGCTGGCATTCAGACTCTGCGCGGACAGTCATCGTGGGTGCCGCCGATCCCGAAGACCAGCGGCTCTCCGACGTCACTGAGGCTGCAATGTGGCGTGGCATCGCCGCCCTTGCCAACGGAAAGTTCGTCGGAGACATCGGCAACGCGATCGATGACTACGTGTCTTCCGTCCATGGCAAGCCCTTGGGCATCCTGGAGGACTACGTAGGGCATGGCATTGGTTCCGAAATGCATATGGCCCCGGATGTGCTGAACTACCGGACCGGGCACCGCGGACCAAAGATCCGCCCCGGCCTGTGCCTGGCCATCGAACCCATGCTGGTCCGTGGTGGCATCGAAACCGCCACCCTCGACGACGACTGGACCGTTGTCACCACTGACGGTAAGCGTTCCTGCCAGTGGGAGCATTCTGTAGCCGTCCATGAAAAGGGCATCTGGGTCCTGTCCGCCCCGGATGGAGGCGCCGAGCAGTTGGCGCCGCTCGGCGTCGTGCCTGTACCGATCCCGTAACGCCTGTACCTATGCCGTAATACCTGTACCGCTCCCGTAAACCTGGAGCCGTACAACCCAAAGCACAAGAGCCGGACTGCTGAAGCAGCCCGGCTCTTGTCATGCCTGAAGGAGAAGTCAGGCCTTCAGCTTCGGCTTCACATCCTTGGTGTAAATGCCCTCGAGCGTCTTCTTGAGCTCGGTCATGGTTGCCTGGACGTCACCCTGCTGCGTGAGGATCTTTGCAGCGGCCTTGGCCATCTCCTGGTCCGCGCCCGGCAGGAACACGCGCGCGTTGTCCTGGACCTTGGTCACGGCAAGCTGGTCCATGGCGGTCTTGATCTGCGGTGTCGCGGCGAGAACAGCGGACATGTCGGCCGAGAGACGCGTGGGCATGTAGCCGGTGGCAGCGGAGAAAGCGGCAGTGTTCTCCGGTTCGGTCATGAACTTCAGGAACGTGGCCGCAGCAAGCTGTTCCTCCTTGGTGATACCGCTCGGGATGCCGAGGCCCGCACCGCCGGTGGGGCAGACTCCGCTGGGCACTTCGGGACCGCCGGGAAGGAAACCGACGCCGACGTTGAACTTGGCTGCCTTCAGGACGCCCAGCAAGGAACCGGTGGAGGAAATGGTGGACGAGGTGATGCCGGCGGCGAAGTCATCGGCGGCTTCCTTGGACGAGACGCCCGCCCAACCGTCCTTGTAGATTGAATCCTGCGCCCACTGCAACGCAGCAACTGACTCGGTGGAATCGCACGTAATGTCCCAGTCCTTTGACCAGCTGCCGCCCCATCCCCACAGGTTGTTTTGCAAGGTCCAGCCCGCGTAACCGGCAAGGGCCGGGTAAATGTAGGCGTACTGTGCGCCGGACGTGGCCTTGAGCTTCAGAGCCCACTCCGCGAATTCCTGCCACGTGGCCGGTGCTCGATCAGGGAGCCCCGCAGCCTTGAAATGGTCCTTGTTGTAGTAGAACAGGGGCGTGGACCGGCCGTAGGGGAGCGCCCATTGCTTGTCGTCGTACTTGTAGTCGTCCACCAGCGACTTCTGGAAGTCGTCGATCTTGATATCCAGCTGTTTCACCAGCCCATCGATGGGGATGATGCTGCCATTGGAGAAGTAGCGGAACCACCACACATCAGAGAGGACAACCAGCGCCGGGAGGCCCGTCTTGGCGGCCTGCGAGGTCTGGAACTTCTGGGCGATCTCCTCATAGTTGGCCCCGGCCGTGACGAGGTTGACTTTGATGTCAGGGAACTTGGCGTGGAACTTCTCAATGATCGCCTTCTCCACGTCCTGCGACTTGCCCGGGTGGTTGGTCCAAAAGTCGATGGAGGCGGCCGGCTTCACGCCGCTGAAATCGATGGCTGCGGTCTCGACGGCGTCTGCCGTGCCCGCCGTCGAAGGTCCGCCACAGGCGGCCAGTGCCGCTGCTCCGGCGCCAAGTCCGGCCAGGCCCAGGAAATGTCGGCGGTCAAGGTTGGTACGCATGGTGCTTCCTCTCAATAACTTCACTAGGGGTATTTCGATGCGAATGGTGCGGAGGGAGAAAATCAGCCGGTGACGCTTCCTTGGGTCAGGCCGGCCACGATGTAGCGCTGGAGTGCTGCGAACACCAGCAGGATGGGGACGATCACCAGCACGGCGCCGGCCATGAGGATTCCCCAGCCTGCCCCATTGCCTTCTGAGTTCTGCAGCAACGTCAGGCCCACGGGCAGCGTCATGGTTTCGGGGCGGTCGGTGATGATGAGCGGCCAGATGTAGTCGTTCCATTCGCTGACCACGGTCACCAATGCCACAGTGGCGATCGACGGTACCGAGACCGGAACAATGATCTGCCAGAGCCGCCGCCAATGGCCGGCACCATCGATTTCCGCTGCCTCCAGGATGGACGGCGGCAGCGTCAGGAAGTGTTGGCGCAGCAGGAACGTGCCAAATGCCGTGCCAAGGCCGGGGAGGATGATGCCCCACAACGTGTTCTTTCCGCCCATGCCCGCAATGAGGATGTAGTTGGGCAGGATGGACACTTGGGCCGGGACCATGAGTGCCACCAGGATCAGTACGAAGATCACGTTCTTGAACGGGAACCGCACGAAGACCAAGGCGTAGGCGGTCAGGATGGCCAGGATGACCTTGATGGATGACCCGATCACGGTCACGATCAGGCTGTTGGCGAAGAACTGCGCAAACGGGACGGTGGTCATCGCCGTGGCGTAATTCTCCAGGTTCAGGGATTCCGGCAGGATCTTCAGATCCATGGTGACAATCTCGCCCGGCTGCTTAAAGGAGCTCAACAGCATCCACAGCAGGGGCAGGAACACCACCAACGTGGCAATGATCAACGGGACGTACCCGGTTGCCACAGTCTGAAGCAGGTTGGCGCTGGAGAAGGGACGCGGCCGTGCGGGTTGCTGCGGCCCCTGCCGGTTCTCCTGCAGTGCGTTCGGCGGGGAAGGTACGACGGCGACTGGTAGCGGTGCGCTCATGAGTAGTGGACCTTTCGCTCAACGAACCGGAGTTGGAGGACCGTGATGATCAGCAGGATGGCGAAGAGGATCACCGAGATCGCGGCGGAATACCCGGCCCGGTTGTAGGCGCCGAACGCCTGCAAATACGCCTCATAGATCAACGTGCTGGTGCCATTGCCCAGCGGAGTCATGATGCGGATGAGGTCGAAGGCCTGCAAGGAACTGAGCATGGTGGTGATCAGCAGGAAGAACGTGGTGGGAGAAAGAAGCGGCATGGAGATGTTCAAGAACCTCCGCATGCTGTTGGCCCCATCAAGCGCGGCAGCTTCCATCACGTCGCGGGGAAGGGATTGCAATCCGGCGAGGTACACCACGGCGCAATAGCCAAGGTTCTTCCACACGTAGACGATGATGACCATCACCAACGACAACTGGGGATCATTGATCCACTGCGGGCTCTGCTGCCCCATTCCCCGAAGAATCCACGCCAGCACGCCGTAGCCGGGATCGAAGATGAACAGCCACACCAGGCCAACGCCCACCCCGGACAGGACGTAAGGGGCAAACACCGCGGACCTCGCAAAGGTGGTTCCAAAGACCTTCGAGTTCAAGGCCAGGGCAACCAGCAACCCAAGAACCATCGAGCCGCCCACCGTCACCAACGTAAAGACGGCCGTGGTCCCCAGGACCTTGGACGCATCCTCGCTGGTGAAAAAGGTGACGTAGTTCTGCAGCCCCACCACCGTGGCCGACGCCGAACCCAGCGTCCAATCCAATGTGGAGTAATAGATGTTGTTGATCAGGGGCCAATACGTGAACGTGCCGATCAACACCAGGTTCGGCAAAGCCATGGCAAGGAAAACCAGGAAGTCCTTACGGCTGCGGCCAGACCAGCGCCTTCCCACCGGAGGGTGCTGGGCGGCATCGACCGGCGGAACCGGTGGCGTGGAGTCCGGCCTGCCGGCAGGCGCGGTGCTGCTGTGAATCTGTCGGGTAGTCATGGGTCACTAACGTTTTCGGGCGAACCGGGGGCGCCAGCTCCAGAACGGGGCGGCGAAGACAGGCCTAGCTCACCACATGCACAGCGGCTGAATGGGCGGAATTCGCGGTCCGTAGCGATAGTTGTCTGACACTTCCCAACCCGTTTACTCGGCGTTACTCGCTTGTTCGTATTCGAGGCCGGGCTCCCACTTTGCCCTGCGCCCCGCCCTGCGGTCGGGCTGAACCCCTCTGCGCGCTCGGTCGTGCCTCCCTTTGACGCGCGCTGCCGGGGTCCAGCCCGACCGCAATTTGTTTGGGTCCCAAGGTGGAGAATGGAGCCATGAATTCGATCACCGATGTTGCCGGCATACGGGTTGGGCATGTGCAGAGGGTGGGGGAGGGGTGGTTGTCCGGGGTTACTGTGGTGCTTCCTCCTGCGGGGACTGTGGGGTCCGTGGATGTTCGTGGTGGGGGTCCCGGGACTCATGAGACCGACGCGCTGGATCCCACCACGTTGGTATCCACTGTGGATGCAGTGGTGTTGACCGGCGGCAGCGCCTTTGGGTTGGCCTCGGCAGGTGGTGCCCAACAGTGGTGTGAGGAGCAGGGCAGGGGATTTGCTGTCCCGGGGACCGTGGTGCCGATTGTGCCTGCGGCCGCCATCTTTGATCTCGGTCGGGGTGGTGACGTGAAGGCGCGACCCGACGCCGGCATGGGCTACCAGGCAGCCGCTGCAGCGTTCGCCTCAGGTGACCATGCCGCCGTCGAACGTGGAAACGTGGGTGCAGGGACCGGTGCGCTCATTGCGCGGGGGCAGTACAAGGGCGGGATCGGGACGTCGTCCATCACTCTCGACGGCGGGGTGACGGTGGGGGCCATTGCCGTAGTAAATGCCCTTGGTGCGCCGGTGTTCAGCGCGGCGGGGCCGCAATCCCCGGCAGGCTCGGGGGTTCCGCTCCAGGGGCTCAACACGACGCTGGTGGTGGTCGCTACGAATGCTGCCCTTGATGTGGCCGAATGTAAGCGGACCGCCAGTGCCGGGCATGCGGGCTTGGCGCGGGCTTTGGATCCGTCCCATACTTTGGCGGACGGCGATACCGTGTTCGCCTTGGCGACTGGCGCCGTCGTGCTTGATCGCAGTACTGAACAGGCGCGGCAGGTGTCGCTGATAACGCTCCAAAGTGCCGCGGCAGAAGCGGTTCGGCTCGCGATACTCGACGGCGTCCGGGCTGCGGAAAGTGTCTCGACGGCGGCAGGTGAATTCCCGGCGTTCAGGCCCGCAGGGGAGTGACGGCGGCGGACCCTTGCGCTACCATGGACGGATTTAACTTTCCGGCCTGATTGGCGTAGAGTTATTTGTTGGTTGTCTGTGCAGCCACGCCCTTTTTAGTGTCGTGGTTCAAGAGAGCCAAGCAAACAAAAAACGTCCGCTGGATCTTCGGTGCCTAACTGAAGGACGGCGGCAAACAACAGTTAGCGGAGGATATGGCCAAGAAGGACGGGGTCATTGAGATCGAGGGCGTTGTGACTGAGGCGCTGCCCAATGCGATGTTTCGCGTTGAGCTCACCAACAAGCACGTCGTTCTCGCACACATCTCTGGGAAGATGCGACAGCACTACATTCGAATCCTCCCCGAGGACCGGGTAGTGGTTGAGCTGAGCCCATACGACCTCACACGTGGTCGTATCGTCTACCGCTACAAGTAAATTGCTGGGCGGCCAGGCAATAGTGCCCAAGCCGCTCCAGCAGATCAACTGCAAAACACGCAAAGGAACGCCATGAAGGTCAAGCCGAGCGTCAAGCAGATCTGCGACAAGTGCAAAGTGATCCGCCGTAACGGCCGGGTCATGGTGATCTGCGAGAACCCGCGCCACAAGCAGCGCCAGGGCTAATTCCCCTTCCGGGAATCAGCGCCCGCAAGGGCAAACCTGGGTTGCTAGCCCACGCAAGTAAATAAAGGCAGCACAAGCTGTGCCAGGACTGCATTACAGAGCCTGGTCAGCGAACCCCCGGTCGGAGGCTGGGGCCACACGGAACGTGTGGGTGTACTGCCTACGACCTCCGGTTTATTCAAGGAGTACCGCCACTATGGCTCGTCTCGCTGGCGTAGACATTCCCCGCGAAAAGCGGTTGGAAATTGCGCTTACTTACATCTACGGCGTGGGCAAGACCCGTGCACACGAAACCCTGGCTGCCACTGGCATCAGCGCTGACGTTCGCGTCAAGGACCTGACTGACGCCGAGCTGGTCCAGCTGCGTGACTACATTGAAGGCAACTACAAGGTTGAGGGTGACCTTCGCCGCGAGGTAGCCGCTGACATCCGCCGCAAGGTAGAGATCGGCAGCTACGAAGGCCTGCGCCACCGCAAGGGCCTGCCCGTACGCGGACAGCGTACGAAGACCAACGCTCGTACCCGTAAGGGCCCGAAGCGCACCGTCGCCGGCAAGAAGAAGGCCGGACGTTAATCCCTCGGGATTGATCCGGTTTTCCCCCGATAACTTTCTGTAGGAGAAACAATGCCCCCGAAGACTCGTGGAGCGGTTCGTAAGCCGCGTCGCAAGGATAAGAAGAATATTGCGCTTGGCCAGGCGCACATCAAGAGCACCTTTAACAACACCATCGTGTCCATCACGGACCCGAACGGTGCTGTCATCTCATGGGCTTCCGCCGGTGAGGTTGGCTTCAAGGGCTCCCGTAAGTCCACTCCCTTCGCCGCCCAGATGGCTGCTGAAGCCGCTGCAAAGCGCGCTCAGGAGCACGGTCTGCGCAAGGTTGACGTATTCGTCAAGGGCCCGGGATCCGGACGCGAAACCGCAATCCGTTCGCTTCAGGCCGCTGGCCTCGAGGTTGGCTCCATCCAGGACGTCACCCCCAGCGCCCACAACGGTTGCCGCCCGCCGAAGCGCCGCCGCGTCTAATTAGGTCTTCCCTGCCTGACTGGCCGGGCCTGCTGTGGAGAGTTTCGACCCTCCATAAGCATGGCCCGGCTGGTCAGGCTGGAAACCGAAGCCGATTTCCACCACCTGTGTTGCGTCATATAGCGGATGCTCGCCGAAAGGAAACCTAAGTGCTCATTGCACAGCGCCCCACCCTGTCTGAAGAAGTTGTATCCGAGAACCGCTCCCGTTTCATCATTGAACCGCTGGAGCCGGGCTTCGGCTACACCCTCGGAAACTCCCTCCGCCGTACCCTGCTCTCCTCCATCCCCGGTGCCGCTGTAACCAGCATCCGGATCGATGGCGTGCTGCACGAGTTCACCACGGTTCCGGGTGTCAAGGAAGATGTCACCGAGATCATCCTGAACATCAAGAACCTTTCGGTTTCCTCCGAGCACGATGAGCCGGTTGTTGCTTACCTGCGCAAGCAGGGCCCCGGAGTCGTCACCGCCGCGGACATCGCTCCGCCGGCCGGCGTCGAATTCCACAACCCGGATCTGCACATTGCCACACTGAACTCGAAGGGCAAGTTCGAACTCGAACTGACCATCGAGCGCGGCCGTGGCTACGTTTCGGCAGCTCAGAACAAGTCCGGCGACTCCGAGATTGGCCGTATTCCGGTTGACTCGATCTACTCGCCGGTCATGAAGGTAACTTTCCGCGTGGAAGCTACCCGTGTTGAGCAGCGCACCGACTTCGACAAGCTCATTGTCGACGTCGAGACCAAGCAGGCCATCGCTCCGCGCGATGCTGTTGCTTCCGCAGGCACCACCTTGGTGGAACTGTTCGGTCTGGCTCGTGAGCTGAACACCGCAGCTGAAGGTATCGAGATTGGCCCGTCGCCGACGGACGCTGCCCTGGCAGCTGACATGGCTCTGCCGATCGAGGATCTGGACCTCACCGTCCGTTCCTACAACTGCCTCAAGCGTGAGGGCATCCACACCGTGGGTGAACTCGTTGCCCGCTCCGAGGCTGACCTGATGGATATTCGTAACTTCGGTGCGAAGTCCATTGACGAGGTCAAGGCAAAGCTCGTCGAACTGGGTCTGTCCCTCAAGGACTCCCCTCCCGGTTTCGATCTCGCAGCCCGCGCCGCAGCCATCGAAGAGGACGACGCCGCGTTCAGCGACGACGAGCTCTAAACAGCAGATCTTGGCCGCCGGGTCCAGCAATGGACCTGAACGGCTTACATAACAGGAGAAATAACTATGCCTACCCCCACTAAGGGTCCGCGCCTCGGAGGCGGCCCGGCTCACGAGCGCCTGATGCTCGCGAACCTGGCAGCTGCTCTGTTTGAGCACAAGCGCATCACCACCACGGTCACCAAGGCCAAGCGCCTTAAGCCGTACGCAGAGCGTCTGGTCACCTTCGCCAAGCGTGGCGACCTCGCTTCCCGCCGCCGCGTTCTCGGCCTGATCAGCGACAAGGGCGTTGTCCACGAGCTGTTCACCGACATCGCCGGCGCCGTTGCCAACCGCGATGGTGGCTACACCCGCATCACCAAGATCGGCAACCGCAAGGGCGACAACGCTCCCATGGCTGTCATCGAGCTCGTTCTTGAGCCGGTTTCCCCGAAGCAGGCCGTTGTTGCTGAAGCAACCGCTGCCGCTGCCAAGGCTGCTCCGGCTGCCGAGGAAGAGGTCGTTGAGACCGAAGCCGTAGAAGCAGAAGCTGCTGAGACGGAAGAGGCTCCGGCCGCTGAAGCCGACGCTGCTGAAGCTGAAGCTGCTGAAACCGAAGAGGCTCCGGCCGCTGAGGACAAGAAGTAATTCACTGAATTCTTCGCAGTAGAATTAAGTCTATGAACGAACGAAAACCCGCTGCCCCCGTTTTGGGGGGCGGCGGGTTTTTGCGTGTACGGCTTGATCTCTCCTATGACGGCGGACCCTTCAATGGATGGGCCCTGCAGCCCGGGCTTCGGACTGTTCAGGGCTCCCTGGAGGAAGCGCTGGCACTGCTGCTCCAACGGCCAATCCGTGTGACGGTGGCTGGCAGGACTGACGCAGGAGTCCACGCCCGCGGCCAGGTGGTCCATCTGGACCTGACCGAAGCCGAGTGGCTGTCACTGCCGCGTGGGCATGAACTCGATCCCGCCGTCGCGCTGTTGAGACGTCTCCGCGGCGCGTTGAGCCGGATACTCGGCGACCTCACGGGAGCCGTGGAAGTGCACGACGCCGGTCTGGCGCCGGAAGGATTCGATGCCCGCTTTTCAGCGTTGTGGCGAAGGTACAGTTACCGGATTGCCGACGGTCCCGAACGGTGGGATCCCCTCCTGCGGGGCATCACACTGTGGCACAAAGCGCCGTTGGATGTTTCGCTCATGAACTCCGGGGCCGCGGCGCTGCTGGGGCTCCAGGATTTCCGTTCTTACTGCAAGCCGCGGGAAGGTGCCACCACCATTCGTGAGCTGCAGAAGTTCTCCTTTGAACGCGGCAGCGACGGGGTCATTGTTGCCACCGTTCAGGCTGATGCTTTCTGCCACAACATGGTGCGCTCTTTGGTGGGGTCTGCCCTGCGGGTGGGGGAGGAGCTAGAGTCTCCGGGCTGGCTGCACTTGCGGCTCCTGGAACGAAAGCGCGATGCCAAATCCGTGCTCGCTGCACCGCATCCCTTGGTGCTGGAGGAAGTTGCTTATCCGTCTGACGCCGAGATGCTGGCCCGGGCTGAGCTGACGCGGGCGCGGCGGGCTTAGCGTCTTCTTGTTTTGGCGCTTTCCCGGAACGTTGGAGGACCCCCTCCCGGCTCTGGGTACCGGAAGGGGGCCGTTGTGGCACTCCGCGGTCTGGGATCCGCGAAGTGCCGGTCTATTTCCCGAGGGTTCAAGATCAGGAGAAGGCCTGGATGATCCTGATGACCGCGGGACCCAGAAGGACTATGAAAAGCACGGGAAAGATGCAGAACAGCAGTGGAAAGAGAACCTTCACAGGCAGTTTCTGAGCCTTTTCCTCAGCGTTCTGGCGACGCTTGACGCGAGCCTGCTTGGCTTGGGCCCGCAGTACGTTGGCGATCCCGATACCGTACTTGTCGGCCTGGATAACGGCCAGCACGAAGCTCCGAATGTCATGTACCGTGCACCGCTCTGCCAGGGCTTCATATGACTCCTGACGGGGACGTCCGACTTGGATATCTTGAAGGGTCCGCATGAGCTCGTGAGCCAAGGGGCCGGTGCCTTGTGAGGACGCTCTCTCCATGGCGGATTCGAACCCAAGCCCCGCCTCAACGGATATCAACATCTGATCCAGCGTGTTCGGAAACTCGAGTTTGATGGCATCCTGTCGTTTGATCCCTGTGTTGTAGATCAGAAGATCGGGAATGAAATACAGGAACAAGGTCAGGAACAGCCCGAGTGCCACTACCCCAGGGACCGGGCTGACGAAAAACAGCAGGATTCCAGCAAGGGCGCCTGCCAAAGCGAGAACCGGTTTTAGGGCAATGAGCTTGGTCAACGGCATGGACTTTGGCCGTCCTGCGACGGCGAGCCAATGGTCGAGCTTGGCTTCGTAGCTGCCGGGTGTGAGCTTCCGGGCAACGCCCAACAGAAGTGGTGGGCGTTGGACGCTGACACCAACTCCCTGTGCAAAACCGGAGCCGAGATTGGTCTGGATGGCGAAGAGGCCCTTCCGATCTACAGTAGCCAAAGACCAGGCAAAGTACGCGAGCGGTAGCACGATGATGGCGATGATGAGCCACGCTACGGGAGTCATGGCAGCCTCCTAGAACTTGATCTTCACGGTGCGGCTCATCCAGAAGCCGCCGACCACAAACATGAGAAAACTGAGCACCATCATGGCGATGCCGAGCGGATGTTCAACGAACAGACGCACATAGCCCGGGTTGATGACTGCAATCGCCAAGGCCACGACGACTGGCAGCGCCATCAGAATTCCGGCAGACATCTTCCCTTCGGCGCTCAGGGAGCGAACGTGGCCTTTGATCTCGCTGCGTTCCCGGATTGTTCCGGCCACCTGTTCCAAGACCTCGGCGAGGTCTCCGCCTACTTCCCGGTTGATCTGAATAGCCTGCCCTATCCACCGGAAGTCCTCACTATCCATGCGGGCGGCGCAGTCTTCCAGCGCATGCCGTGGATCCTTGCCGATTCTGACCTCATTGACAATGCGGGCCAATTCTTCCGATGTCGGCGCTTGCGATTCCTGAGCGGCGGCCTCGAGCGAACGCATGATGCTGTGTCCTACGCGAAGGCCGCCGATCAACATCTGAATGGTGTCCGTAAGCTGCATCTCAAACTTGCCGCGACGCTTCTCCGTCTTCACCACGAGGATCAGTTTTGCCCCGAACGGTCCGGCAACGGCCAGCAGAATGCCTATGAAGGGATTAATCAGAAGCCAGCCAAAGGCCCCTAGTAGCAGGGTCGCGATGACTACCACGACGGTCACGTCTGCAGGAGCCTGTTTGACGCCCGCGTTGTAGAGAACTTCGCGGTTGAAGGGGCCGCCTGACTTACCAATGGCCGTATCAACGAAGCGGACCGCAGACTCAGAGACACGCCCCACTGCTGAACTATCCTGCGGCAGGTCGACCCGACGCCGCTCGACTGGTATAGGGCCGTTTCTGGGCTTCAAGACCACTGCTATCAGGACGACGAGGGCCGCCACGCAGAGTGCGATCGCGAGGACGAAAAATGCTGGGGACTCCATCACTACCGCCTCCCCACCGCTACTGGCACGACACCAAAAGTCGCCGGGGATACTTGTATGCCGAGCTCCGTAAACCGATCGAGGAAACGGGGCCGAATGCCTGTTGGGATAGCTTTGCCCAAGAAGCGTCCTTGGGCGTCCAACCCGGCCGAGTAGTCAAACAGAAAAGCGTCCTGCAGTGTAACAACATCCCCTTCCATTCCTTGCACCTCCGTGACATGGGTTACCCGCCGGCTACCGTCGCGGAGCCGAGTGACCTGGACGATCAGATCAACGGCGGAGGATACCTGTTCACGAATGGCCCTGAGAGGTAGGTCCATACCAGCCATAAGCACCAGGGTCTCCAGACGAGCGACGGCATCTCGGGGAGAATTGGCATGCACTGTGGAAAGTGACCCGTCATGGCCGGTGTTCATGGCCTGCAGCATGTCCAGGGATTCACCGCCACGTACCTCACCGACGATGATCCGATCGGGCCGCATACGGAGAGAGTTTCGAACGAGGTCGCGGATGGTGATGGCGCCCTTTCCCTCGATGTTGGGTGGGCGGCTCTCCAACCTGACCACATGGCGTTGTTGCAGCTGCAGTTCCACCGCGTCTTCAATGGTGACGATGCGGTCGGATTCCGGAATGAAGGATGACAGAACGTTCAGCAGCGTCGTTTTGCCTGTGCCAGTGCCTCCGGAGACAATGACGTTGAGACGGGCGCGGACACACGCACTCAGCAGTTCGGCCATTTCCTGACTCATGGATCCCCATTCGATGAGGTTGCGGACCGTGAGTGGAACGTGGCTGAACTTCCTGATGGTGAGTGACGGGCCGTTGACCGCCAGTGGAGGAATGATGGCGTTGACGCGGGAGCCGTCCTCCAAACGTGCGTCGACCAGCGGCGAAGATTCGTCGATGCGGCGGCCCACCTTGGAAACGATCCGTTCAATGACTTTCCTCAGATGATTGTCCGAGCTGAACTGAAGGTCCGTTAAGGCGAGATGACCATGACGCTCCACGTAGATCTGATCAAAGCGGTTCACCATGACCTCCGTGACGGAGGGGTCTTCCAGTAGGCGCTGCAAGGGGCCATAGCCCATCACTTCGTCGGAAATCTCGCGGATGAGTCGACGTCGCTCCTCAGGAGACAGGGGCACCTGTTCATCGTCGATGACCGCTGAGAGCTCATCGACGGCGAAAGACCGCAGGTCCTCTTCAGAAGACGAAGTATCCCCGATGCGGTTCCCAATGCGCTCAAACAGAGCTGAAGCAGCTCGTTGCTTGAGACCAGCGAGCGCATCCACCGCCGGAGTGGTTGGTGCCCCGCCCAATATCGGGTTGGACACCGAAGGCGTTGAGATCCGGTCGCCTCCAGAAGCCGCGTCCGAAGTTTGAAAATCACCTGGGGCTGGGACGGCAGGCGGGTTGTTTTTCGAAAGCCTTTCTGAGAGCTTCATGACACCACCACCCTCCGGTGGAGCTTGTTCTGAGGCGTCGTTTCCAGTCGCGGGTCAAAACGCTGAATCAGCTTCCTTAGTCCCTTGATCGCCGCGTCCCTGGCAGTCCCTTGAAGTACAGGAATTCCGCGGTTTGTGGAATAGGGAAGCGTCTTGGAGCGAGGTATCACTGTGTCAATGGGAACCCCGATCGTGGCTTCGACGTCTTGGACGGAGAGGCCGCTTTTCCTGTCCGCAAAGTTCAAGACGGTGTGACGTCCTTGTGGTAATAGCTGCAGTTCCTTCAGCACGCTGAAGCACTTTCGAAGGCCTCTGATACTGGGCACATCCATCCCGCAGACCCATACCCCGTCGGTAGCCAACTCCAACGTCGCCAGGCAGTGTTCGCCAAGACCTGGTGCAGTGTCCACTACGACATACTTGAACTCCGTCGCCAGCTGGTTGAGGAGTCGGGTCACATGATCGGCAGTGATGTAGTCCGAGTCGGAGGGCTTCTGTGGCGCGCAGAGTGCGTAGATTCCCGCCGGGTGGACGGTCAGAAACGCCTTGAGGACCATGGAGTCCTGGGCAGCAGCTCCGTGGACCGCCTCAGTGATGGAGTGCTCCGGTTCGAGCAACAGGCCCGAGGCGACATCGCCGAACTGCAGGTCCAAGTCCACTATGACCACGCTCATGGGTGCGAGTGCGCCCAGCCCGATAGCCAGATTGGTGGCAACGGTTGTTTTGCCCACGCCACCTTTGGGTGACATGACGGCAATGACCCGTCCCCGCTCCTGTCCGGCTTCGGCAGCAGGTTGCATCCCGCGTCGCCGGCTCGCGGCTGCCAAGCATGCACGTTCCAGGAGGACCCGGAGTTCATTGACGTCCGCTTCGGGGGCAACCACATCCCTCACACCGGCGTGCATAGCCTTCAAGACGATGTCTGCCGTGGGCTCGGCGACCATGAGGAGGCTGATCTCCGGGTATTGGAGATCAATCACGGTGGCCAGCTTGAAGGCATCGTCGGGGTTAACTCCAGGGCCCAGGACCATTACCTCTGGCGGAGCTCCTGTCAGCTGCTTGAAGATTTCGTCGGTACCCGCTTGGAGGACTGCCGGCGATAGGGTCTGCAGATCACCATGCAGTGCTCCGGTGATGGCTTGCCGCACGCGGGCTTCAAAATCCCGGACCGCAGTGATGGCTACGAAGCGGCTCATTGGACCAGCCCTCCAAACGTGGTCGTTGGCGGGTCGCTCTTGACCGTCTTGTCGGTCTGCTTGGAGAGCCAGAGTGTGCCGAACTCGGCACCGAAGACCATCTTGGCTGCGCTGACGTCACTGAGGGCAACGGTGACATATGCCGAGCCATTGGGGAGTGCGACGGCCTTTTCCGTTCCGGCGGATTTTTCCGCGTCTGGGGCCGCTTGCTGAACAGCAGTGACCAGAACATCGTGATAGAGGAGCTCAGTAAAGTCCTTCCACCCTGTCAATCCTGCCGGCAGATTGGCTCCAGCGGGCACAGCCTCATCGAGTTTGAAGGATGCAAAGACGGTGACCGTATCGCCAGCCTCCACTCGCCCTCCCAACATACGCTCAGGAGCCAGGACAAACGTGGCTTCCTGCAAGCCGTCGGGGACAGGAACAGTTCCCGGGACCAGTTCTTTGGGGCTGACCAGTTTCACACCCAGCAACTGTTCACCGGGCTGGAGGTCAGCTGATGTGACCTTGCCCTTTTGATCAGCGAGGGCGCTGATAGTCCCCGGTGCGACGGCGGATTGCGGCAGGGTTTCGGTCTTAACTTTGGCCTGCAGATCTTCAGCCTTGGTGCCGGCCGGAATACGTTCCTTGACGACAAGAACGGTGACGGGATCTAGCCCTTGCTGCGCCCGCTTGTCGGCTCCTTGAACATAGGTGACCAACAAAACCGTGCCAATGACTGCCAAAAGCAGTGCAGCAATGCCTCCCAGTAGGCGTGTTTTCACTTTCTACTCCTTTGATTCTTTCGGATTCCAGAACAGGGGCCGTATCAGCCCGCTACTCAGTGAGCGTGACAACGGATGCCCCATAATTTGGAGTGCCTTCTGTTGCCTGCATGCCCTCTTCGAGTGAAACGAAGCGGGAGAAGTACCCCTGGAGTCCGCGGCAGTTGCCATTGCAGCTCGGAGCGAGGGGATCGACAACGGCCCCAGAGCCGCTGAATTTATAACCGGTGACCTGAAATGCTGCGAAACCAATCAATGTGTATTCGGCGTTTGAACCGTTCCCCGTCGCAGCGCTAAAAAGCGGAATGAGCGCCGGCTCGTCCATGATGGTGGCCAAAGCTGCATTGCATCCAGCTGCATTCGGGAAGTGGTTGCCGGTCTGACCATCAACCGTCATGTCGAGATCGATATCCGTGGAACATCCTGTATCTGTCACCAGCCAACCAAAGCCGCCAGGTTGGTAGCCGTTCTGTGCGGCACACCCCGGGACCGTCGGCGCGTTCTCGTCGTAGCGAAGAAGAAGATGCGTTGGTGTTGGGTCGCCCGTGAAATTGCCGGTTGAGTTCAGCGATGCCAGTTGCGCTGGAGAGAGATATTTCTTGAAAACGCATTCGCTAACGGTCCAAGGAAGCGTCGTGGCACTCGACGGTGCACCCCAGGAAGCTTCGGCCGCAGCACCGACCTGCGCCGTTTCGACTCCCAATACTTGAGCGAAGAAGAGGGAGAAGCTGTTCTGACCATTTGTGTCCCGGGCGTTGGTCACAACCCGAACGGTTGTCGCGGCAGGAAAGGTAACCGTCGCGCCGCTGGATGCATCATTGGCGTTGGCGTTGGCGAAATTATTGGCAGTCGACGTGCTGCTACCGCAACTGCCGCTGGCGCAGTCGGTTGCGACGGCGAGGGCCGCAGCATCTGCTCCGTTTTGGAGCTGAGCCTTCTCCGCATACAGTGCGCCGACGTCCACAGCGAGTGCTGCGAAGCCCAGCAAAACCACCATCAATCCTGCAACGACGATTGTTGCGGCACCCCGCTCGGAATTGTCAACGTCCGAGGTGGTCCGTGCCCATTGTCGGACGCTGGCTAACCTCCGCATCTCATCACCCCGACTCCTGACATATTGAGCGGGAAGATCCCAGGATTTCCGAAGAAGCCGGCATCAAGGAATCCGGACATGGAGGTAAGCGAAACGCTGGTGGTTACCTCGACGTTGGAACCTGGTGCGCAACTGGAGGCGTTGTCACTCACGTTGACTCCCAGTCCGTCAAGGGCAGGAGCTGCGGACAGTGCTGTGCCGGCCACGTCCAGACCTCCGTCCTGGTAGTGGACCGCCGCATAGCGGGCTCCTTCTCTAGCAGCCTGCGTGAGGGATACCTGCACGTTGTAGGCTCGGCCGAACTCCATGATTCCTATTAGAATTAGCAGCAAGAGCGGAAGCAGGATTGCCATCTCAACGGCAACGGCGCCTCGCTCTTTTATCCTTGATTTCAAGGCCTTCTCCCCATCCCAGATCAAAAAGTATTGGGTTAAAGCACTTTGGTTGGTCGTGAAGGACTCATGAGTCGCCACGACCAACCAAAGAACTTTTCGCTACGGAATCTGTGCGGCGACGTTGTTGAACAGGCCGAGGATTTCGCCACCAAGAGCGAAGACTGCGGCGATGACCAAGACGGCGATGCCGGCGACCATGATGCCGTATTCAACCATCGTCGCTCCCTTCTCGTCCTTGGTGAAACGGTCCTTGACGCCGGCAATGTACGAGGTAATGGTGAACATAAAAGTAGACATTGGAAAATCCTTCCCAGAAAAAATATTTGCGAATGGGTTATAGGTCCAGCAAATTATCGGAATTTGCTTCGACTCCCGAACTACCCCCATGTATCCTTTAGCGGTTCGGAATTCGATGAGATAAGAATTCACCCTGGGGAGCAGTCGCGACAATGCGTAGCCGTACTCGTCTTAGTCAGGAGCGCTCTACTCGCCCTCGTGCCCCGATGGCCCGTTGTACTCAGTTTTGGAAGGAAAAGGCATCGAAACTACTTGGTTTCGAAAGCTGCCTTATCAATTTGGGCTTCTGTGAAGGGGGAGGTAAGTGCGTACTAAGCCGCTTCAGTTCATGACCAGGGCAACGCCAAGGGCGGCGATGACCATTGCCGGGCCGTGGGCTGATTCTGTGGGTTTTTCCGCGCGTCGCAGGCGCAACACCAGTACCGTGAGCACCCCGCCCACCACGAATCCCAGTAGTCCCCCGAAGAGTACTTGCTGCCAACCCAAGTACCCCAAGTACAGCCCCAGGGGTGCTGCGAGCTTCACATCGCCCATTCCGATGCTTCCCGGCGAAAGAAGTCCAAGAATTAAGTAGCCACCGAACAGAATGGCCGCGCCGGCGAGGGCCCGGAACAGCTCCGGCCATCCCGGGGCAAGGGCTGCGGATGCCGTCAGGAGCAGCAACCCACCTCCGAGGAGGAGCACGACGAGGACGTTGGGCAGCAAATGGAGGGCAAAGTCGATGCGTGACAGTTGCACTCCAAGTAATGCCAGGAAAAGAAATGCCGGCAATTCCCATGAAGCGTCAAACCGCCACGCGAGCAAGCCAAAGAGCAGCGAGGTGACAGCCGCCGTCGTGATCCGGACCCTCAGGGGAGGGGGTCCGCCGAACCGTGGCAGCCTTAGTGAGATGAGCCACTCGGCGGCCGGGCTTAGGAGGAGGCCTGCGAGGGCGATAATGAGTGGAAAGGCGGGCCCGTCGGTCATGTGCTCTCCCTCAATCAGTGCGCAACCCCCAGGGGCGATTACCCCATTTTGACCCGGGCGCCCCGTTGAAGGTATTGTTTAGAGTCGTTGTGCGTGTCCTATCTCGATGACACATGCCTTACGGGGGATCCAGTTGCAGGATCGCTAACTCCTGAGGCATTTCGAGATTCTGGGATGACTGGTACATAGAGCCCTCACCTCTGCTCCGGTAGCGCATACATAGTAGGTACACGCCTTATTGCGTGTGGCCTAAAACATGAACGCCAGAACAAGAACGAGGCAAAACCGTGCGTACGTACACCCCGAAGCCCGGCGATATCAACCGCCAGTGGCACGTCATTGACGCCACCGACGTTGTCCTTGGTCGTCTTGCCAGCCAGACCGCAACACTGCTGCGCGGAAAGCACAAGCCGACCTTTGCGTCCCACATGGACATGGGCGACTTCGTCATCATCATCAACGCTGAAAAGGTTGCCCTCACCGGCGCCAAGCTGGAGCAGAAGCGCGCATACCGCCACTCCGGTTACCCGGGCGGCCTGACCTCCGTCAACTACGCCGAGCTGTTGGAATCCAACCCGGTTCGCGCTGTTGAGAAGGCCATCAAGGGCATGCTCCCCAAGAACTCCCTCGCCGCTCAGCAGCTGGGCAAGCTCAAGGTCTACGCAGGCCCCGAGCACCCCCACGCAGCTCAGCAGCCGAAGACTTTCGAAATCACCCAGGTCGCCCAGTAGTCCTGGCCACCAACTAAACTTTTTATTACAAGGAGAACCGTGGCTCAGAACGAAGAACTGACCGCCGAAGCCGTCGAGGCTGAGGAAACCCTCACCAGCTACACCTCTGAAAGCACATCTGGTGAAGATGCGCCCAAGAAGGAGCGCCCGGCACTGACCGTTGCCGGCGCAGCTGTTGGCCGTCGCAAGGAAGCCGTTGCACGCGTTCGCGTTGTACCGGGTTCCGGCAAGTGGACCATCAATGGCCGCACGCTGGACAACTACTTCCCGAACAAGCTGCACCAGCAGGATGTCAACGAGCCCTTCAAGATCCTTGATCTCGAAGGCGCTTACGACGTCATCGCCCGTATCCACGGCGGTGGCATCTCCGGCCAGGCTGGTGCACTGCGTCTCGGTGTTGCCCGCTCGCTGAACGAGATCGACGTCGACAACAACCGCGCCACCCTCAAGAAGGCCGGTTACCTGCGCCGTGACGCCCGCGTCATCGAGCGTAAGAAGGCTGGTCTCAAGAAGGCACGCAAGGCTCAGCAGTACTCCAAGCGTTAATTCGCTTCGCCCCTTCGTTGGGGTATCGAAAGCCCGTTCCGCCACTTCGGCGGGGCGGGCTTTCGCCGTTAAAGACGGGCGTGGCACGGCCCGCATGTGACGCTCCGACACGCTCCTGAACTGATGGTGTCCCGGCGTCGTCTAAACTTGAGCCGATGTCTAGATTATTTGGAACAGATGGCGTGCGCGGTCTCGCGAACGGATTGCTCACCGCCGAGCTGGCTATGCAGCTCGCCCAGGCCGCCGCCGTCGTACTCGGCCATGACCGCACAACCAACGGCAAGCGGCCACGCGCCGTCGTCGCCAGGGATCCCAGAGCGAGTGGCGAGTTCCTCGCCGCCGCCGTGGAAGCCGGGCTTTCCAGCTCCGGAATCGACGTCTATGACGCCGGTGTCCTTCCCACCCCTGCCGCCGCTTACCTGGTGGCCGATCTCGACGCCGATTTCGGCGTCATGCTGTCGGCCTCCCACAACCCCGCGCCGGACAACGGCATCAAGTTCTTTGCCCGCGGCGGCCAGAAGCTCCCGGACCACGTCGAAGACGCCATCGAGGCGCAGCTCGGCAAAGAGCCGCAGCGCCCGGTGGGAGCCGACGTCGGACGCATTCAGCGCTTCTCCGATGCTGAGGACCGTTACATCGTGCACCTGCTGGGCACGCTTCCCAAGCGCCTTGACGGCCTGAAGGTAGTCCTGGACTGCGCCCACGGTGCAGCGAGCGGTTGTTCACCCCAG
Organism: Paenarthrobacter sp. NPDC091669; assembly: GCF_044756725.1. NCBI lineage: Bacteria > Bacillati > Actinomycetota > Actinomycetes > Micrococcales > Micrococcaceae > Paenarthrobacter > Paenarthrobacter sp. NPDC091669. Next base: position 419,063 of record NZ_JBIVTK010000002.1, read on the forward strand.
GTGTTCAAGGATGCCGGCGCGGACGTCGTAGTGATCGGCGCTGAGCCGGACGGGCTGAACATCAACGAGGGCGTAGGCTCCACCCACTTGGGCCCGTTGAAGGAAGCAGTTCTCCAGCATGGCGCCGACCTTGGCGTGGCCCACGACGGCGACGCCGACCGTTGCCTCGCCGTGGACCACGAGGGCAACGAAGTGGATGGCGACCAGATCATGGCCATCCTTGCACTGGCACTCAACGAGGCCGGAAAGCTCAAGGACAGCATCCTTGTGGCCACCGTCATGAGCAACCTCGGCCTCAAGATCGCCCTCAAAAATGCCGGTATCACCATCCGCGAAACCGGAGTCGGCGACCGCTACGTCCTCGAGGAAATGCGCAACGGCGGCTACAACCTGGGCGGCGAACAGTCCGGTCACGTGATCTTCTCCGATTACGCCACCACAGGTGACGGTGTCCTGACCGGCCTGCAGCTCGCAGCGCAGGTTGCACTGACAGGCCGCAGCCTCAAGGAACTCTCCACCGCGATGACCAAGCTCCCGCAGCTGATGATCAACGTCAAGGGTGTGGACAAGGCCCGCGCCGGTACCGACGAAGGCGTGGCGGCTGCTGTTGCTGCTGCCGAACTCGAACTGGGCGAAACCGGACGCGTGCTGCTCCGCCCGTCGGGTACTGAAGCTCTGGTCCGTGTCATGGTGGAAGCCGCTGACATGGAAACGGCTGAGCGCATCTGCAACAGCCTTGCCGCAGTAGTTAAGGAACGTCTGGGCGCTTCCAGCGAAATGGCTGTCTAAGACGCCAGAACGAGCTTCGGCCCGCACCTCTGCTTGGCAGGGGAGCGGGCCGAAGTCATTTAAGGGCTAGAGGTAATCCGGGGCCGCTTCGAGGCCGAAATATTCTTCGAGGGTCACGATGCCGCGTGCAACCATGTCAGATGCTGCCTCCACACCGATGTAACGCAGGTGCCATGACTCGTAGAAGTACCCGGTGATGTCATGGAACATCCATGGATAGCGGACAACGAAACCGAACTTGTGGGCGTTGGCCTTCGCCCACACTGCTGCCGGTTGTTCAGCAAAACACGGCTGGAAGCTGCAGGCCCCACCGCCGTCGGCAATGTCGAAGGACCAACCTGTCTGGTGTTCGGAGTGTCCCGGCCGTGCCGAAGCCCGGTCCGCCGCAGCCTGGCCCGTGCTGGCGACGTAGCCGCCGTATGTGGCTACCTGGGTTGAGTAGGAGCGGTAGCCCGAAGCCAACGCCATAATGATGCCCTCCGTTGCAGCCGCGCCGAACATCTTTGCTGCGGCAGCTGCCGTCGTGCTGTTCAGCAGGGAAGCTTCGCCGCTGACGGCGAGGCGGATGTTCGGCTGAACCAAGTCGGCCGGGACGAAGTCCTGGGGGCTGAGGGGGCGGTGCTTGTTGACGATCACCCAGGGGCTGGCGGGGTCCGTCAGCGAATGCTGCGATGCAACCGCACTGGAGGGTGCGGCACTGGAAGGCGTCGCGCTGGGCGACGGCGCAGCAGTCCCAGGCGCAACCGTTGCCGGATCCGTGGTGGGGGCGCCGGAAGGGGCCGCGGAAGGCGTAGCAGCACCACTCGCGGCGTTGGCGGCGGCAGGGGAGGGAACGGCGGTCTCCGGTGTGCACGCAGACAAGGCTGCCATTCCGGCACCAGCAGCAATCAGGCCGGCAAAAACGCGCCGGCTGGGCAGCGGTTGGGGATCGGCCACGCTAGACCTTCCTCAGCAACATGCGGCGGATGGAGTGGTCGGCGTCCTTGGTGAGGACCAGCTGGGCGCGTCCACGGGTGGGCAGCACGTTTTCTTCAAGGTTGGGTTCGTTGATGCGCTTCCAAATGCCGCGTGCAGTGGATTCGGCGTCATCATCGGACAGTGTGGCGTAGCGGTGGAAGTAGGATTCCGGCTGGGCGAAGGCGGTGGTGCGCAGTTTGCGGAAACGGTCCACGTACCATTCCTCGATGTAGGAGGTTTTGGCGTCCACGTAGATGGAGAAGTCGAAGAAGTCGCTGACGGCCAGTCCTTGCTTTCCGTCCATACGGGGCCGCGCGGGGGCCAGGACGTTGAGCCCTTCCACGATCAGGACGTCGGGACGCCGGACCACCACTTCCTTGCCCGGCACGATGTCGTACGTTACGTGGGAATACCACGGTGCGCGGACTTCTTCGGCGCCGCCTTTGACTTCCGACACAAAGCGGAGGAGCCCCCGTCGGTCATAGGACTCGGGAAAACCCTTGCGTTCAAGAAGGTGCCGGCGCTTCAGTTCGGCCAAGGGATACAGGAAGCCATCGGTGGTGATGAGTTCCACGTTGGGGGTTCCGGGCCATCGCCGGAGCATTTCCCGGAGCACGCGGGCGATGGTGGACTTGCCGACTGCCACCGAACCGGCGACGCCAATCACGAACGGAGTGCGCTGGGTTTGTTCGCCCAGGAACGTGGTTGTTGCCGCATGTAGCTGGTGCGAAGCCTCTACATAGAGGTGCAGAAGCCGTGAAAGTGGGAGGTAGACCTCCCTGACTTCCTTCATGTCCAGGGGGTCGCCTAGGCCGCGGAGACGGAAGATGTCCTCTTCGTTGAGGGGCTGCTCCATCTGCGCTGCAAGCCTGGACCACGTTTGACGGTCCAGCTCTACAAACGGGGAAGCGCCGTCGCCATTAGCTTCGGTGCGTTGCAAAGTCACGCTCATGATTCTGCCCTCCGCGCGGCGGATCAGGAAATGCGCGACGACGGGAGGGTGAATTGTGGGGGCTGGACATCATAGCGGCAAGGGGAGGAGCTGGGATGTCCCACGTCAGTTGTTTGCGCTAGCCGTTAGGCTTGTACCCATGTGTGGAATCGTAGGCTATGTTGGCAATTCGTCTCGCAAGGCAGCTGGTCACAGCGCCCTTGACGTCGTCGTGGAAGGGCTGCGTCGTCTTGAGTACCGCGGCTATGACTCTGCAGGCGTCGCAGTGGTGGCTGACGGGGCAATCTCGTCCCGTAAAAAGTCCGGCAAACTGAGCAACCTGATCAGTGAACTGGAAGCAAATCCAGTACCTGAATCCCTGACCGGCATCGGCCATACCCGTTGGGCCACCCACGGCGGACCGACCGACCGCAACGCGCACCCGCATCTCTCTGATGGCGGCCGCCTTGCGCTGATTCACAACGGCATCATCGAGAACTTCGCTGAGCTCAAGCAGGAACTGCTGGCCAAGGGCGTTACCTTCGAGTCCGAAACCGACACCGAAGTAGCCGCCGCACTGGTAGGCGACATCTTCCGCACCCAGCTCAATGGCGACGGCGGAAACCTCACCGAAGCAATGCGTCTGGCTTGCCAGCGACTCGAAGGCGCTTTCACCCTTCTTGCCGTCCACGCAGACCAGCCCGACGTCGTCGTGGCTGCCCGCCGCAACTCCCCGCTGGTGGTTGGCCTGGGCGACGGCGAGAACTTCCTCGGCTCCGATGTTTCCGGCTTCATCGACTACACCCGTCGCGCCGTGGAATTGGGCCAGGACCAGATCGTCACCATCACCGCGGACTCCGTGGAAATCACCGACTTCTTCGGTGCTCCCGCCGAAGGCAAGGAATACCACGTCGACTGGGATCCGGCATCTGCCGAAAAGGGTGGCTTCAACTCCTTCATGGAGAAGGAAATCCACGACCAGCCCGACGCCGTTGCGCAGACCCTCCTGGGCCGCTCGGACCTCGATGGCAAGCTGACCCTGGACGAGGTCCGTATCGATCCGGAGCTCCTCAAGCAGGTTGACAAGATCATCGTGCTCGCTTGCGGTACCGCGGCCTACGCCGGTCTGGTTGCCAAGTACGCAATCGAGAACTGGTGCCGCATCCCCACGGAAGTTGAGCTCGCCCACGAGTTCCGCTACCGCGATCCGATCGTCGACTCCAACACGCTGGTGGTTTCCATCAGCCAGTCCGGTGAGACCATGGACACGCTGATGGCCGTCCGCTACGCCCGTGAACAGGGCGCCAAGACGATCTCCATCTGCAACACCAACGGTTCCACCATCCCGCGCGAATCCGACGCCGTGCTCTACACGCACGCCGGCCCGGAAATCGCGGTGGCCTCCACCAAGGCATTCCTGGCGCAGATCACTGCCGCCTACCTGCTGGGCCTGTACTTGGCACAGCTGCGCGGCAACATCTTCTCCGGCCAGATCAAGGACGTCCTCGCGGACCTCAACAAGATCCCGGCCAAGATCCAGAAAATCCTGGACAACGCAGGACCCCTGCGCGAGCTCGCCCGCAGCATGAAGGACGAAAAATCCGTGCTGTTCCTGGGCCGCCACGTAGGCTATCCGGTTGCCCTCGAGGGTGCCTTGAAGCTCAAGGAAATCGCGTACATCCACGCTGAAGGCTTCGCAGCCGGCGAGCTCAAGCACGGTCCGATCGCCCTGATCGACGACGGCCAGCCGGTCTTCGTTGTGGTTCCGTCCCCGCGCGGACGCGACTCCCTGCACTCCAAGGTGGTCAGCAACATCCAGGAAGTCCGCGCACGTGGTGCCCGTACCCTGGTGATCGCTGAAGAAGGCGACGAATCGGTCAAGGACTACGCAGAGCACGTGTTCTACGTACCGGAAACGCCCACACTGCTGATGCCGCTGCTCACCACCGTTCCGCTGCAGATCTTTGCTGCTGAACTGGCCGGAGCCAAGGGCTATGACGTGGATCAGCCGCGTAACCTCGCCAAGAGCGTGACCGTAGAATAACGCCATGATCGTTGGCATTGGCGTAGACGTCGTAGACATCGAACGGTTCGGCCGGCAGCTGGAACGGACGCCCGGACTCCGGGACCGCCTGTTCGTTCCGGCCGAACGGGAACTCAACACCCGCTCCCTGGCTGCTCGTTTTGCGGCCAAGGAAGCCGTGGCCAAGGTCTTGGGTGCGCCCGCGGGAATGAACTGGCAGGACTGCTGGATCGGCCTCGATGAGAACGGTCCTACAGTCCAGGTCAAGGGAACCGTGCTGGCAGTGGCCGAGGCCAAGGGCGTCAAGCGCTGGCACCTGTCCATGAGCCACGACGGCGGCATCGCTACGGCGACTGTCCTCGCCGAGGGCTAGACGGACTCTCAACAGCAATGATCAGCGCCTTCACCGGACAACAGATCAGGGATGCGGAACAACCGCTCCTTGACGCCGGTGAGGGCGCTGTTCTTATGCAACGGGCAGCCTACGGGCTGGTCCAGGCCGTGGCGCGCGAGGTCAAAACCCGGCGCACGCTGGCCGGCGCCAGTGTGACTGTCCTGGCAGGCAAGGGCAACAATGGCGGCGACGGTCTCTTCGCTGCAGCCCTGCTGGCCCGCCGGGGGATGCGCGCGACGGCGGTACTCGCCGCGGCTGAAGTCCACCAGCAGGCTCTGGCTGCTTTTGCCGCAGCCGGCGGGAGGACCTTGTACCTCGAACCAGGGAACGCTGAAGAACTTGCAGTCCTGTGCGCCGGCGACGACGCAATCATCGATGCACTGCTCGGCACGGGAGCCCGTGGGGGCCTGCGTGGTCCCTCAGCGGAATTGGTTGCGTCCCTCCAGGAACTGCGCCCACGGTTGGTAGTGGCCTGCGATCTCCCCAGCGGCCTGGACGCCAATACCGGTGAAGTTCATTGGCCGGTGCTGGAAGCAGACCTCACAGTGACCTTTGGCGCCGTAAAAGCGGGGCTGATGACCGATCCTGGTGAAGGCTGTGCCGGGCGGGTGTGCGTGGTGGAGATCGGCATCGAAGAATCGCTTGAGTCCCAGCAACCGGAGCTCCGCCGCCTAACCTCCCGGGATGTAGGAGCAGTACTGCCCCATCCTGGCCGCCGGGCACAAAAATACTCCCGGGGTGTTCTGGGCGTTGTGGCCGGTTCGGTGCGGTTTGCCGGCGCTGCTGTTCTGGGCGTACATGCCGCAGCGCTCGCCGGAGCGGGGATGGTGCGGTATGCCGGCCCTCAAACGGTGGGACAGCTGGTGCTCGCCCAAACCCCGGAAGCACTCTGGGAACCCGATGAACCCGGCCGCGTCCAGGCATGGTTGCTGGGCTCGGGCGTTGATGGCAAAGAGCAGTTGGCGCGCGCGAAGGATGCGGCTGCGGCTGCCCTGGCCGCCGATCTGCCGGTGGTGGTGGACGCGGGTGCGCTGAGCCTGCTTCCGGAACGCTGCCCGCCCCATTGGATACTGACACCACACGCTGGAGAATTGGCTACCCTGCTGGACTCCCTTCCCTCCACAGGCGAGGTAGCCGTGACCCGCGACGACGTGGAGTCGCGTCCGCTGCATTTCGTACGGCAGGCCGCCGAACAAACGGGTGCCACCGTGCTCCTGAAGGGAGCCACCACACTGGTGGCCTCGCCGTCGGGCGTTGTTTTCAGCCAATCCGAGGGCACCGCGTGGATGGCGACCGCGGGAAGCGGAGATGTCCTGGGGGGAGTGCTTGGCGCGTTGCTGGCGCAGTGCGCGGAAACCATCAAGGACGACGACGGCGCCTATGCCGGCTTGGGACTGGACGTCGCCGACCGCTGGGCTGCGTTGGCGGCCGTTGCGGCGAGCGTCCACGGACGGGCAGGATCGGCAGCATCCGCGGAATTGGCTGGCGGCCCCATTACAGCGTCGGCAATCATGGCAGCGGTGCCGCGCGTGCTGGGTTCGCTGAACGCGGAATGCGACCGCCCAAGACCGTAAGGTTACTGTCCGTGTCATGGGTCATGAGTAGGCTTGCAGAAGTTGTTCGCATCATCAAGAGGAGAACGCATGGAAGTCTGGCCTGGATCGGCTTATCCGCTGGGTGCCACCTTTGACGGCACCGGCACCAACTTCGCGCTGTTCAGCGAGAAGGCCGAAAAAGTTGAGTTGTGCCTCTTTGACGACGACGGCGGGGAAGTCCGCGTGGAAGTCACCGAGGTAGATGGTTATGTATGGCACTGCTACCTTCCGCAGGTTCAGCCCGGGCAGAAGTACGGTTACCGGGTACACGGACCCTACGACCCCGACGCCGGTCAGCGCTTCAACCCCAACAAGTTGCTGCTGGATCCCTACGCCAAGGCCATCCACCGGCAGATCGACTGGGACCCGTCGCTGTTCTCGTACAACCTGGGGGAACCGGATTCCCGCAATGATGAGGACTCCGCACCGCACATGATGCTGGGCGTCGTCATCAACCCGTTCTTCGACTGGGACGGAGACAAGCTTCTGCGGATTCCGTACCACAAATCGGTCATCTACGAGGCCCATGTCAAGGGATTGACGCAGATGCACCCGGAGGTACCCGAAGAACAGCGTGGTACCTATGCCGGTGTGGCGCACCCTGCGGTCATCTCGCACCTGCAGAAATTGGGAATCACCGCCATTGAACTGATGCCGGTGCACCAATTCGTCAACGACGGCATCCTGCAGGACAAGGGCCTGAATAACTACTGGGGCTACAACACCATTGGTTTCTTTGCGCCCCACAACAGCTACAGCTCCAAGGGCGATACCGGCCAGCAGGTCCAGGACTTCAAGGCCATGGTGCGCGCGCTGCACACCGCGGGCATCGAAGTCATCCTGGACGTGGTGTACAACCACACGGCAGAGGGCAACCACCTGGGACCCACGTTGTCCTTCAAGGGCATCGACAACTCTGCGTACTACCGCCTGGTGGAAGACGACCAGAAGTACTACATGGACTACACCGGCACGGGAAACTCGCTGAATGTCCGGAGCCCGCACTCCCTTCAACTGCTCATGGACTCCCTGCGCTACTGGGTGACCGAGATGCACGTGGATGGTTTCCGCTTTGACCTCGCTTCCACGCTGGCCCGCGAGTTCTATGACGTCGACAAACTCTCCACCTTCTTCGAACTGATCCAGCAGGATCCGGTGGTTTCCCAGGTGAAGCTCATAGCCGAGCCGTGGGACGTTGGTCCCGGCGGCTACCAGGTGGGCAACTTCCCGCCGCAGTGGACTGAATGGAACGGCCAGTACCGCGATACTGTCCGCGACTTCTGGCGCGGGGAACCGTCCACCTTGGGCGAATTCGCGTCACGGTTGACCGGCTCCGCAGATCTCTATGAGCACTCGGGCCGCCGACCGGTGGCATCGATCAACTTCGTCACTGCCCATGATGGCTTCACCCTGGCTGACCTCGTTTCCTACAACGAGAAACATAATGAGGCCAACGGCGAAGACAACAACGACGGCGAATCCCACAACCGCTCTTGGAACTGCGGCACCGAAGGACCCACCGAGGACCCCACAGTCCTGGGCCTGAGGGCGCGCCAACAGCGCAACTTCATCGCCACGCTTTTCCTCTCGCAAGGCGTACCCATGCTGCTCCACGGCGACGAGCTCGGCAGGACACAGCGCGGCAACAACAACGGCTACTGCCAGGACTCTGAACTGACGTGGATCAACTGGGAGAACGTGGACCAGCCGCTCATCGAGTTCACCGCTGCCGTGTGCGCCCTGCGTGCCAAGCACCCCAGCCTTCGGCGAAGCCGGTTCTTTGACGGACGCCCGGTGCTCCGAGGCGAAGGCGAACGTCTGCCGGACATCGTATGGTTGGACGCTGACGCGAGCACCATGAGTCCCTCGGATTGGGATGAAGCACTGGGACGCTCCGTTGGTGTGTTCCTGAACGGCGATGGCATTCACGGCCGCGATAACCAGGGCCGGCGCATTACCGACGTCAACTTCCTGCTCTACTTCAACGCGGATCAGGACGAGGTAGGCTTCCGGATTCCTTCGGACGAGTACGCACCCGCATGGGATGTCATGATCGACACCGCCGGAGAAGGAGCCGAGGCAGGTGTCGTCAAGCCGGACCAGATCCTCATGGTCGGCGCCAAGTCCCTGGTAGTGCTGCGTGCGCACAGCACACCCGAGGTGGAGCCCGACCACTCTGTGGCAGCGTCGCTGGCTGCGCTGACCCAGACGAGCACTCCGGAAACGGCGTCCATCACGGCTCCTGCTGTGACGTCGCTGCCCTTCGACTACAAGGGAGACGCCCCTGCCGACGAGGAGTCCGGAGCAACGAAGAAAGCGGACTCATGAGGACTCCTGTCTCGACGTACCGGCTCCAGATCCGACCAGGACTGACGCTCCAGGACGCGGCGGACCTCACGGGCTACCTGCGGACCCTCGGGGTGGACTGGGTCTATGTCTCGCCCATCCTGACCGCGGAGGAGGGATCGGACCATGGCTATGACGTCACCGATCCTTCCACTGTGGATCCCTCGCGCGGTGGTCCCGAGGGGCTCGCCGCACTCTCCAAGGCCGCCCGCGAACAGGGACTGGGCATCCTGGCCGACATTGTGCCCAACCACATGGGCGTCGCCTCGGCCGGGCAGAACGCCTGGTGGTGGCAGCTCCTGAAAGAAGGTCGCGGGTCCAAGTACGCCGAGGCTTTCGACGTCGACTGGGATTTCGGTGGCGGGAAAATCCGTATTCCGGTGCTGGGCAGCGAAGAGGACCTTGAACAACTCACTGTGGCGGACGGTGAACTGCACTATTACGATCACCGTTTTCCTTTGGCCGAGGGCACCTTTGCCCCGGGTGACAGTCCCCAGGACGTCCATGCCCGGCAGCACTACCAGCTCATCGGCTGGCGCAGGGCCGACGCCGAACTCAACTACCGGCGGTTCTTCGCGGTGAATACCCTCGCAGGTGTCCGGGTGGAGATCCCGTGGGTCTTCGACGAGTCCCATGGGGAGATCGTCCGGTGGTTCCGTGAGGAACTGGTGGATGGGCTCAGGATCGACCATCCGGACGGCCTCGCCGATCCTGAGGGCTATCTGGCCAGGCTGCGGGAAGCAACGGGCGGCGCGTACCTGCTTGTCGAGAAAATCCTGGAGCCGGGGGAGCAGTTGCCGGACACCTTCGACTGCGAAGGGACCACCGGTTACGACGCCCTCGCGGACGTGGACCGGCTTTTCGTGGACCCCGCAGCGGAGGAATACCTCGACTCACTCGATGCCAGGCTGCGGGATGCGGACGCCCCGGCGGACTACGAGGACATGATCCATGGAACCAAGCGCCGTATTGCCGATGGCATCCTGCGGTCGGAGATTCTGAGGCTCGCACGCCTGGTGCCCCCTTCCATGGGCTTGCCGGCGGATAAGGTGGCTGATGCCATCGCGGAAGTCATTTGCTGCTTCCCGATCTACCGCACCTACCTCCCGTACGGTCAGGATGTCCTGGAGGAATCCATCCGACGCGCTGCGGAAAACCGTGCAGACCTCAAGGCGGTACTGGAAGACCTGACGCCGCTGCTGCTCGATTCCACCGGTGCCTTGGCCCGGCGTTTCCAGCAGACCTCCGGCATGGTGATGGCCAAGGGTGTGGAGGACACAGCGTTCTTCCGCTACACCCGCCTGGGTACTCTTACCGAAGTGGGGGCCGATCCCACCGAATTCGCCGTGTCCAGCGGGGTCTTCCATGAGCGCATGGCCCGTCGCCAGCAGGTCCTGCCGTTGTCCATGACTACGCTGAGCACCCATGACACCAAGCGAAGCGAGGACGCCCGGGCTCGCATATCGGTCATTTCCGAGGCCGTCCCGGAGTGGGAACTCTTCTTGGGTACAGTCCAGGAGTTGGCCCCGATTCCGGACGGCCCGTTGGCCGCGCTGGTGTGGCAGTCAATTGTTGGTGCGTGGCCGGCAGACCGCGGACGTCTTCAGTCGTATGCCCTGAAGGCGGCGCGTGAGGCCGGTAACTCAACAAACTGGACCGACCCCAACCAGGACTTCGAGCGCCACCTGGCTGCCGCCGTCGACTCTGTCTTTGATGTGCCGGAGGTTGCAGCGGCGCTGGCCAACTTTGTCGCTGAGCTCGAACCGTACGGGACGTCCAACTCGTTGTCGGCCAAGCTGGTCCAGCTGACCATGCCCGGGGTTCCTGATGTCTACCAGGGCACAGAGTTCCGGGACGGCTCCCTGACCGATCCTGACAACAGGCGGCCCGTTGACTTCCAGGCCCGTATGACTGCCTTGGCAGAGCTGGACAACGGCGCTGCGCCACTGTTCACTGATGAAGCAGCCAAGCTGCTGGTGGTGTCCCGAGCATTGCGGTTGCGGCGCGATCGGTCTGAGCTCTTCGGCGGTTACCTGCCGGTGGTCGCACAAGGTGCGGCAGCAGATCACGTGGTGGCCTTCGACCGCGGAGCTGATCGGCGCGGTGCCCTCACGGTTGCCACCCGACTGCCCAAGCGACTTGCGCGGGAAGGCGGCTGGCGGGACACAACCATTGAGTTGTCCGGAAACGCCCGGGACGAACTCACTGGAGCCACCTACAGTGCCGGGACTGTCCAATTGGCCACGTTGTTGGAGCAGTACCCTGTGGCCCTGCTGGTGCCTACGGACTGACCCTCACCACTGCAAACCATCACTGCAACGCACGCTTGAACACGCATAAGGGAGCATGATGCTGGAGCACGCTGCTGGAAAAAACCGCTACGACGTCTGGGCGCCGAACGCTGACTCGGTCCGGCTTGTTGCCGATGGATGTGAGTACGCCATGGAACACCACGACGCCGCCGCCCCGGGGTGGTGGCGGGCGCCGGCCGATGTGGCTGGCCAGGAAAGTGACGGTGTACCGTACGGGTACATCGTGGACGGAGAGGGGCCGTTCCCTGATCCGCGCTCGCGGAGGCAGCCGGAGGGTGTGCACGCGTTGTCCGCCACGTTCGATCCCTCCGTCCATGAGTGGCAGGATTCGGCCTGGAAGGGGCGGCAGCTCAAGGGAGCCGTCATCTATGAGCTTCACCTGGGTACCTTCACTCCGGAGGGAACGCTGGATGCCGCCGCCGCCAAGCTGGACTACCTGGTGGACCTCGGAGTGGACTTCATCGAGTTGCTTCCGGTCAACGGTTTCAACGGCGTTCACAACTGGGGCTACGACGGAGTGCTTTGGTACGCCGTCCATGAGCCCTACGGCGGCCCGGCGGCATATCAGCGATTTGTGGACGCCGCGCATGCTGCCGGCTTGGGCGTCATCCAGGACGTCGTCTACAACCACCTTGGACCCAGCGGAAACTACCTGCCCAAGTTCGGCCCCTACCTGAAATCAGGGGAAGGAAATACGTGGGGTGACTCCGTCAACCTTGATGGCCCGGGCTCGGACGACGTCCGGCGCTACATCCTGGAGAACGCGGCGATGTGGCTCCGTGACTACCACGTGGACGGTCTTCGCCTTGATGCCGTCCACGCGCTGCGTGACGAACGGGCCGTCCACATCCTGGAGGAATTTGGGGCGTTGGGTGATCAGATCGAGGCCGAGACGGGAATTCCCCGGACTTTGATCGCGGAGTCGGACCTGAACAATCCACGCCTCATCTACCCACGCGAGGACAACGGATACGGACTTGACGGCCAGTGGAGCGACGATTTCCACCACGCCGTTCACGTTAACCTGAGCGGGGAAACCACCGGCTACTACGCGGACTTCGATTCACTGGCGGTCCTGGCGAAAGTGCTGGAGCATGGCTTCCTTCACGATGGCAGCTACTCCAGCTTCCGCGGGCGGCACCACGGCCGGCCCATCCGCAGGGATCTGGCACACCCGTCGGCTTTGGTCGTCTGCCTTCAGAACCACGACCAAATCGGCAACCGCGCCATCGGCGACCGCCTTACCGCCTCGCTGTCCTACGGGCAGCTGGCCATCGGTGCCGTGCTGACCATGACATCTCCGTTTACGCCCATGCTCTTCATGGGCGAGGAATTCGGTGCATCCACGCCGTGGCAGTTCTTCACCTCCCATCCGGAGCCCGAGCTCGGGAAGGCTACCGCCGAGGGCCGGATCAAGGAATTCGAACGCATGGGGTGGGACCCCGCGGTGGTGCCCGACCCACAGGATCCAGAAACGTTCCTCCGGTCCAAACTCAAGTGGGACGAAGCCGGCGAAGGAAACCACGCACGCCTGCTCCAGCTCTACAAGGATTTAGCACAGCTGCGCCGAAACACCCCCGACTTGGTGGACGGCGGCTTCGGCAGCACAGCGGTGGAATACGACGACGACGAACACTGGCTGCAGATCTCCCGCGGCACTGTCCGTGTGGTGTGCAACTTCGGGGACGAGGCGCTCGGAACACCCCTCAGCGGCTCCATGTTGCTGGCCACTGATCCTGAAGCAGTCCTCGATGAGGGGACACTGACGCTTCCCGGCGGGAGCGCCGTCGTCGTCCGCGTCAACTAAGCCATCCACATTCCGGGGTGACGGCGCCCACATGGCGGACAGCGCCGTCACCCCGGAATGTGCAGTGGCAGGATGGTACGTATGACTTATTCGGCCGCGGAAAACCGCTACGAAACCATGCCCTACCGCCGCGTCGGACGCAGTGGACTCAAGCTCCCCGCCATCTCGCTGGGCCTCTGGCACAACTTCGGTGACGACAAACGATTCGACGAGCAACGTGCCATCCTGCGTCGCGCGTTCGATCTTGGTGTCAACCACTTCGACCTCGCCAACAACTACGGACCCCCGGACGGCTCAGCCGAGACCAATTTCGGGCGCCACCTGAAGGATGACTTCAAGCCGTACCGCGACGAACTGGTCATCTCCACCAAGGCCGGTTACTACATGTGGCCCGGTCCGTACGGCGAGTGGGGATCCCGCAAGTACCTGATTTCCAGCCTGGACCAGTCACTGGAGCGCATGGGCCTGGACTATGTGGATATTTTCTACAGCCACCGTCCCGACCCCGAGACTCCGCTGGAAGAAACCATGGGCGCCTTGGACTACGCTGTCCGATCCGGCAAAGCGCTTTACGCCGGCATCTCCTCCTACACGCCGGAGCAGACCCTTGAAGCTGCCCGGATCCTCAAAGAGCTTGGAACCCCGTTGCTCATCCACCAGCCCAGCTACTCCATGCTGAACCGCTGGACGGAAAACGGCTCGCCTAACCTCTACGAGGCACTGGACCAGGTGGGTGCCGGCTCCATCGCGTTCTCGCCGCTCGCCCAGGGCCTGCTCACCAACCGGTACCTCAACGGCGTCCCGGCCGATTCGCGGGCCGCCAAGGAGCGGTTCCTGTCCGAAGCGCAGCTGACCGAGGAGAAGCTGGACCGGGTCAGGGGACTGAACGCCATCGCCGAAGGCCGCGGGCAGACCCTGGCTCAGATGGCCATCGCCTGGATCCTGCGCGACCAGCCGAAGGGCTCGCCGGTGACCTCTGCACTGGTGGGTGCCTCAAGCGTGGCCCAGTTGGAGGACACGCTCAGTGCCATCAACAACCTGAAGTTCACCAATGATGAGCTGACGGCGATCGACGAATTCGCTGTGGAGTCGGACATCAACCGCTGGGCCCAGAAGTAGCCTCCGAAGTTTCGCCATAAAACAGCAGGGGCCGGTCGGGAACAAAGCCGGCCCCTGCTGTGTTGGTTACAATGCAAGAGTGCGCCGAATGGCGCCGTGCCAATCAGTCGTGCCCTGGACTCAGTCAGGGCTGCGCCTGGCACATGAGGTTTAGTTCTCAAAAGGAGTTCCGTGTCTTCACATCCGATTCGTGTTGCCATTGTCGGCGTAGGTAACTGCGCCGCATCGCTGGTCCAAGGTGTTCAGTACTATCGCGACGCTGACCCCAAGGCCACGATCCCGGGTCTGATGCACGTCGAGTTCGGCCAGTACCATGTCAACGACGTCCAGTTCGTTGCTGCTTTCGACGTCGACAGCAAGAAGGTTGGACTGGACCTGGCCGACGCCATCGGCGCCAGCGAAAACAACACCATCAAGATCGCCGACGTCCCCGCCACCGGTGTCACCGTCCAGCGCGGCCACACCCTGGACGGCCTGGGCAAGTACTACCGCGAGACCATTGTTGAGGCACCGGACGAAACCGTGGACATCGTCGCAGCGCTGCGCGAGGCCAAGGCTGACGTCATGGTCTGCTACCTGCCCGTCGGTTCGGACCAGGCTGCAAAGTTCTACGCCCAGTGCGCCATCGATGCCGGTGTAGCCTTCGTCAACGCCCTCCCCGTCTTCATCGCCGGAACCAAGGAGTGGGCTGACAAGTTCACCGAGGCCGGTGTCCCGATCGTTGGCGATGACATCAAGAGCCAGATCGGTGCCACCATCACGCACCGCGTCATGGCCAAGCTCTTCGAAGACCGCGGCGTTACCCTGGACCGCACGTACCAGCTGAATGTCGGTGGCAACATGGACTTCAAGAACATGCTGGAGCGCGACCGGCTCGAGTCCAAGAAGATCTCCAAGACCCAGGCTGTGACCTCCAACGTTGAGGCCGAACTGCACGCCGATGACGTCCACATTGGGCCGTCCGACTACGTTGCCTGGCTCGACGACCGCAAGTGGGCCTTTGTCCGCCTCGAAGGCCGCAACTTCGGCGACGCCCCGGTGTCCCTCGAATACAAGCTCGAGGTTTGGGATTCCCCGAACTCCGCGGGTGTCATCATCGACGCCATCCGTGCCGCCAAGATCGGCCTGGACCGCGGCATCGGCGGCCCGCTGCTCTCCGCTTCCAGCTACTTCATGAAGTCCCCGCCGGAGCAGTTCAACGACGACCTCGCCCGCGACAAGGTTGAGGCTTTCATCCGCGGCGACATCGAGCGCTAAACACCCTGTTACACCAAACGCCCCCGTATCCGATACGGGGGCGTTTGTCGTTTCCCGAACCTTCTCTCACGTCCCTCAGGTTTGCAGCGGACGCTCGCTCACTTTTCTCAAAAGAGTGAGAGAGCGTGGGTTTGAAGGGCATGGGATGTGAGAGAGCGTGGGTTTGAAGGGCATGGGATGTGAGAGAGGGCTAGAAGAGGCCTGTCGGTTGTCCTTCAGCATCCACGTCCATGCGCATCGCTGCCGGTTCCTTGGGCAGTCCGGGCATGGTCATGACAGCGCCGGTCAACGCGACAATGAAACCTGCGCCGGTCTTGGGGATCAGCTCGCGGACGTGCACCGTGAATCCCTTGGGTGCTCCCAGCCGTGAGGCGTCGTCCGTGAAGGAATACTGTGTCTTGGCCATGCAGACGGGGAAGTCGGACCAGCCGTTCTTTTCGATCTCCGCGAGACGCTTCAGGGCAGGAACCGAGAATTCGACGCCGTCGGCCCCGTAGATCTCCTGCACGATGGTCCTGATCTTGTCCTCCACAGGAATTTCCAGCGGGTAGAGGTGGTGGAAGTCGGAGGGCGCGTCCAGCGCAGCTGCCACCTTGGCAGCGAGGTCGTCCCCGCCGTCGCCTCCGCCGCCCCGGCCCCAGACGTCGGCGACGGCGGCTTCCACGCCTTCCGCTGCGCACCAGGCGAGCAGCCACTCGAGTTCCTCCGGGGTGTCCGTGGCGAACTTGTTGATGGACACGATAGGGGAGATGCCGAACTTGGCAACGTTGCGTACGTGCCTCCGGAGGTTCTCCACCCCGGCGGCCACGGCCTCGACGTTTGGTTGGCTGAGTTGGTCTTTGGCAACCCCACCCTGCATCTTGAGGGCTCTGATGGTCGCAACCACCACGACGGCGGATGGCGCCACCGCGGCAATTCTCGCCTTGATGTCCATGTACTTTTCGGCGCCGAGGTCTGCCCCGAATCCGGCCTCGGTGACCACGATGTCGGCGAGCTGCATGGCCGTGCTGGTGGCGATCAACGAGTTGCAGCCGTGGGCGATGTTCGCGAACGGGCCACCATGGACCACAGCAGGTGTCCCGGCGATGGTCTGGACGAGATTGGGCTTGATGGCGTCCTTCAACAGCATGGTCAGGGCACCCTCAACGCCGAGGTCAGCAACGGTGACCGGCGCGCGATCGTAGGTGTAGCCAAAGGTGATCCGACCCAGCCGCGAGCGGAGATCGTCCAAGTCCGTCGCCAGGCAGAAGACCGCCATGATTTCGGACGCGACCGTGATGTCGAAGCCGTCCTGCCTGGGCACGCCCTGCACGGGGCCGCCGAGTCCGATGACCACTTCCCTCAGGGAACGGTCGTTCATGTCCAGCACGCGTTTGAACGTCATGCGGCGGGGATCGATACCAAGCTCATTGCCTTGGAAAATGTGGTTGTCCACCAGTGCCATGAGGGCGTTGTTGGCGGACGTGATCGCATGGAAGTCGCCGGTGAAGTGCAGGTTGATATCGTCCATGGGCAACACCTGGGAGTAGCCGCCGCCGGTGGCTCCGCCCTTCATGCCCAGAATCGGACCCAGGGAAGGCTCGCGCAGGGCGATCATCACTTTGTGTCCGGCGCGTGCCAGTGAGTCGGCGAGCCCCACGGTGGTGGTGGACTTCCCTTCACCGGCCGGGGTGGGGGACATGGCGGAGACCAGCACCACCTTGCCGGGAGCCGTGCGGGCCGGGAGTACCAACTTGGCCGGATTGATCTTGGCCTTATAGGGCCCATACAACTCCAGGGCGTCCACTGTGATGCCCGCGCGTTGGGCGATGTCCACGATGGGCAGGATGGTGGCGTTGCGGGCAATTTCAAGATCAGACATGACCTTGTTCTCAGACATCGTTGTCCTTCGGCTGGGTGTCCCCGCAGCGGGGTTGGTGCTGCGGGCGTTGGTTCGCTGTGCGCGACAATCTATCAGTCCCGGCGGGGGATCCGGCGAAGACTCAGCGCCGGGGAACCAGCAGGCCACCTACTGCTTCGCGGTAGCTTTCCAAGGTGATGGCTGCCGTCCGCTGCCATCCGAAGGATTCGGCATGGGTGGCCGCCAACCGGCCCATGTCTTCCCGGGTCTGGACGTCGTCGTAGAGGTCCTCCAGGGCGTCTGCCCAGTCGGAGGGGTCGTGTCCGTCAACCAGCATGCCGGTGCGCCCGTCGGAAATGGCGCGGGACAGGCCGCCCACGTTGGTGGCCACCACAGGTGTGCCGCACGCCTGTGCTTCCAACGCCACCAAACCGAAGGATTCACTGAACGACGGCATGACCACGACGTCTGCCGAACGGAACCAACTGGCAAGCTCCGGAGCCACTACAGGCGGCCGGTGAGTGACGACGTCGGCCAGTCCGGCGTCTTCGATGATGTGCTGAAGATTGAAGTCCTTGGCCCCGCTGAGCGATCCCAGGATGGTCATCTCAAGGTCAATGTCCGGCCGGCGCTTGCGCAGGATTCCCGCGGCTTTGACGAACACCTGGGGGCCCTTGAGCCGCTGGATGCGGCCGGCGAAGAGGATATGGAAACTGTCCGGCCTGACATCCCGCAAGGAACGTGACTTCCGCCGGAAGGACGGTGTGAACACTTTGAGGTCCACGCCCGGCGGGGCGACGTCGATCCGGTCAAGATCGGCCCCGTAGTGGGAAACCAGTTCTTCAGCCTCGGCAGGAGTGTTGGCCACCAGCCGGGCTGCGCCATCCACGATCCGCTGCTCACCCTCCTCGCGGCGACGGGGCTCGGGGCGTTCACCCGATTCGAGGACCAGGTTTTTGACCTTGGCCATGGTGTGCATGGTGTGGACCAACGGAACACCCCACAGCTGGGACAGCTCAAGCCCTGCCACCCCGGAAACCCAGTAGTGCGAATGGATGGCATCGTAGCGGCCGTGGAGTTGGCTTCCCCGGATCCTGTCGATTTCTTCCACCATCTGATGCAGTAGGGCGGGCAGCTCTTCCTTGGGCAGTTTCCGGCGCGGCCCCGCAAAGACGTTGTGGACGCAGACGCCGGGCCCGGGATGTTCGACGGCGGGCTGGCCCGCTTTGGTGGAACGGGTAAAGATCTCCACCTCCACCCCGGATTCCGCCAGTGCCATGGCCAACGCCCGGACGTAGACGTTCATCCCACCGGCATCGCCGGCACCTGGTTGCTCCATGGGGGAGGTGTGCAAGGACAGGAACGCCACACGACGGATCAACGGCACCGCATTCCTCCTGATACTCACAGCAAACAGCAAACACGCCTTTGCCCTGCAGAAAACACTACTCCTGCTGATCAAAGCCATCCCACGGCAACCCGGCTAGGTGGACAAGGCTGCTAGCGTGGCCGCTGTGAGCCAAGAACAGACTTTCGACATCCGCAAAGCCACCCCTGAAGACTGGCCCGGTATCTGGGCCATCCTGGAGCCGGTGATCCGCGACGGCGAGACCTTCACCTGGGATCGCGACACCTCCGAGGAAACGGCCAGGGACAAGTGGACCAAGGACGCTCCCGGCCAGACGTTCGTGGCCGTGGGCAAGGACACGGGCCAGATCCTTGGAACAGGGGAGTTCCACGCCAACCAAGCCGGTGGCGGCAGCCACATTGCCAACGCCGGGTACATGGTGGGGGCGAACAATTCAGGCCAGGGCATCGCCCGCTCACTGTGCGCCTATTCGCTGAGTGAGGCCAAGGCGGCCGGCTTCTACGCCATGCAGTACAACGCCGTGGTGGAGAGCAACGTCCGGGCAGTGTGGCTGTGGCAGTCCATGGGCTTCCGGATCCTCGCTACGGTCCCTGAAGCCTTTGACCACCCGGAGATCGGGTACGTCGGCCTGCACGTCATGTATCGGAAGCTGTAGTGCCCCACAACTGCCCCAGATCGGGAAAGGCTGCCTCGTATCCGGTGAGGAGTTGTTCGCCCAGCTCCGCCGATCCGATCAAGGGATGCGCCGCGAAGGCACCAACGGCAGCGCTTCGCTCTCCATGCACCACGGCGCGGATGGTGAGCCGCTCCACCTCCTTGACGTGCTGCATCAGCGTGAGGAACTGCCCGCCCGGCCGTGCTTGCGCAAGCGGCAACGCGCCGTCGGGCGTTACCTCGCAGGGAACCTCGACGACGGCGTCCGCCGGCAGCCCGGGCACCGCCACCTCGGCAGCAGGCCCGGCAAGCGACACCGGCGAGTTGGGCACGTTCAGAATCAGCTGGGCAGAACCCCCGCCCGACAAGGCCCGCATCACGGACAACGCCACCCGCTCATAGCCGCCGCCTGCGAGATCGGACTCGTCCCGTTGCTCTCCCTGCGTGCGGGCCTCGGCCAGGTAACCTTCCTCGCGGGACCGGCGGGCGCTGTCCCACAGCTCAAAAGCGTGCGGCGCCTTGGCCAGGGCCGGATACAGGGCACTCTGCTGGTGATGGATGGACGCCCCCCGCGTTTCCTGCTGCCGGCGGATGGCGTCGGTGGCATGCGCCGTTTGGTAGTAGTAGTACAGGTACTCGTTGGGCAGGCAGCCAAGCTGCAGCAGGGTGTGCTGCCCAAACAGCCTGCCCTCTTCCATGGACTCAAGGGCGGCGTGGTCGGATAGCAGGCCCGGCAACAGATCCTGCCCGCCGGGTGCCAGCCGGTAAAGCCAGCCGAGGTGGTTCAGGCCGAAGTAGCCCACGCCGTCGAGCGTTCCTTCTGTCAGTGGCGCGCCAACAGCCCGCGCCGCCCGCTGCACCAGGCCGCCGGCGGAATCGCAGATACCGATCACTTTGCGCCCCAGCAACGGCTCCAATGCTTCGGTGACCATGCCGGCGGGGTTGGTGAAATTGATGAGCCACGCCCCGGGGCAATGGCGGCGCATCGCCTGGGCGAGTTCGAGCATGCGGGGGATGGAACGGAGGGCATAGGAGATGCCGCCGGCGCCTGTGGTTTCCTGCCCGAGCAGGCCCAGATCCAGGGCCACGCGTTCGTCGGCGATCCTTCCGGCGGTCCCACCCGGGCGGATGGCTGCGAAGACCATGTCCGCGCCGGTGAGGGCCTCCCGCAGGTCCGTGGACACCACGACGACGGGCGTGGAACCGCCCGCTGGGGGCATGTCTCCAATAACGGCTTCGATGGCTGCGAGCCGTTCGGCGTCGACGTCGTACAGCACCAGCTCGTCCACCAGCCCGGCGAACGGACCCGCGCATAAAGCCCGGTATACAAGGGGTACCCGGAAGCCGCCGCCACCGGCGATCATGAGCCGCATGACCCGAGTCTATGCACGCCTCCACATCTATGCAGCCCAGTACGGTGCAGCGTAGTCTGCGGTGCATGGACGCTATGCCCCAGCGACGTTTTGATCCCCTTGCTTCCCTACGGTCCACGGCGGACCAGCAGTGCGACCTCCTCCTGACCGGAACGGTCTTCCAGGACATCATCTTCACGGGTCTTCCGCACTCACCTGAACCGGGCACGGAGATTTGGAGCGAGGGCATGGGAAGCTGCCCGGGCGGGGTAGCCAACCAGGCCATCGCCGCTGCGCGCCTGGGTCTGCGCACCAACCTCGCAGCGACCTTCGGAGACGACGGGTACGGCGACTACAACTGGCAGATCCTTGAAAGCCAGGAACACGTGGACCTCTCGCTCTCGAGGAAGGTACCGGGCTGGCACTCACCCGTCACTGTTTCCCTCTGCGTCAACCAGGACAGGTCCATGGTCACCCATGGGCACCCCGCGCCCATCAGTTCCTCCGAGCTGATCGGACAACCGCCCAAGGCGCTCGCCGCCGTCGCTGACCTGGGTGAGGAAATGGAGCCGTGGATGCTGGCGGCCAAGGAAGCGGGCACCAAGCTTTTTGGCGTGGTGGGCTGGGATCCCACGGGGGAGTGGTCCGAACGGCGCCTGGATCTTTTGGAGAACTTCCATGCTTTCCTGCCCAACGCGCCCGAAGCCATGGCCTTTACCGGTAAGGCAGACCCTTGGGCGGCGCTGTACTCCTTGGCAGACCGGGTGCCCGTGGCCGTGGTGACACTCGGCCCCCAGGGTGCCGTGGCGGTGGACTCCGAGACCGGCGAGGAGGAATGGGTGCCTTCCCTGCCGGTCTCCGCCTACGACCCCACCGGTGCGGGAGACTGTTTTGGGGCCGCCTTCATTGTGGGGTGCCTGGCGGGGTGGAGGTTGGGGGACCGGCTCCGGTTCGCGAACCTCTGTGCCTCCCTGGCCGTCCAGGAGGTGGGCGGTTCACTGGCGGCTCCCGGGTGGGGCGACATCGCCGACTGGTGGCAGCGGGCCAACGCGCGGAAGGAACGCCAATCCAGCCAGTGGCTTCGGCGCTTCGCGTTCTTGGAACCCATCGTCAAGGACATCCCGGCGGAAGCCCAGCGACGCGCACGGGCGACGATCGCGCATTTGTCGGATGCGCAGTAGCGACGCTCAGCAGCGACGCGGAGCGGGGAACCGGCTGGCCCGCAGTTAACCCGAATTCACCGGCACCACTAGAATCTCTAGGGTGACTTACGAAGCAGCTGCAGATATCGGTATCGGGTCGAAAGCCTCCATAGCAAAGTCGGCGGTGCTGGAACGCTCCGCCGTGATTGACCTCGAAGCCGTGCGGCACAACGTGCGTCAGTTCGTCGCCATTGCGTCCCCTGCTACGGTCATGGCCGTAGTGAAGGCGGACGCTTACGGTCATGGAGCCGTGCAGGTGGCACGTGCAGCGCTCGACGCCGGGGCAGCCTGGCTCGGTGTCGCGCACATTTCCGAGGCGCTCGCCTTGCGCGCCGCCGGAGTGGATGCCCCGCTCCTCGCCTGGCTGCACACCCGTGAAAGCAACTTCCAAGCGGCAGTCGCCGCCGGCATCGACGTCGGAATTTCCGGCTGGGAGTTGGACGCCGTGGTCGCTGCAGCCCGCGAACAGGAACGGCCCGCACGCGTCCACCTCAAGGTGGACACCGGCCTGGGACGTAACGGCTGCCCCATAGCCGATTGGGACCAACTGGTTGGCCAGGCCATGGAGTACCAGGATCAAGGCCTGCTGCGCGTGGTGGGTATCTTCTCGCACCTCGCCGTGGCTGACGAGCCGCACCGCCCCGAAACCGATGAGCAATTGGCCGTCTTCCGTGAAGCAATCGCCATGGCCGAGGACGCCGGAGTGGACATGGAGGTCCGGCATATCGCCAACACCCCTGCCACGCTGTCCCGCCCGGACTCACACTTCGATCTTGTGCGCGTGGGCCTCGGCATCTACGGACTCTCGCCCTTCGAAGGGGCAACCTCTGCCGAACTTGGCCTGCATCCTGCCATGACGGTCCGGACATTGCTGTCCAACTGCAAAAAGGTACCCGAAGGCCAGGGCGTCTCCTACGGCCTCAACTACCGGACCAGCGGGGAAAGCATGCTGGGCCTGGTGCCGTTGGGCTACGCCGACGGTGTCCCGCGCATTGGCACCGGAGGCCCGGTCCGCGTCAACGGCACCAACTACCCCGTGGTGGGCAGGATCGCGATGGACCAGATGGTCATCGACCTCGGAGCACTGACGCCCGACGAGGCAGCCGCGTTCAAGGGCGCGGAAGCCGTCATGCTCGGCAACGGTGCCGACGGCGGTCCAACCGCTGACGACTGGG
This sequence comes from Paenarthrobacter sp. NPDC091669, assembly GCF_044756725.1. Taxonomy (NCBI): domain Bacteria; kingdom Bacillati; phylum Actinomycetota; class Actinomycetes; order Micrococcales; family Micrococcaceae; genus Paenarthrobacter; species Paenarthrobacter sp. NPDC091669. Next base: position 442,185 of record NZ_JBIVTK010000002.1, read on the forward strand.
CCGCTGCCGCGGGGACCAACAACTACGAAATTGTTACCCGCATCAGCCCGCGGGTGCCGCGCACCTATGTCAACGAGGTGCCTGCGCAGGCAGGGACACACCAGGCTGCCGGCCACGCAACAGAGACGGCAGCGCTGTGAGCGAACCCCAATGGGAACGCACCCTGACGGTCACGACGGCGGAGCAGACGCATGCGCTCGCAGCAGCTGTGGGTGGGGTGCTTGAGGCCGGGGATCTCCTGGTCCTGACCGGCGAACTGGGAGCGGGTAAGACGACGTTCACCCAAGGTCTTGGCGAAGGCCTCGGCGTCCGTTCCGGCATCATTTCCCCCACGTTTGTGTTGGTCCGGATCCACCCCAATCAGGCCGATGGCCCCAGGCCCGGCGGCCCGGACCTGGTCCATGTTGATGCGTACCGGCTGGAATCGGCAGCGGAGATCGACGACATCGATCTGGAGAACACCATGGACACCGCGGTCACCGTGGTGGAGTGGGGCCGGGACCGGGTGGAGCACCTCTCGGACAGCCGCCTGGAGGTTGACCTGCACAGGTCCGTTGGCGGGGAAGACCCGGCAACCGCCGTCGCGGCAGCCGGTGACGTCATGGACTTCGATACCGATGACGACGACGAACCCCGCACACTGGTTTTCCGTGGATACGGTCCCCGCTGGGCCGAAGCTCCGCGGCTTCTTGAAACCCCGTCACCAGAGAAAGGCAACTGATGCTGATCCTGGCCATAGACACCTCCGCGGTGGCCAGTGCCGCACTGATTTCCGACGACGCCATGGAAAGCGTGGTGGATTCCTTCGCTACCGAGGACACCCGCAGCCATGCCGAAGTCCTGGCTCCCGGGATCGAAAAGCTCCTGGCCGGAGCGGGAGTCACGGGCGCCGATATCGACGCAATAGTCACTGGTGTGGGACCGGGCCCGTTCACGGGCCTGCGCTCCGGGATTGCGACCGCCCGAACCTTGGCTTTCGTCTGGGACAAGCCCCTGTATGGCCTGATGAGCCTGGATGCGATCGCCCTTGAGGTGGCCGGGTCCACGTCCGCTGCTCCTGAATTCCTGGTGGCCACCGACGCCAGGCGCAAGGAGGTCTACTGGGCGCGGTACACCTTGGCAGATGGCCAACTGCCGGAGCTTGTTGACGGGCCGCATGTGGGTTTCGCTTCCGGGCTTCCGGACTTGCCGGTGTTTGGTGCCGGCGCAGGTTTGTACGCCGATGTCCTGAAGGCCAACGAGGACTTTGCCCGGACCCAGCCCGACGCAGCATCGCTGGGCCAGTTTGCCTTGGCCAAGCTCACCGCCGGGCAGGCGCTGCTGGACTCCACTCCGCTGTATCTGCGGGAATCCGACGCGCAGGTTCCCGGGCCCCGGAAGCGTGCGCTGTGATGGGACGCGAACTGTGAAATTGTCACCCAAGCTTGAGCTCGCAGGGGTTTCCCTGCGCGACATGACGGAAGCCGATATCCCGGCAGTGGAGACCCTGGAGCGCCGGCTGTTCCCCGTGGACGCGTGGCCGTTGCAGATGTTCTTCGATGAATTGGCGCAGCCCGAGACCCGCCGTTATGTAGTGGCTGAGGTCGCCGGGGAGATCGTGGCTTATGCAGGGTTGATGTGCATCGAGCCGATCGCGGACGTCCAGACGATCGCCGTCGTGCCTGAGTTTGAAGGCAAGGGCATCGGCTCAGCCGTCTTGACCGAGCTCATTGACGAAGCGCGGCGGCGCCGGGCGGCGGACGTCCTGCTGGAGGTCCGGGCAGACAACCCCCGGGCCCAGCAACTGTACGTGCGGTTCGGCTTCGAGCAGATCCACGTCCGACCCCGCTACTACCGGGACGGCACGGATGCGCTGATCATGCGGCTTGAACTGAACAAACCCCACGAAGGAGACACAGCGTGAGCGGCGCTCATCCGGAACAGCCCCAGCAACCATTGGTGCTCGGCATCGAGTCCTCGTGCGACGAGACCGGTATAGGGATCGTGCGGGGCACCACGCTGCTCACCAACACGGTGTCCTCGTCCATGGAAGAGCATGTACGTTTTGGGGGCGTCATCCCGGAGATCGCTTCGCGTGCGCACCTGGACGCGTTTGTCCCCACCTTGCATGAGTCCCTGCATGAGGCTGGTGTCACGTTGGAGGACATTGATGCCATTGCCGTCACCTCCGGACCGGGCCTCGCCGGCGCGCTGATGGTGGGGGTCTGTGCCGCGAAGGCGCTGGCTGTTGCCACCGGCAAGCCGCTGTACGCCATTAACCACTTGGTGGCGCACGTCGGCGTCGGGCTCCTGGACCGGCAGCCCGCCTCCAAAGGAAAGCCTGCGGAGAACAAGCACGACGCCGGGGCTGCCGCCGGCCCGGGTGCCGGAAAGTTGCCCGAGAACCTTGGTGCGCTGCTGGTATCGGGTGGGCACACGGAAATCCTGCGGATCCGGAGCATCACCGATGACGTTGAGCTGCTGGGCTCAACCATCGACGACGCCGCGGGCGAAGCCTATGACAAGGTGGCCCGCATCCTCGGCCTCGGCTACCCGGGTGGACCTGCCATCGACAAACTGGCACGCCAGGGCAATCCCAAATCCATCCGCTTCCCGCGCGGCCTCTCGCAGCCCAAGTACATGGGTACTGCGGAGGAGAAGGGCCCGCACCGCTATGACTGGTCTTTCAGCGGCCTGAAAACAGCTGTGGCCCGATGCGTTGAACAGTTCGAGGCCCGTGGCGAGGAAGTGCCCGTGGCAGACATCGCCGCGGCGTTCCAGGAAGCCGTGGTGGACGTGATCAGTTCCAAGGCGGTCCTGGCCTGCAAGGAGCACGGCATCACGGATGTGTTGCTGGGCGGGGGAGTTGCAGCCAACTCGCGTCTGAGGGAACTGACCGGGCAACGCTGTGCCTCGGCCGGGATCACACTTCACGTTCCGCCGCTGGACCTTTGCACGGACAATGGTGCCATGGTTGCGGCCCTCGGTGCCCAGCTGATCATGGCCGGCATTGGCCCGAGCGGAATAGCTTTTGCGCCGGATTCCTCCATGCCGGTGACTACGGTGTCAGTGCCTGCCTAGGTTCGCGCCCCAGGCAGGCACAGTCTCCAACTATCAGGCGTCCGGACCCTTGCGCATTTGCTGCACGAGGTCCATGACCACTGCCTGCAGGTCTCCGTTGTGCTCAGCAGCAACCCGCCGTTGGCGCTGGTAGCTGGCTCCGCGTTCGATGATTTTCAGGACGTCTGCCAGTTCCTCGGAGCAACCCAGCTTTTCCGCCACGGGTTCAAGCCGTGCAACGGTTTCCGCGAGGTGTTCGGTGACCAACTGCTCGTTGCCCTCGGCGTCCAGGATGATGATGGCTTCCATGCCGTACCGCGCGGCACGCCATTTGTTCTCCTGCACATGCCATGGCGGCATGGTGGGGATGCTGCCGCCGGCGTCCAAGGTGGAGGAGAACTCGTCCACCAGGCACTGGGTCAGCGCAGCTATGGCGCCCACTTCTTCAAGTGTGGCCAGGCCATCGCAGATGCGCATTTCGATGGTGCCCAGGTTTGAGACGGGCCGGATGTCCCAGCGGATCTCGGACGTGGAGTCGATGACTCCGGTGGTGAACATGTCCTGGACGTAGGACTCGTACGCCTCCCAGGTTTCGAACTGGAAGGGCAACCCGGCGGTGGGGAGCTGCTGGAACATGAGGGCACGCTGGGAGGCGTACCCGGTTTCTTCCCCGGCCCAGTAGGGGCTTGAGGCGGACAGCGCCTGGAAATGCGGGAAGTAATTGACCAGGCCGTCGAGGATCGGGAGGACTTTGTCCCGGCGGTCGATGCCCACGTGGACGTGGACGCCGTAGATGACCATTTGGCGTCCCCACCATTGGGTCCGCTCAATCAGCTTGGCGTAGCGCTCTTTGTCCGTGACGGGCTGGAGCAGGGGAGGGCTGAAGGGGTGGCTGCCTGCGCAGAACACTTCAACGCCCATGGGATCGGTGACTTCGCGGACCGCAGCGAGGGAGCGGCCAAGGTCCTCTTTGGCATCCTTGACCGTCTCGCAGATGCCGGTGACAAGTTCAACGGTGTTGAGGAGCAGCTCGCGCTTGATATGGGGGTGTTCGTCGTCCTCATTGAGGTCCGGGTGGTTGGCGGCGACGCCTTTCAGGACATCGTTCGCTACTGATACCAGTTCCCCGGTGCGTGCATTGACGAGCGCCAACTCCCATTCCACACCCAGTGTCGATTGCCTGGATGGCGCAAAATCAATCTGCACTTAGTCCCCTCAGTCCCGTCATTGTTTCGTGTCAGCCGGGCGCGGTTCCCCGCTGAGGGGCCGCCAGCGGTCGGATCAAGTCTAATGCAGCCGGAACGCCGGTGATATCGACAGGAACCGCCGGCGAAAGCACGCTGTCGTTTGCTAATGAGAACGGTTCGCATTAGACTCTTGCCATGCACCTCACAGTAGTCAGTTCCCTGGACAGCCAATGCCGCGAGGCAGCCACCGCAAGGCTTGGCCGGACCCATGAGAACTCCGTGGTGGTCCTCCACGATCTCCTGGACGGTTCCCTGGTCCTCCGACGCGTTTATCGGGGCGGTCAGCTGTTCGAACGCGAAACCACGGTCCTGGAGCATGGTTGCCTTAGCTGCACCGTCCGGCTTGACGTAGTCCCGACGGCGGAACGCCTCGCCGCGTGCGGCTTCGACCACGTGGTCCTGGGCCTCCCGCCGGGCGTCGCTGCCGGAATGGCCGTCGCGGAACTCCGCCGTGGACTGAGCCGTCCCGCTGTCATGGACAATGCGGTGCTGGCCATGGACCCGGCCGATTTGGATGACCACATCTGGGACCGCCACACCTTGTTCGAATCCGGCTTCACCTCCATGCCCCAGGATGAGCGCACCAGTGGCGAATTCCTGATTGGTGAGTTCGGCCAAGTGGATACCGTGATGGTTTCCCCGGGTCTGGGAGCGGTATTGACCGGGGACCCGCGTGAAGGATCGGAAGCATGGCTCCTTGGCCTGGAACTGCTGGGCCAGTTGGCACCCCATGCCAACGTCGTCGGGTCGGCCGGGGAATTCCGGCCGGGTTGCTTCGACGACGCTGAAGCAGCGGCACGTAACCGGCCCGGCGTCGTGCGTGTGCCCCTGAGTGAAACTCCGGGTTCCTTCCGCACCGTGCTCCACAAGACGGGCCGTCCCCTTCACCCGGGACGCTTCCGTGATGCGCTGCCACAGCTGGCCATCGGTACGCACTGGCTGCGCGGCCGGCTATGGATCGCTTCCGCGCCCACGCGGCGGATCGCCGTCCAGGGTATAGGTCCCAGGGTCTGGCTCGAAAGTACCGGGAACTGGCTGGCCGACTCAGCAGGATCCGGCCCTGGCGAGGGGGCCGCCGGAAAGGCCGGCGCCGACGTCGACGCGTTCCTGGACTGGCACCCACGCCACGGCGACCGCGGCACCGTCCTTGCCGTCACTGGACGTTCCGAGGACATCGACCCTACGGAAATCCGCGAGCTCCTGGACGGCTGCCAACTGACGGAGGCCGAAATGAAGCTGGACTTTGGAGTTTGGGACGACCCCCTGGAACTCAGCGACGCCCTCTAGTCCGAGACCCAACACCCACATCAAAGGAGAAACACCATGAAGGTCAGGAATTCGCTGCGAGCCCTCAAGAAGATCCCCGGCGCCCAGATCGTGCGCAGGCGGGGCGTACTTTCGTCATCAACAAGAACAACCCGCGAATGAAGGCGCGGCAGGGCTAACCTCGCTGCTGGTAAACGCAGTGAATACACGGCTCTACCAAGAGGGCGTTTAATGGGGGAATGCCAATCCTGAACAAAGACATGTCCCTGTGCATTTCGCTTGCGGCCCGGCCCAGCAATATCGGGACCAGGTTCCACAATTATCTGTACGATCTGCTCGGCCTGAACTTTGTTTACAAGGCGTTCGCCCCCGCTGACATCACCCTCGCGGTAGCGGGCATCCGCGGCCTCCCCATCCGGGGTGCCGCGGTGTCCATGCCCTACAAAGAAGCGGTCATCCCGCTGGTTGACGTGATGGACCCTTCAGCCAAAGCCATCGATTCGGTGAACACCATCGTCAACGACGACGGCGTCCTGACCGCCTACAACACGGACTACATCGCCATTGCCCGGCTCCTGAAGGACCACCAGGTTCCCAGCAGCCACACTGTCCTTCTCAGGGGCGCCGGCGGCATGGCCAAGGCCGTAGCCGCAGCGCTTCGGGACGCAGGGTTCACTGCCGTCACCATCGTGGCCCGCAAAGAAACCACCGGCCGTGCGCTGGCGGACCTCTACGGATTCGGCTGGCAGGACGACGTCAACGGCTCAACAGCGGACCTCATTATCAACGTCACCCCTCTGGGAATGGCGGGTGCGGACGAAACGGCCCAATCCTTCGATGACGCCACCATTGCTGCTGCACAGGTGGTGTTCGACGTCGTAGCCCTGCCTTCGGAGACGCCGCTCATCACCGCCGCAAGAACTTCCGGCAAGAAGGTCATCACCGGCGCCGAGGTCATCGCCATCCAAGCCGAAGAACAGTTCGTGCTCTATACGGGTGTGCGCCCCAGTGCCGGGCAGGTCCGCGAAGCCTCGGAGTTCTCCCGCCGCTGACGTGCTAGGCCGACACCGGCTCCACCACAACAGCCACTCTTTCCTCGCCGATCCTTGTGAGGACCAGAGTGGCTGTTTTTGCATCCTTGCCCTTTGTGGGTTTGGCGGGAAGCAATTGCTTGCGCAGCTCTTCGGGAGTCACTGCCGTGCCGCGCTTCTTGATGTCCAGCACGGTGATGCCATTGCTTTTCACCCAGGCCTTGAGGGCCTTGACGTTGTAAGGCATCACCTCAAGCACCTTGTAGGCGCGGGCAAAAGGCGTGTCGTGCAGTTCCGGCGCGCAGATGTAGGCGATGTGCTCGTCCACCAGATGCCCGCCCAGCCTTTCGGCGATGTCGGCCACAAGGCCCGCACGGATCACTGCGCCGTCGGGTTCGTACAAGAAACCTTCAACAGGCCCGACGGCGGCTGCCGGACCGGCGTCGAAGTCCTCGCCGCTGGTGATTTCAGCCGCGCCCTGGCTGCCGATGACCAAGGCCGCGCGGCGCACGCCGGGGCGGGCTACGGCGTTGAACCACAGCGTCACTTCGGTGACGTCCCCGCCCACCGAGACCCACTGGGCCTCACAGCCGGAGGGCACGGAGTCATGGGGGATGCCGGGCCCCATTTTGACGCCGATGGCACGTCCGGTTGCTGCCAGCTTCTCGACGAAGGACAAGGGCGGAGAGAAAGCCTCAGGGTCCCAAATCCGCTTGGTCCCCGACGTAGACGTCGTGCGGCGTGCAGGGTCCAGCCACACGCCGTCGATCCCGTCCAGCTCCACGGACGTGGCATCGGTGTGCACCACGGTGGCGTGCGGGAACGGAATGAGGTTGATGGTGGCACAGGCGGCAGTGGTTTCGTCCATCTCAACGGCTGTCACTGAGATGTCCATGGACGCCATGGCCATGGAATCGGCGCCGAGGCCACATCCGAGGTCGGCCACATGGGAGATGCCGGCCTTGGCGAAGCGTTCGGCGTGCCGGGCTGCGACGTTCAACCGTGTGGCCTGCTCCAAGCCTGCCTGGGTGAACAACATCTGCCGGGCGAACTCGCCGAACTTGGCCTCGGCCCGGGTGCGGAGCCGTGATTGCGTCAGGACTGCAGCCACCAATTCGGCGGAGTGGCCGGCTTTGCGGAGATCCGCGTTGGTGCTGAAAGCGTCGGCCTCGCGGTAGGGCCCCAAGGATGCCAGGAGTTCCCATCCTTCAGTGGTCAGCAAGGGTGCGATCTGTTCCTGCGGTGCGTGAGGCATGGAATCAAGCCTAACGGCGCGACACTTGACAACGTGACGGGCGAATCAGCCGGATAGGGTTGTTTTCATGGAAGACACCGCAGCCCCGCACCCCTCCACCATGATGAAGTTCGCGCGACCCGCCCTCATAGCGGGGGCCGTGATCGCGGTGGTCTGCCTCGGTCTGCTGATCATTATCTTCGCGTTGGATTCGTTTAATGCCGCCACCTATTCCGTCGCCGGGAAAAGCGTCAACGACGCCACCGACGAAGCGCGGGACATCCGCGAGCTCTACAGCGGCGCCCGCACCGGTGGGATTATCACCCTGGTGATTTCCGCCGTCGTTGCTGTTGCGGCCGCTGTGCTCCTGTACCGGAACCGCGGCAATGCCCCGCTGGACGAGGATGACGACGGCCAGGACTACGACCTCGATGACCTCACGGGACGGTGACCCACGTTCACCCATGACGAAATGCTGGCACTCACCTTGACCGAGTGCTAACGATTTACATAGAGTCTAGTTAGCACTCTCCCCCGGAGGGTGCTAATAAATGCCAAGCGTCTTCCGGCACCGCGACGGCGGATGTACGCTCCGGCACCCCAGTTCTTAGTCCATGAATCAGCTCATGAAAAGGAGAGTCCGAGTGTCGGTCTCGATTAAGCCTCTTGAGGATCGTATTGTTGTTCGCCCGCTCGAAGCAGAGCAGACCACGGCTTCCGGCCTGGTTATTCCGGACTCCGCACAGGAAAAGCCGCAGGAAGGCGAAGTTGTTGCAATCGGCCCCGGCCGTTTCGATGACAACGGCAACCGCGTACCGGTTGACGTAGCTGTTGGCGACGTCGTCATCTACTCCAAGTACGGTGGAACCGAAGTCAAGACCGGCGGCAACGAGTACCTCGTTCTGTCCGCCCGCGACGTCCTTGCGATCGTCGTAAAGTAACTTCCCGGAGCCCCGCACCGCCGTCGCGTTGGAAATCATTTCCGACCGTCAGCGGTGCGGGTTTTCTGTCTTGAAAGGACACAACCATGGCAAAGCAGCTTGCTTTTAACGATGCTGCCCGCCGGTCTCTTGAGGCCGGTATCGACAAGCTCGCCAACACTGTCAAGGTGACGCTTGGCCCGCGCGGCCGCAACGTCGTGCTGGACAAGAAGTGGGGCGCTCCCACGATCACCAATGATGGTGTCACCATCGCGCGTGAAGTTGAGCTTGACGACCCCTACGAGAACCTTGGCGCACAGCTGGCCAAAGAAGTAGCCACCAAGACCAACGACGTCGCAGGCGACGGCACCACCACGGCCACCGTGCTTGCACAGGCCCTGGTCAAGGAAGGCCTGCGCAACGTTGCCGCCGGCGCCGCTCCGGGCGAGATCAAGCGTGGCATCGAGGTTTCCGTTGAAGCCGTCGCAGCCCGCCTCCTGGAGAACGCCCGCGAAGTTGAAGGCACCCAGGTTGCCAGCGTCGCTGCCATCTCCGCGCAGAGCGACGAAGTCGGCGAGCTCCTCGCCGAAGCGTTCGGCAAGGTTGGCAAGGACGGTGTCATCACCATTGAAGAGTCCTCCACCACGCAGACCGAGCTGGTCCTCACCGAGGGCATGCAGTTCGACAAGGGCTACCTGTCCCCGTACTTCGTCACCGACGCAGAGCGCCAGGAAGCCGTCCTCGAGGACGCCCTCATCCTGATCAACCAGGGCAAGATCTCCTCGCTGCAGGACTTCCTGCCGCTGTTGGAGAAGGCCCTGCAGGCCAACAAGCCGCTCTTCATCATTGCTGAGGACATCGAAGGCGAAGCCCTCTCGACGCTGATCGTCAACCGCATCCGCGGCACGCTCAACGTTGTTGCCGTCAAGGCTCCGGGCTTCGGCGACCGCCGCAAGGCCATGCTCCAGGACATCGCCACGCTCACGGGCGCCCAGGTTGTTTCCCCGGACCTCGGCCTGAGCCTGGACACCGTTGGCCTCGAGGTACTCGGTACCGCACGCCGCATCACGGTGACCAAGGACAACACCACCATCGTTGACGGCGCCGGCACGGCTGAGGATGTGGCTGACCGCGTTGCACAGCTGCGCGCTGAGCTCACCCGGACGGACTCCGACTGGGACAAGGAAAAGCTGCAGGAACGCCTGGCCAAGCTGGCCGGCGGCATCGGCGTGATCAAGGTTGGCGCAGCCACCGAGGTTGAGCTGAAGGAAAAGAAGCACCGCATCGAGGACGCTGTTTCCTCTACGCGTGCAGCCCTCGAAGAAGGCATCGTTTCCGGTGGCGGTTCCGCTCTCATCCACGCCCTCAAGGCACTGGACGAGTCCCCGGCCGTCAAGGCACTGGAAGGTGACGCAGCTGCTGCTGTAGGCATCGTCCGCCGCGCCCTGGTTCAGCCGCTGCGCTGGATCGCCCAGAACGCCGGCTTCGACGGTTTCGTTGTTGTTGCCAAGGTCTCCGAGCTCGAAGCCAACCACGGCTTCAACGCCAAGTCCGGCGAGTACGAGGACCTGATCGCCGCTGGCGTGATCGACCCCGTCAAGGTCACCCGTTCGGCTCTCCGCAACGCCGCTTCCATCGCTGCCCTGGTTCTCACCACCGAGACCCTGGTTGCCGAGAAGCCGGCTGAGGAAGAAGACGCACACGCAGGCCACAGCCACTAGCAGCCTGTTTTACTGGAGCCCCGGTCACGTTCGCGTGACCGGGGTTTCGTGCGTCTTGGGGGCGGCCGGCAGGCGCGCCTGCCCAAGCTATTGTGAGCGTTCGACGACGGCAGTAACCTGACGCTTATACGGCGGCTTGGGTGCGCCAACCGGGCTGTTCCCGGTCGCGGGATGAGTAACGACTATGCCGGCCACAACCTTGGATCTCGGACGCTCGGCGTTCTTCGAGCATCGCTGGAACGATGCTTTGGACTGCCTCGCCCGGGCGGATACCGAGGGCGGCCTGCCTCCCCAGGACATCGAGCTTGTTGCCTCGGTTGCCATGCTCCTGGGTAAGGAATCGGAGGGTGTGGCCTATCTGACGCGGGCACATGACGAGTACGTGACCGTGGGGGACATCGCCGGAGCGGCCCGCTGCGCTGCATGGCTGGTCCTGTACCTCATGAACCTCGGGGAAACCGCACGTGGTTCCGGCTGGATGTCCAGGGCCAAGCAGCTGGTGGATGGGATGGATGACCCCACCGAAGCGGAGGGCTACCTCCTGATCCCATCGGCGCTGGGAGCGCTGTATGGGGGAAATCCGGAAGCCAGCAACGAGCTTTTTGGCCGCGCCTTGGCTGTGGGGCAGCGCTTCCACGACCGGGACCTGACGGCCTTGGGCCAGCTGGGCGTGGGTACAGCACGGATCGCATTGGGTTTCCCCGATGAAGGCGTGGAGTTCCTGGACGACGCAATGGTTTCCGTGACCGCCGGCGAAGTGTCGCCCATTCCGTCCGGCATTATCTACTGCGCAGTCATCGGAAGCTGTCGCCTGACTTTGGACGTCCAGCGTGCCCACGAGTGGACAGCTGCACTTGCCCGGTGGTGCGGACAGCAGCCGGACATGGTCATGTTCAGCGGGCAGTGCCAGTCGCATAGGGCTGAATTGTTCATCCTGCACGGGGCCTGGGAGGATGCCACGGCCGCACTCCTGATCGCCCAAGAACGTTCCCGCCATGGCGATCCGGAAGCAATGTGGGGCGCGTGGTACCTCCAGGGCGAGCTGTTTCGTCTGATGGGCCGTGACGATGAAGCCATGGCAGCTTATGCCAAGGCCGCTGAGACCGGATTCGAGGCCCTGCCAGGGTTGGCACTCGTCCTCGCCAGGCAAGGCAAAGAGCCACAAGCGCAGTCCATGCTTCGCCGTGCCCTTTCCCATTCTGACCCAGCCAACCGCCGTCGGCTCCTCCCCGCCGTCGTGGACGTCGAACTTGCTGCCGGAGACGTCAAGGCAGCGCGGGCAGCCGCTGACGAGTTCGGGTCCCTGGAAGGCGGAGGCAAGCCCCTGGAGCAGGCGCTCGCTGGCCAGGCAGAAGCCAATGTACTGCTGGCCGAGGGCAAACCGCTCGCTTCCCTGTCAGTGGCGAGAAAGGCGTGGCGTCTTTGGTACAGCTTGGAGGCTCCCTACGGCGCGGCCAGTTGCAGGGTCCTGGCGGGGCGTGCTTGCTCGCAGCTGGGAGATCCGGACTCGGCTGCCATGGAGTTTGAAGCTGCCAAAGCTGAGTTCGCCGATCTCGGTGCGGCTCCTGCAGTGGCCCATGTCTTGGAACTCACGGGCGAGAAACGTCAGAGCAGTTCTCCGCTGACCAACCGTGAGTTGGAAGTCTTGCAGCTCGTTGCCAGTGGCCACGCGAACCGTACAATCGCCAGGGAGCTATATCTCAGCGAAAAGACCGTGGCCAGACACGTCAGCAACATCCTGTCCAAACTTGCTGTGCCGTCCAGGACCGCCGCCACGGGCTACGCCTTCGAGCATGGCCTGATCCACTGAACCCTCCATCACTTACTGCGCAGAAATACCCATGCCGTGTGGAACCGAATGCGTCATTCTGCCGACGCGACGGGAGGGGCTGGGCTCATAGCTTGGCCCTATGAACATTCCACTGCTTGCCGGCACCGTTTCAACCGTGCTCTTCGCCGCCAGCATGCTGCCCATGCTTCTCAAGGCAGTCCGAACGAAGGATATGGCCTCCTACAGTCTGGGGAACATTGCCCTGACCAACATCGCCAATGCCGTGCACTCGTTCTATGTCTTCGATCTTCCGGCCGGCCCTGTATGGCTTCTGCACGCCTTCTATGTGGTGGCATCGGCACTGATGCTCGCGTGGTGCCTGCGGTACCGGAAGACGCCCGACGTCGGGCCGTCTGAGGTGCGCGAAGCCAGTCCTGCGGGTTTCACATACCGCATGTGGTTCATTGACCGCTTGGACCAAACAACAAAGTATCCATTGCAACAAGAAAGGAGCGCATCATGACATCGATCCAGCTTCAAGAGGTAGACACCGTCATCGTGGGAGGTGGCCAGGCCGGACTAGCGCTCGCCTACTGGCTGGCCAAGGAAGGCCGGGACTTCCTCATTCTGGATCAGCATGGAAGACCAGGGGATGCCTGGCGTCAACGCTGGGACTCCCTCAGGCTGTTCACGCCCGCCAAATACGACGGGCTTCCGGGCTGGCCTTTTCCCGGAGACCGCCTTGCCTTCCCCACCAAAGATCAACTGGCCGACTATCTGGAGGATTATGTGCGTCGCTTTGACCTCCCCTTCGTGTCCGGTGTCCATGTGGAGGAAATCAGATCCGAGGGAGAGGGGTTTGTTGTCGCGGCAGGGGACCGGCTGTGGCGCACGCGCAACGTGGTGATTGCGACCGGCGGGCACCGTCTTCCGAAACGGCCCGCGTTCGCAGGGGAGCTGGATCCGGACATAGTGCAGTTGCACTCCCAGGACTACAAGAACCCGGGGCAGTTGAGGGACGGAGCGGTATTGGTTGTGGGGCTTGGGAACTCGGGGGCGGAGATCGCCCTTGACGTTGGAGCGTCGCATCCCACCGTTCTTGCCGGGAAGCCCAGCGGCGAAATGCCCATGAAGCATGGTCGGGCAGCAGCACGTTTCGCCCTGCCGGTAGTGAAGTTCCTGGGCGTCCGGGTGCTAACGCTCAACACGCCGATCGGACGCAAAGCTGCCCCGGGGTTCAAATCCATGGCGGCGCCGCTGATCCGGACCAAGACCAAGGACCTGGCCGCCGCGGGAGTGCAGTTGGTTCCAAGGCTGGCGGGGGTTTCGGAAGGCTTGCCGGTCGTGGCCGGCGGGACAAAGGTTGAAGTCGCGAACGTTATTTGGTGCACGGGGTATCAGGAGGAGTACTCGTGGGTGAAACTGCCGGTCTTCGACGAACAGGGTGAGCCGAGGCAGACCAGGGGAGTAGCAGACGACGTACCCGGCGTGTTCTTCATCGGTCAGGAATTCCTCTTCGCGGCAGCCTCGGCAACGCTTCCCGGAGTCTGCCGGGACGCCCGCTACCTGGCCCGCCGGTTGGCAACGGAGCGACGTCCTGACCCGGACGGTCGCCGGGACAAGGAAACCCGCTTGCCGATGAACCGGTAGAACAATAAGACCGCAGCCGCAGCTGACACGATGCCCACCAGGTTGAGTGCCAGCTGCATCGCTGATCCGGCCGCTTTGCTGTATTCACCCAAAACCAACGCAACGGCAACGTAGCCTGCAGCCGGAACGGTCGTGACGGAAATGAACACACCCACCAGCGCTGATGACCGGTGGCTGATCATGGACAACATGCCCGCAGCTCCTGCGAGTGCTGCCACGATCAGCGAGTACGGACCCGGATGGTAGATGAATTCCACGGCTGATCCCCCTTCCAGCGTGTCCTCGGGGAACAACCCGAGGGGCACTGAGAGCCACGCTGCAACTGCCGTGACCAGCATCGAGAGGGGGAAACCCACACTCAGGGCGAGCAACGAGCCACGCACCAATCGCCACTTCCGTTCCACCAGCCCCACGGCCAACGCAGCGAGTGGTCCGAACTCGGGTCCCACCACCATTGCGCCCACAATCGCGATCGTTGAATCGGTCACAATGCCGATCGCCGCCAACTGCGTCGCAATGACCAGGAATGCCAGGAAGCTCCACGTCAGTTTTGAGTCTTCGCCGGTTTGCCTGGAAACCTCGTCCCAAATGACGGCGTCGGCCGATTCTCCGGGCGCGGCTGCCTCGGCGTCGTCAGCTCGTTTGGACAGGACCAGGTCCGGTGAGGATATGGAGATGGAGCCCAGGTCCGGAACCTTGAGTTCATGAAGCCGCTCGATCAGTTCTTCCGCGGATTCCCGGGCGATCTGAACGGTGATCACGTCGCCAGGTGGCACCACGGAAGCATCTTTGTGGACGGCTACCTCGGCGGCTCCGGTGTTATCGGTGCAACACTTCACGACGGCCTCGGACATCTCCGTTGGCACGCAAAGGCGCAGTTGCACGATCATGGATTTCCTTCCTTCGGCCCGGCTCCAGCGTAGTTCCATCACGTGCCCCTGGCCGTGATTCGGGCACAGGCCACGCACAGGCGGGACTGGGAAAATGCATAGCTGGACCTGACGTAATTGACCTTCGGAAGGCGGTCCAAGAGATGGTCCCGACTGGGGTGGGGCCACTAAACCGCGTATGATTGATGCTTTGTGCCACAGCTTTTGAGGAACTGCCTAACGTGACTATGCCAACGATCCCAGCCCCTGCCCGCGCCGGCAGGCGGTCTTCCGGACCCGTTGCAAAGTCGAAATTCCGCCCTGAGATCCAGGGTCTTAGGTCACTTGCCGTCCTCATGGTGGTCAGCTACCACATCTGGATCGGACGGGTTTCCGGCGGCGTGGATGTGTTCCTCCTGATCTCAGCCTTCCTCATGACGCTGCAGTTCACCGGCCGCTATAAACAGGGCAGGCCCATGGATCTGCTGCGGCACTGGCTGCACCTGTTCCGGCGGCTGCTTCCCGCCGTCGTGGTGGTTCTCCTGGCCACGCTCGCGGCGACGTTTACCTTCCTTCCACCCACACGGTGGGTGGAGGTGGTCCACCAGGCGTGGGCTTCACTGTTCTACTTCGAAAACTGGCTCCTGCAGGGCCTGGCCGTGAATTACTACGCAACCGACCACAGCCTCGCCAGTCCGCTCCAGCACTTCTGGTCCCTCTCCATCCAGGGCCAGGTGTTCATCCTGTGGCCCGTCATTTTCGCCACCGTCGCAGTTCTTTGCCGCCGGTTCAGCTTGAGGTACCGGGCCACTCTCGCTTACGTTTTTGCGATAATTTTTGTCCTCTCCCTCACCTACTCCGTCATCTTCACGGCCACCAACCAGGCTGTGGCGTACTTCGATACGTTTGCGCGCCTCTGGGAGTTCGCCCTGGGCACGTTGCTGGCGCTGATTCTTCCGGGGTTGAACTTCGCCAAGCCTGTCCGGGTCATCATGGGATGGGTCGGCGTGGCCGCCATGCTCAGCTGCGGCGTCCTGCTGCAGGTGCAGACGGCATTCCCTGGATTTGTTGCCCTGTGGCCCACTTTGGCTGCTGTTGCCGTGATTGCCGCCGGCCAAACCGGGAGCCGTTTGGGCGTGGACAGGATACTGAGTTCAAGATTCCTGGTCCGGCTGGGCGACAACTCCTATGCTCTTTATTTGTGGCACTGGCCCATCCTGGTGATCGCTCTGGCATGGAGCGGCAAGGATCACGCAGGCTGGCTCTCTGGAACGGTCATCATCGCTTTGTCGCTGGTGCTCGCATTCCTGACCACCAAGTATGTGGAGAAGCCGTTCCGGGAATGGAAGTGGCCCGAGGTCAAGCGCCGCCGTTCGGCCATCGCCATCGCAGCCTGCCTTGCCGTTGCGTGCGCGCCGTTGGTGGGTTTCCAATACAAGCAGGACCTGGACCTCAAAGCAGCCCAGGCCCAGGCGTTCAACGACAACCCCGGCGCCCACGCGCTGGTCCCCGGCTACGTGGACCTGGTCAGCGATGGCGCCAAGACGCTGCCCACTGCAGAGCAACTTCCGGAAGACTGGGCAACGTTGTCGGGTCCGTGCGAGGGCGATGCCAAGCCGGAGGACAAGCAACTGCAGGACAAGTGCCAGCAGAATGGCGTGGGGGAGGACGCCGACAGGGAAATCCTGGTCTTGGGCGACTCCCACTCCCAGCAGTGGCTGGCCGCGCTTGGCCCCTTGGCCGAGGCTGAACACTGGAAGGTGACTGCCCTCTTGCTGGGCGGATGCCATTTCATGCCGGAGAACCCGGATGCCGATGCGGGTTGCAATGATTTCAACGCAGCCGCTTTCCGCTACGCAGCGGAGAAGGCGCCGGACACCGTTTTCATGGTGGGCACAAAGGCGTCGCCGTCGTCACCGGATGAGGAGTTGGTGTACGGCTTTGAGCAGACGGTGACCAACTTCAATGACCTCGGAATCGAGGTGGTTGCCATCCGCGACAACCCCCGCTTTGACTACAACGTCACCGAATGTGCGTTGTCCAAAGGCGTGGACAGCGCCGATTGCAGGTCCGACCAGCCCGAGGTCCTGGCCGCGGAGAGCCCCTTCGCAGCTGTGCAGGGAACGTTCGGCAACGCAGCCTTCCTGGACATGACCGACCTCCTCTGCGACGGCATCACCTGCCCCAGCGTGGTGGGAAACGTGTTCGTGTATTTGGATGACAACCACTTGTCCAGGACGTATGTGACCAGCATGGCCGAGATGTTTGAGGAAAGGTGGTTTGCCGCTACCGGGTGGCAGCCATGATGGACGCTCCGACGGCTGTGACCGTACCTGTTCAGGCGAAACGCACGACGGCGAAGCCCGGCTTCCGCCCGGAGGTCCAGGGCCTGCGCGCCCTGGCTGTACTGATGGTGGCCGCTTATCATATTTGGCTCGGCCGGGTTTCCGGCGGGGTTGACGTCTTCCTGCTCATTTCGGCTTTCCTGCTGACCTTGTCCTTCACCCGCAAACTCGAGGACCGGAAGCCACTGAGGCTCCTGCGGCACTGGCTGCACGTCTTCAAGCGGCTGCTGCCCGCCGTCGTCGTGGTCCTTTTGGGGGTCCTGACCGCCACGTGGGCCTTCATCCCGCAGAGCCGTTGGCCGGATGTCCTTGCCGAGGCGTGGGCTTCGCTGCTGTACCGGCAGAACTGGCAACTGGCAGACACGGCCGTTGACTACTACGCACAGGACCATTCAGGGGCGAGCCCGCTCCAGCATTTCTGGTCCCTGTCCGTCCAGGGGCAGGTGTTCATCCTGTGGCCGTTGGTCTTCGCTGCCGTTGCTTTGCTGCAGCCGCAGTTGGCCAAGCTCCTCCCGGACCGGAAGGCCTTGGCCCATAGGACCCTCCTCTTTTGGGTGTTCGGGGTCATCTTCGCTGCGTCCCTGGTGTTCTCCATCGAGGAAACCACCAACAACCAGGCGGTAGCGTACTTCGACACCCGTGCGCGCCTCTGGGAGTTCGCGTTGGGGTCGTTGCTCGCCCTGGCCCTTCCGTATCTGAAACCCGGACGCCGGCTCCGCGTCTTCCTGGGGTGGGCCGGTATCACCGCCATGCTCGCTTGCGGCCTGGTACTCACCGTGGACCGGTCCTTCCCCGGGTTCATCGCGCTCTGGCCGACGCTCGCTGCGGCGGCGGTCATCATCGCCGGGCAGAGCACCAGCCGTTTTGGCGTGGACCGTATCCTGAGCTCGCGGCCGCTGGTCCTGGTGGGGGATAACTCCTACGCCCTATACCTGTGGCACTGGCCGGTCCTGGTGTTCTTCCTGTTGGTCTCCGGGACCACCACGCCCAGCCTCCTCCAAGGGCTGGGGATCATGGCCTTCTCCATGGTGCTGGCTGTTGCCACCACCAAATACGTGGAGGTTCCCATGCGCCACTGGAAGTGGCCCGACGTGCGGTCCTGGCGTGCCGCCGTCGTGATTGCCGCCTGTGGCGCGCTCCTGGCAATACCCGTTACTGTCTGGCAGGGTGCCATCGCATCCGAAAGCGCGGCGATCGCCGGCCAGCCCAAGGAACTGACTCCGGGAGCAGCAGCGTTGTCCCCGGAGTTCGTTGGTGAACCGACCCAGGAAGCAATGATCATCCCGGCGCCGGCCGCGATGAAGGACGAATGGGCGGACATTGACGGCCTGTGCACTGGAGACAACGTGCCCACGGACCCTTTGCTGGAGGGCTGCCTCCAAAACGATGAACCCGAGGAAGTCACCAAGGAAATCGTGGTGCTCGGTGATTCGCACGCCCAGCAGTACATGGCTGCGCTGGGCCCCATCGCCAAGCAGCACGGGTGGGAAGTGGTGACGCTCCTGAAAGGCAGTTGCCGGTTCGGTGCCGAGTCCCCTGAACGGACCGAGGAGTGCAACGAGTTCAACAAGGCAAGCGCCGCCTACGTCATGGAACACCAGCCGGATGCCGTGTTCACGGTAGCGTCGTTGACCCATGCCACAGCGCCCTTTGAGACCGAAGTGCCGGGCTACCTTGAAGGCATCCAGCCGTTCACCGATGCAGGCATGGACGTTGTTGGCGTCCGCGATAACCCCCGCTTCAGCATCAACATGCCCGAGTGCGTGCAGAAAAAGGGCCCGGATTCGCCGGACTGCAACGCCCCGCTGGAGGAGTCCCTGGCAGCGTCGTCGCCGTTGGACGACTACGTGGGCAAAGTGGACCGGCTCTACCTGATGGACATGAGCGACTTCATCTGCGAACAGGGCACCTGTCCGGCAGTAGTGGGCAACGTCTACGTCTACAAGGACGATAACCACCTCACCAAAACCTACGTGCAGAGCATGATCCCCATGTTCGAGGAGCGGCTCCTTGCTGCCACCGGTTGGTCCGGCGACTAAGTCCAGTGCTCTTGCTCACACTGGGGCGTCGCGGAATATGGCGATCGGCGCGGAGGTTCTAGTATTTATCCAATACCTTCTGCACAGGTACCCTAATGCACAGGCCAGTCCCGTAATGACGGGCTGGTCATCAGTTGCAACCCCTACCAGTTAAGCCCCCAGAATCCAGGTAAGAGGCGCACACTCATGACCCAGCCCGAACACAATCCCTTTGGCTTTATTGGCCTCACATACGACGACGTCCTGTTGCTCCCGGGCCACACGGACGTCATCCCGTCCGACGCCGACACCTCCTCCCGCATCTCCAAGCGGATCTCCGTGCAGACTCCGCTGCTGTCCGCAGCGATGGACACTGTGACTGAGTCCCGCATGGCCATCGCCATGGCACGCCAGGGCGGTTTGGGCGTGGTCCACCGCAACCTGTCCATCGACGACCAGGCCGAGCACGTGGACCGCGTCAAGCGCAGTGAATCGGGCATGATCACCAACCCGCTGACCATCGGCCCCCAGGCCACGCTGGAAGAACTCGACGAACTGTGTTCCCGCTACCGCGTTTCCGGCCTTCCCGTGGTGGACACCGACGGACGCCTGCTGGGCATCGTGACCAACCGCGACACCCGCTTCATTCCGGAATCGGAATTCCCGCTGCGCAGCGTCAGCGACACCATGACCAAAATGCCGCTCATCACCGGGCATGTGGGAATCAGCCGCGAGGAAGCCTCGCACAAGTTGGCTACCAACAAGATTGAGAAGCTTCCCCTCGTTGACGAGCAGGGACGCCTCAAGGGCCTCATCACCACCAAGGACTTCACCAAGGCAGAGCAGTACCCGCTGGCCACCAAGGACGACGAAGGCCGCCTGCGCGTGGGTGCCGCCATCGGCTTCTTCGGCGATGGTTGGGAGCGCGCCATGAAGCTGATCGACGCCGGCGTGGATGCGCTGTTCGTGGACACCGCCAATGGCCACTCCCAAGGCGTGCTGGACATGATCCGCCGCCTCAAGTCGGACCCGATTGCCGCCCACGTGGACATCATCGGCGGTCAGGCTGCCACCCGCGAAGGTGCCCAGGCACTGATCGACGCTGGGGCCGATGGCATCAAGGTAGGCGTGGGTCCGGGATCCATCTGCACCACCCGCGTTGTTGCCGGTGTCGGTGTTCCGCAGATCACCGCCATCTATGAATCCGCCAAGGCCGCCATCCCGGCAGGCGTTCCGCTGATTGCCGACGGCGGCCTGCAGTACTCTGGCGATATCGGCAAGGCACTGGTTGCCGGTGCCGACACCGTGATGCTCGGCTCCCTGCTGGCTGGCTGCGAGGAGTCCCCGGGCGATCTCATCTTCGTCAACGGCAAGCAGTTCAAGAGCTACCGCGGCATGGGTTCCCTGGGCGCCATGCAGTCCCGTGGCAAGAACACGTCCTACTCCAAGGACCGCTACTTCCAGGCTGACGTCTCCGGCGATGACAAGCTCATCCCTGAAGGCATCGAAGGCCGGGTAGCCTTCCGCGGACCGTTGGCTTCAGTGGCCTACCAGTTGGTGGGCGGCCTCCGCCAGACCATGTTCTACACGGGCGCACCCACCATCCCCGAGCTGAAAGCGCGTGGCAAGTTTGTCCGGATCACACCGGCAGGCTTGAAGGAGTCGCACCCCCACGACATCCAGATGACCGTGGAAGCACCCAACTACGGTTCACGCTGATCCATCACCTGCATTAACAGCTGTTCCCCGCGGAGGCATTTCCGCGGGGAACAGCTGTTTAACCGCTCCGGCAGAAATGTCGGCCCATGAGAATAGGCTGGGGTCATGTCTGAAAAGCCCGCGCAACCGCGGCATCCGGAGTCCATTCGGCTGAACCCGGCCCAACCGGGCAAGACGCCGCCCCGAAAGTTGGCGCTGCGGCCGTACGCACGCGCCGTCGGACAAGTCCTGAAGGTGAGCTTCAAAGCCTCGCCCGTCGCGGTGATCATGAAGGTGCTTGGTTCGCTGATCTCAGCGACGCTGCCGCTGGTCACCACCTATTTTGCCGCGCTCACCACCACAGCCCTGGCGGCCGGCTACGCAGGAGATCCCGACGCCGGTCCGCAGGCCATCCTGTACGTCATCATCACTGCGGCGCTGGGCTTATTCTGGGGTGCCTTCAGCAGCGTGGACCGCTACATCCAGCAGCTCATGAGCTTCAAGGTGGGCGCGATCGTGGGCGACATGATGTACCAGCGATTCCTGGCCCTTGAGTTCTGGCGCTATGACGACAAAGAAACGGTGGATCTCTACGACCGCGCCAAGCGGTTCTCCGATTCTTACGCGCGGGTGCTGGACAGGATCGCCGCAATCTTCACCCAACTGGTGTCCGTGATCCTCGCCATCGGTGCCTTGGTCCTGGTGAGCTGGTGGATCGCTGTCATTGTCCTGGTAGCGATCGTGCCCAGTGTGTATCTGCAGTTCAAACTGTCGCGCGAACAAATCGCGCATTGGAACACCCAGGTGGATTCGCGCCGCCAACGCCGAATGATTGAACAGAACCTTCTGAGGCCCCAACATATTGCCGAGATGCGTCTCTACGGAATCGTGGGCTACCTCATGGACCTCAGGTCAAGGCTCCGGGATGTTGACGAACGGCGGCGCCTGGATTTCCAAAAGCGGTATATTCCCAAACAGTTGGCTGCTGACTCACTGCAGTACGGCGCCGAGGTGGTGTCCTTGATTTGGGTCGTTGGGCAAATCATCGCCAGGGCACAGCCCGTGGGTCAGTTCCTCTACGTGCAGCAGATCGTCAGCCGGGCCCTGTCCACGGCCAATAGCCTCGTATCGTCCCTGAGTTCCATTGACGAGGACCTCGCCAACCTCAAGGACTATGAACTGTTCATGGCCCTGCCAGTTCCCAGTGGCAACGGGAAACCGCTGGTTTCGTCGCCCGGAACGGTGGAGCTGCGGGACATCCGGTTCAGCTATACCGGAAGTGACATTGAAGTCATCAAGGGTATTTCCATGACCATCCAGGCTGGCCAGCACATTGCGATCGTGGGCGAGAACGGGGCTGGAAAGTCCACGCTGATCCGTATCCTGGCGGGCTTGTATCGTCCCGATTCGGGCCAAGTGCTGCTGGACGACGTTGACCTGGCGGGGATTGATGTCACCAGCTGGCACCGGCACCTGGCCGTGCTGAGCCAGGAGTTCCTGAAGTACGAGTTCGCGACCGCCGCGGAGAACATCTACCTCGGCGACGTGGACCAGCCACGCAATGACGACCGTATCCGGCGGGCAGCCTCGGATGCTGAAGCAATGGAGTTCATCAACAAACTGCCCAATGGGTTGGAAAACCATGTGAGCAACTGGATGGAGGATCCCCGCGGGCGCAAGGGCAGCGGCCTGTCCGGGGGCCAATGGCAGCGTCTGGCCATGGCACGCAACTTCTATCGCGACGCCTCGTTCATGGTCATGGATGAACCTACCTCGGCCATCGACGCTTTGGCCGAGCACCGCATCTTCACGCGGCTCTTCGCTGACAGGAGCAGCACGATCATCGCCATCAGCCACCGCCTTGCCACCATCGAGAAGTCAGACATCGTGTACATGCTCGAAGACGGCCGCATCGCGGAGCAGGGGACCCACAAGGAATTAGTGGCCTTGAGGGGCCGCTACTTCCGGATGTTCGAATCCCAGCTCTCCGCGGACGAAACCCGCCAGAACACACCCTGAGGCTTAGAGCGGGCCGTATCCGGCATCGCCGTAGGGGTCACGCCACGTGGCGAGGTCCTCCTCCAGCAGCGTCCGGAAATGGGGATCAGCTGCAGCTTTGCGGCGAAGCGACTCCCTCGAACGGCCCGCGATGGTGGCCGGGACGATGATCCCCACCACGGGGAGGCACACCATGAAGGTAAGAACCGCAGCCAGCGTCAGCAGCGCGGCAGGATCCTGCCATGTGGACGGTTTGGCCGTGAAGGCGAACAGTCCGATGAAAGCGACCAGGATGAACCCTACGAATGACAAGGCGCCACGCAAGCTCCCGGGCCCACGATTGACGATCAACCGGCTTGTTCGCGGCAACCGGTCGCGCACCCGTGCGTAGCAGACGCAGCAGAGTACGGTCATTGCCGCTCCGGGAAGGCCGAGGGAAGGAACCGGCACCAGCGTGCCCAACCAGATGGCGAGGATGACACCCAGGAGGATGAGGACTGCGCCCATGCCAATGCCGGCGGCCCAAGCGCCCATGTAGGAACCTCGCGCATCAGCGATCTCCCGAAGCCGGGAGCGCGCACCGGCCGGGGTTATCGCGGCGAGTTCGGTCGATAACCAATAGTCCAAGGGCCGGGCGGCATGGGGGAGAGGAGCAGGGCCTGTCTGGTAGCTCACGCGGGATGCTGCTCCGGGCCTGTGCGGAATTGTTCGGACAGCAATCCCGGTTGTTCAATGCCGGGTCCGTATAATCCAGGCGTCATGGGTCCCCTCGATGATGTGTTTCGCACACTTTATGAAGTCTTTACTTTATTTGCCGAATCGGGGTTCCGGGAGGGGTCCAGTAAAGTAAGAGCCGTGACTTATGAGATAGAGATTGGCCGTGGCAAGCGTGGGCGTCGTGCCTACTCCCTGGATGACATCGCAATCGTCCCGAACCGCCGGACGCGCGACCCGAAGGACGTCTCTGTCTCCTGGCAGATCGACGCCTACAAGTTCGACACCCCGGTGATCGCCGCCCCCATGGACTCCGTGATGTCCCCTGACACGGCAATCGCTTTTGGCCGGCTCGGTGGCCTCGGCGTCCTGGACCTCGAAGGTCTCTGGACCCGCTATGAGGACCCGCAGAAGGTGCTCGACGAAATTGCCGCCTTGGCCAACGAGACCAGCAGCACCGCCGTTACCCGACGCATGCAGGACCTGTACCAGGCACCCATCCAGCCGGAACTCATCAGTTCCCGCCTCGCTGAAATCCGTGCCGCGGGCGTCACTGTGGCTGGCTCCTTGACCCCGCAGCGCACCCAGGAACACTACAAGACTGTGGTTGCTGCCGGCGTCGACATCTTCGTGATCCGTGGCACCACGGTCTCAGCTGAGCACGTCTCCAAGAACCACGAACCGCTGAACCTTAAGCAGTTCATCTACGAACTCGACGTCCCCGTGATCGTCGGTGGCGCAGCCGGATACACTCCGGCCCTGCACCTCATGCGCACTGGCGCGGCTGGCGTCCTGGTGGGCTTCGGCGGCGGCGCGACCACCACCACCCGCCGTGCCCTGGGCATCCACTCGCCCATGGCCTCGGCGATTTCCGACGTCGCTGCGGCGCGCCGGGACTACATGGACGAGTCGGGCGGCCGGTACGTCCACGTCATTGCCGACGGCGGCATGGGCAGCTCGGGCGACATCGTCAAGGCCATCGCCATGGGCGCAGACGCAGTCATGCTCGGCAGTGCCCTGGCCCGCGCTGAAGAGGCTCCCGGCCGCGGCTGGCACTGGGGTCCGGAAGCACACCACTTGGAATCACCCCGTGGCGACCGCGTTAACGTGGGAACTGTCGGTCCACTGGAAGAAGTCCTTTTCGGACCCGGTCACCACACCGATGGCACCTCCAACCTCATCGGTGCGCTGCGCCGTTCCATGGCAACCACCGGCTACTCGGACCTCAAGGAGTTCCAGCGGGTCGACGTCGTTGTGTCGCCTTACGCAGGAAACTGACAACTGCCCTGAAAGCCCCTGTTGGCTGCCGATTCCTGTCGGCAGCCAACAGGGGCTTTCTTCGTTTGGGGGCAGTTCCCGCTTCATGGCTGCCCGTCTTTGCCCTGCCCAATGCGGCGGGCAGCAAGTAGGGTAGGGGACTACCAGCTGTTGCGTTCGAGGAGGGGTCCGATGAGCAATATCGCAGGCGGTCCACAAGTGGGTTCTCCGGGGGCCTTGAGCCCGGAAGCCCGTGCCGCGTCGATCGAAGTCCTGAAAGCCACTGCCGAACCCGGCAAGGAGCTTGACATCCTGATCGTTGGTGGCGGCGTGGTGGGGGCCGGAGCCGCCCTGGATGCCGTGACCCGCGGCCTCACCGTAGCCATTGTGGAGGCCCGGGACTGGGCATCCGGCACTTCATCCAGGTCCTCCAAGCTCATCCACGGTGGTCTTCGATACCTGGAAATGCTTGATTTTGGCCTCGTCCAGGAGGCTCTGCAAGAACGGGGACTGCTGATCCAACAGATCGCCCCCCACCTGGTCCGCCCCGTGCCCTTCCTCTATCCACTGACGCGCAGGTTCTGGGAACGTCCCTACGTTGGTGCCGGAATCATGCTTTACGACACATTGGGCCTGACCTCAGGGCACAGTCGCGGCGTCCCCATGCACAAACACCTCTTCAAGCGCGGAACCCTGCGCGCGGCTCCCAGTCTGAAGGATGACGCTTTCGTGGGGTCCATCCGCTACTACGACGCACAAGTGGACGATGCCCGTCTGGTGGTCAACGTGGTCAGGACCGCGGCCCATTACGGCGCCCATGCCGCCAACCGTCTTCGGGTGGTGGACTTCCTTCGCGAGGGTGAACGCGTGGTGGGGGCAAAACTTGAGAACCAGGAAGACGGCAGCGTTTTCGACGTCCGGGCCAAGCAAGTGGTCAACGCTACGGGAGTCTGGACGGACGAAACGCAGGCCATGGTTACAGATCGCGGCCAACTCAAAGTCCGCGCCTCCAAAGGCATTCACTTGGTGGTGCCGCGCGACCGCTTCCAATCAACAGTGGGCCTGATACTCCGAACGGAAAAATCAGTGCTCTTTGTGATCCCCTGGGGACGCCACTGGATCATCGGCACCACAGACACCGACTGGACGCTGGACAAAGCGCATCCGGCTGCTTCCAGCAAGGACATCGATTACGTCCTGGAGCACGTCAACAAGGTCCTCAAGCGTCCCCTGACCCGTGAGGACGTCGAAGGTGTCTACGCCGGCCTACGGCCTTTGCTTGCCGGTGAGAACGACTCCACGGCCAAGCTCTCGCGCGAGCACGTGGTGGCACATCCCGTGCCCGGGCTTGTGGTAGTGGCCGGCGGCAAATACACCACTTACCGGGTCATGGCCAAGGACGCTGTCGATGAGGCCACCAGGGCCATGGACGAGCGTGTTCCCTCCAGTTGCACCGAGACCATTCCGCTCCTGGGGGCCGAAGGTTTCAAGGCTGCCTGGAACCGGCGCGGGCGTTCTGCGGAAGAAGCCGGCGTCCACGTCGCCCGCGTTGAGCACCTGTTGAACCGGTACGGATCCATGACCCCCGAAGTACTGGAACTGATCTCCACGCGACCGGAACTGGGCGAACCACTGCCCGGTGCCGATGACTACCTCGCCGCGGAAGTTGTCTACGCGACAACCCACGAGGGAGCCCGCCATGTCCACGACGTTTTGACGCGCCGAACCCGGATCTCGATCGAATCGTGGGACCGGGGTGTGGCAGCCCTCCCTGTAGTAGCTAAGCTGATGGGAGAAATCCTTGGCTGGAGCGAGAATCAGCGCGAAAGCGAGATCAAGCACTACCTGGCACGCGTGGAAGCTGAACGGCTCAGTCAGCAGCAGCCTGACGACGAATCGGCAGATGCCGCGCGCATGGGAGTGGATGACATCGTTCCCCTTCGCTGACCAGCTCAGGAATATGCGGCCGGAAGGCCACACTGGAGGGAACACGACTTGGCTGAACCACTTGACCGGTATGACGCGGAACTGACCACCCCGGACACCGTCATCCTTGAACTCGTCGCCGAGGACAAGATCGACGCCGCTGCCCAACTGGCCCATAAGCTCCACGCTGCCGGCAGGATCAGCAACCTTGAAGGTTTCCTGGAGCAGGTGCACTCCCGTGAGCACCAGTTGGCCACAGGACTTCCCGGCGGCATCGGCCTGCCGCATGCGCGAAGTGAATACGTGGACAGGATTTCCATCGCGGTGGGTGTGACCAAGTTCGGCCACGCCCTGGACTTCGGGGCAACCGACGGCCCGGCGACGTTGATCCTCCTGATCGCCACTCCTGCCAGTTCCTTCTCCGACCACCTTGAGGTTCTGGCTACCCTGGCGCGTTCATTGTCCAAAGAGTCTTTCCGTGAGTCCCTCCGGCGGGCCCACGATCCCGAGGTCATCTCCGAGCTCATCAACTCCAGCCTGGTG
Source organism: Paenarthrobacter sp. NPDC091669 (assembly GCF_044756725.1). Taxonomy (NCBI): domain Bacteria; kingdom Bacillati; phylum Actinomycetota; class Actinomycetes; order Micrococcales; family Micrococcaceae; genus Paenarthrobacter; species Paenarthrobacter sp. NPDC091669. Next base: position 469,432 of record NZ_JBIVTK010000002.1, read on the forward strand.
TTCTTCGACCACTAAAGATTGGGGCAGGCCTTTCGTGTCGACTTCGTCGCCACGTAGGGACCCTGCTGCCCCACTCTAGTGCAGCCGTTTCGTTGTTCTACAGCCGGACGAAGTACGGTTAAGGGGTGTTGAAAACCGCGTTGAAACCCCGCTGGATCGCAGGACTGGTCTTTGCGCTTCTGTTATCCGGGGTGTTTGTGCTGCTCAGCCAGTGGCAACTCAGCCGGTCCGCCCAGCACGAGCCTCCGGCGCCGTCCAGCATCGAAGAAGTCAAACCGCTGGTGGACGTCCTCAAACCCGGCCAGTTCTTCCCAGGTTCGGTCTCGGACCAGATGGTCACCGCCACCGGATCCTACGATCCCGGCAAGCAGGTTCTCGTAGAGGGTCGCCTGTACAACAACCAAAAGGGCTTCTGGATTGTCTCGGCTTTTGCCGTCAACAACGCTCCCACGCTGACCGGTGTTGCTGCCTCGCCCCAGACCTGGATTCCCGTGGCGCGCGGCTGGGTGGCCGATGCCGCCCAAGCCGGCCCGCCGCCGTCGGGCATCATCACCTTGACTGGTCGCCTTATTCCATCTGAAGCGCCCGTTCCAAACGTCGACGCCGGTCCAGGCCGTGCGTCCGCTGTTTCTGCCGCGGAGCTCATCAACATGTGGGAAGTGACCAGCTACCCGGGTTTTGTCGCCGCGACCTCGGAGGTCTCCGGCGGCGTGACCATTCCCCTTGGCGATGACGTCAAGGCCCTCAACATCCCGCCCCAGCCGCCTGCAGAACAGGTCAACTGGCTGAACCTCTTCTACGCAGTGGAATGGGTTGTCTTCGCCGGGTTCTCGATCTTCATCTGGTGGCGTCTGGTCAAGGACGACTACCGTCGCGACCTTGAAGAGGACGACGACGAGGATGAATACGGGGAGGACGACCAGGTTGAACCTGCCAAACCCGTGGATGCTACAGAACCTACAAACCCAGAGCCAGAACAAAAGGTGCAGCAATGATTGAGCCAAAACCGGCCATCCAGCCCGGGCAATCCGGATCCAAGCCCAAGAAGCGCCGGTTCGGCGGAACGGAAGCCCAGATCCGTTCGGCGTTGAAGTTCTACAAAGTCATGGCGTACCTGACCGGTGCCATGCTGCTCCTGCTGTGTGCGGAACTGATCGCACGCTACGGCTTTGGAGTCTCGCTCTTCGCCGGCGGCACGAACGCCGTCACGGGCCAGCCCTTCGGCTTCGGCTTCGCGGAATCCGAGCCCAAAGGCGTGATCGGCGGGTTCAACATCTCCACGTCGGTGCTGATTGTGCACGGTTGGATGTACGTGGTGTACCTGGTCTCCAACTTCCGCCTGTGGTCGCTCATGCGCTGGCCGTTCTCCAAGATGGTCCTCCTGGCACTGGGTGGCGTCATTCCGTTGCTGTCCTTCATCGTGGAGAAGAAATTCCACGCACAAGTTGAAGCGGAACTGGCAGCCAATCCGCAGGCATCCAAGCGCTACTAGGACCGCCCACAGCGTCCCGCTAAGGGCTATGCGGCAGGACGCAATGTGAGATGCCTAACGACGCGGCCGTTTTGGCCTCTGGCCGCCCTCGTCAACGTGCACCGGGGCGGCCCGGCAAAGTAGTCTTGTCTGGTGACTACTCCCACCGCACCCCAAACTTCCCAGAAGCCGGTGCTGGTTGTTGACTACGGTGCCCAGTACGCGCAGCTGATTGCCCGCCGCGTCCGCGAAGCGAATGTGTATTCGGAAATTGTTCCGCATACCTTCACCACCGAGCAGCTTCTGGCCAAGAACCCGGCAGCCATCATCCTCTCCGGAGGACCTTCCAGCGTGTACGCCGAGGGAGCCCCGAGCGTCGGCGCTGATCTCTTCGAAGCCGGAGTGCCTGTATTCGGCATTTGCTACGGCTTCCAGGCGATGGCCAATGCGCTGGGTGGCAAGGTGGCCCAGACGGGTCTCCGGGAGTACGGCGCCACTGAAGCCCTGGTCGTAGGCGATGCCCGGTCCATCCTGGACGGCGTCCCCTCCTCCCAGAACACCTGGATGAGCCACGGCGACTCCGTTCATGAGGCTCCTGAAGGTTTCGAAGTCCTCGCCTCGACCGCCGGTGCTCCGGTGGCTGCCTTTGCCAACGACGAGAAGCGTCTTTACGGTGTCCAGTGGCACCCCGAGGTCAAGCATTCCGTCCACGGCCAGCACGTCTTGGAGAACTTCCTCTTCAAGGGCGCGGGCCTGAGCCCCAACTGGACTACGGGCAACATCCTCGAAGAGCAGGTGGACCGGATCCGCCAGCAGATCGGGGACTCCAAGGTTATCTGTGGCCTCTCCGGCGGCGTTGACTCCGCTGTAGCTGCGGCTTTGGTCCAGCGCGCCGTGGGTGACCAGTTGACCTGTGTCTTCGTTGACCACGGCCTCCTGCGTGAAGGCGAAGCCGAACAGGTTGAGCGCGACTTCGTGGCGGCCACAGGCGTCAACCTCTACGTAGCCAATGAGCAGGAACGCTTCCAATCAGCCTTGGCCGGTGTCAGCGATCCCGAAACCAAGCGGAAGATCATTGGCCGCGAATTCATTCGTGCCTTCGAGGAAGCGGAGCGGGCCATCATCGCCCAGGCTGCTGCCGAAGGCGAGAAGATCAAGTTCCTGGTTCAGGGAACCTTGTACCCGGACGTCGTCGAATCAGGCGGCGGCGAAGGTGCTGCAAACATCAAGAGCCACCACAACGTGGGCGGGCTTCCCGAGGACCTTCAGTTCGAGCTCGTTGAGCCGCTGCGGGCTCTGTTCAAGGACGAAGTACGCGCCGTCGGTGCCCAGCTGGGGCTGCCGCAGGAAATCGTCGGCCGCCAGCCCTTCCCTGGCCCCGGCCTGGGAATCCGCATCGTGGGCGAAGTAACCAAGGAGCGCCTGGACCTGCTGCGCAAGGCGGATGCCATTGCCCGTGCGGAGCTCACGGCCGCCGGGTTGGACAACGACGTCTGGCAGATGCCGGTAGTCCTCCTGGCCGATGTCCGCAGCGTTGGTGTCCAGGGAGACGGCCGTACCTATGGCCACCCGATCGTGCTGCGTCCGGTGTCCTCCGAGGACGCCATGACGGCGGACTGGTCGCGGCTGCCTTACGACCTCCTTGCCCGGATCTCCAACCGCATTACCAACGAGGTCGACGGCGTGAACCGCGTGGTGCTGGACGTCACCAGCAAGCCACCGGGAACCATCGAGTGGGAATAGCATTCTGAGTGGCCGGCTTCCTCTGGGAGGCCGGCCACTGTGCTTGAATCCTCGGGGTGCCGCGGCCTGTGAAATCGGCAGGCACCTGTGAAATGACGGCGAATTTCGCGTCGGAACAGCGTTGCGGAGCGGACTGCCAAGGTATTCCCGCTACCCTCGAAGGTATGCCGGTATGGTCCAAGGCGTCTAAAGCTAGTACAGAAAAGAAGGCAGAAGTTGTGTCATTAGGTCAAGGCCAGGAAGAGGGCTCCGAAGAGCTCCGCAAATGGCTGTCTGGTCTTAAACCCGTCACCGGGGCGGACACGATGCTGCGTTTCGTCAAGACGCCCGAAGGCGCCATCGATCTGAGCAATGCGCACCCCTCGGGGCTGGCGCAGTTGCTGGCAGGTCGCAAAACACGCCTGTCCACGTTGATCCGGGACCGGCAGCAATACTTGGTGGCGGCCCGTGCCGCGCGCAACATCAGGTCCAAGATCTTTGAGCTGAGCAATGATCGCGGCATAGAGGCCGGATACTTGTCCGCCGGCACCGTGGTGTGGACCTCGGCCGTGGGCGGTAAACCACAGCGTGTCTCGGCGCCAGTGATGCTCGCTTCCATCATCCTGACCATCAGGCCGGGCGAAGACGACTTTGAACTCCAGCTCACCGAGCAGGCACGGATGAACCCTGCCCTGGTGCGCCACCTCAAGTCAGTCCATGGCATCGTCTTTGACGTCAACGCGGTAGCGCGCATGGCCTACAACACGGCCCGGTTCGATCCCCAGCCGGTACTTGACCGACTGTCCACGCTCGTCCAGCCGATTCACGGCGCCGAGGTGGATTTCAACTTGTTGGTCACCACTCTGGCTGACCTTTCCGGAAACCTTGATGATCCTTGGATCAACATGAACAACCCCACCGTGGCGGCGCTTGCGGTTGCGGCAAACGGTGGTGACATTGAGCCTGAGCCCATCAAGGCGGGCCGGTTCCCGAGCCTTGACCTTCGTGATCCGGCAGATGAGCTCCTCCTGCTGGACGCCGACACGGACCAGCAGTATGTGGTGGATGCCGTCCGGGCCGGAGATTCCCTGGTGGTGAGCACCCCGCCGGGAAGCGGACAGACACAAACGGCCATCAACGCGATCGGTGCACTGGTCAGCGAAGGCAAATCCGTGCTGGTGGTAGGTGACAGGCAGTCCAGCCTGGCAGGACTTTCCGCCCACCTGGAATCGCTCGGCCTCGACTCCATGCTGTTCCGCCCGGGAAACGGGACCACGCCTCAGCAGCTCAAAGGCCAACTGGTCCGCGCCATCATGCGCAACGAAAAAGCGCTTGAGCCTCAACTGGGCAACCTGCACCAGACGCTCACCGGACACCGCCACGCCCTGATGGACCACGTGGCCTCTCTGCACAACGTCCGTGAACGGTGGGGTTGCTCGCCGTACCAGGCCATGCAGTCGCTGGCAGAGCTGACGTCCATCCATCCCGCTCCTTCCACCACTGTCCGTCTGAAGCGCAGCGTCCTGGACAACATCAAGGACCGGGAGGAACTGGCCGGCCGCCTGCGCCGGGCTGCGGAGCTGGGCAGCTTCAGCAGGGCATCCACCACCAGCCCCTGGTATGGAGCGCGGCTGGTGACGCGCAAGGAGACCGAGGAAGCCCAACAACTCGCCCGCCTGGCCGAGGAGAAGCTTCCCGTCCTGCGGGACAGGATGAAGCAGGTGTCCGACCACGCTGAAATCCGGCTGGGGGATACCTTCACCGAATGGGGTGCGCAGCTCGAACTGCTCATTGCCGTTCGGGAGAGTTTGGATAAGTTCACTCCGGACATCTTTGACCGGCCGGTGCACGACCTCATTTCCGCCACTGCCAGCTCCGCCTGGCGCCGTGAGCGCAACTTGGAGATGCCCTCCATGCAGCGTTCCCGCCTGCGCCGGGTCGCCAAGGAATATGTGCGGCCCGGAGTCCACATCGCCGACCTCCACAGCTCCCTCGTCCTGGTCCAGGAGCAGCGGGCTCTGTGGGCCGGATACGCCACCACCCAGCGCCACCCGGCTGTGCCTTCCGGGCTCGCCGATCTTGGGGCGCTGTACCGGGAGTTGGATGGCGAACTGCACCGCCTAGGTGCTGCCCTCAAGCACACCAGCGCTGGTGGCTCCCTGCATGGGACACCGTACTTGGAATTGATGGAGCGGCTTGAACGGCTTGTTGCTGACACGGCAACGTTGGAGACACTTCCCGAGCGAACTCTCCTGATAGAGGAAATGCGCGAGCACGGCCTCGGAGAGCTGCTGTCCGATCTGGCTGCCCGCGAAGTTCCTGCCGGCTCCGTGGCCGCCGAATTGGATCTGGCCTGGTGGCAATCCGCTTTGGAAGCCATGATCAGCGGCGACGACTACCTGGCGATGTCCGATGGCGATTCGCTGCGCCGCCTGGAAGCCGAATACCGGCTTGCTGACCAGGCACACATCGCCAGTGGCGCCGCCCGTCTCCGGTGGCAGTTGGCCCAAAAATGGCGCAAGGGGCTGCTTGAGCACCCAAGGCAGGCGGAATTGCTGCGTGCCTTGCTGAAGGATGGCCGGGTCACTTTGCCGGCGCTGAGCGCCCAGGCTCCGGAGCTGGTGCCACTGCTGGTGCCCGTTTGGTCGGTCAGCCCCTACCTCTTGACCGGTGTTCTTCCGGCCGAGCAAAAGTTTGACGCCGTGGTGGTCATAGACGCCGAATCCACCTCGCTGCAGGCAGTACTTCCTGCCATCGCCCGGGCGAAGCAGGTGGTGGCCTTCGGCGATGCGAAGATTGCCCACGCACGGACCTTCAGCGTTGCTGTGGAACCGCCAGTAGCCGGTGTTGCCAGCCACGAGAATGTTGACAGCGCCTTCAAGGCACTGGCCAGAGTCCTTCCAACCTGGCAACTGAATTGGGTCTACCGCGCCGTGGACGAGGATTTGATCCTTCAGCTGAGCAAGAATTACTACGACGGTGGCCTGCGCCGCCTGCCGGACGGCAACTCTGTCACGGGACTGGACCGTTCCATCCTGGTGGAGTACATCCCCGATGGCACCGGACTTCCGGGGGCTGACCACGAGGGTGTGGAGTCCGTCACCGCCGAGGTCAATCGCGTGGTGGACCTCGTGTTCGAACATGCCAGGCTGCGTCCCCGCACGTCCTTGGCAGTAGTGACGGCAAGCTTGCGCCATGCCGCCCGTATCGGCGAGGCCATCAGGCTCCAACTGCCCAACCACCCCTTGTTGTCCACGTTCTTCGGAGCTGGTCCCGAGTCCTTCCGCGTGGTGGATCTGGAGCGAGCACAAGGCCTTGTCCGGGACCACGTGATCTTCTCCCTTGGCTACGGCCGCACGCCACATGGCCGGGCACTTCATTCGTTCGGTCCGTTGTCCACTGAGGGCGGCCGGAACCGTTTCGCCTTGGCCATGACCCGCGCACGGCGTTCCATGCACGTCCTGAGCTGCTTCCGTCCTGAGGACCTTGACCTCGATCGGCTGGCCCATGGCGCGGTGGACTTCTACGAACTGCTGGACCGGGAACTCTCGGGAAACAGCAATCTCGGTACGCCCGCCTCCCGTGCTGTTGCCAGTGAGCAGGCACTCGGTGAGGATCCCTTGGTTGCGGACCTTGGAGAACGCCTGCGGGCCAGGGGAGCCCGGGTCTGGCATCTCTACGACGGCGTTCTGGATATTGCGGCTGCGGCGGACCCCGTCCACACGATCGGCCGGGAGGGAGCGGAAATTCCCACCCCCGTCGCGATCGAATCCGATGGCACTGAACGCTACCGGCGGATGAGCGTCCGGGAACGCAGCCGGCTGCGTCCGCAGCTGCTGGAGCGCATGGGATGGCGCTACATGTCCTTGTGGACCATTGAGGTCTTCACTGATCCTTCGTCCTGCGCGGATCGCATTGGCTCCTACCTTGGGCTGGAGAATCACATTCCGCGCTCGACGTCGCCCCAGCATGGCTTCTTGGACATGGACGTTGAACAATTGAGTGTGGACAAGGGGCAGCAAACGTTCGCTCCAAGTCCGGCACGGCAGGTATCTGGCCAGCCTGACGAAGCTGCCGATGATGCAGACAGCGAAGAAGAAAACCGGAAAGAAGCACCACTGATGGAAGAAGCAACCGGTCCTGAAGCCGGGGCCGAGACGGAATCCGCCGAGCCCGGCGCCGACACCACTGAAGAAAGCCCGGACGCCACGGCAGCCGCAGCCAAACCAGGCGTGGCTGGCATTCTGCCCACCAAAGCAGCGGAAGACGATCCCCGGCGCTGGGGCGATGAGTCCGGTTACGACCACGAGCAGTGGCTCAAGGAACAAAAGCCGCCGCACTGGGGCTGACCGTTCACCACCGGAACCACCCATCACGGGTTGACCAAAACAAAGAAAAGCTTGCCCTGCGTTGATGCGCCGGCAAGCTTTTCTGCTTGCTGTGGATCGGCAGCAACCACCACCAAGCCTTCGGTGTCGCTGGTACCCAGCCATTCGCCTGCCTTGCCTCCGTGGGCTGAGGTCCAGAGCACGGGGACGGGACCGGCGAGAATTTGGGTTTCCCTGGATTCGTCATAGGATCCTGCTGCTGTGAGGACCACCGTGACCAACTGTCCAGGGGAGAGGAGCTGGATGGACGACGGGTCGGCCATCCGGAGGGGAACGGCTGCGGTACCCACGGGTGAACCGGTGAGAAGCCCGGGACCCAGGAGGCTGGACTCTGTGGGGATCTGCCCCCGGCTCAAGGGTGCGGCCAATTGTCGGCCGGTGAGGGCTCCGCCATCTGAGAGGGCACCGGTGACGGCCAGGTCCTGCGGCACCCCCACACGGGTGAAATCGGCTTCTGTGAGAGTGGTTCCCGTTGGCAGGTCACGGGCGGCCACCATGACGCTGATCCGCAGCTCCGAAGCCGGGGTCAGCTGTTGGACGGCGATGCCGGCGGCCAGGCACAGCAGGAGTGCAACAGTGAGACGGCGGTTCCGGGTGATCCAGGAGCCGATCCTTCGCCTTCTGCCCAAAGGGGCGGAATGATCCAGCGGCCGGTGAAAGCTTGCAGCATTGTTGCGCCGCCGGGACGAGCGGACCCGGGCACCAGAGGGCGCCGGGGGCCAGGGGCCAGACGACGCAGAACGCCGGGCGCGGGCAAGAAGAGCGCTTCGAGACTGTTGTGGCATGCCGCCACGTTAGCCAGCCGGACGGGCCGCATAACAGCGGCCAGATGCGCTATGTGGAAAAGTGGGGAAGTCAGCTGGCTGCAGCTGCAGCCGCCGGGGCGGGTGCTGGAGCAGGCGACGCGGCGGCAGGTGCTGCCGGAGCGGCTGAAACTGTGCTGCCCTTGGCATCTCGGGAATCAGTCCGGTAGAAACCCGAGCCCTTGAAGACGACGCCGACGCTGTTGAACTTCTTGCGAAGGGCGCCCTTGCACTCGGGGCACTCTGTCAGGGAGCTGTCAGAAAAGGACTGGACGATGTCAAAGGCATGGTCACAGTCTTTGCAGGCGTATGCGTATGTGGGCACTGAGTTCCTCCTTCAGGACAAAGGTCAGGTCCTGTACAGCAACGGCGGAGATTTCGCTTCGCATTAGCAGTCGCAGGGCCTGAGTGCCAATTCTATCATCGGTCTACAGTGCATGCGCCAGCGGATGCGCCGGACCTCACTGGGCTCTGTCGTCGAGCCGGACCAGGCCGGAGGGAGTCAGCACTTCCCGCACGGGGCGATCGAATGCTTCGGCGGGAATCGAACCTGAAGGCAACAGGTCGTCGTCGTACACCACCGCAATGGTGGGCGGCCGCCGGCCGGAATCGTCGAGCCCATGGAGGAGCCGGTCGTAGTACCCGCCGCCCTGGCCAATCCGGTTGCCGTCCCTGTCCACCGCTGTGGCGGGCATGAAGATCCCCGCGGCGCCTGCCACCACCTCGCTTTCCAGCCGTTCGCCCTCGGGTTCGTCGATCGGGGCGTAGGAGGAGCGGACGAAAACCGTCGACGGGGTCCAATAGACCCAGCTCAGCTGCCGCCCGGGCTCGCACACGGGAAGGAGGATCCTGTGTCCGGCGTCGTGCAAGGAATGGATGAGCGGCAAGGTGGGCGGTTCAAACGCGACACCTACATAGACGGCAAATGTGGCCGCCGTGCCGGAGGAGGCTGCAGCCGCCCATGCCGTTCCGTGCTGCGCGATGGACGCGCCGGCAGCAGCGATCTGTTCGGGGGAGAGGGTGCGCCGGTGGAGGCGGCGGCTGCTGCGGATGTCTTCCTTCGATGCCATGGGTGTCCGATCGTGAGGTTCGCCTGATGCCGGTGCGGCGACAGAAGCTGCCGTCCAGTCCACAGAAATGTTGTCCCGGCGCGGCGAGGGTTTAGCCGATGATGTATTCCTTCCGTTACATTAGTCCGGTGACTCTCGATAACAATGCTGTCCGTAAGGCCGTCATCCCCGCAGCGGGTCTTGGTACCCGTTTCCTGCCTGCAACAAAGGCGATGCCGAAGGAAATGCTGCCCGTGGTTGACAAGCCAGCCATCCAGTACGTCGTCGAAGAAGCGGTCAAGGTTGGCCTGCACGACGTCCTGATGATCACGGGGCGCAGCAAGCGCGCCCTTGAAGATCATTTCGACCGTGTGCCGGCGCTGGAAGCGACGCTGGCTGAAAAGGGCGATACCGCCAAGCTTGAGGCCATCCAATCCGCCACCAACCTCGGTGACATCCACTACGTCCGCCAAGGCGACCCCAATGGCCTGGGCCACGCTGTCCTTCGTGCGAAGCAGCACGTCGGGCACGAGCCTTTTGCCGTACTCCTCGGCGACGACCTGATCGACGCCCGCGATAACCTCCTGAGCGACATGATCGCCGTCCAGCAGAAGACGGGCGGTTCCGTGGTTGCACTGATCGAGGTGGAGCCCTCCAAGATCAGCGCCTATGGTTGCGCCGACGTCGAAGAGATCGGTGAAGACGGCTACGTGCGCATCAAGCAGCTCGTGGAAAAGCCTTCTCCGGAAGAAGCGCCGTCCAACCTTGCCGTGATCGGCCGCTACGTGCTGCATCCGGCAGTGTTCGATGTTCTTGAGAAGACTGAGCCGGGCCGTGGTGGCGAAATCCAGCTGACCGACGCCCTCGAGGTGCTGGCAGCCGGTGAAGGTGAAGGCTACGGCGTGTATGGCGTTGTCTTCCGGGGCCGTCGCTACGACACCGGCGATAAACTCAGCTACCTCAAGGCCTGCATCGAGTTGGCCTGCGAACGCGAGGACCTCGGTCCTGAACTGCGTGAGTGGCTGCCGGCCTTCACTGCCTCGCTTCCCAAGTAACCTCAGGATGTACGGCTCTGCGATCTGGCCGGTGACGCTGGAAAGCGGAGACCTGCTTCTTCGCCCTATCCGATACCGCGACAAGCGGGAGTGGTCTGAAGTCCGTTCGCGGAACAGCGACTGGCTTGCTCCCTGGGAGGCGTCCAACCCGGCACCGGGTGGGCGCCTGCCCAGTTATCGGCAGATGGTGGCCTCGCTGAACAATCAAGCACGCCAGTCCACGGCATTGCCTTTCCTCATCGTCGAGCGCACCCCTGGATTCCGTGAGCCGCTCATCGTAGGGCAGCTGACCGTTTCTTCCATCATTTGGGGATCGGCCATGATGGCCACGCTGGGGTACTGGGTGGATAAGGAGCGGGCCGGGCACGGTATTGCTCCGACGGCGGTGGCCATGGCAACGGACCACTGCTTCAAGGTGTTGGGCCTGCACCGCATGGAAATCAACATCAGGCCCGAAAACACGCCCAGCCTGAGGGTGGTGGAGAAGCTTGGATTCCGTGATGAGGGGTATCGGGAACGGTACCTGCACATCAACGGCGAATGGGCTGACCATCGATCCTTTGCCCTGACGTCGGACGAGGTTCCTGAAGGCCTGCTGCGTCGGTGGCTCAGGGGATAAACGGGCAGGTCATAAGCCATTTTGTCCGTATATCCAGTCATTTGAGGACTCGACGACGACACACCGGCCGCAATGCCGCCGCGGCCGGTGATTTGCTTCTACGGTTTTGAATGTGGACTTCCCTCTCAGCAGCTCAGTGATACTCGTGGTCACTGTTGCGCTGTGGATGGTCTGGGTGGCGCCCTACGTTCTCCGGAACAGGCGGCAACAAGTCCAAGCGGCCGCTGTTCCAGCAGGGGCAATCGACGACGAACCAGACGAACCGCAGGCAGGGGTGGTACTGACTTTGGCACCTCAGCAGGAGAAACCGATGGAGACCATGCACAGCAAAGCACCGGCGTCGCCCCAGGAATCCCGCGCGGCTGAGTCGTCCCTGCGGAAAGCGCCCACTACTCCATTCACCATCCGCTATGCCCGCCTCACTTTGGCCTTGGCGGGCCTTGCCTTGCTGGTGACCTCCGTTGTTTCGGGCATCCTCCTTACCTTTGGCGCCGGGTCATTCTGGTTGCCGCTGGTGTCCTTCATTGGTGCGGTGCTCGCCGTCGTCACGTTGCGCAAGCTCGCCCTCAGGGATCTTCGCGAACGCCGGGCACGCCGCGCGGCGCAGGCAGCGCCCATCCCGACGCCTGCTCGCTACTTGCCGAAGGAGCCGGTAGTGGAAGCGAAGGAAACCACGGTTTTCGACGCCGAAGACACCAGTCGTGAGGCTGCACGCTTGTCCGCTGTTGAGCTTCGCCAGGCTGCTTTGGCGGTTGCCGTTGCCGCAGGGGACACATCAGCGCAAGCAACCGATTCCAAAGGTGCCAGCTGGGAGCCTGTCGCAGTCCCCAAGCCCACATATGTTGAAGCCGCCAAGGCTTCAAGGCCGGCCCCTGAACCGCTGGACCTCCCTGAGGCACCCAAACCCGTGGGCAAGCCCGTCCTGAAGCAAGGTGCTGAGCAGGCCGAGGCATCTGCTGCGGTCTCCGCCAAGGGATCGAGTGCGCTCAGTAACCTGGACGACGTTCTGCAGCGCCGCCGCGCTTAGCCACACATGGCCAGTATCTGCGTCGCGGGCGGTACCGGCCAGGTAGGTCGCGAGGTTGTCCGGCTTGCTCTGGATGCGGGTCATGCGGTGACCTCTTTTTCACGCCACATGCCGCCTCCCGGCTCGGAGAAGCATCACGACGGCGCCACCTACGTTGCGGGCGACGTCACCACAGGAGAAGGGCTGGCGGCCGCACTGGAGGGCGTCGACGTCGTGATTGACTGCCTTGAAGGTCAGTTCGGCAAGGCCCAACGAAAATTCGCCGACGGCGGTGCCCGGCTTCTTGCCTCCGCTCACCGTGCGGGGGTCGGCAGGGCGGTGGCGTTGTCCATCATCAATTGCGACCTGAGCACGTACGCGTATTACGTCTCGAAGGCTGGGAAAGAGCGGAAGTACTCTGCGTCTCCGCTGGAGACCGTGGTGGTTCGCGCTACACAGTTTCACGGCCTGGTGGCACTGATCTTCGCCGCCGGGGCCAGAGTGCGTCTCATTCCTGTCTTCAAGCGCGCAAGGTTCCAGACCATCTCGCCGGTTGACGTTGCAGGGGCACTGCTGGACGCTGCCACGGAGAGCCCCGCTCCTGAACGTCACCGCCTGCGTACGGTGGGTGGTCCGGAAGTGCTCACCATGCGCCAGATGGCGGAGTCGTGGAAGGCCGTTACCGGCGCACGGGGAAGGATTGTGGAGGTGCCGTTGCCCGGGGCGATGGGTGCCTTCCTGCGATCCGGCAACAACCTGATCCCCGGGCGAAAGGATGGCGTGGAGACGTTTGTGTCGTGGTTGGAAAAGCGCCGGGAAAGTTTGTAGCCTAGGGACACTGGCCGGACGGTTACAGACTGGTCCAGGGGCTATAGCTCAGTTGGTAGAGCGCTTCGTTCGCATCGAAGAGGTCAGGAGTTCGAATCTCCTTAGCTCCACACGTGGCGGTGTTTCTTGTCCTGGCCGCTGTGACGAATAAGCGCTTTCGTAGCACTTTGTTGTTAGGGCTCGGGCATTGCAGTACAAGAAGGAGATGACCGTCGCGGAGGTCGGGGGCAGGCTCGGAATCACCCGCGCCTCGGAGAAGTCCCGGTTGAAGAGTAGGCTGCGTGAGCTGGACGCCGACGCAGTTAGTGTTCTTGCCCGGAACAAAGACAAAACCCATCGCTATAGGGCGACTTTGGACGGGCTGGCCGCACTCAATGATCACCTGATCCCAAGCGGTGCCTCGGCCATGCGCGAGGAATAAATTGCAGGCACGTTCGGAAGTCGATTTGGATGAACCCTCCGCGGACGGCCGGGCGCCGGTGGCAGCGATCGCCGTGGATCTCATGGGCTCACTGGCAACCCGCGAACGCAGCGCCGGAAAACGCGTCATCAACGAACTGCTCTATGCCTGAAGCTGAACTGGACGCCGCCGTCGAACCAGCCGAGGGTCGCGAGACCTTCGGAGGGTTTTCCGTGGAGGGCATGGAGTTGTCCTGGAAGCCGGTCACAATGACACCGCTTCAGTGTCGTTTCGCTCTATAGCCGGTCGAGGCGACTGCGGGAATTGATAGAAGACCTCGGGGTCCCCTTCATCCAGTCCGAAGACCATTCCTGAGGAGACCCATCCGCGGCGAGCGAGCAGGCGCTGCATGACCTGGTTCGACAGATTGGTTGACGTGAATAGCTTCGCGTCCCGCTCCCTTGTCTCTACATCCGCCATAAGCAGCTGACCAATGCCCGCTTTTCGATGCTGCTCTCCGACCACGATGAGCACCAGGAAGTCGTGGCCGAAGAAGGAAGGCTCAACCACTGTGTAGCCCACAGGGGAGCCGTTCCGGGTGGCCACCCTGACGGACCCGTCTGCGAGCCATCTCCTGAGTTGTTCCCGCCGTTGACGGTCCTGCTGAGCGACCTGATCGGCCGCTACCAGGGCCTCGAATTGTTCGGCAGCCCCGCCCCCAATGATCTCCATGCTCCTCATCCAATCACGCAGCGCAGGTACGGGTGGTGTTCTTCCGGAGGTCCGCCGGCTCTTCGTGGCACTTGCCCAATTCAGCCCGCCGGCTATCGTGCCGGGCAAGTAGTGGATCCTTCAAGCACAAGCAAAAGACGAGTACCAAGTACTCGTGTGCCTGAACCGGGGATCATCTTTACTGGACCCAGCGGATCCCTCGCAACGGCCAATGATCCCCCTCGTTCGCCGGGGCTGCCCCAAGGTTCCGCGGCTGGGGCCGGACGGCATCACCCAGAAGTGCTGTCCGGCCCTGCGCTAAAGCGTCTTTCCGCGGAGCCGGGTCATCGGCGCGGATGGCGATGATCGGCCGTCCCGCGACGAAGGAACCGTCTCCCATAACCAAACGCCTCCTCTCCTTCACGGCGTTGTCCGGAGCAGCCGCGGCCGCCGCATGATCCACCTGGCCCGTCGTTGTTCTAGAGCCGTGCGGGGGTATATCGTTAACTATCGTTTAGTATCGTTCGCGATTGATTGAGGTGAGCTTGATGCACAATTCATTCCCTGCAAACGGATTCATGGGCAACAACCTGGACGGCATGTGGCAAGCCGTTGAGGAGTTCCGTTCCCGGTTCGAAAAGCGTTCCGGAACCCGGGCGGGCCGCGGTGAGCTGCGGTCAGCGATCCTTGCCCTGCTTGCTGAGCGTCCCATGCACGGCTATCAGATCATTCATGAAATCGAAGAGCGCAGCGGAGGCAGTTGGAAGCCGAGTGCCGGCTCCGTCTATCCCACTCTGCAGCTGTTGGCAGACGAGGGTTTCGTCAGTGCCGAAGAGTCCAACGGGCGCAAAATCTACTCCCTGACCGAAGCGGGCCGGGAGGATGTGGCGGGTTCTGAAACGTCCGCACCATGGGACTCACTGGGAACGTCGTCGAGCCCGGGTTTCGCCGCACTGCCCAAGGCAGGTGTGGACCTGGCGCAGGCTGCGGCGCAGGTTGGCCGCACCGGAACGCCCAAGCAAGTACAGGAGGCTGTGACGGTGCTCGAGGAGGCCCGCCGTCGGCTTTACTCAATCCTCGCCCAGGACTGACGGGGTGACATCGATTCGGCGCGAACGGGCTGTCTCCCCGACGGGAGCCGGGGACCCCCGTGCCCGTTATCGTCGAATCCTGCGATTCGCCGCATGGCACTTGGCGGTGACCTGGTGGTTTGAGCTGTTTCTGCCCAGAGTGGGCCTGCGAAGGCTGACGGAACGGAACCGCGCCAACAGAATGCGGCGCTTCGCCCGGCGTTTTCACGGCCTTGCCGTGGAGCTCGGCGGGCTGATGATCAAGGTGGGCCAGTTCATGTCGTCCAGGCTTGATGTGCTCCCGCCGGAAATTACCTCGGAGCTGGAGGGGCTGCAGGACGAAGTTCCGCCTGTCCCCTTTCCCGCCATCCGGGCCTTGGCTGAGGCCGAACTTGGGGCTCCCTTGGAGGCGGTGTTTGCTTCGGTCGAGGAGACTCCCATCGCCGCAGCTTCACTAGGACAAGCACACCGGGCAAAACTCCTCTCCGGCAACGCCGAGGACACCGGGCTCAGCAGCGTGGTGTTCAAGGTGCAGCGGCCCGGCATCGCCGAAATAGTCGACGTCGACCTCGCTGCCTTGCGGCAAGTGGGAGGCTGGCTCAGCCGCATCCGCCTGGTTTCAAACCGTGCAGATGTGCCTGCGCTGATCAAGGAATTCGCGCAGACCAGCCTCGAGGAAATCGACTACTTGAATGAAGCGGCCAATTCAGAGCGGTTTGCCGCTGACTTCGCCGATGACGCACGGGTGACTGTTCCAACGGTGGTTTGGGAGCGGACCACCCGCCGCGTACTCACGCTCGAAGATGTCACGGCCATCAAGATTACGGACGCGGACTCGCTTCGCCTGGCCGGCATAGACCCGGCCGGGGTGGCACCGGTCTTCGCCTCGGTGATGTTTGACCAGTTGTTTACCAACGGTTTCTTCCACGCCGATCCCCATCCCGGCAATATCTTCGTTACACCATCCAATGATCCGTCCAGTGAACATCCGTGGAAATTGACGTTCATTGACTTCGGCATGATGGGTGAGGTTCCCGTGAAGACCCGCGGTGGCCTGCGGAAGCTCCTGATTGCCGCGGCGTCGCGTGACGGCAAGGGGCTGGTGACCGCAATCAGCGATGTGGGGGTGTTGATGCAGTCGGCCGATACCGCGGAGCTTGAGCGGGCCATGACGCAGCTCTTTGCGCGTTTCGGTGGCATGGGCTTCGCCGAGCTTCGCGATGTTGACCCACGGGAGTTCCGTGAATTCGGCACTGAATTCGGCAGCGTGATCCGTTCACTGCCCTTCCAACTGCCCGAGAATTTCCTGCTCATTATCAGGGCCATGTCCCTGACCTCGGGTGTGTGCAGTTCCCTGGATGCCCGGTTCAACCTGTGGGACTCCGTGGAACCATATGCGGCACAACTTCTGCGTGACGAGCGCGGCAACCTGATCAACGACGTCGCGTCCCAGACCGTCGAAGCCGCTGCCATCGCCCTTCGCCTGCCCAAGAGGCTGGACGGGCTGGTCTCGAGGCTGGAAGAAGGATCGCTCCAAGTGGGCAACCGGCGCCTGGAGCGGCAGATGGCGGGTCTCATCCTCACGGCGCGGCGGGCGGTGGCGGCGCTGATCTTCGGTGCACTGCTGATCGCCGGAGCCGTTCTGCGGACGGACGATCCCGGACTCGGCAATGTGCTGATGATCGGCTCAGCGGTCCCGTTGCTCTATGGCCTGTGGCCGGGTCGGCGCCAGCCCTGAGAACAATTGCGGGCTCCCGGTGCCGCCGTAGACTTTCCTTGTGACAGAGACTCCCGCTCCGCGTTCCGAAGCTTCCACCAGTGCGGCCGGCCCCATCCTGGTTGGCGTCATGCCGGGGCAGCATCCAGTGGTCCTCGAACAAGCAGTGACCCTGGCGGCCAGTGCCCGGCTGCCGCTGGTGTGTGCCTATGCAGACGTCACGGTGTACCCGGTGGACGGTAGCACCGGAGGCCCGGCAGCTCCGATCGATCCGGACGGCATTGATGGGGATCTTCACAAGATCCCCGAATCACTTACGCAAACCCTTCATGACCACTTGGACGGCAGTGGTGTTGAATGGTCGCTGGTGCATCTGGCGGGGGAGCCCGCCCGCGCTTTGGCCCGCCAGGCGGAGGAGATTGGAGCGTCCATGATCGTAGTGGGTACCCGGGAGCACAAGCTGGCTGCCGCCTTGAAGGAACTGACGGCAGGCTCGGTGGCCCGCCACCTGTTCCACCGCCAGGCCCGGCCAGTGCTCGTTGTTCCCGTCAATCCCAGGGTCCCCACTGACGATGACGACGACTGAGGTAAGAAACCCCGTCCACCTTCAGTGGGGTTTCATTGCGATGGTGGCAGCCGGCGGGGTGTTCGGAGCACTCGCACGGTACGGTCTTGGGCTGGCCATCCCTGCGCCCGGCGCGTGGCCGCTTCCCACTTTGGTCATCAACCTTTCGGGTGCCCTGGCGTTGGGCGCGCTGTTGGAGGGACTTTCACGCCGGGGTCCCGACGTCGGCAATCGCCGGGTACTGCGGCTCGCCTTGGGCACGGGTTTCCTTGGCGCGTACACCACCTACAGCACTCTGGCCCTGGACGCAGTGCACCTGTTCACCGCTGGAGCGGGTACAGCCGCTGCAGGGTACCTCGCCGCGAGCCTACTGGGCGGCGCCGCTGCTACCACTGCCGGAATCTGGCTGGGTGCCTGGCATCACCGCCGCGCAACCGGACGACGCTCGTGACAGTCATCCTTCTTGCTCTGGCCGGTGGGGTGGGTGCGGCAGTGCGGTTTGTGGTGGACGGGTTCGTCCGGACACGCCTCAAGACTGCCTTCCCATGGGGGACCGTCACCATCAACGTCTCGGGCTCCCTGCTGCTGGGTTTCCTGGCGGGTCTGGCCATGCGTGGCCAGGCCCCGGAATCCTTGATGCTCATCCTCGGCACCGGCTTCCTGGGCGGCTACACCACCTTCAGCACCGCCAGCCTTGAAACCATCCGGCTTGTTCAAAGCGGGCGTACAGCATTGGCGATCATCAATGGGTTGGGGACCATGACCGTGAGCGTCATGGCGGCCGCCGCGGGTGTATGGATTAGTCTCCTGCTGCCCTGAGCAGTGGCGAATCTCACCACCGGAACCGGTATTGTCCGCCTGTAGGATCGAGCCATGGCTAAGAAGACTTTCAATGAGCTGTTGTCCGCCCAGGTTGCGAATGAGTTTGCGGCCTCCCAGCAATACATCGCAGTGGCTGTGTACTTTGATGGCGAAGACTTGCCGCAGCTCGCCCGGCACTTCTACCGTCAGTCCCTCGAGGAGCGCAACCACGCCATGATGATGGTCCAGTACATGTTGGACCGCAATGTGCACGTGGAGATCCCGGGCATCGCCCCTGTTCGCAACAACTTTTCCAACGCCAAGGAACCCATTGCGTTGGCCTTGGAGCAGGAAAAGGAAGTCACGCGCAACATCGAAGAGATGTTCCGTGTTGCCCGCGCCGAGGGAGATGCCTTGGGCGAGCAGTTCATGCTGTGGTTCCTGAAGGAGCAGGTTGAGGAAGTTGCTTCCATGACCACGTTGCTCAACATCACCGAACGGGCCGAGAACCTCTTCGACATCGAGAACTATGTCGCCCGCGAAACGGTCGGCGACGGCGGACACGACGCCAGTGCACCGTCGGCAGCCGGCGGCGTCATCTAGGGCCGGACCCACATCATTCATGTGGCCGTCGGAAGCTCAGCTTCCGGCGGTCTCTTCTTTGTGTAGAGCACTTTCCACGTCACCGTGGTGCTCTGACCGTCCCAAGAGGGACAAACGACTCGCTATCCGCGCCAGATCCACCGGCAAAGCCGAATGATTACTGTCGGGTGCGTCGATGTCCCATTCCAACGGTCCCTCCCCGATCAGGAACAGCGTGATGTCCTGGTCGTGCAGCACATCCACCACATTGCTGAACCGCTGCCAGGAGGGTGCGGATGACGAATCACTTCCTGCAGGGGAGGGAACGTCGTCGATCACCCACGTTTTATGGGTCTCCGCCAACACCAGGAAGTCCGCTGTTGAGGTGAGCCCGCCGCAGAGCTCCTCGAAACCGACCCAGAGCACATCGGGGTCTGAATTCCTGACCACAATCGGCTGGGTTGTCGGCTGCAAAACGCGGCTTTGTGACGGTGCCGGCCTGAAAAGGCCAAGGCGCCCCAGCTGCCTGGGCGTGCCGGGGCAGATGATCCGACCTGAGCGGAACGCTGCGGACCCCTTGGCAGGAGCAGTTCCGGCGGCCGGAAAACGGCGGAAATCCGTGGGCCCCTCGATCTCCACGATGTCCATCATCTCTTCGATGGCCTCGATGGTGGGGAGGAAATGGTCGTGCCAGAGTGGATTGGGCAGGAGGTTGTCCGGGGCGTAGTTCGAGGTCACCACCAACGGGATGCGCCGTTGCGCAGCGGTCCGCAACAACCGGGCAATGAACATGCCATCGCCAACGTCATGGACATGGAATTCGTCGAAGAACAGCACGTCGATGCCGTCCAGCAATGCATCCACAGACTGCTGGATGGCTGTTCCGTTGCCGGTCTCGAAACCATGGGTTCCGGTGTGCAGCCTGCGGAAGAAGTCGTGGAAGTGGACACGCCGTTTCCGGGCGTCCACCCGTCCGTAGAAGCTGTCCATCAGCCACGTCTTGCCGCGGCCCACCGGTCCGTGGAAGTACAGGCTCCGCGGCGGCTTACGGGATAGCGCCCGACGACGGCCCGTCAGTTGGGCGCCGAAGGCCGCCAACCGCTCGGCTGCTTGCCGCTGACCGGGCTCAAGCGCAAACCCTGCCTGTCCGGCGTCGTGCTCCATCCCCGCCAGTAAAGCGCGGGCAGTGTCCCGCGCAGAGCGGGGAACAGGCCTCAACAGAGGCGTCACAGCCAGCCTTTACGCTTGAAAATGACGTACATGAGCAGGGCTGCACCGACCATGAGCCCCACCGCCAAGGGGTAGCCAAAGTCCCAATGCAGCTCCGGCATGTGGTCGAAGTTCATCCCGTACACGCCTGCCACGAAGGAGGGTGCAAAGAGGATGGCAGCCCAGGAGGAGATCTTCTTGACTTGCTCGTTCTGCGCGGCGCTGGCTTCGTTCTGGCGGTTGGCAGTCAGCGTGCCATCCAGGGTCAGTGCGTTCTGCAGGAGGTCCCTGAACGAGTTCACGCGGGAGATGACGCGCTGGACATGGTCCTCGACGTCGCGGAGGGAGCGCTGCAACTCAATGTCCACGCCATATTTTTCGAATCCCTTTTCCAGCAGCGCCATCATGTCAGGGAGGGGCTGGATGGCCCGTTGGAACTGGATCACTTCACGGGCGAGCTCGTAGATGCGGCGCGACACAGTGCTGTCGCCGCTGAAGAGCTGGTCTTCGATCTCATCGATGTCGTTCTCTAGACCTGCCACTACCGGCGCGTAGTCATCCACCACTTGGTCCAGGAGGGCGTAGAGCACGGCTTCGGGCCCATGGCAGAGAAGGTCCGGACGTGTCTCCAACCGGTAGCGGACCCGGGCCACTCCGCCGGTTTCAGCGTGCCGGATGGTCACCACAAAGTTAGGTCCGGTGAAGATGTGCAGCTCGCCGAACTCCACCGTCTCGGTTTCATCGAGGTACCTGGCTGGGCGGAGGACAGTGAACAGGTTGTGGTCATACCGCTCAAGCTTGGGCCGCTGATGTGCCGAGACAGCATCCTCCACGGCGAGCTCGTGGAGGCCGAATTCCTGCGCGACGGCGGCCATCTCGTCCTTCGTCGGCCGATATAGGCCGATCCAGGCCATTCCGCCGTGTTCCGCCAGGGTCTCAAACGTCTGCTCGAGGCTGTGCGGGGTGGCTGTGCGGACGCCGTCTACGTATACGGCGTTATCAATGATGGTCACTGGTTGAACGCTACTGCATGGCTCCGATGATGACGCCCGCGATGGTCATGGCCGCGATGTCGTGGCCGGAATCGATGACGGTCACCGCGAAGGGGCGTCCGGCGAAGCCGTTGTGGATGACGTGTCCGCCGGCGCGGATCACCAAGGCCAGGATCAACGCGAAGAATCCGCCGGCCCAAAAAGTGTTGATTTCCAGCGCGCTGATGAGGACTGCCAAGAGAATGCTGGTCAGCGCTGCGGCCACCATCATGGGAACCCAGATGCCGGCGCCGCCCTCAATGTTCTTGAGGTCGTCTTCGGTTTTGTTGATCGCTTGCATCCACCTGCGTCCGAAGACGGCCGGCATGTACCAGACGAAGCCGATGACCATGCTTGAAACGAAGGCGAGGAGTGCAGCGAACCAGTTGATCTGGGAGATGTGTGAGAGCCAATCCATTCCTGAAATCCTAGTCTGTTTGAGCCAGCGTACCGGGGCTCTGACTCTCCTGCCTTGGCCGTGTTGGTGCTGCTGACATCCTTTCGATCAGTGGTTCAGTCCGGTACGGGATGTGCGTGTGCAGGGCCAGCACAGTTTCCGTCCGGATCACGCCTTTGGTGCGGAGGACCGATCGCAGCGCCGACTGCAGGTTGTGGGTGTCGGTTGCCACCACCCGGCACCAGAGATCGCCGCGGCCGGAGATTTCGTGGACCTCAAGGACCTGGGGGATCAGGCGCAGCGCGCCAATGACGCCATCGAGTTCACGGTGGGTGACTTCAATCGTCACGAAAGCTACGACGTCGTACCCCACCTTTTCGAGGTCTACCTCCCGTCCGGCGGCGTGCAGTACTCCGGACCGCAGAAGGCGCTTGACCCGGCTCTGGGCAGTGTTGCGCGCAATGCCCAAGGCGTCGCTCAGCTCGGCGATCTGGATGCGGGGATCCTTGATGAGTTCCAAGAGAATCTTCAGGTCCATGGGGTCAAGGGTGTTCAAATGGTCACTCCAGCTCACTTGGATCGATCAGGTTTGAGTTTTTTGCTCAATTATCAAGCTATTGCAGCATGTTCAGATCAACTCTGCTGCATTCTGTTGCCACCAACACTTAGTCGGACTGTGCTTCCCACAAGGAACAATCCAGGCCGGCCACCGAGCCCGAAGGCATGGAAATGACTGTCTTGAGCGAACTCCGCATGCGTCCGGTAACCGCCGACCGCTGGGGATGGGATGCCTCCACCACCGCCAGGCTGGTCTTGACCGGCGTCGTTATTTTTACGTTGCTGGTTGGCGCCAACCTGGCCACTCCGTTGTATCCCTTGCTGCAGGCCAGGCTCGGTATGACATCGCTGGACGTGACAGTGGCTTTTTCCAGCTACGTCCTTGCACTGGTGGGTGTCCTCATGGTGGCGGGCCACTGGTCTGACCACATTGGGCGTCGGGCGGCGCTGGTGTTGGCTGTCCTGGTCGGTTTGGTGGGTGGTGTGATCTTCGCCAACGCGGACACGCTGGGTGCCTTGTCCTTGGGGAGGGCACTCCAGGGAGTGGCAGTGGGGCTGGCCACCGGAGCCAGCTCAGCGGCCTTGCGTGAACTGTTGCCCCAACGGCCTGAGTGGGCCTCCCGATTCACTTTGCTCTCCTCGGCAGGTGGTGTGGCGGCTGGCCCCGCAATCGGCGGCCTCCTGTCGCTCTTGCCGGACCCCACGCGCACCCCGTACTACGTTCATTCGGCGGTGTTGATAGCTGCCCTTATACCCCTGTGGCTCCTCAAAGCCAGGCCAGCCATCGCTCCGGCGGAAGGCCCGAAGCCGCTGAAGGTCCTGGCCCCACGGAAGCCTTCCATCTCCCGTGATGCCCGCGGAGCCTTCTGGATGGCTGCTGCCACAGGTTTCCTCAGTTTCGCGGTGTTCGGCTTCTGCCTGTCATTGGCACCGGGGTACTTCGCCAGTGTGGTCCATGCAGACTCGCGGCCACTGATCGGCTTGCTGGCAGGAGTCACATTGGGCGCCTCGGCGCTGAGCCAGCTTTTGGGTGCCCGTGGCCGTTTTGTTGTCCCCGTGGCCTTGGCGGTCCTGGGTGTCTCGGTTGTCCTGGTGGGCGCTGCGGCCGCATGGTCAAGCCCGTGGTTGCTGGTGGCTGCGAGCATCACGGCAGGCATGGGTCAAGGCATTGCGTTCCGGCAGGTCTTCAATGAAGTTGCCGGAAAGGTTGAGGCTTCCCGCCATGCCCAGGTCATCAGTACCGTCTACGTCATCACGTACTTGGGAAGTGCCGTTCCGGTGATCGGGCTGGGACTGGCTGTCTCGGCACTCGGGCTGCAGGCCGCCGTCGCGGGTTTCACGGCCCTGTGCGGCGTTGCGGCGCTGACACTCGCGGCCATATCGCTGCGGAGCGCAGTGCGTTCCTGAGGTGGGCCTCTACTCCGGCAGCGGTCCGCGGTTGCCCGGGATGTGCTGGAAGACCATGGTGGTTTCCGTGTGGCCGACCACGGGATCCGTGGCGAGGTTGTCCAGGAGCCAATTGCGGAGGTCGTCGGTATTGGCGACGGCGATGTGCAGCAAGTAGTCAACGGAACCGGTGGTGTGGAACGTGGAGATCACCGCCGGAAGCTTCGGAACGCGGGCCGTAAAACGGTCAATCTGATCGCGGTCGTGGGCGCGGAGACGGACGGCGATGAGTGCCTGGACGGAGCGGCCGATGGCCGGCAGGCTCAACACGGCCTCAAAGCCTTCGATGATGCCTCGTTCGGAAAGGGCCCTGGTCCGCATGAGGGCCGTAGAGGGGGCGATCCCCACAAGCTCCGCCAGTTGTTTATTGGAGATCCGGGCGTCGTCCACCAACGCTGCGAGGATTCGTTCATCGATCGCGTCCAACGGCTCAGCGCTGCCCGTGCTTGACCGAACATTCTTCGTGGGGTTGCTCACGGATCCTCCTGAAATTGCCTTTCATCCATCCTAATCCGTGAATTCTTCAGGTGACTATCGTTTTGCCGGTGTCCGGCGGACCCGTCGCCTGTCCAGTCGTTGGAGTGGCTCACTGAGCAGCATCAGGAGCAGGGGCCAGTTGCCTGCGCCTGGAATGGCAACCGCCAGAATCAAGGCCGCCAGGAAGAGCCCGGAAACGATGCCGCTCGCTCGAATTCCTGACACCGATTCCGCGTCATCCATGGAGTGAAGGTCAGGATGGGACCGCAGATACGCGCGGGCCAGGAGGAGCATGAGGCTGGTGGCAAACAGGGTGCCGATGTAGATCAGCGGTTGGGCCCAGTCGGAGGGCATCTGGGTGGAGAGCGATGTAGCCACATGCATCACCACGATGGTGAACATCCAGGCCACCGTCAGCCACAACAGGCCCGGGTCAACATGCTTGACGCTGCGGAAGAGCTTGTGGTGGTGTACCCAGAACACGGCGATGAGGACGAAGCTCAGCACGAAGCCGAGCAAAGCGTACTGTTCGTCCGCCAACCATTGGGCCGTGGTGCCGTTGTGGTCTGCCAACTCACCCACGCTCTCCATCAGCGGAAGGATCAACAACGTCAAGGCAATCGCCACCACGGCATCCGTAAACGCCTGCAAACGCTCCGGTGACGACAGTTCCCGGCTTTTCGTGACCTGTGTCATGCCTCCGATTCTAGGGGCAGGCGGCTGGAAATCAGCGGGGGTGGCGTGGGGTGCGGTGCACTACCAAGGTAACTGCCGCCGTCGTGCACGAAAGGACGATGACGCTCAACGCCAAAGCCGACCAGCCGAACGCCTGGAAGGCCAAGCCACCGGCCCAGCCGATCACGCTGGATCCCAAGTAGTAGGACAGGTTGTACAGGGACGCTGCCTGCGCCCTGCCCGTAGTGGCGATGGCCCCCGTCCAGGCTGAACCAACGCTGTGGGCGGCGAAGAAGCCTCCTGTAAAAATCACGAGCCCGGCGAGGGTGGCTGCCAGGTTCTCCACCAACGTCAGCGCCAGGCCCGCGGACATGATGGCAATACCGGCCACCAGGACGTTGCGCCTGCCAAACCTCGTGGTCAGTCCGGCGGCCCACCGTGAGCTGACGGTGCCGGACAAATACGCCAGGAAGATCAGGCTCACTACAGTGGCGGGGAGCCCGAACGGCTCGGCGTGCAGTCGAAAGCCCAGGTAGTTGTAGACCGCTACGAAACCGCCCATGAGCAGGAAGGCCTGCAGGTACAGCGACACCAGTTTGGGGTTGCTCGAGTGCCCTTTCAACGTCGTGAGCGCGCCCCGGAATCCCAGCGCCGGGGCTGGACTAAAGCGTCGCTGCTTGGGCACGAGAACCAGGAACAAGACGGCGGACACGGTGGCCAGCAAGGAGACGGCCAAGGCCGCGGCGCGCCAGCCCCAGAGCTCGCCCACGGGGCCGGCCACCAACCGGCCGGCCAAGCCGCCCAACGTCGTCCCGGCTACATAGGTCCCGGCTGCCAACGCCGTGTGGACCTTGGTCACTTCCTCGTTGAGGTACGCGATGGCTATGGCGGGGATGCCGCCCAAAGCCATGCCTTCCAAGGTGCGCAGGGTCATCAACAACGGCACAGTGGGCGCCAAGGGAACCAGCAGCCCCAGCAGTGTCGCCACGGCGATGCCAATGGTCATGGCACGCACGCGGCCGATCCTGTCCGCCACGAACGACCACGGCAGCACAGTGATGGCAAGGCCTACGGTGGCAAGGGAAATGCTGAGAGCGGCCTCGGCTGCAGTGATCTTGAGGTCGTGGGCCATGAGGGGCAGGACAGCCTGCGTCGAGTACAGCTGGGCAAAGGTCGCGACTCCTGCCAGAGCCAGCGCTGCGAGGATCCGGCTGTAACCGCGGGAACCCTTGGCATGGCCGTCCCACGTTTCTGCGCTGCCGCTGGCGATGGTGTTGGTCACCCGGCAAGAGTAGGGCGCCTTTGACTCAGCTTTCCAATGCATGAGTTGCCTATGATTGATGCATCAGAGCATGAATCCGCGAGTGGCGACTTGGACGTGGGCTGCTGCCGAAGGGAGACCACCATGGAGCCGGACCACCACCAGCTCATTCAGCTTCTTCCGCTCCTGCCTGTCCTTGCTGAGCTGGGCCGGACGGAACACATGACCGAAACCGCGGAGATCCTTGGCGTCCCGCAGTCGACGGTGAGCCGTGCGGTGGCGAGAGCCAGTGCGATTGTGGGGGCTGACCTGCTGATCCGTGACGGCCGAGGCATCCGGCTCACCCCGGAGGCCAGGACGTTGCTGCCCTACATCGAAGCAGCACTGGAAAATTTCCAGGCCGGGCTGGACAGGGTCAGGCATGAGTCGGACGTGGTGAGGGGCCGCGTCGGAGTGTCGTTCCAACACACGTTCGGCGAAGCGACGCTTCCGCTGCTCATCAGCGCGTTCCGCGGGCTCCACCCCCACGCGGTCTTCGAACTCTGGCAGGGTCCCCGCGACGATTGCCTGAAGCAGTTGGCCAGCGGCGAGATGGACTTTGCGCTGACCGCACCCATTGCGCCCGAAGGCAAAGGCATCCGCTCCCTTCCGCTCTACCGGGAGCCACTCAGGGTGGTCCTGCACTACCGGCATCCCCTTGCCGGGCGTACCAGTGTGCACCTTTCAGAACTGCGCCACGACCCCTACATCACACTTCCGGCCGGGGTTGGCCTGCGGGCACTGGGCGAAGCACTCCTGCGTGAGGCAGGCTTCCGCCCGCGGATCGCTTTTGAAGTCCAGGAATCCACCTCGGCCCGCGGACTGGTTTCAGCAGGCCTGGGGTTCAGCATCCTTCCGCCCGCGGGTCCCGGGTCGGGAACGGGCCAGTTCCTTCCCAAAGCCGAACTTGGATTGGTTGAGGTGGCCATCGAATCAGACCTGGCGTTCCGGCAGATCGGTCTCGCCTGGCGGGAGAGAAGCTTCGAACCGGATGCTGTGCGGCTCTTCCGGGAACTGGTCGTCGCCGAGGGCGGTGAACTGCTGGCCGAACTTGTCAGAGCCCGTTCAGGTACTCCCTGACCACGTCGGTGGCAGATCCTTCCCGCGCACGCTGCCAGCCGGTCCCCGCCCAGAGGTTCAGGCGCTGCGGATCACCGGCCGCGGACGAGGCCGCCCTGACCGGTGCCGTGAGGTGGTGGATGGCAGGATAGCCCGCGGGCGCATCCTGATGGTCACGGACGAAGTCGTTGACCAGCGAGCGTGCCGGACGGCCGGTAAAGGCCCTGGTCATGGCGGTTTGCGTGAACCCAGGGTCACCCAAGGCATCCTTGTGCGGTTGCCGGGCACCGCTCTCGTCGGTCCGAACCAGGGCGGTCCCGATTTGGGCTGCTGACGCCCCGGCCGCCAGCACGTCACGCAGTCCGCGGCTGTCCATGACAGCCCCTGCCGCGATCAAGGGAAGTCCCACGGCGGCACGCACCTGGGCGACCAGTTCCGCCGTCGTCCCGGCTGCCTGGGTTCCGGCTCCCGTGGAGCCCGCTGCCTCCGGGGAGTCCGGCAGGAAGGCCGCCGTGTGCCCGCCCGCAGAAGTGTGCTGGACGGCGAGAGCATCCGGACCCTCTTCAGCGGCAGCCAACGCCTCAGCGACGCTGGTCACGCTGGAAATAACGGTCGTCCCGGCCTTCTGCAGCGCGGTCACTACCTGCTTGCCCGGAAGGCCGAAAGCGAAGCTGACGAACTCCACCGGGTCTGCGAGGAGGGCGTCGATCTTGTCCCGCCAGGCGTCGTCGTCATCAAGGCGCAAGGGAGGCAGGGTCACGCCATACCGGGCAGCCTCAGGCTCCAGCTCTGCCCGGTAGGCCTCAAGCCGTGCCACTGCCTCCGGACCGGGTGGGAGCTGGCGTGGGTCGGGGACAAAGACGTTCATGCCGAAAGGAATGCCGAGGGACCTGGCCGCTGCGATGTCGACGCTCATGGCCTCGGGGCTCTTGTAGCCGGCAGCGAGGAAACCCAGGCCGCCACCCTCATGAACGGCCCGAACCAACGCCGGCGTTGACGTTCCGCCCGCCATGGGAGCAGCAATAAACGGTGTGTTGAAAAGGGGATGTGGCATGGACAGTTTCTCCTCCGGACGCTCCAAGCTAGTCTTTCACGGTGAACAATCTTGACTCTGCCCAGCATTCCCCTGCCCCTTCGGAGGCCATGAGTGGAACGGTCATCGGGCTCGATATCGGCGGCACAAAGACCCGTGGCGTGCGGTTCCGGAATGGAGCGCCCGTCCGTGATGAAAGCGCCGGAAGTTCCAACGTGCAGAACGTCAGCAGGGAACAGGCAGCAGCCAACCTCGCCGAACTGTTCGGCAAAATCGGTGGCGGTGACATCGACGAGGTCTATGCAGGCGCCGGCGGGATCGACACCGAGGAAGACGCCCAGGCGCTCGCAGACCTGATCGCACCTCATGCGCCCGGGGCCCACATCACCGTGGTTCATGATTCCCGCCTCTTGTTGGCGGCCGGCGGTGCGAGTGCGGGCGTTGCCGTCATAGCCGGTACCGGCTCAGCTGCGTGGGGAAAGAACGACGCCGGGGAAGAGGCCCGGGCGGGCGGCTGGGGCTATCTCCTGGGCGACGAAGGAAGCGGCTATTGGCTGGGACGTGAGGCCGTTCGACACAGCCTGCGGCGAATGAACCAAGGCCTGGAGCCGGATGCGCTCAGCCGTGCGTTGCTGGACTCGTGCGGAGTGGAGGAACCCGGCAAGTTGATTGCCATGTTCCACTCACCGGACACCGGCCGCCGTTATTGGGCACAGCAGGCGAGGCTGGTTGTTGAAGCCGCCGACGCCGGAGACGACATCAGCAAGGCAATGGTGGAGCAGGCCGGCAGGGACCTCGCTGACCTGGCCCGGCAAGCCGTTCGCCAGTTGGGAATGGACGGTCCGGTAATCCTCGGAAGCGGTCTTGGCATGAACGTGCCGTTGCTGCAGGAAGCGTTCAAGGCCAAACTGGCTGAGGACGGGATTGTGGACGTCCGGATTCTTCAGCAGGACCCTGTGTTCGGGGTGCCGCGATTGGTGGCCGAGCAGCGCCGATAGTGGAGTTTTTGTACAGCTGATGCCCTTAAAGCGCGTGAATGAGGGCATCAGCTGTACAAAAAACTCAGCCCCGGGTTCTTGGGCGCAGCTTGACTCCAGGGAGCGGGGGAGCAGGTATGCGGCCTGCTTCCGGTCCGGCGTCGGGACCGTGTCCTTGGACGAAGCCGAAGCGGGAGGTGGCGGCAGCGGCGTCGTCGAGCAATCCCTCCGCCTCCCATTCCTCGCGGGCCTGTTCCACTTCTTCGTGGGTGCGCCCCACAAAGTTCCACCACATGAGCAGGTCTTCGCCGAACGGCTCGCCTCCAAGGAGCATGAAACGGGTGTCCGGTTCTGCCTCCACCGCAAGGCTGGTCCTGCCGGCACCGAGATAGGCCAGGGGCCCGGCCTCGATGTCCTGGCCGTCAATCACCACGCGACCGTCCAGGACCAACACGGCGTGCTCGAAGTCCGGACGCAAGGGCAGATCCAGGGATCCCGTACCCGTAACGTCAACTCCGACAATCGGGCTGAACATGGTGGCAGGGGAGCGTTGACCGGCAAATTCGCCCACCATGACGGTGGCGGTGAAGCCTTGGCCCGCAGCTACCGGCAGGTCCCGGACCTGCTCGAACGACGGCGCGCGGTGGCGGTGTTCTTCGGGCAGCGCAACCCACAGCTGCAAACCGCGGGAGATGGGGATTTCCTCCACCAGCGGGCTCGAACCGGCTGCCGTGGTGGCGGGCAGGACGGAGAACTCGGAGTGCGAGATTCCGTGGCCCGCTGTCATGATGTTCAGCTCGCCGGGCCGGACCACCACATCGCTGCCGACGCTGTCGCGGTGCCGGACGGCGCCTTCGAGGGGCCACGTGACCGTTTGCAGTCCACTGTGAGGGTGGGGGAGGACGCTCATGGCCACCCTGTCGGGGCCGAAACTATCCAGGAAGCACCAGGCACCCACGGTGGGCAGCCCGCGTTGGGGCAGCGTCCGGAAGACGTTCATCGCGCGGACTCCACCCAGGGGCACCTCACGTTCGGGCCATAGCTGAACGCAAGGCCCTTGACCTTCGTGGGCTGCCGGGCAAACCTCTTGCGCCGGAGAAGTATCAAGATTGGTCATGTGTTCATCACCTGTGCATAAATGTTGGAAATTGAGCTAATCTGTTCCGTGTGAACAACGCCCTCTTGAGCTACCACGACGCCGTCCTTTACCGTTCGGGTGAACCGTATCGTATCCTCGCCGGAGCCATCCACTACTTCCGGGTCCACCCGGATCTGTGGCAGGACCGTTTGCGTCGTCTCAGGGCGATGGGGGCCAATACTGTTGACACTTATATTGCCTGGAACTTCCACCAGCCTCAGCGCGATCAGGCCCCGGACTTCAGCGGCTGGCGGGACCTGGGACGGTTCATTGACCTCGCAGCGGAAGAAGGCCTGGATGTCATTGTCCGGCCCGGGCCCTATATCTGTGCCGAGTGGGACAACGGAGGCTTCCCCGCATGGCTGACCGGGACTCCCGGCATCGGCCTGCGATGCATGGACCCGGTGTTCACTGCGGCGATCGAGGAATGGTTTGACCACCTCCTGCCGGTCATCGCGTCGCGCCAGGCCTCGGCCGGCGGGCCTGTGGTGGCCGTGCAGATCGAGAACGAATACGGCAGCTACGGCGACGATCACGAATATATCCGGTGGAACCGGCGGGTCCTGGAAGAGCGTGGCATCACCGAGATGCTTTTCACGGCCGACGGCGGCAACGACTACTTTCTCGACGGCGGTTCGATCGAGGGGACATGGGCCACCGCAACGCTGGGAAGCCGGGGCGACGAGGCCATAGCCACCTGGCAGCGACGCCGGCCCGGAGAGCCGTTCTTCAACGTAGAGTTCTGGGGCGGCTGGTTCGATCACTGGGGTGAACTCCACCACCGCCGCGACGCCGATGATGCCGCAGTGGAAGCCCGCAAAATGCTGGACCTTGGCGGTTCACTCTGTGCCTACATGGCTCATGGCGGGACCAACTTTGGCCTGACTTCCGGCAGCAACCACGATGGCACCATGCTCCAGCCCACGGTCACCAGCTATGACTCCGACGCCCCTATCGCGGAGAACGGCGCGCTGACGCCCAAGTTCCACGCCTTCCGCAAGGAGTTCTTCCGTGCCCAGGGCATTGAAGATCTGCCCGAACTTCCCGTGGAGCTGCTGGCCGACGCTCCCGTGCTTCCGGCCCAATCGCTGCCGCTGTCCGGCGCCCCGGAACTGTTAGGGCTCCTTCGAAACCCGGAAGCGGCCGTCAGCAGCGTCAAGCCCCTCAGTTTCGAACAACTGGGACTCGACGCCGGCTTGGTCCTGTACAGCGCGGAAGCCATCCTGCCGGGACAAGCAGGGACGCCCACCGAAAGCCGGCTGAAGATCACCGGCCTGAACGACCGCGCCTATGTATGGGTGGATGGCGTTTTCGCCGGTGTACTGGATGACGTCAATGCCGCGGAAGGACTGGTTGTCACCGGCGCAGGGGTTTCCGCCCGGCTTGAGATTCTGGTGGAGAACCTCGGACGCATCAACTATGGCCCACTGACAGGTCAGGGCAAGGGCATTCTGGGCGGCGTCCTCATCAACCAGCGCTACACGTTCCACTGGACCCAGACTCCGGTGGCGCTGACCGATTGGACGCAGGAAAATCTGGAAGCCCTGGCCGGAGCTGACTTCGAGATTGGCGAGCCGGCCGATACCTACATTGCCTTGCCGGATTCCGGGAAGGGCTTCGTCTGGCTCAATGGCTTCCTGCTTGGCAGGTACTGGGAGAAGGGGCCGCAAGTGACCCTCTATGCGCCGGCTCCGTTGCTTCAGCCCGGCCGAAACACCATCAAGGTGCTGGAACTCGGCAAGCCGGGGACCGTCGTCGAACTTCGCGAAGCGCCCGATCTGGGACCTGTCGAAGCGGGGCCCATCGCGGCGGCCGAACTTCCGTAAAGGGTCTGGTCCAAGGAATTATGCTGGCTCCATGACCCTGCAGTTTGATACCCGCCCAGCCGCGTACGCCGTCATTGTCCGGGACGGGAAGATCCTGCTGGCCTATTGGAAGCAGGACGGCAAGGAAGGGTGGACGCTGCCAGGCGGAGGCCTGGACCTCGCCGAACACCCGGTGGACGGCTGCAGGCGGGAGGTTTTCGAGGAAACCGGCTACCAAGCGCGCATTGACCGCATGCTGGGGATCGACGTCGGCCACTGGCCCGGAGATATCCGCCCGGACGGTTCGGTGAAGGACTTCCAGGCGCTGCGCCTGGTTTACGAAGCCTCGGTGGTGGGCGGCGAACTGACACACGAGGTAGATGGAAGCACCACCCATGCTGCATGGATTCCCTTGGAGGACGTCCAAAAACTCAACCGGGTGTCCTTGGTTGATACGGCGCTGCGCCTCCATCGGGAGCGCCCGGCAGACGGGAAACCCAGCTAAAACCGCGAAGGGCTAGCCAAATCGCCGGTCCTTGGTTACCCTGAACAACGTTGCCGGCTTTTCAGTTGCCGGCCTTGATGCCGAGGAGGTGGATTTGATGATTGCAGAGATCTTGCGCGCCCCGCACTCAGCTGCGGCGCGCCGTCATCAGCCCATCATTCCTGTCCCGGCATCAGCCTGCCAGAGCTAGGCGGCCGGGCCTCACCAGAGGCTTCCCTTGAATTCCTTCGCTTCTTCAAGCAACCCTTCCATTAGTTCCACCCTGAAACTCCGTGGCCCCGTGGAGTACGGCTTCACCGAGGCAACAGCTGAACTCTTCCATGCCAACTCAATACCCCACTCCCAGGAGTCTGCCCGCCCGGGACGGGTGGTCCGCCTTGACCGGAACCGTGTCTTGGTAGCTTCAGCCGATGGGATGCTCCATCTGCCCTATCCTTCCCATTCTTCAGACGGGGTGGTCCCGGCTACCGGTGACTGGGTATGGCTTGGCCATAACAACGCAGGCGAGCCCGCCGTCGTCGAGGTTTTGCCGCGTCGTTCCGCGCTCAGCCGCAAACGTGCCTTCGAGGCCTCCTCCGAGGAGCAGATCCTGGGCAGCAACATCGATATCGTCGCGGTGGTGGTGCCAGTGGACCGCCCACTGACCCACAACCGTCTGGAGCGGACCTTGGTTGCCGCCTGGGACTCCGGTGCCACACCGCTGGTGGTCATCACCAAAGCGGATCTGGCAGACCTGGCCGACGACGTCGTGGGGGAAGTCATCCTTCAGGCAGCGGGCGTGGAGGTCGTTACCACCTCGGCGGAACACGGCGACGGACTCGACGAACTCATGCAGCACATCCCCACAGGGGCCACCCTTGTCCTCTTGGGCCCTTCCGGTGCGGGGAAATCAACGCTCATCAATGCGCTCGCGGGACGTCAGGTGCAGCAGACGGGCGAGGTCCGGGCCGGAGACGGCAAAGGCAAGCACACCACTACATCGCGGGAACTGGTGCCCCTGGCCGGCGGCGCGGTACTGATGGACACTCCGGGAGTCCGCGGGTTTGGCCTGTTCGACGCCGAAGACGGCATGGAGGAAATGTTCGGTGACCTGGAGGAGCTTTTCACCCGATGCCGCTTCGCAGATTGCGCCCACCAGGCCGAACCGGGATGTGCGGTCCAGAAGGCGCTCACGGAAGAAGCACTCGATCCCCGGCGGTGGGCCAGCTATCTGAAACTCCAACGTGAGCTGGCTGCCCTGGCCAGGAAACATGACGCCGCAGCCCGCCGCGCCTACCAGCGCGAGTGGCACCAAAAGGTGGTGTCGGCGGAAAGGGGCCAACGCGCGGCGGAACGATACAAGCACGACCAAGCTGAGGAGCGGGCCGGGAAAGGCAACAAACGACGGAAACGCTGAACATTGCCGATTCATTACGGAAAACGTGGCGGCGCTGACATCGCCCGCAGTGCTGGCTAGGCTGGGTGAAGATTGCTTTGCAGCCAAGTAATAAGAGTGCATATGATCGTGTGGCTCTACCGATGTTCTCGACCACAGATAGGTAAGCCCGGGTATGGCCGAAGCCATGATTGAGTTCCAGAGCGTCACCAAGCAATACCAGGGCGGGCAGCCGGCGGTGGACGCCCTCAGCATGTCCATCGACAAAGGCTCCATCACGGTGTTCGTTGGGCCTTCGGGCTGCGGCAAGACCACATCCCTGCGCATGATCAACCGGATGGTGGAGCCCACCAGCGGGACCATCACCGTGGCAGGCAAGGACGTTTCGCAGGTTCCTGCTCCGGAGCTCCGTCGCTCCATGGGCTACGTCATGCAGTCATCGGGCCTCCTGCCGCACCGCTCTGTCCTGGACAACATCGCCACCGTTCCGCGCCTCAACGGTGTTTCCAAGGCCGATGCGCGGAAGCGCGCAGTAGAACTCCTCGACGTCGTCGGATTGGCTTCTGTCCTCGGCAAGCGGTATCCGTCGCAACTCTCAGGTGGTCAGCAGCAGCGCGTCGGGGTGGCCCGGGCGCTCGCTGCTGATCCGCCCGTCCTGCTGATGGACGAACCCTTCAGCGCGGTGGATCCGGTGGTCCGTGACGAGCTGCAGCAGGAACTCCTGCGCCTCCAGCGGGAACTGGCCAAGACCATTGTTTTCGTTACGCACGACATCGACGAAGCAACAGTCCTGGGCGACAAGGTTGCGGTCTTCGCCGTTGGCGGGAAACTGGCCCAGTACGCTGCCCCGGAAGAAATCCTCAGGGCACCGGCCAACGACTTCGTGGCCTCCTTCGTGGGACGCGACCGCGGATTCAGGCACCTGGCTTTCAACGCAGCGGATGCCGTAACCCTGCACCCGGTCACCATGGTCAGTCCTTCCGACGGTCACCACGCGGGCCGGGCATCGGGGGAGTGGGCCTTGGTGGTCGACGCCGACTCCCGCCCGCTGGGATGGTCCTCGCCGCGCGATGGTGCAGGTTTGATCCCGGGTGGATCGCTGTTCCGCAAGGGAGACACCCTGCGCCGCGCCTTGGACGCGGCGTTGTCGTCGCCGTCGGGTCTTGGTGTGGCAGTGGACGACGACGGCCGCGTGGCCGGAGTCTTAAAGGCGCCGGAGGTCCTGGCACTCATTGAAGAAGTCCGCCACCACAGGGAGGACGCCACCTGATGGAGTGGTTCCTCAACAACAGTGGCATGGTCCTGGGCCTGGCGGGCCAGCACATGGTGCTAGCCATCATTCCCATGATCCTGGGACTGCTGATTTCCATCCCGCTGGCCCAGCTGGCCAGGCGAAACAGCAAGCTCAGGTCAGTAGTGACCACGGCCACCTCGTTGCTGTACACCATTCCGTCGCTGGCACTTTTCATCATTCTCCCCACCATCCTTGGCACCAGGATTCTGGATCCGCTGAACGTCGTGGTCGCGTTGACCATCTATGCGGTGGCGCTGCTGGTCCGCGCAGCCATTGATGCATTCGATTCCGTGGACGACGATCTCCGGAACGCGGCCGTGGCCATGGGGTTCAAGCCCCTGGCCCGTTTCTTCCAGGTGGACCTGCCCTTGTCCTTGCCCGTGTTGTTCGCAGGCTTGCGGGTGGTCTCAGTCAGCAACATTTCTTTGGTCAGCGTCGCGGCGCTCCTTGGGGTGGGGAACCTGGGAGTCCTGTTCACTGACGGACTGCAGCGTACCTTCATCACCGTTGTGGTGGTGGGCATTATCGCCATTCTTATCCTGGCTTTGCTGATGGACGCGGTCCTGGTGGTTCTTGAGCGGCTTCTGACTCCGTGGACGCGTGCTGCAGGCGGAAAGACTCCACGGCAGGACGGAACTGCGCTTCTTACCGAACCCAAGTCCGGGTCAGCCACTCACCACGCGGCTCTTCGCCCGGATCCGGGGGCCTCCGCATGAACATCTTCGCCGAGACCATTGCCTGGCTGACGAGCCCCAAAAACTGGACCGGAAGCGGTGGCATTCCCACCCGCTTGATGGAACATCTGCAATACAGCGGACTCGTTCTCCTGATCGCCGCGGCCATCGCAGTACCCATTGGTCTTTACATCGGGCACACCGGCCGTGGCAGGGTGGTCGCGGTCGCCGTGGCCGGTGCGCTGCGGGCACTCCCGACCCTTGGGTTGCTGGTGCTGTTCGCCTTGCTCGCAGGCAGCGGTTTGATGCCGCCCGTCTGGGCTCTGGTCATCCTCACGGTGCCGCCATTGTTGGCCGGTACGTACGCCGGGATCTCCAGCGTCGATTCCACCGTGGTAGATGCTGCCCGTGCCATGGGCATGACCGAACTTCAGATCCTCTTCCGGGTGGAAGTACCCAACGGACTGCAGGTGATGTTTGGGGGCATCCGGACCGCGGTCCTGCAGGTCATCGCCACCGTCTCTGTGGTGGCCTACCTGCCTCTGGGCGGGCTGGGACGATACCTGTTCGATGGCCTCGTCCTGCAGGACTTCCCCCGGATGCTGGGTGGTTCCCTGCTCATTGCCGCGCTGGCCATCGCCGTGGACCTGATCCTGGCCGGGGTTCAGCGGCTCGTCATCTCACCAGGCCTGACCCTCGACTCAAGCGGCCGCCAGAAGGCGTCCGACGATCTCACAGCCACAGCTCCCGCCGGGGCTGCCGTTCAAGGAGGTACACCATGAAGAACCCCGTCCCCATGACCCTTACACGCCGTGGTCTCGGCGGCCTCGCAGCCGGATTGGGTGTGGCCCTCGCGTTGAGCGCGTGTGGCGGAAGCCCCTTGGCCACCCCATCCACCTCGGCACCCGGCGGATCCGCTGCCGGTGGCTCGCTGGTTGTCGGTTCGGCCGACTTCCCCGAGAGCCAGGTCATTGCCGAGATCTACGTTGGCGCCCTCAACGCGGCAGGACTCACTGCCACGTCCAAGCCCAACATCGGCTCCCGTGAGATCTACTTCAAGGCAGTCCAGGACGGCTCCGTCGACCTCGTACCGGACTACTCCGGCAACCTCCTGTCCTACGTGGACACCGAGGCCAAGGAAGTTTCCGCAGAGGACGTTTACAAGGCCCTCCCGGGCAAACTTCCGGATGGCCTCGCTGTCCTGGAAGCGGCAAAGGCAGAGTCCAAGGACGCCATGGTGGTGACCAAAGCCACCGCAGAGAAGTACCAGCTGAAGTCCATCGAGGACCTGGCCAAGGTCTGCAAGGACTTCACTATGGCAGCACCGGCCACCTTTGAGACGCGCGCCTATGGCTTCCCGGGGCTTAAAGCCAACTACGGCTGCGAGCTCAAAGGCCTCCAGCCGTTCAGCGACGGCGGTGGGAACCTGACTCTGCAGGCCCTTCTGGAGGACAAGGTCCAGGTAGCCGACATCTACACCACCACGCCGTCCATCGCAGATAACGACCTCGTGGTCCTCGAAGACCCCAAGAACAACTTCAAGGCCCAGCAGGTCTTGCCGTTGGTCAAGGAGGCCAAGATGACGGACAAGGCCAAGGAAGCGCTTAACAACGTCTCGAAGATCCTGACCACGGATGACCTCATCAACCTGAACCGTGCGGTCAGCGGTGACCAGAAGCAGGCACCCAAGGACGCAGCAGCCGCTTGGCTGAAGGACAAGGGCATCGTCAAGTAACGCCTGATCAAAGCCGCGAACGACGGCGGTGACGGACCCGCGGGGGACCGTCACCGCCGTCGTCGTTTCTGTGAGTTAAGTCTCAGCTGAAGTCCATCACCTGTGTGGCATATTTGAGGGATGGCGAAATTCAAGCAGTCCACCAAGCTTCATAATGTCCTTTACGACATCCGTGGGCCGATTCTTCAGGCCGCCCAGCAGATGGAGGCAGAGGGTCACAGGATCCTCAAACTGAATATCGGAAACCCGGCCCCCTTCGGTTTTGAAGCGCCCGACGCCATTTTGGTGGACATGATCCGCCACCTGCCCAACGCGCAGGGCTACAGCGATTCCCGCGGTATTTTTTCGGCCCGGACCGCTGTATCGCAGTACTACCAGACCCGTGGTATCCAAAACATCCACGTCGATGACATCTACCTCGGAAACGGTGTCAGCGAGCTCATCACCATGTCCCTTATGGCCCTCCTGGAAGACGGCGATGAGGTCCTGATCCCCACCCCGGACTATCCACTGTGGACGGCTTCGGTTGCCCTGGCCGGCGGCCGCCCGGTGCACTACCTGTGTGATGAAGACTCTGGCTGGCAGCCCGATCTTGAGGACATGGAAGCCAAGATCACTCCGCGCACCAAGGGCATTGTGGTGATCAATCCCAACAACCCCACCGGTGCTGTTTACCCCGAGGAGACTCTCAAGAAGATCGTGGCCCTCGCTGAAAAGCACGGCTTGGTGCTCTTTGCCGACGAGATCTACGAGAAAATCCTCTACGAGGACGCCGTCCACATCAACCTCGCCGGGCTCACCGGCGACGACGTCCTGTGCCTGACGTTCAGCGGCTTGTCCAAGGCTTACCGCGTCTGTGGTTACCGCGCGGGCTGGATGGCCATCTCGGGGCCCAAGAAGGATGCCGCCGACTACCTTGAAGGCATCAACCTGCTGGCCAATATGCGTTTGTGCGCCAACGTTCCGGCACAGCATGCCATCCAGACTGCCCTCGGTGGGTACCAGAGCATCAACGACCTCATCCTGCCCGGCGGCAGGCTCCTGGAGCAGCGCAACAAGGCATACGACCTGTTGAACGCCATTCCCGGAGTCAGCACCCAACAAGCCAGGGGAGCGCTGTATCTGTTCCCCAAGCTGGACCCTGAGGTTTATCACATCCGTGACGACGAAAAGTTTGTCCTCGATTTGTTGAAGGAACAGAAAATCCTGGTTTCCCATGGCCGGGCCTTCAACTGGGTGCGCCCGGACCACTTCCGCATGGTTACCCTGCCCAACGTCAAAGACATTGAAGAGGCCATTGGCCGCATGGCGGACTTCCTGTCGAGGTACCCGGGCAACTAGCCTGAGGTCCATGGCCGTGCCACGAGGGTGCGGCCCTGCGGAAAGGCACACCCGATGGCTGTTGCAGTTGAATTCGCCCAGAGTCCCGCTGAGGTACTGAGGGTCGGGTCCGGGTTCAGGCTGGCCAGCGTGGACCCGGATTCAACCCCCGGGTACCCGGGCGCGAAAGCTGACGGCAAGGCGTTGCTGGAGGCTCAGGACGCACGGATGGCAGAACTGCAGGAGAAGCTCTTCGCCCAAGGCCGGTTCGGCAGCCCGAAGAGGCTCCTGCTGATCCTGCAGGCGATGGACACTGCCGGTAAGGGCGGCATTGTCAGCCATGTGGTGGGCGCCATGGACCCTCAAGGTGTTCAACTGCATGCTTTCAAGGCCCCCACGGATGAGGAAAAGTCGCACGACTTCCTCTGGCGGATCGAGAAACAATCTCCCGCTGCCGGAATGGTGGGGGTTTTTGACCGCTCACACTACGAGGACGTCCTGATCCATCGTGTGCATGGTTGGGCGGACGCCTCGGAGTTGGAACGCCGTTACGCAGCCATCAACGACTTCGAAGCCCGCCTGGCAGACCAGGGCACCACCATCGTCAAAGTCATGCTCAACATCAGCAAGGACGAACAGAAGGAACGGCTTGTCGCCCGCTTGGACGACCCCAGCAAACACTGGAAGTACAGCAGCGGGGACCTTGCCGAACGTGCGTTTTGGGACGACTACATGGACGCCTACGGTGTTGCTTTCGAGAAAACGTCAACAGATACAGCACCTTGGCACGTGGTTCCGGCCAACAAGAAGTGGTATGCGCGCATCGCCGTGCAACAGCTGCTGCTGGATGCCCTTCAAAGCCTCCAGTTGGACTGGCCCAAGGCCGACTTCGACGTCGCTGCGGAACGCGCTCTGGTGGTGGCTTCCTAGGAATCCGCTCCGGGGGCTGCTCGGTACGGTGCTGCTTGGGCGTTACTGGGGGGCAGTACCGGTGTCGTTGCTTGCGTCCCGGGCTGTGGCCAGGCGTTTGCGGGCGCCCTCCAGCCAGTCCTCGCAACGTTTGGCCAGTGCTTCGCCCCGCTCCCAGAGGGCCAGGGATTCTTCCAGGCTGGCACCCCCTGCCTCCAAGCGGCTAACGACGCCCATGAGTTGCTCACGGGCTTCCTCGTAACTCAAGGAGTCGAGGGATTCCGGTGAAGATGCGGATGAGTTGTTCTCGGTCATGATGTCCTTTGTGTTCAGTAATGACGTTGGTGACCGATTCATCAACGGTCCACGATGTGTCCTTGGCCTGTGGAAATTGCCCTGAAGCGACCTTCGGCTACTCGAATCGCCAGTGCGGTTCCGTCCGGGGCTTCCTCCGGGCTGCTCACCACAGTGTGCCCGGCCTGGTCCTCGCCAACAATCTGGACTACGGCGTAGCCACGGTCCAGTGTTTTTTGCGGAGACAGGGCCCTGACCTGTGCGCGCAAGTGGTGGACCTGGTCCAAGGCCCGGACGACGGCCGTGTTGACTGCCGAATGGGAGCGCCGTTGCAGGCGGTGGATGTCATCCGCCCGGGCGTCCACCATGGAAGCCGGCGTCGCCAGGACCGGCCGTGACCTTAAGGCATGGAGACGGTCCGTCTCCCGGTCAACCATCCTGCCGATGCTTCGGCGGAGGTGGTCCCTGGCCTGACGGACCATGGCCAGTTCCTCCGCAACGTCAGGAACAATCCGCTTGGCGGCGTCGGTGGGCGTTGACGCGCGAAGGTCCGCCACGTCGTCAAGGATGGGTCGGTCGGCCTCATGCCCGATCGCACTGACAACCGGAGTGGTGGCCGCTGATACGGCCCTAATGAGGTCCTCGTTGCTGAACGGGAGGAGGTCTTCCAACGCACCACCGCCGCGTGCCAGGACAATGACATCTACTTGGGGGTCGGCATCGAGCTTCTTCAATGCTGCGATGATCTGCGAGACGGCGGTGTTGCCTTGGACAGCGACTTCGCGGACGTCGAACTCAACCGCCGGCCACCGCAGCGCAGCATTGCGCAGGACGTCCTTTTTAGCGTCCGAGTCCCGGCCGGTGATGAGTCCGATGCGGTGGGGGAGCAGCGGCAGCTTGCGTTTCCGGGAGTCGGCGAACAAGCCTTCGGCTGCCAAGGCCTGCCGAAGCCTCTCGATCCTGGCCAGCAAGTCGCCCAGGCCCACAGGACGGATGTCCTTGACGGACATGTTCAACCGTCCTGTTTTGACCCAGAAGTCCGCTTTGACCAAGGCAACAACGCGGGAACCGCGTTCGAGCGGGATCTTCTGGCGGTCCAGAACTGTGGACCACACCGATGCGGGCAGGGAAATTTCGGCGTCAACATCACGCAGGGTCAGAAATGCGTTGCCACCCCGGCGGTTCAACTCAATGACCTGCCCCTCAATCCACGCAGCGGGTGCCCGCTCGATGTGCGCTTTGAGCTTGCGGGACAAAAGTTGCAGCGGCCAGGGGTTATCCGGGCTTGTTTCGGCCGCTGTCCCGGGCAAAGTGGATTCCGGAGTCGCTTCAGCGGACATGGGCAGTCCGTACCTGTTCCGGTCTCCGTGTCTCTTGCTGCATGATGTGTCCTCGCTCCGGGATGCGGCTGTGGTTGCCGGCCGCTTTCCAACTCTATCCATAGCTTCCCAGCCCGCCCGGACATTTTTCCTATCATGTGGAC
This sequence comes from Paenarthrobacter sp. NPDC091669, assembly GCF_044756725.1. NCBI lineage: Bacteria > Bacillati > Actinomycetota > Actinomycetes > Micrococcales > Micrococcaceae > Paenarthrobacter > Paenarthrobacter sp. NPDC091669. The sequence continues at coordinate 510,913 of NZ_JBIVTK010000002.1, forward strand.
AGTCCTAGGATGGTGGCACAGCCGACGACCCTGAGGATGACCTTGCGTACTTTCGTTTCAGCACTGGGAGTGATCCTCGCCGTTTTGCTGGCAGGCGTCGCTGTCCCCGCGGCCTGGGTGGACCAGAACATCGTTAAGGAAGAGGGTTTCGTCCGGATCGCGGGCTCGTTGGGTAGCGATCCCGAATTCCAGAGCCGCTTGGCTGCGGCCGCAGCGGGAACCTTTGAGTCCTCCGTGGATCTGCCCGGCCCTGTCCAGTCCTTGGCGGCCGACGCGCTCCGGAACGCGGCCACGGGAATGCAGTCGTGGAGTGACTATCCGCAAGCCTGGGAGGAAACCGTACGGAACAGCCACAGGCTGAACTTCGGGACGGCCACTCCGGCGGAGGAGTCGGCGGCGTCCACGGCACTGGTCTTGGATATAGGGCCACTTGTGCGGCTGATCCGCGATCATTTTGCCGAGGCGACGCGGATCAGGCTCGATGTCCCTGCGGAGAGCCTTGTCTCCCTGGGAGAGCCTTCCCACCGGCAACTCGTAGAACGCGTGGCAGCCTTTGCGCCGTTGTGGTGGATCGCCGCTGCCGGTGCGCTCGTGTCGGCACTTCTGGCCTTGGCGGCAGCACGACGACGGTCACTGGCCCTGGTTTTCCTCGGCCTCGGGGGATTGGCGCTGGCAGCCCTCTGGACGGCCGGGGCAGATCTCGCTGGTGGAATGATCGGGAGTCTTGCCAGCGCCAACGGCGTGGCAGAACTGTTCAAGAACGAGTTCCTCACCACGGCCCGCAACGGTTTTGGCCAGTGGGTGTGGATCGCAGCCGTGGTGTCCGGGGCTGTCCTGGTGGTGGGCGTCATAGCGGCAACGGTCTCAGGGCGACGAGGGTCACGTTCGGCCCGAAGCTAAAGGCCGGGCCGGTAGCATGGAGGCATGACCAGCACAGCAGTTTCCATTCCTATGCCCACGGTGCCGCGCAGACGGCGATCTCCGGAAGAGGTACAGGCAGCGGCACCCGTCACGGGTCCCAAGAAGGTTCTGCTGGCGGCGCCGCGCGGCTATTGCGCCGGAGTGGACAGGGCGGTCATTGCTGTAGAAAAAGCCCTGGAGCACTACGGTCCTCCGGTCTACGTGCGGAAACAGATCGTCCACAACGTCCACGTGGTCAGCTCCCTGGAGGAACAAGGAGCCATTTTCGTCGAGGAAACAGATGAGGTCCCTGAGGGTGCCTTGGTCATTTTCTCCGCCCACGGTGTATCCCCGGCCGTTGTCCAGTCCGCTGAAGACCGCGGCCTCCGTACCATCGACGCCACCTGCCCGCTGGTCACCAAAGTTCACAAGGAAGCTGTGCGCTTCGCCAAGGATGACTACGACATCCTCCTGATCGGTCACGAAGGCCACGAGGAAGTCGAAGGAACCGCCGGTGAGGCACCGGATCACATCCAGATCATCAACGGCCCGCACGAGGTGGACAAGGTCACCGTGCGCGACCCCGAGAAGACGATCTGGCTGTCCCAAACGACACTAAGCGTGGACGAAACCATGGAGACGGTCCGTCTCCTCAAGGACCGGTTCCCGACCCTCCAAGACCCGCCCAGCGATGACATTTGCTACGCCACCACCAACCGCCAGGTGGCCATCAAGAAGATTGCTCCCCAGGCTGACCTCGTGATCGTGGTGGGCTCAGCCAATTCGTCCAACTCCGTGCGCCTGGTTGAGGTTGCCCTGGAGTACGGCGCCAAGAGCTCATACCGCGTGGACTTCGCCAACGAAGTGGACGAATCCTGGTTCGAGGGCGTCGCAACGGTCGGTGTGACCTCGGGTGCCTCTGTACCGGAAGTACTCGTCAAGGACGTCCTGCGGCTGCTGGCTGACTATGGCTACGGCGAAGTGCAGGAAATCGTGACGGCAGAGGAAGACCTCCTCTTCTCACTTCCCAAGGAGCTGCGGGCCACGTTGAAGAAGGCAGGCGACGTCACGCGTGCCCTCGGTGGCCGCGGAAACCGGACCACGTCCTAACCCTCCGCTCCACAGCAGGAACTCAAAGAAACCGGCCCGCAGCATCGCCTTCCACAGGGAAGGCGGTGCTGCGGGCCAGTTCGTTATGCCGCGGACTCTTCGGCCTCCTCAGCCAGAAGCTCAGGGGCTGCCAAAGCACGGGGGACTGCCTCAACGGACATCGGCGCGGCAAGGCCGGCATCGTCCATGGTGTTGAGCTTGCGGGCGGTCGGCAGGACCCGGGCTTCCAGAGTGCCTACCATCGCGTTGTAGCGGTCCACGGACGTCTTCAGGGAGCTGCCCAGCTTGCCAACGTTCTCCCCGAGTGTGCCCATACGCTCGTAAAGCTGCTTGGCCAGCTCGAACAGCTCGTGGGCGCTGTCCGTGAGGACATCCTGGCGCCAGGTGAAGGCCACCGACTTCAGGACTGCCAGCAGGGTGCCCGGCGACGCCAGCACCACATTGCGGGACAGGGCGTATTCCAACAGCGCGGGATCTGCCTCGAGAGCTGACGCCAGGATGGACTCAGCAGGGAGGAAACAGATCACCAGCTCGGGGGAGTTCCCGGGAATGTCCCAGTACTTCTTGCCCGCCAAAGCATCAATGTGGGCTTTCAACGCTTTGGCGTGCTGGGCCAGCAACGTCTTTGAATCATGGTTGGTGGCGGGTGCTACCGACTCTCCAAAAGCACCGTCTCCGTGCAGTTGTTCCTGCGCTGCGAGGTAGGAGGCGAGCGGGACCTTGGCATCCACCACCAATTGCTTGCCACCCGGCAATTGGACTACGAGGTCCGGCCGAAGCGTGTTCTCGGTCCGGCCTGAATGCACCTGCTCATGGAAGTCCACATGCCTGAGCATCCCTGAAGCCTCCACGACCCTGCGGAGCTGTACTTCGCCCCACTGCCCGCGTGCACTGTTGGAGCGCAGGGCCGAGGCCAAGGCGTGTGTTGACCGCAGGAGCTGCTCGTCGGACAACCGGGCATCCTGCAGTTGTTGGGCAAGTTGGCCGTATTGCTCCACCCGGTCACGTTCCAGCAGCGAGACTTGTTGCTGCACTGCTGTCAGCTTCTCCGCAACCGGACCCAACGCCCGTAGAACACTGCCGTCCGAGTTCCTTGAAGCCGACAACTCGCGGTTCTGCGTGAACAGAAGCCGCCGCTCGGCATCGGCTGCTGCCAGCTGCGCGGTCACCTCCGAGAGGCGCGCCGAAACGGCGTCGAAGTCTTCCTCCAAGCCTGCGCCCCGGCGTCGAAAGACAACGTAGCCCGCTGCCAGGCCTATGGCAGCGCCGATCAACAGCATGAGCAGGGCCAAAACCAATCCAAATCCATCCATGCAGCAACCCTGTCACAGGGGTACGACAGTTTTAGCGAGGCCACTGCGGTGAGCGCGCATCGCGGGCAGCAACACGCAAGGACAACGTTCCAACGGGTAGAATCAATGCTCGTGGCTCTTACTATTGGCATCGTCGGACTGCCCAACGTCGGCAAATCAACTCTTTTCAACGCACTGACCCGCAACCAGGTGCTCGCAGCGAACTATCCGTTCGCGACGATCGAACCCAACGTCGGAGTCGTGAACCTTCCGGATCCCCGTCTGGCAAAGCTGGCTGAGATCTTCGGGTCCCAGAAGTTGCTGCCCGCCCCGGTGTCCTTCGTGGACATCGCCGGCATCGTGAAGGGTGCCTCCGAGGGCGAAGGCCTGGGTAACAAGTTCCTGGCAAATATCCGCGAGGCCGAAGCCATTGCCCAGGTTGTCCGCGTGTTCGATGACCCCGATGTCATCCACGTTGATGGCAAGGTTGATCCGGGCTCCGACATGGAGACCATCAACACGGAGCTGATCCTGGCAGATCTCCAGACCATCGAGAACGCCATTCCGCGCATCGAAAAAGAAGTCAAGATCAAGAAGCGCGAAGCTGCCGAGCTTGCAGCCATCAAGGCGGCCCAGGCTGTGCTGGAACGCGGCGACACCATCTTCTCCTCGATCAAGAGCGACAAGCTGGAGATGGGGCACCTCAAGGAGCTGGGCCTTCTCACCGCCAAGCCGTTCATCTACGTCTTCAACGCGGATGAAGGCATCCTCGGTGATCCTGCCAAGCAGGACGAGCTTCGTGCCCTGGTTGCCCCTGCTGATGCAATTTTCCTTGACGCCAAGCTGGAATCAGACCTCGTGGAACTGGACGAGGAAGAGGCCCGCGAAATGCTGGAAATGAACGGCCAGTCCGAATCCGGCCTGGACCAGTTGGCCCGCGTTGGGTTCCACACTCTCGGCTTGCAGACCTACCTTACGGCCGGTCCCAAGGAAACCCGTGCGTGGACCATCCGTCAGGGTGATACGGCGCCGCAGGCAGCCGGCGTGATCCACTCCGACTTCCAGCGTGGCTTCATCAAGGCCGAGGTTGTCTCCTTCGACGACCTCATCGATGCCGGTTCCATGGCCGAGGCAAAGTCCCGCGGCAAAGTCCGGATCGAAGGCAAAGAGTATGTGATGGCCGACGGCGACGTGGTGGAGTTCCGCTTCAACGTGTGATTTGAGCCGTTTTCCCGCCTGTTTGCTGGGTTCAAGCTTGTTGAGTCCGCAGGGAGTCCGCAGAAATGCCGAGAGCGTCATCCATCATGGCGCCGGCAGCGGTCCTGGTGCGGTCCTCAGCGGTCGGCCAGAGGTGGGCGTAAGTGTTCAGCGTCGTGGTTGCCTTTGAATGACCCAAGGCCCGCTGAACCGTAACGACATCGCAGCCAGCAGCAATCAACCCTGACGCGTAAAAGTGCCGCAGGTCATGGAGCTTCACAGCTTCAAGGCCTGCGGCCTTTACTGTTTTGCGCCACCAATAGCCCACCGTGTTCTGATGGGGCGGGAGGCCTCCGTCACCAAGGAACAGCCATTGCTGAGGGCTATGCACGCCGATCTGCTCTACATGGCGGGCAAGCATCTGGACCAGCCCATCGGGAATGTGTACCAGGCGTTCGGATCCGTATTTTGGGGGAGTAATGAGAACCTCGCCTCCGCCGGCGCGCTGGATCTGTCGTTCAACCTTCAGCGTCCGTCGCAAGAAGTCGATGTCTGTTAGCTGTACCGCCGCTGCTTCGCCGAGGCGGAGGCCCGCGAAGCCACACATTGCTACGAACGACTGGAACCAGGGCTCCGCGGCCTCTAGCAGCCTCCCGACGTCGCCCGGAGAAGGGATGCTCATGGCGTGCTCTGCTTTGCGCGCCCGGGGGAGTGTGACACCGTCGGCTGGATCGGTAGCCAGCATCCTGTCATTGCGGGCGCCCCGCAGCACTGACCGCACATTGTTGAACCGCGTCTTTACCGTCCCCGGCGCCAAGCCATCTACGGTCATCTTCTTCACCCACGCCTCAACGTGTGAACGCTTCAGATTTCGGAACTCTACATCGGCGAATGTGCATGAACGAACCGCCAGACTCATAGCCTTCGCGGTGCCAGCGGCCCACAGCTGCCTCGTTGACCAGTCGGCAAAGAATGAGGCGAGTGTGACCCGGCCAGACTTTGGATCCACATAGGATCCTGAAACGACCGCTGTTGTAACGCCGTCGAGCCAGCGCTGGGCATCAATCTTTCGTTGGAAATGCTTGGCGTGCTCCTTGCCAGCATCATCGCGGTACCTTGCCCGCCATGCTCCGTCAGACCTCTTCTTGATACTCGCCATGGGATTCCTCGCTCAACTCGCCATGCACCTGATCGACAACGTCATGAGCAGAAACCGTCTGGATGAGACTCGCGTTCGAAAGTGTCTTTTCCATCGTTTCGCTCACGTGTGCCTTGCCGCCGGCCATCGCGATGGAAACTGTAAGTTCTGCTTCGAGGACTTGCAGGGCTCGAAGTGTGCCCTCAAAATTTGTCACTGCTTTTCGCAGATCCGTGACGTTATTGGAATGGTCATCCATTAGGATCCGGAGACGCGCCCAAGCGTCGGAAACTGCCTGGGGGTCCAGCAGATCGTCCACGCGCCGATCAAACAGGCTTGCAATGGCAATAGCCTCATCCAGCCGTACCGTCCTGGTGCCCTCTTCGGTGCGGGAAACAGCCACTTGGCTGTATTTCGGCCACCCGGCCTCCTGCATCAGGCGGGCGACCTCAGATTGGGACCAACCCCGATATTCCCGGAATCGGCGCATATTTGCCCCAAACACACTGGGCACTTCGCTAGCTCTACTAGATACATCCATGTAGAGATACTCCCACAGGAATGTTGCACTTTCCAAGCAGTCCGCCTAAAGTCACTCATGTAGGTAAACCCCTACAGGATTGTTTAGGAGGAAGCTGTGGAAGAAGTGAAAGCAATGAAATTGCTCACAGTGGACGAAGTCGCGGAGATGCTCAGGAAGACTCCTGACCAAGTCCGGTGGCTCCGCTACAGCGGGAAGGGCCCTCGTCACGCCAAGTTGGGCGGCCGGCTCATGTACCGAGAGCAGGACGTTATCGACTGGGTCAACGCGGCATTTGATGAGCAGGTACCAGCATGAGTGAGTGCTACACGAAGTCAGATCTCGCTGCCGCTTGGGCTTCGGGCTACTGGAACGGAACCAGCCACGATGGTCCGCTGAATGACGATGCAGTCGCGGCCAAGAATCCTTATTACAACAGCGCTGACGCGGAGGCCGCCGAATGAGTGGCTGCAACTGCGAATGGCTCGGCGAGTGCTCATGTGAAGGGCCGCCAGTGCCGACGCTGACCCCAGCAAAGGCTTGCAAGATCAGCCTGAAAACAGAGAAAGGCCGTGACGCCTCGCCAAAGTCCGTCACGGCCGATGAATCAACCAACAGCTAGCTAGGAGATTCTCTTGCCACACCATACCAACTGGCCAGCCACAGTGCGAGAGCTTGGAGAAATTGCCGAGGTCGAAGGGAAGACCCTTTCGGACCTCTTCCAGGAACTTCTGGAGGAACTGGGTCCGCCGCCGATGCCGCCTGCAGGGTTCACGCCGGATCGTCATTCTGACGTTCGATGGCTCGGACCAGAGGTCATGCATGAACGGTGGATCATCACACCCGTCTGGAACGCAGCCACGGACACCCGATCAGTCGACGTCTGGCTGGCAGACCACACCCCGCCGAATTATGCCCAGCTATCGGCCCAAGACGCCCTGGACCTGGTTGCCGCCCTCGCGGCCGCAGCCAGGGACTAAGGCCAGGAGAGGAAACGGGAAGCCAACGAATGGGAGCCTCGAACGTCGCCAAAGTATTCACCAACTGGCGGCATCTCAGCCACCGGGAAGCTCGCGCCCTGACGTACATGGCTCTCATCTCCCTTGACGCTGACAACCCGCCAGTGTTCTTCGGAGGCTGGGAAGCGGTGGCCGCCGCTCTTGGGCTTGATTGTCAGGGAAAACGTGCCAGTGCTGAAAGGGCAACCATGCAGGTCTTCGCAGCGCTTCGGGAGGCTGGCGCGATTGTTTCCAGCGGTCAGGCACGGATGAAGGTTAGGGCGGAATACGCCATCTCCCTAGACCCGGCGTTCACGTTCCTCCCGGCCGACAGCGGTATAGGCGGTGGAGGACGTGGCGTTTCATGGTCCCAAATCCCTCGCGATACTCTCCGGAACCCTCGCGAATCAGAGGACAGCCTGAACGAAACATTCAGGCAGGTGCCTGAATGGAATGTTCAGGCGGAGGTGAACGAAACATTCAGGCAGGTGCCTGAACAAAACGTTCGGAAGAGCCTGAACGAAACGTACATGCCTATGAGTACTGAGGAACCACTGGGAGGAATACCAGAGGAAAAACATGGAGGAGTACAAATCACCAATCAAAAGCACCTCACCACTGCGCGCACGAAAGAACAGCGCGAATTGATTGGAAGGTCTGCAATCGAGGATCAACGCTCCAAGCAACTCGCGGACCTGGAACGGCTCTTCCCAGACATCACAGGACGGAAAGTCTCATGAGCGACAACCGCCCGCACATCCGGGCTCGCAAATACGCCTGGAAAGACAAAGCCGGCAACGAAACCCCCGGCATCTCCCTCTGGGGCCGCAACCTCGCCGCTCACCTCACCTACGACGAAGCACGACGCCTCGCCGACAAACTCCACGACCTCGTTGACGCAAACAACCCCACGACCGAAAGCGAATGACCAACATGCCAACCGAAGCCCCCGAGGCGCCCGTCATCCACTGCGACGCGAACAACATCACCGTGCGATGCCCCTACTGCGGGGCCAAACACAAACACCCCGCATCCTCATTCGCCCGGCAAGGAAGAACCCGACGCGCACCAGGATGCGGCACAACCCTCAGCCCGACTCAGCGAACAACCGGCTACTGGATCACCACCACCGACTCACGAAAGAAGACCGGCAATGCCGCAGAAGCACGATAAGGGCCAACAGAAACGCAAGCGCCGTGACCGACTGGCACAAGAGCTAGCAAACCAGCAAGAAAGCCCCCTCTCGCTGGCAATACGGCTCGTTGACCAAGGCATCTGCACCGACCACATCCTGGGCAACCTGAAACGCCGACCCATCTTCGAAAGCGAACGCCGATGAGACACGACGACGAGTTCTACGAGCAGATCAACGACGACGCAGAAGACACCCTAAACGGGGTCGAACAGACCGCAGACGACATTGTCAGCGAAGCCCTCAACCTCCCCGCCAACAGCACACCGATCATCAAGAAGCCCGCACGCCTCAAAGTCCAGGAGGACTAAAACCATGTTCACCAACCTCACCCGCAGCATCTCCACCAAAGCAGCCACCATCAACGCTGACATCCGTGCCGACGAAGTCCAGAACTGGATGAAGACGATGACAGCCATGGGCGTGGAGCTCGGCCACCTGTCACCCGTTGATGGCTACATGGCAAAGGCGGCAACACTCGAGCAGTACGCACGCCGGTACAAGGAAGCCAACGGACTGGACGAAGCTGCGGCAGCCCAGACACTCGCCGCCGAGCCTTGCAGCTACGAGGCAGCAGCAGCCCTTGTAACCACAACAGCGCTCGCAAACACTGACGACTACCTGGAAGACGCTCTAGACACCTTCGCCGAAGCCGTCAGAATCAACCACGTCCACGCCTTCCGCGTCTTCCGCAACCGCTCGGACGACACCGTAGAGGCTCTGCAAACAGTCCTCACCAACACGGCCAACCGGATCCAAGAGTCCGCAGAAAGTATCCCCGCCGCCACCAAGGACATCGCAGAAGCCACACGCGCCGGAGTAGGTGAAGCATGGGTGCAGCTTGAGCGGGACCTGAACACCCTGGATGCAATCGCCAGCCTCATAGCAGAGTGGTACTCCTACGGAGCGCTCAAGAACGACGGCCGCCGCAACATCAATGAGTACTCCCTGAACGAACTCATGTACGAAGACTCTCACCAGATCTCCATCAATCAGAACCCCGCAACCGCAGCGGGCATGGCAATGATGCTCTCGCGGGCACGCGCCGTAGTTCTTGCCCGGCCAAAGATCCACACCCCAGCCGAGGCCGACGCCAAACACCGCGGCGCCCCCAACAGTGCACAGCTCGACGCATTCGAAACGGCACAAGACAAGGTCCACGCGGAAGTGGCAAAGGAACTAGGAACAACCGCCCGCCGGCGCTGAGCAATTGCCCGGGTGGCGGGGGACCCCTCCCCCCGGGCCCGCTCTTCTGCCGTAGAGGCGCTGTAACTTTCTCCTTGTACGGTTCCCCACGTTTCAGGGGTACGGCCGGAGCCGCCAGATTTCCGCCTTCAGAAGCCCGGAAAAGCCCTGGATTAGCCAGACATTCCAGACATAAGGAAACGGCCACAGCGGGGCACCCGCAGGGATATCCGTTACAACCACCACTAACCAGACCTTCGCAATGCGGCTCCGTGCCGCGTGTTCCTGCTCTTCGAAGCAGAGTGATTGCGATTCCTTCCAACAAGCAGAGGAACGAAACCATGGGACAGATTGACGACCTCAACGGAAGCTCACTGCCGGATATTCTTCGGCGCCTGCGAGCCCTGGAGTTCGCATCGAACCAGCACAACATGTCCATCACCCGCGGCAACCTCAGATTGGCGGGCGGAGGGTCCATCATCGTAGAGAACGGCGGCCTTGACGTCACAGGAACCGCGACCATCTCAGGCACCCTCGTTGCTTCGGGTGACATCGACATGTCGGGTTCCTTCACCGCGTCAGGAGATGTGAACCTCAACGGGCCTACCGAGATCACCGGCGTCACGTCCATAGCCGGCGATACCACCGTGACGGGTGACTTCACAGTTGCAGGGCCAACCCACCTCAACGGCACGACGGACATTGCAGGGGACACAACGGTGACGGGCGACTTCGATGTCAACGGACCCATGAAGACCACGGGGACATTGGACGTGCAAGGCGCTACAACGCTCAGGAGCGACCTGACGGTTACCACGGGTGGGCGTATCAAGGCCGGGGACACCGAGATCCATCCGGGAGGGAACATCCAGTTCGGCCCTGACCTGCAAATCACACCAGACAACGGCACGGGTAGCGCGGCAATACAGAATGGCGCATCCGAGATAGTCCTGACTCCTGAGAACGCGGACTATTGGGCCCAGTTCACCGGCGGCGCCTACTTCCAAGGAAAGGTCAGGGCGGCCGCGCTACGGCTCGCATCGCTTCCCACAACAAGCGCCCCCGCAAACCTGTTCATAGACACGGACGGCACAGTTAAGCGCTCCCTGGCGTAACCGGCTTGAATGAACGTACCCGCAGATACATTCAACGAAAGGACACATGCAGAATGGTCAAGATCATGTACAACGGAGCAACGATCGATTGCCCCGACTTCACCGACTACGCCGAAACGAAAGAAACCATCGCCAGGTTGGCAGAAGAGGGCAAGTATGACTGGTTCGAGTACACAGCCAGCAACGCCAACGTCAGTCTCCTGATCGGCCCAGGGATTCCGTTTGCCATCGTGGACGACTCACCGGGCCGCATCTCCCCGACGCTCACTGACAAAAACCTCAGTGCCTTTATCCGGGGGGAAGACGTCTAGGGCGCAATCGGGGGCGGCGTCCAGCGACGGCACCGCCCCCTGCGCGGCTTTTTTGGTTTCTAGCTGGGCCAAAGGGTTGACTGGAGCGAGGCACCCGCAATGACGAAGCCCCCCACGACGATGCAAGCCCAAGATCCTGGCCCTGTCCAACTCCTAGCTACCTTGAGATAATGCAGGGTCGCCAGCAGGCCTCCGAGTGCCACAAGGAGGGCGCCGAAAAAGTTCCCCCACGAAGGTGACCAGTATCCGTTGGGTAGAAACGCCATAAAGCCAGTGACGAGCCCTGCCAGGGCGATGGCAGCGGTGTGCTGAAGGGCTTTCGCGACGGACGGTGGTTCTTGCTGTTCTGGCTTGTTCACCCGGTTACTGTACCGGCACTTAGACGGCGGGTCAGCGAACAGTCCAGCTCACACAGGCCTTCGCGCATCGCCACTCTTTCCCCCGGCTTCCCAGAACCGGCTCAATCTGCGGGCGCATGCGGACGTCGCCACCGCATTTGGGGCACTGGTCCGGGATCTCTTCTTGTGTAGTCATGCGACGAGCATATCCGGGCAAATACGGACACGGCACTGTGGATAAGGTGGTTACAACCTGTGGATAAGTCCGGTTGAAATGTGGGTAAAGCGCGTGCAATGATTAGTGCACAGAGACCCGCCGACTGAATAGTCTCCGTATGGTGCGCGTGCTTCTTCCTGAAGATAGGTCGGTGGGTCGCCCTTTTCTTGGGTCTTTGTCAGCGAAAATTCCAGTACGACCCATGCGGCTGGTATGACCGCGGCCTGATCAGACGAAGGTGCTTCGGATCAGCTTTCTTGTGGGTTCGTTCCCCACGCTGAATTGCACCAGCAACCATGTCAGCAAGCTGAATGCCAACGTTCTGTTTTGAATCAGCCCACTCAACTTTTGCGATGGTGCCTGGACTGGCACGGTTGGCCATCGCCATCAAATATGCATGGTCAGTGATCCCAAAGGCCTTGGTGTCCTGGCCGTCGATGACTACCTTGGCGCCGTGAATGGTCCCAAACCCATGGCTGAGCAACTGGCGGATTGCAAAGCTCTTCAGGGCAGCGGGGTTGTTCCGGAGATGCCCGCTGTAGATCTGGGACTTGTCCATGACTATGGTCCGGATGTTGTAGCGGATGTCGGCAGTGCAATTGAAGAAGCAATCCTTCACGCGCTCCTTGGTCTTGGCATACTTGAACTCGGTCTTCAGGCCGTTGTGCTGTGCGCAGGATTCCATGCACTGCTTGAGGCGAAGGATCTCTGATGGGTCCTTGAAGACGCAGGCTGCCATGACGAGATGGCTGCTGGAACCTGACTCGAACTTGAAGCCACCGTCGCCCGAGTCATCGATGAAAATATGCACCTCCCCATTTTGCCGCAAGCCCCCGACATTATTAGGCCACCCGATGAGGCCATCCGAAGTGAACCCATCCCGGCACGCCCTCAGTGACCACCGCTGGCTACACGTATGATCCCCAAGTGAACATTATTTGTGGGGATGCATTGGGCGTCACATGCGGTACATGGGTGGCCTTCTGGAACGGCGCACTGGGGGCCTTCGTCGGAGCCCTTGTGGCCCTGGTTGTTGTTCTCCTAACCGGCGCCATGCAGCGCCGGCAAACCCGAGAGTCCCGCGAAATCGAAGCAATCGCTGGCTTCATATCCGCCATGGGCAGAGCTTATGAAGAAATAAGGGCGAACGATCATTCAAAGCCCCGGGAGTTAATGATTACGCTACTCGCCTCGACGGTGAGGCTGAGACTCGCAAGCCCTGGTGCCTCTAAGATTGCGGCGGCCGTGGAAGCATGGCCAAGCGCGATAGAGCTCCTGGCGGCCGATGAGCTAACGGCCCAACGGCGGGAGGTCTATCTTGGCGTTAACGTCCGGATGCTGATCTCGGATGCCTACGCCAAGGCACTGAATGTGGTTCCAGCCTGGCAGTCAGGAAACGCCGCCAAGAAGCGGAAATGCCTGGAGGAATTGAAAGACATGACCCAAGTGCTAGTAGAGAGTGCGGAAACAGCCGAGCAGGCCATCAGGGATAGCGCCCGGTCCAGCCGAGAACATTCCACGGCAGAGGCGTAGGATGCCTGTCCCGAAACTGGCCCTGACGTTCGAGGAAGCCGCGGAAGCCAGCGGGTACAGCGTCCGCACGCTCAAGTATCAGGTGGCTCAGGGCAACCTCGTGGCGCGCTACGCGAACTCCAAGGGAGTTATCCGTGTGGAAGACCTGGCCAAGTGGTTGGATGAGTTGCCCGCCGAACCACCGGCCGGCCGCGCATGAGCCCCGGCGCCACCTTCCGTACCCCTGAAGAGGTAGCACCCGAGTTGGGCATGACAAAGACTGAGCTACGCCGCTACTGCCGCGAGTCTGGACACTGCACACGACTCAGCAAGAACCGCATAATGCTGCATGCCGACGACGTCGCCAACATCATTGCCTGGGTCCGGGCAAAGCGGGCCAAGAAGGACGAGTGGTGGACCGCAGACGAAACGGACAAGGATCCATTCGCATGACCTCGCGTTTCAAACGCGACCTGTCATGGGCGCACGTCAGAGGGCAGCGAGTTCAGCCAGGCATCCAGCTCGGCGGCCAGGATGACGGGTTTGCTCCCGATGTACTTCACGGCGAGCTCACCGCGCTCCACAAGCCGCTGAAGAGTGCGGACCGACACACCCACAGCGTTAGCCGCCTCCGGATATGTGAAAGCGAGCTTAGTGGCGTGGCATGAGCAGCAGTCATTACGTCCTGGCATGGCGCCAAGTCTCGCAGCCAGTCCGCAAAAAGTCCGCAAGATGTCCGCGAGCAGGTCCACTCGGACAAAATCCATCGACGCCAGAACCGCGTGTTTACAAGCTTTGCCGTGTTGCACAGCACTGGACAGGTATATAAGGTACGTTCCGCTTCAACGTCTAAGGTCATGAGCCGCGACATGAATCCCCGATCCACGGGTGGCCGCCGCCAGCACTCTTCAGGCACAGAAGAAGTAGCTGGCTGGGCCTTCCGTGGGAGCTCCGCGATAGGCACTCCCCTGCCAGCGGTGACTACATTGCCTCCAGCGCATTGGTGGTTCTGGTCATATTTGTGGCGGTATTCCCTGCGCATAAGCATGCCAGGCATTGCTATGGGAATGTTCTTCGGGTACCTGGACAGCACCGGCTACAAACTGCATACGGATGCGGAGATGGTGGCCAACATTGGCATGTTCGGCCTCATGGTCGGAAGCCTTAGCCAGATCGTTGCCTTCGTGGTTGCCTTGATTGCCTTTGTCCTGGGGAGGCCTGCCCGTCGGCAGTGGGCTGCTTACCGGACAGCGGGTTGGACCACCACCGAGTGCCGGTCCGCGTACTCGCTTCAAAAGCAGGAGGCGGCCGCTCTTAGGCTGAATTCCCGTCTCCGCGGACTGGGGTTGGCCCCTGCACAGCCTCCGGGTCCCATGAGGCCTCAGCCGCTCAGAAAGCCGTCATGGATGAACCGGGTTGGGCTTGGGCTCGCCCTTCTCATGCCCGCACTCCTGATCTTCATTCTTCTTGGTCCTTGGTTGGACTCGAAGGATGTCCAGACATTGGAGTGCGAGGTTGTGGCCGCAGAGCCGGTAACGAGCTCGGGCGGGACCAGAGGGGGAGCCTCGACGGCCTCCGTGCTGGTAAAGACGTCCAACTGCGGGACGCTTGGAGTATCGCGCGGCGTTACTTTCGAGAACCGGGACGAGGTGGCGTCGAGTTTCACTATTGGCGCGACCTATGGCTTCGATATCGGCTGGTATAGCCGCACGTTCTTCAGGAGCGGGGTTCAGTCGGTTCGGGAGTACCGGCTCATCTGACCGGATCCGGAACAGTACAACTGACACGGCATTCGCAACGTAAGCCACGCGATATCTCAAAGGACCCTGGTTCTACAGAACCGGGGTCCTTTTTTGCCCAAAAATCGTCCTGTCCTGCTGTCAGACAGCGAATGCTACCACCCAGTAGGGTTTGACTTGAAATTCCCGCCAATTTAGGCATGTGCAGGTTGCGGAACGGTTACAGTTTGGCCACCATGTCCCAACATCCGGACGCAATGTGGGTAGGCTTACACACACATGTAGGCAACGTCACAGTAGGAAACTGTGCCTGTGCCTGGGGGAAATCACGAATTTCTCCTGCTCAACTCCACGACTCATAGGAGGCGGAATGCGTTTCTCGCGCACTTCCAAAGCTCTAGGCGTAGCGGCGATCATCGCCCTCGCAGTGACCGGTTGCGGCGGCGGTGGCGGCACCAGCACAAACAGCTCTGCCGCAGCTGACCCAAACAAGGTCATTTCCGCATACAGCAACGAACCGCAGAACCCGCTGCTTCCGGCCAACACCAACGAGGTGTACGGTGGCCGCGTCGTCGAGCTGCTGTTCGAAGGCCTTCGCGCCTACGACTCGGACGGCAAGCCCGTCAACGCCCTGGCGGAGTCGATTGAGACAACCGACTCGCAGAACTGGACCATCAAGGTCAAGTCCGGCGCCAAGTTCACCAACGGTGAGGCCATCACGGCCAAGACGTTCGTTGATTCCTGGAACTTCGCCGCGCTGAGCACCAACCTCCAGAACAACGGCTTCTTCTTTGAGTCCATTGAGGGCTACGCCGACGTCAGTGCAGTCACCGAGACCACCGGCGCCGACGGCAAGAAGACCTCCACACCGGCACCTACGGCCCAGACCATGTCCGGCCTGGCTGCCACTGACGACCAGACCATCACGGTCAAGCTCGGCCAGCCCGAGGCTGACTGGTCGCTGCGCCTTGGTTACTCCGCCTTCTACCCGCTGCCGTCCGAGGCTCTGAAGGACCCGAAGAAGTTCGGCGAGAACCCCATCGGCAACGGCCCGTACAAGTTCGAGAAGGAAGGTGCCTGGGTACACGACCAGTCCATCTCCCTGGTCAAGAACGCTGACTACACCGGCCCGCGTGCTGCCAAGAACGGTGGCGTGACCTTCAAGTTCTACACCGATCCGGGCCCCGCATACACGGATCTCCAGGCCGACAACCTCGACATCACGGACGTTGTTCCGTCGAACGCGTTGAAGACCTACACCACGGACTTCCCGGACCGTAACTCCACGCGCCCGAACGCCAACAACGCCACCCTGAACATCCCGGGCTACAACCCGAACTTCCAGGGTGAAGCCGGTATCCTGCGTCGCCAGGCACTGTCCCACGCCATCAACCGCGAAGAGATCACCAAGGTCATCTTCAACGGCACGCGTACCCCGGCCACCGAGTTCACGGCTCCCGTGCTCGACGGCTACAACGACGCAATCCCCGGCAGCGACGTCCTGAAGTTCGACGCCCAGAAGGCCAAGGATCTCTGGGCCGACGCCGAGAAGATCAAGCCGTACGACGGTTCCAAGCCGCTTCTGATCGCCTCCAACACCGATGGTGGCAACAAGGAATGGATCGACGCCGTTGCCAACGGTTTCAAGAACAACCTCGGCATCGAGGCTGAAATCCAGCCGTTCGCGAAGTTCGCTGAAGTTCTGGACCTCCGCAAGTCCCAGTCCCTCCCGGGCCTGACCCGCGCCGGCTGGCAGGGTGACTACCCGTCGCTCTACAACTTCCTTGGACCGGTATGGGCAACCAACGCCTCGTCCAACTATGAGAAGTACTCGAACGCCGAGTTCGACAAGCTCCTCAAGGAAGGCCTTGCAGCCAAGACTCCGGAAGACGCCAACAAGAAGTTCAACCAGGCACAGGAGATCCTGTTCAAGGAACTCCCGGGCTTGCCCCTGTGGTACCGGGCGACCCCGATCGTATGGAGCAACAACGTTGTATCAGCCGAAACCGGCTGGAACGGCGGCGTCCGCTACTTCGACATCGAGGCCAAGTAGTCTCCAGGATCTGAACTTGCCTTAGGGCAAAGGGGGTCCGGCCAAAGTGCCGGGCCCCCCTTGCTTGCTTGGCAGGAAGGCACACATGACACACCAATGCCCCACCACCGGAGAGGGGTGACCCGTGGTTCGCTTCATTTTCCGTAGACTCCTCCAGGTCATCCCGGTATTCCTGGGGACCACACTCCTCGTCTATTACATGGTCTTCGCACTACCCGGCGACCCGATTGCTGCCCTCTTCGGGGATCGCCAGCCGCCGCAGAGCGTCATCGACGCCCTGCGGGCCCAGTACAACCTGGACCAGCCATTCTGGGTTCAATACGGGCTCTTCATCAAAAACCTGTTTACTTTCAACCTTGGCGTTGACTTCACCCAGCAGCCCATCGCTGACTCACTGGCCAGGGCCTTCCCTGTCACGGCAATGCTCGCCATTGAGGCCCTCATCATCCAGGCCGTGTTCGGCATCGCGTTCGGTGTCTTCGCCGGCCTAAAGAAGGGCAAGCTCTTCGACTCCACTGTTCTGGTCGTTTCGCTCTTGGTGATCGCTGTTCCCACCTTCGTTTTGGGCTTCGTCTTCCAGCTGGTGTTCGGTGTCCAGCTGGGCTGGGCCAAACCCACGGTGGGCGCCAACGCCGACTGGGGCAACCTGATCCTTCCTGCCGTGGTCCTGGGCCTGGTGTCCTTCGCCTATGTCCTCCGGCTGACCCGCGCATCCGTCAGTGAGAACATGAACGCGGACTATGTGCGCACCGCGACAGCCAAGGGCCTGTCACGGCCACGCGTCGTGATGGCCCACATCCTCAGGAACTCGTTGATCCCGGTGGTGACCTACTTGGGCGCCAACCTTGGTGGGCTCATGGGCGGCGCCATCGTTACCGAAGGTATCTTCAACGTCCCCGGAGTGGGTAACAAACTCTTCCAGGCCATCCAGCGCAGCGAAGGCCCCACCATCGTTGCCATTGTGAGTGTCCTGGTCCTGGTTTTTGTTATCACCAACCTCTTGGTTGACCTCCTGTACGCCTGGCTTGACCCGAGGATCCGCTATGACCAGTAAAAATGAACACTTTGTGGCTCCCGTCGAGGAGACACCGCTTCTGGCCACTGACGCTGTCAAGACAGATCAGGCGCCGCTGAGCCTTTGGGCGGATGCGTGGCGCAAGCTTCGCCGTCGCCCCATGTTCATCGTCTCCTCCCTGTTGATCCTGCTCCTTGTGATCGTTGCCGTGTTCCCGGGGCTGTTCACCAGCGTCGAACCCAACAATGACTGCCAGTTGGCCAACTCCGAGGGCGCACCCACTGCCGGCCACCCTTTGGGGTTCACCCTGCAGGGTTGTGACGTCTATTCCCGCGTGATTCACGGTACGCAGGCTTCCCTGTCTGTGGGTGTCCTGTCCGTACTTGCCGTTGTCATCATCGGCGTCACCCTCGGTGCGCTGGCCGGTTACTACGGTGGCTGGCTGGACTCCGTCCTTGCGCGACTTGGCGATATCTTCTTCGCGTTGCCGATCATCCTGGGCGCCCTGGTCATCACGCAGCTGCCGTTGTTCCGTGAGAACAGGAGCGTCTGGACAGTGGTCCTGACGATATCCCTGCTTGCCTGGCCACAAATGGCGCGTATCACCAGAGGTGCCGTCATTGAGGTCCGTAACGCGGACTTCGTTACGGCGGCCCGGTCACTGGGCGTGTCCAAGTTCGGTGCCCTGGTTAAGCATGCGCTTCCGAATGCCTTGGCCCCCGTGATTGTGCTGGCGACCTTGGAATTGGGCGTTTTCATCGTCCTGGAAGCCACGTTGTCCTTCCTGGGTGTCGGGTTGCCCGGCAGCGTGATGTCGTGGGGTAACGACATTTCCGCAGCCAACGCCTCCATCCGCACCAACCCGGGAATCCTGCTCTACCCGGCAGCCGCCCTGTCCATCACCGTCCTGAGCTTCATCATGCTTGGCGACGCCGTCCGCGATGCTCTTGATCCCAAGAGCCGTCAGCGCTAAGGAGGCGAACATGACTTCTGCGAACATCAGAATTGATGAAGCCACGGCACCAGTACGGCCCATCCTGGAGATCAAGGACCTGGCCATCACCTTCAAGACCGGTTCCGGCGAGGTCAAAGCGGTCAAGAACGCCCATTTGACCATCATGCCGGGCGAAACGGTCGCCATTGTGGGGGAGTCGGGCTCCGGAAAGTCGACGACGGCGCTGGCCGCCATCGGCCTCTTGCCCAACAACGGACGAGTCTCCGCAGGTCAGATCCTGCTCGACGGCGAAGACATCGCCCACGCGTCGGAAAAGCGCATGATCGAGCTCCGCGGCAGCCACATCGGCATGGTTCCCCAGGACCCCATGTCCAACCTGAACCCGGTTTGGAAGATCGGTTACCAGGTGCGGGAAACGCTGAAGGCCAACGGTCGTCCGGACGGTCCGGAGGATGTTGCCCGCGTCCTTGCGGAAGCCGGACTCCCTGACGCCGCACGACGTGCCAAGCAGTACCCGCATGAGTTCTCCGGTGGCATGCGCCAGCGCGCGCTGATCGCCATCGGCCTGAGCTGCCAACCCAAGCTCCTCATTGCCGATGAACCCACGTCGGCATTGGATGTCACGGTGCAGCGCAGGATCCTGGACCATTTGGACACCATGACCACTGAACTCGGCACCTCGGTGTTGCTGATCACGCACGACCTCGGCCTTGCCGCTGAACGCGCTGACAAAGTGATCGTCATGTACCAGGGCAACGTCGTGGAGGCCGGACCTTCGCTGGAACTTCTCCGCAACCCCCAGCACCCCTACACCCGTCGCCTGGTTGAATCGGCGCCTTCCCTGGCGTCGCGTCGTATCCAGGTGGCCAAGGAGCAGGGTGTGGAGGCCGGCGATCTCCTGGCGCCCGTGGCTGCCGCACAAAGCCGGGTCCAGGACGAGGTCCTCCAGATCAAGAACCTGCGCAAGATCTACAAATTGCGTCAGGGACTGGGGCAGACGTCCGATTTCGCTGCTGTTGACGATGTCAGCTTCAGCGTCAAGCGCGGGACCACGACCGCGATCGTGGGCGAGTCCGGCTCGGGCAAGTCCACTGTTGCCAAGATGGTTCTCCAGCTCGAGAAGCCCACTGAGGGCCAGATCATCTTCGACGGCGTGGATACCGCGGGGTTGAAGGGCAAGGAGCTCTTCAAGTTCCGTCGCCGCGTGCAGCCCATCTTCCAGGATCCGTACGGTTCTTTGGACCCGATGTACAACATCTTCAGGACCATCGAAGAGCCGCTGCGTGTTCACAAGATCGGGAATGCGGCCAGCCGCGAGAAGAAGGTCCGCGAGTTGTTGGACCAGGTGGCTTTGCCCCAGTCCATGATGCAGAGGTATCCCAATGAGCTCTCGGGCGGTCAGCGGCAGCGTATCGCCATTGCGCGTGCTCTGGCGTTGGATCCAGAAGTCATCATTTGCGACGAAGCGGTCTCGGCCCTTGATGTCCTGGTGCAGGCACAGGTCCTGAACCTGCTGGCAGACCTCCAGGACAACCTTGGCCTGACCTACCTGTTCATCACCCACGACCTCGCCGTGGTCCGCCAGATCGCGGACCACGTCTGCGTCATGGAAAAGGGCCAGCTTGTGGAAACGGGCAGCACTGACGACGTCTTCGACAACCCCCGTGAGGCTTACACCCAGGCACTCCTGGACGCCATCCCGGGTGGGTCGCTCCTGCTGCCGCCCGCGGTGGCCTGACCGGCGTCGAACGTTTGATCGCTGGATAGCAGAAGAGCCGGTGGTTCCCGAAAGGAAACCACCGGCTCTCGCCGTTTATGTGCCGTTGCGGGGCCTGCTCTGCGCGCCCCAGCGCTCCCGAAGCACGCAGAACGGGCCTCACAACGTCAGAAGCGGACGACGACGGCGGCTACTTTGCCGGGGCGGCACTGTCCGGGCGGGCTGTGAGGCCCAGCGCTGTGAGTTCGCGGGCCAGGACGGCTCCGAGCTTGACGTGCCCGGACGGCTTGAGATGCACGCCGTCCTGGAGATCGCCCACAGCGTTGAAACGAGTGAGCCAGTCGCCAGTACTGACGAAGGGAATGCCGTGCTTCGCAGCAAGGCGTCCCAGCAGGGCGTCCACTTCGGTACGGCGGCCGCCTCCATTTTCAGTGCCGCGTGCCAAGGTTCCGATCATGGCCAAGGCGGCCCCGGGATAGCGCTTCTTCAGGGCCGCGAGGAGACGCTCGGCATTGCTGGTGATTTGCGCATCCGTGGCCTTTTGCGTGGCATCATTGCCGCCGCCTTGTATCACGATCAGGGGCGGATCTCCGTAGGGGAGTATCCAGTCTCCGCGCTGCAAGGCGTCGATGTAGTTGCCTGTTGTGCCATTGGCGGCCACGAAACCAGTGCCGCCCATGCCCACCACGTGCAACTTGTACCCCAAGGCAGCGATGCCCTGCTGGGGCCAGGAGTCCTTCGGCATGGCCTGGGAGTCTCCGATCAGGACGGCGGTGTGGCGCACATCGGCCAGCACCAGTTCTTTGCGGTTGTTCGCCGGGTTCTTGTACAACGAGCCAACAGGAAGGTCCAGGGCGCTGGGAGCCGGGGCCGTCCTCAGGGGAGGGGCGGCGGCCGTCTGGGCGGGCCCGGGCGCGGCGGAGCGCGTGGGGGTGGAAACGGGGGTAGCTGGGCTGGGTCCGCAGCCTACTGCCAGAACGCCGACGGCGATCAATGGTGCGAGCAGGCGGAACGCGGCCGAAGATTGTCGCATCGATTGTTCTCCGTGTTGCACTGGTTCTGCAGCAATCATGGGGCACGGCGGCAAGAAAATCCAGCATCTGGAGTAGGGGTTGTTAAAGCGTGACCTCATGTGAGCAGCGCCACATTCGGATGTCGAATGGCTTGCTTTTTAGGCTGGGAAATGCAACTGCGTTTAGACTGGATGCAGGTGCCCTGTGTCCCGGGGTCTTTTCGCTGTGTGTTCCGATCAAGTCGATCAGGTATGCGCGCGGATACAAACAGCTGACTTCACCACTGAAACGAGTCATTAACGCATGTCTGAAACCATCACCAACACTGCGTCGCGGAGCGATCTGCGCAACGTCGCGATCGTCGCACACGTTGACCACGGTAAGACCACCCTGGTCGACGCCATGCTCAAGCAGACCAACTCCTTCGCTTCCCATGGTGAGGTTGAGGACCGTGTCATGGACTCCGGTGACCTGGAACGCGAAAAGGGCATCACCATCCTCGCGAAGAACACCACGGTTGCCTACAATGGCCCGTCGTCCAACGGCGAGACCATCACCATCAACGTCATCGACACCCCCGGCCACGCCGACTTCGGTGGCGAGGTAGAGCGCGGTCTGTCCATGGTTGACGGCGTCGTCCTGCTGGTCGACTCCTCCGAGGGCCCGCTGCCCCAGACCCGCTTCGTGCTCCGCAAGGCCCTTGCTGCGCACCTGCCGGTCATCCTCCTGGTCAACAAGACCGACCGTCCCGACGCCCGCATCGACGAAGTTGTCCACGAGTCCATGGACCTGCTCCTTGGCCTCGCTTCGGACCTCGCCGACGAAGTTCCGGACCTGGACCTGGACAAGGTCCTCGAAGTTCCCGTCGTCTACGCCGCTGCCAAGGTTGGCCGCGCGTCCCTGGACCAGCCGGCCAACGGTTCTGCTCCGGAGAACGAGGACCTCGAGCCCCTCTTCAAGACCATCATTGAGCACATCCCCGCTCCGACCTACAACCCGGACGGCGTGCTGCAGGCACACGTGACCAACCTGGACGCTTCGCCGTTCCTTGGCCGCCTTGCCCTGCTCCGCATCTACAACGGAACCCTCCGCAAGGGCCAGACCGTTGCCTGGGCACGCGCCAACGGTGAGCTCAAGAACGTCAAGATCACCGAACTGCTGGCCACCAAGGCCCTCACCCGCGTTCCTGCCGAATCGGCAGGCCCGGGCGAAATCGTCGCTGTGGCCGGCATCGAGGAAATCACCATTGGTGAAACCCTCACCGACGCCGAGAACCCGCAGCCGCTGCCGCTGATCACCGTGGATGATCCCGCGATCTCCATGACGATCGGTATCAACACCTCGCCGCTGGCCGGCAAGGTCAAGGGCGCCAAGGTCACGGCCCGCCAGGTGAAGGATCGCCTGGACAAGGAACTGATCGGTAACGTCTCCATCAAGGTGCTCCCCACCGAGCGTCCCGACGCCTGGGAAGTCCAGGGCCGTGGCGAGCTCGCTCTGGCCATCCTGGTTGAGCAGATGCGACGCGAAGGCTTCGAGCTGACCGTGGGCAAGCCGCAGGTTGTCACCAGGACCATCGACGGCAAGCTGCATGAGCCGATGGAACACATGACCATCGACGTGCCTGAGGAATACCTTGGCGCCGTTACGCAGCTCATGGCTGCCCGTAAGGGCCGCATGACCAACATGGCTAACCACGGCACCGGTTGGTGCCGCATGGAATTCATCGTTCCCGCCCGTGGCCTGATTGGTTTCCGCACCCGGTTCCTGACGGACACCCGTGGCGCCGGTATCGCTGCCTCCATCTCCGAAGGCTACGAGCCGTGGGCCGGACCGATCGAATACCGTACCAACGGTTCGATGATTGCCGACCGCGCAGGCGTTGTGACGCCGTTTGCCATGATCAACCTCCAGGAGCGCGGTTCCTTCTTCGTGAAGCCCACCTCCGAGGTTTACGAAGGCATGATTGTTGGCGAGAACTCCCGCGCTGATGACATGGACGTCAACATCACCAAGGAAAAGAAGCTCACCAACATGCGTGCAGCTTCCTCCGACACCTTCGAGAACCTGACGCCGCCGCGCGATCTCACTCTCGAAGAGTCCCTCGAATTCGCCCGCGAAGACGAGTGCGTCGAGGTCACCCCGGAATCCATCCGTATCCGTAAGGTCATCCTGGACTCCAATGAGCGCGCCAAGGCCAACCGCGCCCGCGCCAAGTCCTAGCCTGCACTGACTGAACAGTCAGGAACAGCTGAATGAAGAGAGGAGCCGCCCGTACGGTTCGTGGCATTGCCGCGGCCGTACCGGCGGCTCTTTCGTTGCCGCAGCCGGCACGGCCTTGCACCGGCAAGCAGCCCAGTGGGCGGGAGTCGACGTCTCATGCGGCGTCGCCGCAGCCCTGATGCTGCTGGCGTCGGTGCAACTGTGGCTCGCCGCCTGGTCGCGCTCGGTCATCCCGACGGCGGTAGCCGGCGTGGTGAGCTATGCCGCCGTCGGCGTCCTGTCATCAGCGGGCCCGGCCAAGCAGTTGGTCCTGGGTGACGCCGTCGGCAATGTGTGGGTCTTTGGCATCGCAGTGGTGACCTTGGTCATGCTGGTGGCAGCGAGCCGCCTGCATGCCGGACGGACTGCCGCCGTGGCGGTGGCGGTGGAACCTCTTTCGCCGCGATAACCATCGCCAAGGGAATTTCGACGTCGGAGGTACGGGTCCGTACCGTGCAACTGTTGTCGCTGGTGTCCAGCAGGTAGCCCAAAGCGTCCGTCAGGCCGTCGTCGATCCTGTACCGGACCACCACCCTGATGCCTGGTTCTGCGGTGAGTAGGAATTGTCTGGGCGGCAAATGCGGGGGAGTCACCGTTTCATACTAAGACGCGGGCTAGGTTGGCGTCATTGCACTGTTGGATAATAGGCTCGGAAGTTGAGTGCCCGGCATGATGCCGGCCGTAGTACCCCGGCCATCGCCGGGACAAACCGTGGAGAGGTCTGGGACGTGACGTACGTAATCGCGCAGCCGTGTGTGGATGTCAAGGACAAGGCATGTATTGAAGAGTGCCCTGTCGACTGCATTTACGAAGGTGAGCGTTCCCTCTATATCCACCCCGATGAATGTGTCGACTGTGGTGCCTGCGAACCCGTGTGCCCGGTAGAGGCCATTTACTACGAGGATGACACCCCGGAGGAATGGGCCGACTACTACAAGGCCAACGTTGAGTTCTTCGACGACCTCGGTTCCCCGGGCGGAGCGGCCAAGATTGGCAACACGGGTAAGGATCACCCGTTCATTTCCGCATTGCCCCCGCAGAACCAAGACCACTAAGGGCGGTAGTTTCCTTGATCTCCGCGGCACCGGCTTTCGGCCTGAACCTGCCCGACTACCCCTGGGAGGCCATGGCGCCCTACGTCGCCACGGCATCAAAGCACCCTGGTGGCGCCGTGAATCTTTCCATCGGGACACCGGTGGATCCCACGCCCGGGCTGATCCGTGATGCCCTTGCGGACGCTGCGGACGCCCACGGCTATCCCACGGTTCACGGCACCGTGGCCTTGCGCCAAGCCGTGGTGGACTGGTTCGCCGGCCGCCGCGGCGTGCCCGGTCTGGACCCCCAGGACGTCATGCCGACCGTGGGCTCCAAAGAACTCGTAGCCTGGCTGCCGTTCCTGCTCGGCCTGAGCGCCGGAGACGTGGTTGTGAGGCCTACCGTTGCCTACCCGACCTACGACATCGGCGCCTCATTGGCAGGGGCCACGGCTGTTGCTGCCGACGACCTGGATGAACTTGATCCGGCCACCCGCGCCAAAGTCCGGTTGATCTGGATCAACTCGCCGGGCAATCCCACGGGCAGCGTTCGCGATGTGGAGTCGCTCCGCAGGATCGTGTGTCAGGCGCGCGAGCTCGGCGCCGTGGTGGCCTCGGACGAATGCTACGCCGAACTGGGCTGGGGCGAATGGGATGCCCAACGTGGGGGAGAAGCTGTCCCCAGCATCCTTGACCCCCGTGTTACCGGCGGCTCCACCGACGGCCTGCTGTGCGTGTACTCGTTGAGTAAACAGTCCAACCTGGCTGGCTACCGTGCCGCATTCGTCGCCGGAGACTCTGCAATTATGGCCAATCTGGTCAACAGCAGGAAGCATGCGGGCATGATCGTGCCCTACCCCGTGCAGGAAGCGATGCGGGTTGCTCTGGGCGATGCCAGCCATGTGCTGTCCCAGAAGGACCTCTACCGCGGCCGGCGCGAAAGGATGGTTCCTGCGCTGGAGAAGTTCGGACTGCAGATCCATCAATCCAAAGCCGGGCTGTACCTCTGGTCCACTGCGGGTGAAGCCACCTGGGATACGGTGGCACGGTTCGCCGACCTCGGCATTGTGGTGGGTCCGGGGGTCTTTTACGGCGACGCCGGCAATGGTTTCATCCGCGTAGCCCTGACGGGCAGCGACGAACGCATCGACGCCGCAGTTGAGCGGCTTGCCACAGCCTCATAACAATGCTGTGACTTGCACCACTAACAGCGTCATTCCGCCAGTAACCCGACGGCACGGATTAGTTCCGGAGGGTTACTGGCGGTAGCTTTTTAACTGACTATCAATGGTGGCCTTCTCTAAGAAAGCACTTCGGCCGTTGGAGCCCTGCAACAGTAGGGCCGAAGGCGGCGGCACCAGAAGTTGGTTGGACAAGCGTTCGATAGAGGCCCAAAGGCCTCATGAAGGGGACTCCATGACTGAGACCACCAGCGCAACACTGCGCCATGCCGGCGGCGAACTCGAACTGCCGCGCATCCAGGTTGTAGAAGGAAACGAAGGCTACGACGTTTCCAAGCTGCTGAAGCAGACGGGCGCCGTTGCCTATGACCCCGGCTTCATGAACACAGCGGCCACCACCTCGGCCATTACCTACATCGACGGCGACGCAGGGATCCTGCGCTACCGCGGGTACCCGATTGAGCAGCTCGCGCAGCACTCGAGCTTCCTCGAAGTTTCCTACCTGCTGATCTACGGCAACCTTCCCACCCCCACGGAGTTGGAAGAATTTGATCAGAAGATCCGGCGCCACACGCTCCTGCACGAAGAGCTCAAGGGCTTCTTCGGCGGGTTCCCGCGCGACGCCCACCCCATGCCGGTGCTCTCCTCGGCTGTTTCGGCGCTGTCCACGTTCTACCAGGACTCGCTGGATCCGTTCAACGCGGAGCACGTGGAAGTTTCCACCATCCGCCTCATGGCCAAGCTGCCTGTCATTGCCGCTTACGCCCACAAGAAGTCCATCGGCCAGCCGATGCTCTACCCGGACAACTCCATGAACCTGGTGGAGAACTTCCTTCGACTGAGCTTCGGCCTTCCCGCCGAGCAGTACGAAATGGATCCGGTAGTGGTCAAGGCACTGGACCTCCTGCTCATCCTGCACGCGGATCACGAGCAGAACTGTTCCACGTCCACCGTGCGTCTGGTGGGTTCGTCCAACGCGAACCTCTTCGCTTCGGTGTCCGCAGGCATCAACGCCCTCTTCGGTCCCGCCCATGGTGGCGCCAACGAGGCCGTGCTGAAGATGCTCCGCCAGATCCAGGCCGACGGCATCAAGCCCGAGGATTACATGGAGAAGGTCAAGAACAAGGAAGACGGCGTCCGCCTCATGGGCTTCGGACACCGTGTCTACAAGAACTACGATCCCCGCGCCAAGATCATCAAGGCAACGGCCCACGAAGTTCTCGGCAAGCTCGGCGGCAACGACGAACTGCTGGACATCGCCATGCGCCTCGAAGAGAAGGCCTTGGCTGATGACTACTTCATCCAGCGCAAGCTATACCCGAACGTCGACTTCTATACCGGCCTCATCTACAAGGCCATGGGTTTCCCGGAGAAGATGTTCACTGTACTGTTCGCCATCGGACGCCTCCCGGGCTGGATTGCCCAGTGGCGCGAAATGATCAACGACCCCCAGACCAAGATCGGCCGCCCGCGGCAGCTCTACACAGGGGAGCCGGAGCGCAACTACCCGGCCAACTGATACGGCAAATCGTCATTAACGACGGCGGCCGCCCACCTCGCGCGAGGTGGGCGGCCGCCCCCCCTGGGTGCCGCCGCCGGGGGGACCCCGCGCGCCGGGCCCCCGGGCGGGGGGCCCCCGCCGGCGGGGGCGCGGGGGGCCCG